>JANMLZ010000101.1:0-103414 GCA_031372825.1 Cyanobacteria bacterium OTE_58_metabat_593 | reverse complement strand
ATGGTATTGGTGTTGGCGGTAATGGTATTGGTGTTGGCGGTAATGGTATTGGTGTTGGCGGTAATGGTATTGGTGTTGGCGGTAATGGTATTGGTGTTGGCGGTAATGGTATTGGTGTTGGCGGTAATGGCGTTGGTGTTGGCGGTAATGGCGTTGGTGTTGGCGGTAATGGCGTTGGTGTTGGCGGGATAATATTAATCACATTTCGAGAATCGATCGCACCAGCAGTACCATTAATTCTCGCATTTCCTATAACAAAAGGGGTTGGCGGGTTAGTATTACTACCACCGTGGTTAATGGTAACTGAACCTTGTTGATTGCCGCTAACAGTCGAGATACTAACTGGAGTGCCATTTCGGTTATTGAAAGTATCAGTTACTCGAACAAAATTGGGAGTTTGTATATTAACGTTACCGCCCGGAGCATTTATGGATGCAACGCTGATATCATTGCGAGCATTGAGATTGACTGTCGGAGTTCGATCGACCCCAACAACCGGATTAACAATAATTGCCGCAGTGCTGATTTGTTGTCCCGCTGCAATTGTGACATCTCCGCTAGTCGCGATCGCACCCGTAGCGACAGTCCCGTTGCTGCTGGTAGCGCGGACAGCCGCACCCCTGAGCTCCCCTACAGTTAAGTCCCTAGAAGCTGCCAAAGTGAGATTTTCGGTGGCTGTCACATTGACGGGTGTAGTATTGGGGACAATTGTATTGCGATCGCTCAAAACTCCCAACTCGCCGGAGTTACTGGTAACATCAACTTGAGTTCCCTGCAAAGTCCCAAAATTTACATCGCCAAAAGCTCTAAGTTCGATCGCCCCAGCAGTCCCAGTATCGATCGACCTCGTTACTATATTACCCCTTACAGTATTCAGACTAATACTGCCGTTGATATCAGCAGGAGAAATGTCACTTGTCAAGACAATATTGTTATTAGCTTGAATATTAATAGTCGAACCTGATATCAATCTACCCCCAACTATTACAGCCCCTTGTGTACTTTCGAGACTAATTGTACCGCTATTAATATCTCTAGTTACCACATCATCACCAGCCGACAAAATCACCGGCCCGCCAGCCAAAATATTTTCCACAGCAATCAAACTTCTGCGAAAAACTGGCGCTGAAGTGAAAATTGCATCCTCGCCCAAACTATCAGCAGAAATATTAACCGGATTTGCCAAATTTGGCACTCCAGCCCGCAGAATCAAAGCCGGACTGCTGGTTAAAATAGCAATATCTGGATCGTTGGGATTCACATTTTCATCAGTACGCAATGCAGTATCAGGGCCAGTAATCGTAATATCCTCAGCAACAATGCTCCCCTTAGCCTCCACTTTCAGCGAAACACCTGTATAGTCTCCAAAGAAAACAGATTCTTCCGAACTGATAATCGGGTCAAACAAACTGACAAAATTTCCTGGCATTCCCGACAAATTCCGCACCGAGAAATTGCCGCCAGAAACAAAGTGAGAATCTCCAGAAATAATGCCGTTGCTGACTAAACTCAAATTTCCGCCGCTTTGGAATTGCGGGGGAAGAGACAAGCCGCCGATCGCATTTTGAGTCAGAATGTCGATCGTGCGATCGGCTCGAATCTCTAGATTCCCCCCAGCCCTGGCCAAAAAAGGATTCTCGGCGCTATCTCTGACCCGCACCGCATCCCCGCCTTGCAAGTTCAAATCCCCCGCAGTTTGCAGCCTAGCACCCGCTAACGAAAGATTTCCCGCAGCCGAGATTGTCGCACTTCCCGCATTCAACTGTAGCGGCCCAGACACATTAGGTGCGATCGCCACATCCCCAGAATTCACCTGCAAACCAGAAGCCACAAGCCGCACAGAACCGTCATCCGCAACCGCAACACCAGCCGCCTGATTTTGACCAGTACCAGTCAGCAACTGCGGCAAAGAAACAGGATTTAAACTTTGCTGAAAATTTCCAAATTCCGCTGAATTTGCTATTTCCAAACTCAACAAATGCCCCGGTTGACTAATCCGCAAAACATTCTCGCCCGGAACCGCAGCCACAGTAATTTGCCCGCCCGGGGCTGACAACTGTCCCGTACTCACAACCGTACCGCCCAGCAAAGCCAAATTTTGGCCTGGAGTCACAGCCAAATTGCCAGCATTAACAATACTTCCCGGTTGAGTCACACCAAAATAAAAAGCATTGGGCGTGCCGACTAACGCGCTAAAATTATTTGTACCAGTAGCATTAAACCAATTAGAACCAAAACCGACATTAGTAGCAGTAGTTGCAGTGAAAGACCCAGGCACATTCAAACTCGCGTTCGGCCCAAACACAATCCCCGCAGGATTGATTAAAAACAGATGAGAATTGCCACCCGTAACAGTAATTAAACCGTTAATTCGCGAAGGGTCGCCAGAAATTCGAGCTAATATATTTTGAATCGTCGAATTAGTCAAAAAATTAGCAATTTGACCTTCATTCAAGCCGAACTGACCGAAACTGTGAAAAAGATTCGACCCGTCTCCCGACAAACTGCCACCGTTGATATCGTAGCGGTTGCCGCTGCGGGTGACAGCAGTGCCCGTACCGTCATCCGCAGGCATTATTGGCTGTGCTTGCGCGAAAGTATTAAAAATTAACAAAGAAAACGGACAAATAAATAGCCCGACCTTTTTAATTTTTAAGTTGGCATTTTTCATGGCAGCAAAGTTCGATCGCAATTTCATATCAAATCCGGTAGCATCAGAATTGTAAAATTCAGTCAACAGTTAACAGTTAACAGTTAATCATCCCGTCAGTTTTTTGATTGAGAGCCAACAGTCAACAGTCAACAGTCAACAACCATCTCCTTGAGTGCAACCGGAATTGACATCACTCAATTGTCGCACCCGCAAACAACTTAACCTCTAAACGACAAATTAATTCGCCCATGACAACTCCCAAAATCAAAAGCTTGTACACAGACGGCGCTTGTTCTGGCAACCCAGGCCCAGGCGGCTGGGGCGCAGTAGCTTGTTTCGCCGACGGCAACTGTCATGAACTCGGAGGTGCAGAACCCGAAAGCACCAACAACCGTATGGAAATGCAGGCTGCCGTCGCTGCGCTGGAATTTTTTGCCAATTCGGGTCAAACCGAACCAGTCACCCTTTACACCGACAGCGAGTATGTCAAAAACGGCATCACCAAATGGATTCAAGGCTGGAAAAATAAAGGCTGGAAGACCTCGACAGGTAAAGATGTCGTCAACCAAGACCTCTGGCACCTGCTAGACAAGTTAAATTCCCCGCAAGTCAAATGGGAACACGTCCGCGGCCACTCCGGCGACTTCTATAACGACAGATGTGACGAAATCGCCCGCAAATTCTCTCACAATCTCATTCCCGAACTGCAACAGCAGAAACCAACGGGCATGGGGGCTGGGGCCGGCACGGGGGCGGAACGGGCGGGCACGGGGGCACCGCCCCTACAGTTGGAAAACACAATTGTTTTGGCAGAAACGGACACAACTGGTAACAAAACGATAGAATCCTATGTCATAACTTCTGACCTTCCGATCGCCAACTCTGCCATGATGGATTCTACTGCCGATACTCTGGAGAACTTGCCCCGCGAGGTGAGGGTTCAGGAACTCCGCAATCTGATCGAAACCTTGCACATTGCCGATGAAGTGGCCACCAAAGGCTACTTGATTACCAGTTCTGAACTGGCTGATTTGATGGATGTAAATGCCAGCGCTGTCACCAGTCGCGGAGACAACTGGGTTTGGCGAAATTGGGTAGTTTCGCGCGTGCGGCGCGAGGGGAACCAAATTCTCTGGCAATTAGAGAGAATCGACCACGTTAGTACGACTGATTAGTGATTAGTCAGTTAACAGTTGACTGTTAACTGTTAACTGTTAACTGTTAACTGTTAACGGTGCAGCTAGAGAGTTGATATAAGAATCGCGAATTAAATAATTTACACATATTTGTGGGATGGGCGTCCCGCCCGTCCTTTCTGAACGGGCTAGAAGCCCATCCCACAAGAACAATAAATGTAAGTTATTTAGTTCTCATTCCTAACAAGGCGACAATCATCTAAAAGAGCATTAAGTTCTTGGGCGACTTGCCACGGATTTCGACCTTTGAACAAAGCAGCGAACACGGCTTCATAGGGATTTCTACCAGTTTTTTTGACTGCTAAAATCGCCTGTTGGTTAGACAATCCTCGCCCGCTAACCAACCAAGCAGCCAGAACCTGTCCTGTACGTCCGATCCCCCCAGAACAGTGAACAACCGCCCGTTCGTCTTTGTTGTTTGCAGATGCCAAGAAGGGTAATATGCGATCGAGCAAAATATCCCTATCTACCAATTCAAAATCGGCAATCGGTGCCCAGCAAACGCGATCGCCCCCAAAGATGTTCCGATATGTTCCCAGCAAGTCACTGTAGCGGATGAGTTGGGATTCAGGAAGCAAACAGCAAACTTGTTTGATGTTACGCCCCTGCATAAATTCAATCCACTCAGCAATTTCTGCATCACCATATCCAGGTTTTGCTGCACCAAATACAATTAATTCATGTTCTGAAGCTGGGGCAAATTTGTGCATACTGTTTTCAATACTTTTACCTATAATTAAGAAAGACGCATTAATCCCGAACAGACGATGAAAAACAAGAGCTCGATCGCCCTAATGAACTGGCTACAACCCAAACCAGAAACCGTTTTGCTGTGCGACTCTGTAGCAGCAGCTTCTGAAATGGCATTTATGCTAGGCGGTGAGTGGGATGGGTGCAATAGTTTGGTTCTCCCTAAATCCGATAAGGCAGCAATTGAAACAGCCGCGAGTTTGCTAGAGACATCGTGGTGCTACCAAAATGCTGGCGAAGCAGTTTTAATTCGACTGGGAGTGGACGAATTGCTGCGCCGTTATGCCGTTGGAGACAGATATTTTGTTAATGCCAACTTGAGATGCGCGAAATTGAGCAACATTTGCTTAGAAAACATCGATCTGAGTTATGCTAAATTGAATTTGGCTAACCTCAGCGGCTCTAATTTAAATAAAGCAAATTTAGCAGCAGCACAGATGCAATCGGCTAATTTGAGTTGCTGCGACTTGCAGAATTCGCAACTTGTTAGAGCTAATTTAGCTGGCGCCAATTTATCTGATTCTAATCTCAGAGGTGCTGATTTGACTAATACAGATTTAAGTAATGCTAACTTAAATGGTGCCGATTTAAGAGGTGCAAATTTAGGTATAACAGACTTAAGAAAAACTTGCTTAGATGGGGCGATAGTTGAGTAAAGATAGAGGACATGGCAGTGCCGTTTTCCTACGGCGTCGCACTCGCACGGTGTACTTCATAAACGTGGAATCCGCCACCATCAGCGGTTAAAGTTCCAAAGTAATCAACTGAGCAATTTCATCCGTCTGAAAACCCAAAGCCATCGGTTTTTGCACTCCTGGAATCACCTGCACATCATACAGTTCCGTGACAATCCCTTCAAACCGCAACCAATGCACGATCGCACCAGTAGTCAAATCAATCACCATCATCCCACACCGAGCCTCAGCATCCTTGGCGAGCAACAACTCATCCAACTCTAAACCGCTAAAAGTATTGTCACCACCCCTCGGTTTCGACAATCCAACAATTGCCCAATTTTGCCAAAAAGCCAATCCTCGGACATATCCCGGACAAAATGCGATCGCCTGAAATTTCCCACTCTCTAAATCCACATAACCAAATTCTCCTCTCCCCGAATTCAGCAACCACAACTTGTCTCGATACCAGCGAGGTGAATGCGGCATCGACAATCCCGTGACGATGATATCATTAGATGCGACATCAATCACTATACCGCCGTTTTTTCGCCGATCGCGCCAGCCATCCACCACATCCGACTGACTCGACGCCGTGACGTATCTCGCCTCTCCATCCACCATTGCCAAACCGTTGAGGTGACAGCGGTCTTCGTTGATGTATTGTGAGATAAACGGCGGTTTCCAGAGAGGCTTGCAACTGTGGCGATCGCTCAAAGTAGCGATACAATTGAATAACGTGCTAATAAAAATGATTTGATTATTTTTATCCACAGCGATATCGTGAATGTCGATATCACCCGTAGTGTAGGCGATGCGCGGTATGTAAAGGCGATCGTAACCTTGATGTTGTCCTCCCGCAGCCAGCACGTTGTCTAATTGCCAGAGTTGATATTTTGAGCTGAGATAAAGGCGTTCCGGCGTGCAGAAAAGTCCCATTGCGCGATCGAATATTCGCCAAAAAGCCGATATTCTGTTGGTTTCTGGCGCAGCGCCGATTAACATTAACCTGCTGGTTTGATAAGTCGTGCAAGCCAGACTAATCTGCTGTTCGGTTAACCAAGATGGCAAATCGCGATCGCCAAAAATCTCGTGTTCTTGGGTTGTGTTGACATTTGTGTCGTTATTCATAGAATCTGAAAATATAGTTTTTATCTCTTCAAATAGAACAATTATTTTCTAGCCAACTCGATAACTCAGCCAAACTAGATATATCAAAAATAGCCTCACCTAATGACGATAATTGTTCAGAGGATAGTCGTAATAAACTCTCTTCTATTTCTTTATTTAAATCCCCTAATTGCCGTTGCAATAGGCGTTTAATCAGATTTATTTGACCTCTTTGTTCACCAATTTGTTCACCAATTTGTATGCCTTCAGTTCGCCCTTGAGTCAACCCTTCAGCCTTACCTTCAGCCTTACCTTCAGCCTTACCCAACTCGATCGCACTTATTCGTTCCCGTTCAAACTGTTCCCGCTTCTCCAGATCGTCTATTTCCTCTAAACTGAGATTTACGCGATCGGCGATCGTGAAAGCCTTTTCAATTTCCGGTACAATTGACATAGATTCTGGTATCACCTCTAAATCAGGTGCTTTTCGTAAAAAATAAAGCCATTTATCCGTAATATTCGTCAACTCTTCCAGCATTTTATTAAATTTTGGCAACTCCACAAACACTAACTTTAACGGACTATGCTGATAACTCAATAGTAACTCATCTTCCTTAAGCGTAAATTGTGAAATCACTTTACTATGTTCATCAAACATGATAAAATCTGTCACCGCTACACCTATAGCGGCTCTCAATTCTGGATAAACTTCCCCTAATTTCAATTGATTTACATACATTTTGGCTGTGTTATAAAGAATCCTTTTGCCAAAAGCGGGCACATTAAATGCCTGCATTTCAATCAACACATTTTCACCGTTATTAAGGAGAGCTTTCACATCAAAGTAAGTAGTTTTTAATCCCGAAATTCTCCCAGGGGCGTAGGGGTCGATAATTTCCACAGAAACTATGACTGTATCACCTTGATAGACGATCGCATTCAGGAAACTAATTAAAATCTCTTGGCTTTGATCCGAACCAAAGATTTTTTTAAAGGCATAGTCTGTTTTGGGGTTAATAAATTTCATGGTGTTACTCGAAAATAATCCAACTTAGACTAAAAGTTTATGAAGTAGGGATACGGCACCGTGCCAAAGGAGTGTCAAATTAAGCCTGAAAGCATTAATAAATACCGTTTTTACACTAAGTCTAGATCCCCCCTAGCCCCCCTTTAGAAGGGGGGGTGGGGGGGAGCTAGATTTATGGATCGTACAGCATTCTCTGACTGGGTTTGACCTTAAGTTTACACCACTGAACACGGTGCGGTGTCCCTAGAGGAAGCCGTGTACCTACGGCGATCGAACGACAGGCGAGTGTACTTCATAAACGTTGAAAACTCAAGATGAGTATGGTAAATTACGATCGCACTAAATTAAATATCACAAATAATCTAGCATGAACAAGCAAATAGTTTTCGTAGACCCCTCAGTACAAGACTATCAAAGCCTGATTCAAGACACCGATCGCGCTCAAATTTTAATTTTAAATGAAAATTTTAGCGCGGTCGAGCAAATTACTAACGCCTTAGCCAATCAAAAAGATATTAAAGCTCTACACATCCTTTCCCACGGCAGCGAAGGCAGTGTAACACTAGGCACTGAAACCCTAAATGGGAATAATATAGAAAATTTTAACACCCAGCTAAAACAATGGGGAAAAGCCCTCACCCAAAACGCCGACATCCTACTATATGGTTGCGAAGTAGCCAAAGGAGAAGCCGGCAAAAACTTCCTCAAGCGACTGAGTGAAATCACAGGTGCAAACATCGCCGCCTCAGCTAAGCCCACCGGCATTGCAGAATTAGGGGGAGACTGGAACCTGGAAGTACAAACAGGCCCCATAAAAACACCAATAGCATTTAACCCCAAGACACTCAAAACCTACAGCGGCGTACTAGGCTTCGCCCCCCAAGTTCTCTTCGGTACTGGCAATTTCCCCAACTCCGTCAGCATCGGTGACATCAACGGCGACGGCAAACCAGACTTAGCTGTGGCGAACCGCAACAGCAACACCGCCTCCATCCTACTCAACACCACCACGGTCGCCACCACCCCCACCTTCGCCACCAATGTTGACTTCCCTACTGGCACTGCCCCCGTCTCCGTCAGCATCGGCGACTTCAACGGCGACGTAAAACCAGACTTAGCTGTGGCGAACAGTACCAATAACACGGTCTCCATCCTGCTCAACACCACCACGGTCGCCACCATCCCCACTTTCGCCACCAATGTTGACTTCCCTACTGGCACTGCCCCCGTCTCCGTCAGCATCGGCGACTTCAACGGCGACGTGAAACCAGACTTAGCTGTGGCGAACAGTACCAATAACACGGTCTCCATCCTGCTCAACACCACCACGGTCGCCACCACCCCCACCTTCGCCACCAATGTTGACTTCCCTACTGGCAGTAACCCCGTCTCCGTCAGTATCGGCGACTTCAACGGCGACGTGAAACCAGACTTAGCTGTGGCGAACTACATCAGCAATACCGTCTCTATCCTGCTCAACACCACCACGGTCGCCACCACCCCCACCTTCGCCCCCCAAACCACCTTCGCAACTGGTACTGGCCCCTTCTCCATCAGCGTCAGCGACATCAACGGCGATGGGAAACCAGACTTAGCTGTGGCGAACCGCGGCAGCAACACAATCTCCATCCTGCTCAACACCACCACGGTCGCCACCACCCCCAACTTCGCCCCCCAAACTACCTTCGCTACTGGCAATTTTCCCTACTCCGTCAGCATCGGCGACTTCAACGGCGACGGCAAACCAGACTTAGCTGTGGCGAACTTCAGCAGCAACACCGTCTCCATCCTGCTCAACACCACCACGGTCGCCACCACCCCCACCTTCGCCACCAAAGTTGACTTCCCTACTGGCAATAACCCCGTCTCCATCAGCATCGGCGACATCAACGGCGACGGCAAACCAGACTTAGCTGTGGCGAACCGCGGCGGCAGCACCGTCTCCATCCTGCTCAACACCACCCCCAAAGTTACCGCCGTCACCGCCACCACCGCTGACGGCAGCTACGGTGTTGGTTCCACCATCGCCATCACTGTCACCTTCGATGCTGCTGTCGATGTCACCGGCACACCCCGACTGCAACTCGAAACCGGCACAACCGACCAATTTGCCACTTATATCAGTGGTACTGGCGGTACAGCCCTCACCTTCAACTATGTAGTCCAACCAGGAGACACCACCCCTGACTTACAATATCTCGCCACAACTGCCCTCACCCTCAACGGTGGCACAATTAAAGAAACAGTCGGTACGGCCTTTGATGCCATCTTAACTCTCCCCGCCCTAGCCACAGCAAACTCCCTCGGCGGTAGCAAAGCCATAATTATTGACACTCTTGCACCCACAGTAGCCCTCACATCCGCATCACCAACCACCACAAACGCACCATTTTTAGTCACAGCCACATTCAGCGAAAACGTCACAGGATTTAGTACAACAGGTGTGAATGTTGCTAATGGCACTGTTAGCGGTTTCACAGGTAGTGGTACAAATTATAGTTTTACAGTTACACCAACAGCCACTGGCAATGTCACAGTTGATATCCCAGCAGCTACAGCCACAGATACAGCAGGTAACAACAACACTGCTGCGGCTCAACTTGTTCGCACCGCCGATATTACAGCCCCCACAGTTGCTTTAACATCAACATCACCAACCACCACAAACGCACCATTTTTAGTCACAGCAACCTTCAGCGAAAGCGTCACAGGATTTATCGCAACTGGTGTGAATGTTGCTAATGGCACTGTTAGCGGATTTACAGGTAGTGGTACAAATTATAGTTTTACAGTTACACCAACAGCCACTGGCAATGTCACCGTAGATATCCCAGCAGCTACAGCTACAGATACAGCAGGTAATAACAATACCGCTGCGGCTCAATTAACTCGTACTGCCGATATTACAGCACCCACAGTAGCCTTAACATCCACATCACCAACTAACACAAATGCACCATTCCTAGTCACAGCAACCTTCAGCGAAACCGTCACAGGATTTATCGCTAGCGACGTGAATCTGACTAACAGTACGATTAGCAATTTCACAGGTAGCGGCACAACTTATACTTTCACCGTTACACCAACAGCAACTGGCAATGTCACCGTAGATATTCCCGCAGCTACAGCGATTGATACCGCTGGTAACAACAATACCGCAGCCACTCAATTAACTCGTACTGCCGATATTACAGCACCCACAGTAGCCCTAACATCCACATCACCAACCACCGCAAACGCACCATTTTTAGTAACAGCAACCTTCAGCGAAACCGTCACAGGATTTATCGCCACTGACGTGACTGTTGCTAATGGCACTGTTAGCGGATTTACAGGTAGCGGTACAACCTATAATTTCACAGTTACACCAACAGCCACTGGCGCTGTCACCGTTGATATCCCGGCAGCCACAGCTACAGATACAGCAGGTAATAACAATACCGCTGCGGCTCAATTGACTCGCACCGCCGATATTACAGCACCCACAGTAGCCTTAACATCCACATCACCAACTAACACAAATGCACCATTCCTAGTCACAGCAACCTTCAGCGAAACCGTCACAGGATTTATCGCTAGCGACGTGACTGTTGCTAATGGCACTGTTAGCGGATTTACAGGTAGCGGTACAACCTATAATTTCACAGTTACACCAACAGCCAGTGGCAATGTTACAGTTAATGTTCCAGCAGCCACAGCGATTGATACCGCTGGTAACAACAATACCGCAGCCACTCAATTAACTCGTACTGCCGATATCACCGCACCCACAGTAGCCCTCACATCAACATCACCAACCACCACAAACGCACCATTTTTAGTCACAGCAACCTTCAGCGAAAGCGTTACAGGATTTATCGCCACAGGCGTGAATGTTGCTAACGGCACTGTCAGCGGATTTACAGGTAGCGGTACAACCTATAATTTCACAGTTACACCAACAGCCACTGGCAATGTCACCGTAGATATCCCAGCAGCTACAGCCACAGATACAGCAGGTAACAACAATACCGCAGCCACTCAATTAACTCGCACTGCCGATATCACCGCACCAACTGTTGCTTTAACATCAACATCCCCAACAACAGTCACTGGCTTATTTACCGTCACTGCTACCTTCAGTGAAAATGTCATCGGCTTTGATACTACTGATATCACTGTCGCCAATGCAACTGTCGGAAACTTCGTCATAGTTGATGCCAAAACTTACACTTTTGATGTCACACCCGCTGCTACTGGTAATGTCACAGTTGATATTCCCATAGCTAAAGCCACAGATGCTGCGGGGAATAATAACACCGCAGCCACTCAACTCACTCGCACTGCTAATATCACGATACCGATTATTGATGTCATCCCACCTACTGCTAACTTGGCGGCAATTTCTAACATTACTACAGCAGGTGGTACAAATCAGCTATTGACAGTTACTTTCAATGATAGTAGTGGAGTTGATGTTAGCAGTTTAGATAATTCTGATGTTGTTGTAAATTGGTCAGGTGGTGCTATTCCTGCTAGCTTTGTTAGTGCCACTCCTAATAGTAATGGTACGCCACGCACAGCCACATATTCGTTTATTCCACCAGGTGGAACTTGGGATAACACTGACAACGGTACTTACGCAGTTAATTTGCAAGCATCGCAGGTGAAGGATACTGTTGGCAATTTGAATGTTGCTAGCGGTTTAGGTAATTTTAGTGTGAATGTTGCCGCACCTGTAACAACCCCAACTCCGGTAACAACCCCAACTCCGGTAACAACCCCAACTCCGGTAACAACCCCAACTCCGGTAACAACCCCAACTCCGGTAACAACCCCAACTCCGGTAACAACACCAACTCCTGTCACAACACCAACTCCTGTCACAACACCAACTCCTGTCACAACACCAACTCCTGTCACAACCCCAACTCCGGTAACAACCCCAACTCCGGTAACAACACCAACTCCGGTAACAACACCAACTCCGATACCGATACTAATATCAACACCAACACCAACACCAACACCAACGCCTGCGGAAATACCGACACCCGCACCAACGCCGACACCGACGCCAACACCATCGGTAACGCCAATAACTAACAACATCCCCAATGATGACTGCATCTGCGACAAAATTGACTATCCCAACTTAAACCAACCAAATACAGTTGAAAATACCATACTCGGTGTATCTGCAATTCAAAGAGGCACTGCCAGAAATGACCAATTTCTAGGCAGCAACAGGGGCAATATATTCGATGCTAAATCCGGGGATGACAACTTATATGGTGGCGACAGTGGCGACATCCTCAACGGCAACACAGGCAATGATTTTATCAGCGGTGGTAGTGGATCTGACACCCTATTTGGAGATGAAGGAAATGACATCATTCTTGGTGAATTGGGCAAGGATTTAATCTTCGGAGGCAAAGGCAATGACTCCATAAATAGCCGCGAAGATGATGATATCGTTTATGGGAATCGAAATGATGACTTTATCGATGGTGGTAAGGGTAATGACACTTTATATGGAGGTAAAGGGAATGACATAATGCTTGGTAGTGAAGGTAATGACTACCTGTTTGGAAATGAGGGTGCGGATACTATCTGCGGCGGTGTAGGTAATGATTTCATTAGCGGTAACGAAGCAGCAGATATTCTGGGAGGCTGTGAAGGAAATGATACTCTGTACGGAGGTGAAGGTAATGATACTCTTCTAGGCGGAAAGGGTGACGATATTCTTTACGGAGAATTGGGCAATGATAGTTTGATTGGCGGTAGCGGTAATGATATCTTTGTCTTAAAATCAGGTGAAGGATTTGATATTATCGCTGATTTTACCGTGGGTCAAGATTTAATTGGATTAAGTGGAGGTTTGAGTTTTAGCCAGTTGGGAATAACTCAAAATTCTCAGGGAACTCTCATCAAAAATGTCTTGACAGGACAGGAGTTGGGTGTGATGATTGGAGTGAGTGCTAGTGCGATAACTTCCGCTAATTTTCGGGTGATTTAGGGAAGCAAGGAAAGGGCGATCGCCCTTAAGATATAGAGGACACGGCAGTGCCGTGTCCCTACAGCAGATTAATTGTAGGGACACGGCATTGCCGTCTCCTCATTTGGGCTACTAATAATTCCGAATTTTAATGGTTATTCATACTTCCGGCCGCGCCATTGAGTCGGCTGATTCAATGCAGAAATCAGAATTCGCAGAAATGCTAACGGATCGGCTAAGGGTGAAAGCCAAAACAGCCATTTACCCGATGCGTTTGTTCGATCGTACGAAGGAGCGATCGCAAAACACAAAGCCGATCGCACCGCCACCAAAAATACATTCAATCCCAACAGCAAACCGTAGGGAAACACCGCCACAGGCGATAGCAAACCAAACAGCAAATAGCCCAAGACGATCGGCACCGGCAAACCTTGAACTGCAAACAACAGCCACAAGTCGCCCCAGATTTGAGCGCGAGAAGCAGCATCTTTCAAATCGAGCGATCGACCCCATTCGTTCCAAGTCTCGATCGCCCCTTCATACATCCGCACCTGCAACACCTTCGCCCCATCCAAAAAGCCCACCTTAAAGCCCTTAGCCGCAGCATAGCGAGCCAGAGTCACATCATCGCAAAAAGAACCCCTCGCGACCTCATAGCCCCCTAATGCCACTAAAACCTCGCGCTTACAGAGAAAACACTGACCGTTCGCCATCACCAATTCCGGCACATCTCCACCAGTCCCCGTGGGCCCGAACCGATACACCAAAGTCATCAACAGTGCCGGTTGCAGCCAAAATTCCCCCGGATATTTGAGGATAAACTGCGGCGATAGTGAGATTAAATCGTAATTTCCAGCAGCCGCCGTCTTCAGCAAACTCGCAATCAAACCCGGATTGGGGACTGTATCCGCATCAATGCCCAAAATCCACTCGCATTTTTCGGAACTTGCCAAAAAACCCGTATTTAGCGCCCACGGACGCCCCACCCAACCAGTCGGTAACGGATCGTCGTTAATTACGCCAAACCGAGGATCTTTTTCGGCTGCGGCTTTGACTAAATCTGCGGTTCCATCTACTGAATAGCTATCAACGACAATCACTTCGCGGAGTTCGTAACTTTGGCGGCTCAATCCTTCCAAACAAGGCGAAAGTCGATCGACCTCGTTCAAAGTTGGGACAACGACTGTACAAGCACCAATTAAATCCAGCGTCGGCGAATCCGGTTCTAGGGGCGGGATGCGCGATGGGCCTTTGATCAAGCGCGACAGGAGAATGGCGGCGGCGGGTAATTGCAGCAGCAGGAATACGAGAGAGATGATACTTGTCAGCAATTGGGGGAACAGGTGAGGGGCGATCGGGGAAATCAATTTAAAATAAAGAAGTTGATAGAATTTTGACTTTAAACATATTACAGGAATTGCGCGCGCGGGCGTTGCTGAATTTAGCCATGATTCACTGGCTATAGCAATCCCTGAAATTTAGTAGGGGCAATTCATGAATTGCCTGGCCAATTTAGAGTAAGGGCAATTCATGAATTGCCCCTACTCTAAATTTCTGCGTGCAAATCATACTCCAAGTCAGCAAAACCGGAATTGCTCTAACAGCGATCGCATCTGAAAAACCCGGCTTCTTGTAGAAACCGGGTTTTAAAATTAGCTCAAAATTTTGTGTAAATTTTCGCCAAATCAGCCGCGATTGCTCACCAGCAGCTTACTTACGCAAAACGCCCACTGGCTGAGGTGGAATTTCAGCCTTGAGAACAGATGTATCCAAAGACGGAATTGTTTCTGTTACCTCATCTGCTGCGGGTTTCGCGATCCAGCATAGGACGATCGCCGGAACTACGCCCAGAAGCACAGCTAGCGATGTTGGGAACCAGAAACGAGAATCCAAGGAAGTTACAGTGATAATTGCTCCGAAAGCAAAATTTACCAAATAAACAATTAAAGGCAAACCCAATTCCGATCGATCTAATTTAATTGAGCTTTTTCTCCAGAATAGAACTGCTACGGACATAAACACAGCGCCAGTGCCCATCCAGCCCGCCAAATTGCGGTAAGGCATCCCGAAGAAAGCTCCAAGTTCCTCAAACTCCCAAAAAGGCATAGAAGTTTGACTCATTGCTGGATCTAGTACAAAATCCCACGCTGTCAGCAGCAAAGCACCAAGGGCGATCGCCCCAATTTCGCGCACCCAGTTGAGTTTGCCTTTACCGCCAGCAAGCCCAGCGCGAGCAATTATGTATGAAACCAGTCCCAGATAAAACCACGACAGCGGAATTGTAAAGGGGACTAGCCCTGCAATTTTGTAACCCAAACCGCTCAAATAGTGGTAGTTACCGAAGGGAAAACCGGTACTCGTCCCCAGCAACTCGCTACCCAAGGACAAAAACACAGAAGGCACTAAAAATGCCAGAGTTGGACCAGTACCTAATGTCCGAAAGGCATAGAGAGCAACGGCTGCTGCACCAAAAATGATATAAACTACTCCACCCCCAGCCATCCCCAATTGGAATAGAGTTTGTCCAGCGGGGGGCAAACTCATCACCAATTCGGGACGGGGTAAAATCAGCAGCAACCCTGCCAATCCAAAGGCCATTGATAGGACGTGGGCTATCAGGCAAAAGCGCTCAGCAATCAAAAGTTGCTTCATGGGACTCCTCGAAAAATATTAGATGCAGAAAGCACTGTTTAACAGTTTACAATTTTTAACAAAAAATCAAGCATTTAAGTCAGTTGACAGTTGACAGTTGACAGTTGACAATGCCCAATTCCCCATTCCCGATGCCCATCTTAGATTATTGCCAATTCCCCACGAGCACGAAAGGCGCCCAGAAATAGGGATTTTGATACTCTCGGTTTCGCAGCAGGGTTAATTGAGCATTGCGGAGGGCTTCAGCTTTGCTGCTTTTAGCAGCCAACTGGCGGTAAAACTCAGTCATAAAAATAGCTGTAGATTCGTCGTTGACTTGCCAAAGCGTGGCGGCGGTACTCCGGGCACCCGATCGAATTGCAGCCCCAGCTAAACCCAAAGCTGCACGACTATCGCCCGAAGCAGTTTCGCAAGCACTTAACACCAAAAGCTCGATCGGCTGTTGGTTTTCCCCAGTGCGAACTCGCAGCAGTCGATCGAACTCCTTGACATTTACTTTTTCGTCCCAAGTCACAATAAAAGTATCCGCCGCATTCGAGCTAAATTGACCGTGAGTTGCCAAATGGACGATCGGGTAAGAAAAAGCTTTAATTCGATCGTGCAACCGCCCGCTAACAAACTCTTGATTCAGCAGCCCACTCGCCGGCATCTGGGCTGCGATTTGCTGAATTTCTTGCTCCACCCCCGGCAAAGCCGGGAAGCCTTGACGCGCTTGGGAGAGGGCAGCAGTGAAAACTTTTAACTTGACTTCGCTCAGCGGTTTCGGTGCCAGCAATTGTAGTCCAGGCGCCAAAGCAATACTGTACTTTTCTACCAAAAACTTTTCGCCGTCATGGAGCACCGCCATCGGCAGATTTCGCAAGTAACCATCGAGCACAAATACCAGAGTTTTAATCCCGCTGGCAGTCAAATCTGCCTCTGCGGGGCGGATTAACCAGTCGTAAACCAGTTGGACGGGTGGCCTCCTTTCCCGAGGAAAAGCAGCAGGCCTAATCGCATTTTTGGCTTGTTTGAAAGCCTTTTCTAACTCGGCTTGAGACCTCTTAGTAGCGTAGCGGCGCAGGGGTTTGCCGGGAATTGATAAAATTACCTCCAAACGATCGCTCAAAATAATCGGATAAATCACCGCCGCATTCGGATCGATTCCATCAATCTGCTGCGGTTTAGCATCGGCGCAAGCATCCCGAAAAAAGTTGTCCAATTCCGCCAACTGCAAAGATTCCACCGTTTGGCGCGCCAGTTTCAATTTAGCTTGACTGGGAGATTCCTCTTGCAAAAGTAGCCCGACTAATTCCCGATAAACCGGTTCGGCACTTTCCCGAAATGAAAATTGCACTTCGGGATTGACTGTTACCAAATCGCCCCGCAGAGAAGACAGTACATTCACAGCTTGAGTATATTGGGCGATCGCCCCTTCTGTATTTCCCTGAGCTTTCCGAATTCGTCCGAGTTGCCACAATAATTGATAGGCAATATCGGGAGATTCAAAAGCTGGTGCTAAACTCAAAGCCTGATTTGTAAGTGTTTCCGCCTGCTGATTTTGCTGCTGAATTTCCGAAAGTTTGCCGCGAGCTCCGAGAATGTAAGCTTGTATCCGTTTGTCGCCCAAACTGTTGGCTGATTCCAGAGCTTTTGAAAGCATTTTGTCAATATCATTTAAACTCAAAGTTTTCGCAGGCGATTGAGCTAATTTGATCGAGCTTTGAGCTAGATTAATTTGAGCATAAAGTCCCGCACGGTTGGTGAGCGAAGTCGAACCATTCGACGGAAATTGAGCGACTTGAGGTGCGATGGAACGCCACAAAGCCTGTGCTTCAGACCAATTTTGCCGATCGACCAAAAGACTCAATTGATTTAACTTCGCTTGCATCCCTAGGGTTGATGCCCGCGCGCTCATCCCGGACGATCGCACATAATATTCTAGGGCAGAGAATACCAACTCAGCCTGCTGTCGGGCGCTCAAACCCGGTTTATTACTTTTAGCCCGCGCCGTATTCCCCAGATTCAGATAAATTCCAGCTTCCTCTTGTTTGATGCCCAATTTTTTGGCAGATTCCAGTCCCGCCAACAGCAAATCCTCAGAACGTTCGAGTTGTCCCAAAACCCGAAATACCCGACCTAAAGCATGAATTCCCCGGACTGTTTCCAGAGAAATCGACCCATTTTTCAAACTTTCTAAATCGACAGTCGAAACTTCACAAGTTTTGTTTTCCAGCTTAAAAGAAGCTAACAGAATTTTGCAAGCTCTCGGATAAAGTCCCAGAGTTTCCCAAGCCCGACTGAGATTAATTTGAACTTGCAAAAGTTGATTTTTGCGATCGAGTTGCTCGAATATTTTAGCGCTTAAGTCCAAATTGTCGATCGCCTCTTGAGTCCGCCCCCGTTCCAGTTGCAACTGTCCTTGAATGTTCAGAGTTTCAGCCAAAATTCGCTGTTGTTCGGGAGTTTGGGGCACTTTTCGCACCACCGACAAACTCGAATTCGCAGCTTGTTCTGCTTGTTCCCAAAGTGCCAACTGCCCGTAAGTTGCAGCTAAATTGCTCAATGCCGTGGCGCGATCGAGATTTTCGCCTTTTGCCTCAAAAGCCGCCGCCGCTTGCTGCAACAGCGGTACAGCTTCCGAAAAACGCTCGGAACCGTACAGAGTTCGAGCTTGTCGAACAAGCTGAATCCCCTGCGGTGACTGAACCTGAGCAATTGCGTCCGGGATGGCAATTGTCACTAAACAAGAAATTAGAAATAACAGAATTGCTTGACGGAGCGATCGCATAAATTTCATATACAAAAGATGATATTACAACCGCAAACACACATACTAATTAACTCCAATACATCTTATTCTTCATCTGCGTTAATCCGCGTTAATCCGCCTACATCTGCGGTTCAAAAAGACCTGATTTCAACGCAGCGGACAAACAGAATTCTGCCGAGGATTGCGAGAGTCAGCAGCATTACTAGGATTGTATCCAACAAGCGTCACATCCCCCTGAGAATTCACCACCCAACCTTGCGCCGGAACAACTTCCTCTTCCTTCCCCCCTTGGAGGAGGTTGGGGGGCGTTTTTATTCCTTCTTCCTTCCCCCCTTGGAGGTTGGGGGGGTTCTTATTTCTTCCTCTTCTACCCACGAAAACGGCGATTCTGCACTGCTGAGCGCATCGTTAGGACTAGGCGGGCACTCCCCCACGACCCGTAACAGTAAACTCATTCTCTTGCCCTTCGATGCAGGGATTTGCAGCAATTAACGCAGCCGGATTGACCACATTTTGTGGCAATTCCACCAATCCTTGAGCGGGATTCACCCCAGAAGAACTAAATGTTACCGCGCCTTGCAAAGCTGGCCCGGCGCTTTGGGAAATGGCGGCGATGTCGCTGGTAGGAAGCAGAGATGTAGGACTTACTTGCAAAGCTGCAAATTGGGCATCTGTTAATCCCAACCTGGTTCTGACTTGTTCGCGGCTGGCTGCTGTGAAGCCGAAGACGTTCGGGACATTCACATTAACGCGGCCACCGGCGGCGCTGCGAGCATTAGCAGTAATATCGCTATTTTCATTGGGTAAAGTAGTCAGAATATCGCTGTTAATATTGATGTTGCCGCCTTCAGAAGCACCCGCATCGGTGGTAATTCGGCTGTTGCGGCGCAATTGGATGTCTCTTGAAAGCAGGTTAATATTTGCTCCAGTACCGGATACAGTCGTACCGTCAATCCTCGCTTTATTGTCAAGGGCGATCGAACTTGCGGCAATATTGATGTTACCAGCGCGCCCGGTTCCGGTAGCCTGCACCGTGATTGTAGCTCCATCTCTGACAGTTAGTCGATCGCGCGCATTCAGATTCAACGAACCCGCACTTGCTGTAGCATTGGGATTAGTACCGAATGTCTTGCCAACCGAAGCATCAATTGTACTGACAAACAAACCGTTATTGCTACTGCCGCTGACCTGGATGCGATCGGCATTAACAGTAATATTCCCCACATCTCCCGCCCCCAAAGAACTCGTAGAAACAATTCCCCCATCCCGCACAGTTAGGATTGGCGTATCAATCCGAATATCCCCGCCCCGACTAGAGTTCAAAGTTCCATAAGTCAGCGCACTAGCATTCTGAATTCCGCTAGTCAAAAGTTGAGAAATACCCGAAATTTCTACTGATTCAGTCGCCCTAACAGTTAAATTTCCAGCAGCCCCCCCATCCTGAGAAAACAAAAAGCTGCCTATTAAAACACCAGTTCCTAATGTAAATGCAGAACCCCCAGAAAGAGTCAATCGCTTCGTATCAACATTAATATTCCCCGCCCTTCCGCTAGAACCAATACTCAGCGTGCTAATTCCGGTTGACACAACAGTTCTCGGGCCGGTATTATATAATTCTACCGATTCAGCAGCTTTAATGTTGACATTTCCCGACGCTCCGCTGCTGTAGCTTGTCGTACCCAAAAGAGAACCATCGCGCATGATTAATCTCGCGACATCAATAGTAATACTTCCTCCCGCACCGGTACTTTCTTTCGCTGTCCCGTTGTTGATTCCAGAACCCACCATCTCAAAAGTATTGGCGCGAATGATTAAATCTCCGCCCCTTCCAGCACCAAAAGTGATGCCGCTACCTACTACCCCATTGTTGAGGAGCAGGCGGTTGGTGTCGATCGTAATACTCCCACCCGAACCAGCACCAGCACTTGCATTAAACAGCACAAATAGCGGGTCAAACGGGTCTGTAGTTCCCGATACCAGATACTTAATTACAACTTGTTGATAGCCCTCAACTCCCAGCCCGCTCATTTCTACTGAATCAGTAGCCCGGAAGTTCATATTACCTCCTGCGCCATCTCCCAGAGTCAGGGTAGAAAATTGGGTGCCGTTTTGGGCTCGCAAATTTTGGGCACTGATATCGATACCTCTACCATCAATATTCGAGAGTGTCAGCGCATAAATTCGCGCACCGCTGAGTGCGACATTTCCACCTTTGATCTCTACTCTGCCGCCACCAGTTCCACTCGTGTTGATAACTGTTCCATCAGATATTTGAATATTGCCGAAGTTCTGAATATTGGCATAATTTAAAGTTAAACTTCCCGTCCCAGCAACAGCAGGAGTAAATGCAAAATTGACGAAACCGGGACTGGCGGTGCTACCAAGTAAAATTTGTCCACCGCTGGCGGTTAAATTGCCGCCTGGGATTTGGATGTCGCCGCCAATTAGTGCTAAAGTTTGACCTGGATCTACTGCTAAACCAACTCGATCGCCGATCGGGATTGGCACAGGAGAAGCTGGGAGATTTGCTTTCCCTAAAGCCGTGGAACGGTTGACAATTGCACCGGGATTCTCCCGAAATCTTAAACCTACGGGAATATTCACTGTTAACAGCGGGGATGTTTGCGGGTTGCTGCTGCTGAATTCAAAGCCGTTATTAAACACAATACTATCAGCACTTGAACCAATAAACGAACCGCGCAAATCTAACCGAGCGTTCGAGCCGAAGACAATTCCTTTCGGGTTAATTAAAAATAAATTGGCGTTTCCTTGTACTCCTAATGTTCCTAGAATATTTGAGGATTGGCCGCCGGTGACGCGGGTAAAAATGTTAGCAATTCCGCTGGGATTTTCAAAATAAGCTCCTCGCGCTTCACCGATGTTGAATTCGCGGAAACTGTGAAACAGATTAGATCCGCGAGTTGCGCCACCACTGATTCTATCTGAGGGCAAGTTGTTGATAGTATCGGGCACTGTGCGCGAACTTTCCGGGCCCAAAGTGCCATCTGGGACGATTTGGGCGATCGCGCTTGCGGGAAATAGCAACAGGAAGGCAAACAGTAGCGAGTAATGTAAGTGAGGCATAAAAAAATTATTTTTAGGATAAAGTCGATCTGTGTAAGCCGATCTCGTTTCTCTAAAGGCTTTGCATTTGACTGCTAATCACAATTTGCTCTACAGTAATTTCTAGTTCGGGAAAAGTTTTAGAGATAATGCGCTCATTACCTGTAAAACTTTGAACTAAATAGCGGTCATTTTCCAAAGAGTAAACAAAAACTGTGGGAATTTTGGGATTACCTAAATAAGCCCTAGAAGCGAGTGCTAAATAGTCCACAATCCAATACTCACAAATGCCTAGCCGTTGATACTCATCTAACTTATCAACATAGTCGTCTTCCCAGTTAGTTGAAGTTACTTCTACTGCTAATTGGATAGGTTCGGTAAGGGCTCCGTAGCCGCGGACATTGCTATTCCATACTGATGCCTTAACCACGCCGACATCAGGATTTCTGCCTTGCTCTTGTCCAGAAGCTGTTACAGTTCTGAAAACTATATCTTTGTCAACGATATAGTCAAGTTCCAAGCGCTCGCTTTCTCTGTCGAAAGACTTAACAAGAAATCGTGCTACATTTTTATGATCTCTGGTTGCTTCCACTTTGACAATCTCTCCATTTACAAGTTCGTAGATGCCCGATCCGTCTGGGTACTTTTCGAGAAACTCTACAAATGTTAGTTTAGTTTTTGTCTGAACCATAAGACAAGCCCTCTTGTGTTAACTAGGTTAGGATTTATATCGTTTCCGGTTGCATCATAATTATATATTTAGATCGTATCAATGCGATCGCGATCCAAGTAGCGATCGAGGCCGCCACTTCCTAAAATTTGACCGTCAGCGCTAAAAATGTGAGAAATTTATCAAAGGTTTTGAATGTAATATCGTTGACCATTGCACGATCGTGATTTAACCACTGAGAACGCAGAGAACACAGAGGGAGATAAGAGAGATGAAGAGTTCTGATGCTACCGGATTTGATCTAACTCAGAGGAGGAAGAGTCATGAGTTTGAATGAGTTACCGGGAGCAGAGCCAATTTTACCTGGTCATGGAGAACGCAATCGTTCATACTAGATGGTAGACACCTTCAATCTTAGGAGCCGTCTATGTTGCTACAAGAAGTCAAGGAGCAGGTCTTCAAACTGCCACCGAGCGATCGCCTTGCGTTAGTCAGTGCCATCATTGAGTCCTTACAAGATCGGCCAGTTGCCAGGGGCGATCGTTCTGGCGCGATTCAGCGGATGCGAGGCTTGCTAAAGACAGACCAACCCGCACCGACAGATGAGGAAGTGGCTGAAATGTTGGAAGCACGACGAGTGGAGAAGTATCTTTCGTGAGAGTTTTAATTGATACCAACATTGTCCTAGATTTTCTGTTGCAGCGATCGCCATTTTTCCAAGACGCAGAGTTGTTGTTTCAAGCGATTGATGCTGGGCAACTCATCGGTTATGTGACTGCGACAACGCTCACGGATATTTTCTACATTTCTCGCAAACATACTCGCAGCGTTGAGCAAGCACGGCAAGCGGTTTCAGAAACGCTGATTGCTATGGTCATTTGTCCTATTGATCGAGCCGTTTTGGAATCAGCTTTCAACTCTGGTTTGGTTGATTTTGAAGATGCTGTTCAAATTTTTGGTGCAGTTGCCCAAGGGTTGGATGCGATTTTGACCCGCGATAATAAAGGTTTTTTGAGTTCGCCTGTACCTGTTTTATCCATTCAAGAGTTGTTGCAGCAGTTAGGGACGTAGAATAGGTACTAAAAACAAGATTGACAACCTTGCCAGAGCCGCAGCCATAGGCTAAGATTTTGCAAAGGTCGAGAACATAATGACAATAATTCCAACTATGAACTACCGAAACCACATTACGATCGAAGCAAATAAACGCGGTGGTAAGCCTTGTATACGCGGCTTGCGAATTACGGCTTATGAAGTGCTTGAATACCTGGCTTCGGAGATGACCGAAGCAGAAATTCAAGGGCGATTTCCCCGATTTGACGCGAGAAGATTTAAAAGCCTGTATTGCTTATGCTGCTGACCGTGAGCGTCGGTTTATGACTTCTGCATTATCCGCCTGAGTTTAGTATTGGGGAATCCACCGAAAGTTATTTAGCTTCGCATTGAAAACTGTTCGACATTGCAAATTAAAAATTTGCAACGTCGGGATTTTAACACAATCAAATTATTTTATGAAGACGAGAATTTATCACTGCTTGCTTTATCATAATTGTACTGCAACTGCGATATAATTATAAGTTGGACGGCACAGCAGATAATTGTTCAAGAGTAAGGGAGGCACTGAATGACCGATCTGATTCTGACCACTTTTGATTGGGTTCCCGAAACTCCGCGAGGCTATGTGCGTGACATACGTGTGCGTTGGACACTGGAAGAGGCCGCGTTGCCCTATCGCGTCGAGAGCGTGTCATTTCGCGATCGGAATGCCGAGCACTTCTCGCACCAGCCTTTTGGCCAAGTGCCGTGGCTGACCGATGGAGACATCTCGATTTTTGAAAGCGGTGCGATTCTGCTTCATCTGGGCGAGCGAAGTGAAGCGCTGATGCCAGTCGATCCGCATGATCGTAACGAGGTCAAAAATTGGCTGTTCGCAGCGCTCGCTTCGGTTGAGGCGGCAAGCCAGCCCTGGTCTTTCTTCAAATTCTCCGGTGACACCGCAGAAACGCCGATGTGGAAGTTTTTTGACACATTCCTTGAAGCCCGGCTCAAGCACATGGAGGCGGTGTTGGCAAAACGCGAATGGCTAACCGAGACGTTCTCCGTTGCCGACATACTCATGACGGATGTGTTGCGTCTTGTTGGTCGGTTCGATGGGTTGGCGGAATTTCCCGCCTGTAGTGACTATGTCGCGCGAGCCACGGCTCGCCCGTCGTTCGTGAAGGCACACGCAGACCAGATGGCGCATTTTGCGGCGGCAGACTGAGCAACACCCGACCATTCGATCAAATTTAAAACGCAAAATAATTAATCCGAAAATAAATGCCTTTTTCCTGAAAAGTTCGATCGCCCCCTCCGACATTTATCAAAGGAATACCATAATCTAGGCGCACATTCAACCGATCGCCCATCTGCCAAACTAGCCCCAAACCCGCACCCAGAAGCTTGTCAGAATCAGGATTAGCTTTTTCGCCAGAATGGTTCCAGCCTACTCCCAAATCGATAAATGGAGCCACCTGTAACAATCCTTTGACCTTCGGGACGCGCCAAATTGGGAAGCGCACTTCCGCGCTGGCGATCGCACCGTTATCAGTCAACAGCAAATCTTGGCGATATCCGCGTACACTCTGCACACCACCGAGCCCGATTTGTTCGAGAGAAAGCAACGGGCGATCGGCTAATTGAATATCAGAACGTACAATCAGCAAAGTTTCTGGCGCTAGCAGCCGCACGTACTGGGCTTGTCCGCGCCACGCGATAAAGCGACTGTCAGGGCCGCTGTCGTTGGTAGTAGCGCCGAAAAGATTAGTGCCGAGGGAAAACTGCGATCGCGCTGCGATCACTTGTCGGGAATTCCGCTGCACGTATTCTTGAAAAAACCGCACCGCCGAAATTCGGGTTTCGCCACGCTCGTTTGCTCCCGCCGAAAGCGCAAATCTTTCTCCCAACAAAGATGTATCGCTTTCTTGCCGCGATAATGTGATTCCCAAAGCCAAAGTCCGATCGGGCTTTTCGACGATCGGCTGGCGGTAAGTTAACTCGTAAGTCCGCGATTTCCCCTCGATTTCGGCAGCATCAAACGGTTCCTCGATGATGTTGGTGCTAGCAGCACCCGCAGCAAACCGAATTGTCCCGTTGCGCGCGTTGACGGGGACTGTGTAGCTGCCGTTGAATTCGTTGCTGCCGTCAGTGTTAGCATAAGATACCTCCAACCCGTCGCCGAAACCGAGCAAATTCGCTTGATTGAGGCGGATACCGCGCCGAAAACTGCCGACGCTGGGCGATCGATTGTTGTCTGCGAACACTTCACCGCTAAAGCTATCTGCTTCTTTGATTCGCACTTCCAAGTGGCTGTTTTCCGGGCGGCTTCCGGCTTGGAGTTCGGCGGAAATGTTGGCAATTAAAGGGTCGAGTTGCAGCAGTTGCAAGGCTTCCAGCAGCCGATCGCGATTGAGCGGCCGTCTGGTAGCACGTTCTAGGCGCGATCGCACGTAATTTGCACTCAAACGCCTGTTTCCACTAATCGCTATTTCATCTAATCCGCCTTCGACAATCCGAATTTTGACCACTCCTCCCGATCGGGGAAAGGTTTGGTTGGCGGGAATTACAGCGCCGGAATTGATGTATCCTGCTGCTACGTATTTTTGAGTAACCGCTGCTTCGGCTGCGATCAGTTCGGCAAAGGTGATATCGCGCCCCGCAAACTGTTGCGTAACTTCTGCGAGTTCGCGATCGCTAAAAGCTGTGTTCCCCTCAAATTCAAAGCGATCGACCCTAATTGTACCCGGAATCCCCGGTCTAATATCGCCGGGAACGGGTGTTATCGGGGTTGGTTGGAGTGGGGACGATGGCAGAGGTTGCGGTGCTTGTGGTGCGGGAAATTCCGGCTCTCTGGGGACAATGGGGTTGGGCAGTTGGGCGATCTCAATTCCGGTTGCACCGGAATCAGATAGAGGACACGGCAGTGCCGTTTCCCTACCGCGATCGATTGTAGGGACACGGCACTGCCGTGTCCTGGCTGTGGGTAATATTAATTCTGATGCTACCGGATTTGATATTCGTGGCAAATCTCGATCGGCGCAGAAACCGTTTTTTTGAGCGCAATTACTGTCTGCTAGCCCTTTACCATCGTTAAAAAGCGCAGTTTCTGGAGCTTTTGTGGCTAATGTGCGATCGACCGAATTTGCAGTTTCCGCAGATGGCATTTCCTCGTCTTTTGCGGGCAAGTCGGACAGACTGTCATTAGTCTCGCTTGGGCTACCAACTGCCGCCAAATCCTCAACATTTGAGGTCAAAATGTCAACTGTGCTAGCGGATGTTTTCGCTGGTTTTCCCAACAAAACTAACCCAAAGATTCCCGCGATTAAAAATAGTTTTTGCGATCTATAAGTCATAGAATTTAATTATTATCTCGCTTAATTAGGTAAAAATATTTTCAGGAATTGATATCAATTTTGCTTACACTCCTTATGATATAGAGGAGACGGCAGTATTGAAGTGAACTGTTAACAGTCAACAGTCAACATCACCCGACGATACAATCGGAATTGATATGACTTGTTATATCAATTCCGGCTGTGCCGGAATGATAAGCGAGGAGACGGCAGTGCCGTTTCCCTACCCCAGATTTATTGTAGGGACACGGCACTGCCGTCTCCTGATTTCGGTAATACTAATAATTCCGATGCTACCAGGTTTGATATGATATCATCTTCAGTCGATCGACCACAATCAAATTAGTTTGTAGTGAGGAATACAAGTCCTGAATTTTGGCAGGACTGAAGTCCGAACGATCAAACACCTGATTATGCAGAACGGCCCGCACCAGCGGCAGTACCCATTTGGGCGCCATCAGCCAATCCTACCAACTTAGCGCTCAACTCCCACATTCGATCGGCTTTTTCATCATCCCGGGCCTGCGGAGAAACCTTCTGCACAAAAGACTTACCATCTTTTTTCTGACGATTTCCCCAACTCCAATAAGCCCCAGATTGCTTGTATTCTGGATCGGCTACCACCATCGCCAGCCGTTCGCCCGCCAACTCCTGCGACACATAACCCCCCGTGATATTCTTCTGAAACAGCGGGAACAGCTTCTGAAATAAAGGATAGTGATTGCGGAAGAGTGGCGTATCCGCGACACATCCAGGATACAAAGAAGTGAAACTAATTCCCGTAGATTCGTGAAAGCGGCGGTGCAGTTCTCGCATCGTCAGCACATTGCAAACTTTGCTATCTTTGTAAGCCTTGACTGGTTCAAACTTCTTGCCATCAACCATCGAAACCGGGTCTTTGAAACCCGCTTCAAAACCCTCAAATTTACCCAAATCTGGGCGCGGCGGAATCTTCCCGCCCAACTCGTCTGGATTGTGAGTCACTGTGCCCAAAATTACCATTCTCGCATCGGAATAATAGGAAGGCTTCATACTCTCCATCATCAAGTTGCACAGCAGGAAATGACCCAGGTGATTGGTAGTCATCGTCAACTCATAACCCTCCGGGCTCCGCAGCGGTTCCTTAATCAAAGGTAGGTAAATTGCCGCATTACACACCAAAGCATCTAGATTTCTGCCGCTGGCCTTGAATTCCCTAGCAAATCGGCGCACGCTTTCCAAATCGCCTAAGTCAATTTGCATAATCGAGAAACTACCCTGGGGTATGCCCAATTCTTGAGCCGCGTCTCCCGCTTTCCGCACGTCGCGACAGGCCATGACTACGTGCCATCCTTTGTCTGCGAGAGCTTTCGCGCCGTACAAACCGACGCCGGAGGAAGCGCCGGTGATGATAACCGTTGACTTGTGATTTTGTGCCATGATCTTAAAAAATGTTGCGCTCGCGATGAATGATTTTTAGACTCTCAAACTCCCAAACTCGTAGCTTGGATGTTTTAAAATGTCCTACCCTACTTAGGATAGAAGGAAATGTTCTGAATCTCAACAGGCGATCGACCTAATCATTGGCTCTGAGATAAACATAAGCCCAAACAGTACCATCCTCTCGAAAAGCCACAACGCCAATGTTGTCTCCAGATTTGCAAAGCGTATCTTTAACAAATCTTTTTTCCGATCTGAAAGTGTAATAAGGTTTGCCCTTTTCTGGAATCACCAAACGGCTTGTACCCCATCCTAAAGTATACACGCCTGGATTTGGGGGCAGACACTCAACTTTGACTGTCAGCCCTAATGCTAGTTGATTTGCTTGAGCGAAAGCGACAAACACAAATGCTGACACAAATTTTGTTAGATAAATAGTTTTCACAGCCACAATATTTGCTACCAACACAATATTTTGTAATTATGCTATAAATAGCCACAAAACACGAATTTAGATAATAGTTGATATTTAACAGCGAAAATCTGTTCTAGTTTTTTGCTGTCAACTGTTAACTGTTAAAATGGCGTTTCTGCCTGCAAGTGCAGCTTTTTTCCCAACTGCGGATGCTGAAAGGACAGTTCCCGCGCGTGCAAATGTAGCCGATTTGCAGCAGCCCGACATCCGTAAAGCCGATCGCCCAAAATCGGTATCCCCAACCCTCGAACATCCGCTGCATGAACCCTCAATTGATGCGTGCGCCCCGTCAACGGCAAAAACTCGACGCGATCGCAATTTCCCTCCCTCGCCATCACCTGAAAGCGTGTGATGCTGGGTTTTCCATACTCCGCATGAACTTGCTGGTAAGGCCGATTTTCGGGATCGCCCCAAAGCGAAAGCTCGATCGTCCCCGCATCAACATTTACAGTACCCGAAAGCACCGCTTCATAAACTTTTTTGACCTGCCGTTTCTCAAATTGCTGCTTGAGTTGACTGCTGGTTTCTTTTTCCCGCGCCAGCAGCAAAATTCCCGATGTTTCTAAATCTAAGCGATGCACCGCAGTCAATTCTAAACCATCCGGTAATAAGTTTCGCAAACGACTCAGAATACTATCTTGATTTTCCAGATATCGGCCTGGAACTGATAGCAATCCAGATGGTTTGTTGATTGCAATTAACCATTTATCTTTATAAATAATCGGTGGCATTTTGGCAACGGGCAAGATGCCCGTTCCACAAGAAGTATCATGATTTTTGGGGCGGGATTCTAGCATTTGGGCAACGGGCAAGATGCCCGTTCCACAAGAAACACTATGATGATTTGTGGGGTGGGATTCTAGCATTTGGGCAACGGGCAAGATGCCCGTTCCACAAGAAGTATGATGATTTGTGGGGTGGGATTCTAGCATTTGGGCAACGGGCAAGATGCCCGTTCCACAAGAAGTATCATGATTTGTGGGGTGAGATTCTAGCCCGCCAGTGAAACTTTCATCAAGATTAGAAACACTCTGATTTTGAGATAATCCTGATAGCAAGAAACCCATCAACGGCTGACATCGATCGCCACAAGCGCCATAAAATTCTCCCTGCACCTTATCCCCCGATGGAGGCCCCCACCAAAACTCAGCCATCGCCAGCGGTTTCAGATTGTGTACTGCCGCGCAGTGGAGCAATTTTGGCGCGCAGCAGTCGCCGGTGCCAGTCGGAATAGAATTAGTTGGCATCAATTGCTGGATCGATCGCGATTTCCCCAAAAAATTCACCAGGGTGTAAGCCGCGTGCATTTGCGTCTGAAGTTCGCGAGAAAGTTCTTTGCGCCGCTGTTTCAGTCCTCGCATCCGCCCATCCGCCGCTTCAATTAATAGTTTTAGTGGCTGCAATATTTCATCCCGCTGCCGTTTCAATTGCCTGCGTTCAATTCCCTCCAAACGGCTTGCTTGATTCAGTTCTTCGAGGCTAAACTCTAGTGTTTTTCCTGCCATGTTTTGACACAGCAACTGGCGTTTTTGATCTCGCTGCTGCTTGCAATTGCGATGCCGATCGCTCAAAACTTGTAATTGCAATTCAAACTCGCGCAATAAAGTTTGATACTCTTGTCGCTGCGGCAGTTGATTCAGCACAATAAGTTCCTGTTTCATCGCCTCCAATTGGGTTAACGTGCGGGCTTCGTCCAAAGCAACTTGCGATCGTCCCGGAATCGGCGGCACCCAGCCGTCAACAACGCCGCAACCGTTCAGCAGCCCCGAAAATGCTTTGAGTATCCGCTGTTCCCCCCAAGGCATCTCCACCAGCAATATGCCGTACATCTTGCCCTCGCCAGCGTAGGAATCATCAGCAGCCAGGTACTGCATCAAACCCCGGGCGAGATCCTCGGACATTCGAGTGCGCGGCAGTCTCAGCAACTCACCGCTTTGGGGACAGAGCCCTTCATACCAATAATTGCCGGAAAGGTCGATCGACCTTCGCTCACAGTCCCTAAAGTCGTCTGTAAAATCTAAAAGTGAGTGCAACAATAACATATTAAATTTGGTTTGAAATCTGGATCGGGACATATTCATTTTTGTCTTGACCGTATTGTACAGCCCTGTACCGAAAGTGGGGACAGTGCATAATTTTATACAAATACAATTGAGTTATGGTTGAGTAAATATAATTTGTGGTAATAGACCTGATATGCTAAATTTGTCTTTAAACAACAGCGAATTAAGAAAAGCACCAGTTAATATATAAGACCGCAATCTTGTCAACCTACTAAAATTTATATGTAAAGTGTATGCCAGATATCTCGACTTCTGCCACAGAAAATTCCTCAAATCCCCAACCCGCTATGCTGCCGCCTGTTTTAAGAATTTTTGCAGCATTTCCAGATTACGATCGGGGAAACAGACAGTACGCATCGGGAAGGTACGAAGCGGCAGTGCTTTGCTACGGAAAAGCGGTGCAAATTAAGCCGGATTGGACTCGGGCCTGGCTGAATCTGGGCAAAGCTTACAAGCAACTGCACTCCTACGCAGAAACGGTGGCTTGTTGCGATCGAGCTATTGCAATTAACCCAGAAGAATATTGGGCTTGGATGCTGCGCGGAAGTGCACTGTTAAATTTGCAGAATTACTCAGAATCGATCGCAGCTTTCGACAAAGCAATTGAAATAGATCCAGAAAAGCACGAAGCTTGGTATCAGCAGGGCAGAGTTTTAGAAGAATTGCAGCAGTGGGATAAAGCAGCAACCTGTTACAAAAAAGCCACCCAAATTCATCCAAATTTGCCCGCGATGTGGTGCAGACAAGGCAACGTGTTGCTGCAAGCCGAGCGCTACCCTGAAGCCGTGGCGGCTTACGAGCGTGCCCTCAAACTCGTTCCGACTAATTGGGAAGCTTGGCTGAACAGAGGTTTGGCCCTGATGAAGGCCGAACGCTATGCTGAAGCTGTAACTTCTTACGATCGGGCCATTCAACTGCAACCACAAAATAGTCTGGCTTGGTTCAATCGGGGTATTGCTTCAGCAAAACTGCACAAATATGGAGAAGCAGTCACAGCTTACGATCGCGTACTGCAACTGCAACCCAACGACTGCGAAGCCTGGTTTTATAAAGGCATGGCCCTCAAACACCAGTGGCGGGATGGAGCAATTACTTGTTTCGATCGGGCAATTAAAATCAATGGTTTTTATCCAGAAGTATGGATTGGGCGCGGTCAAACACTGTCAGAATCGAGAGATTATGAAGGAGCGATCGCCGCTTTTGACAAAGCCATTCAAATTAATCCGAATTTCCCCGAAGCTTGGCTGGGTAGAGGCATCGCCCTCGCCGAATTAGAACGCTACAAAGATGCGATTATCGCTTACAACAATGCCTTACAAATTGAAGGTAATTTTCTAGAAGCTTGGAATTTGCGAGGCGAAGCTCTAGAAAAATTGGAGCAATACGAAGAAGCGATCGCCTGTTTTGATAAAGTAATCTCACTGAGTTCGGAAGCAGAAATTACATCAAAAGTAGGGTTGCAGCAAGGGGCAGCCCTCGAAAAATTGCAGCGTTACGAAGAAGCATTCGCAGCTTACAACCGCGTGATTAAAATCGTACCCGATAACTTTGAAGCTTGGTTAAAACGTGGCAACACTCTCTCAACTTTGCAACAATATGAAGAAGCTCTCTCATCATACGATCGAGCAATTACTATCTGGTCCGACAGCTATCAAGGCTGGGTGAAACGAGGTTTGCTGCTGGGGACAATGCAGCGCCATTCCGAAGCACTCGTCGCTTTTGACCAAGTAATTCAACTCAAGCCAGACAACTGGGAAGCTTGGGCACAGCGAGGCGATGTTTTACAAAAATTGCAGCGAACTCAAGATGCAATTAGTTCCTACGGAGTCGCCCTAGAAATCAAACCCGATTATTACGAAGCTCTAGTCAGTCGAGAAGAATTGAGACTCAAAGACGCAATCCCAGGAAAATGGTAATAAGACACTGCATCCTCGATCCCCGTAGGGACAGGGCAGTGTCGTGTCCCTACAGCGAGATGCTCGCACTCCTAAAACTTTCCCTCTTTTCTCTTCCTCTGCGTTAAGAGCGCCCTCTGTGGTTAACAAAAAAAAGTCTAATTCATAAATCAAGCAGATAATGCCAAAAGTGTAAAATCTCAACTATCACCAATACTTTTTGCCGGAGATGACCCCGCCAGCACTCAAAATAAAAAATTCTGACAGCCAATTGCTGATTCTGCGGGCTTCATGTTATAGTAGTTTTTCAAGAATTAAATTCGGTTGCGTAGTTTGTTGGTGTTTATTTACAAGCGTCTCTCCGAATCTAAGTCTCATCACCCTAATGATTCTGGAGATTTTATGTCGATTTACGTGGGTAATCTTTCCTATGAGGTATCATCTGATGACCTCAGTCAAGTATTTGCCGAGTACGGTACTGTAAGCCGCGTCCAAGTGCCAATGGATCGGGAAACAGGCAAGATGCGCGGTTTTGCTTTTGTGGAAATGGCAAGCGAGGCAGAAGAAGCAGCAGCCATCGCAGCTTTAGACGGTGCTGAGTGGATGGGCCGCGACTTGAAAGTCAACAAAGCCAAACCTCGCGAAGACAATAAACGCTCCTCGGGTGGTGGCGGCGGCTGGGGCGACAAAGATCGCTCTTCACGACGCTACTAAGCTTTTAGACGGAAATATTTGAGTTTTGGTAGTTGAGGGTAGGTGCGAATGCTGCTTTTTTTGCGAGTTGTTCGATCGACCCCTCAAATATACTCCCAAACCTCTGGCATCAGTTTTGCCCCCTCCTGCGAGGGGGCTTTGTTTTTGGAGAAAAATTCCGTAATATCAATTCCGGCTGCGCCGGAATCATATAGAGGACACGGCAGTGCCGTTTCCCTACCGTCATTTATTGTAGGGACTAAGGCACTCGCGGTGTCCAGATTTCCGGTTATATTAATTCCGATGCAACCTGAATTGATATCAGGTATGCCCGCGACGCATTTCCTGACTTAACTCACGATTTAATATCCTCTTAACTGCTTTTTTCAAGAGGCTTTCGGGATTTCTGAGCTCAATTGCTGTAAACTATCAAATTAGAATTAAGCACAAAGAAAAGTTAGAATAACGGCAAAGTGATATTGCTCAAGAAAACAATCTTTACTAAAAATTAGCCAATAAAACCAGCCAGACCAGCAAATCTATTGATTTTGCCTGAATAAAGATGCCCAAGGTCTACAGCACGGCGGAACTCATTAAAATCCTCGAAGAAGAGCGCCAAGCCTGCTTGCACGGGCGGCGTCTCAACTTGACTGAAACTCCCGCTACAGGCAACCCGGTGATTGACCGCTTTCTCAAATCTGAGGGCGTGCAGAAGTTCACTGCTTATCAAAATTTTAAGGCAGCCGTGCACGAATACCAGCGCGAACATCAAGTTTCTGGGATTGTCTGGCGATCCATGACTGTTAAAGGCTACAGTCTGCGCTACCCAGCAGTCGATGACCAATTAATCGCTTTACCAATTGATTTGATAACGCTAACAGCGGCAAAGATGGCGATGCTGCAATTCTGGCGGGAAGTAACTGTGGGGATGGATTTGTATTTGAGTATTAACACGGGTAAAGATTTTCGGCAAATTGAGCCTGTTGATGTGGAGGCGATCGCCCAGCGCACAGAATGGGTTAGTCTGTCTAATTGGGAAAAATTAGATTTTTTAGAAATATTGTTGCAATTGGGTTGGGGAAAGCCGGAGGAGGCATATTACAAACGGGGATGGCCTGCGTCGGGAAGCGAGTACATTCATGCTGTAAAACCCGGACAAAAACCGATTTGTTAATTTGTTATTAGTTATTAGTTATTGGTTATTGGTAAATTACTGCGATCGGGTTTGCAGTCCTGATATCAAGAGACTGTTGGCGAATCAAGAGAGGGTGTCACCCCTCACCTCGGTCGGGCAATTCATGAATTGCCCCTACATTGAAACCTACCGATGGATTTAAATCGGATTAGTAGGGACACGGCACTGCCGTGTCCTGATTTCGGGTAAGATTAATTCCGATGCAACCGGAATTGATATCACTACTTAGAGTTAGTTGCTACCTACAAATAACAACCAACAACTAACAATTAACGTCTGAAATTTGACAAAGCATCAAACCAAACCACTGATTTGGATCTGTCCAAACTTGCACCGGTTTTAAACCGCGCTGCGAAAGTTCTTCCTGTACAATACTCAAATTAAACTTGCGCGAAATTTCGCTGCGGATAGTTTCTCCTGCTGCAAATTCCACCGTTAAATTGAGAGTACGCAACTGAACAGTTTGCGCTTTTTTACTTTTCAAGTGCATTTCAATTTGACATTTATCTTGATTGTAAAAAGCCCAATGCTCAAACTGCGCTAAATCAAAATTTCCCTCATACCTGCGATTCAAATGCCTGAGCATATTCAAGTTAAATGCAGCCGTTACTCCTTGACTGTCATCGTAGGCTGGTTCTAAAATATCCTGAGATTTGTCCAAGTCAATTCCCAGCAAAAAATACTCTCCTGGTTGCAATGCACCGACAATTTGCGAGAAGAATAAATCGCATTCTTGAGCGTTGAGATTGCCGAGGGTACTGCCTAGAAAGCAAATCATTCGGGTTGGCAATGGCGACGGTGCAATTTTAGCTAAGGCTAGTTCGTAAGTGCTGACAAGTCCGTGAATCTGGAGCGATGGATAATCGGCTAACAGTTGACAAGCGCTGCTTTCTAGGATAGTGGGGCTGATGTCGATCGGCAAATAGTGCAGGGGATATTCCAGCTTACTGTAAGCATCGAGCAGAATCCGAGTTTTGGTGGAACTACCGCTGCCGAGTTCGACAATTTCGCAGGGGCCCGTCAAATGGGCGATCGCCCCTGCACATCCCTCCAAAATCGCCGTCTCAGTGCGCGTTAAGTAGTATTCCGGCAACTGACAAATCAACTCGAATAACTTCGAGCCGCGATCGTCGTAGAAATACTTTGGAGGCAGGGATTTGGGGTTTTGAGTCAACCCGCTGACTGCATCGCTGCCAGCATTCATTTCTGCCGGTGTCGGCATCCCAGTCACTAGGCGCTCTAAGTGCAGGCGATTTTCCTTTGTTGAGGCTGGGTTTGTCGTGTCGGACTGTCTTGGGGATTTCATAGAATAAAATTAAGATGCACCAATGGGTATAGCACGCCGTCGCGTTACCAAATATCACGCTCAAGCCAGATTTTTTTTAGGCCGATCTCCGTTCTGTATTGTCTCACCCTCGGGGCGATCGCATCCACAATTAAAACTTAAAAAGTATCAACTAAAATTATCGAATAAGTAACAAAACTTTTTTTGCTTGATATGTTTACTTCAGAAAAACTTTGGCATTTTACAAGCAAACTTCGACCAAATTCCCTTTCCAATAATTTATATGCTGTCTCGTGATTATTTTGGGGTAGGGACACGGCATTGCCTATTAGTGTCAACTTAAGCCTGAAACCCCTGATAAATATCGCTTTTAGGCAAAGTCTAGATCCCCCTAAATCCCCCTGGTTGTAGGGGGACTTTGATCGGACTCTTGTCCCCCCCTACAACCAGGGGGGCTAGGGGGGACAAGAGCCTTAATAGTCAAACAGCAGTCTGTGACTGGGTTTAACCTGGTTGTTGACACCTATGGGCATTGCCGTGTCCCTACAAACCTGGAACAAGCTGTAACTATTGAGCGCAGCGAAAACCAGCAATAATTTGGCGCACGCCCGGATAGTACCAATTCCGAAAGCTCGATCGCAGTGCATGAGGAAAAGTCGCCCAACTCCCGCCTTTCAAAACCCGGTGTTCTCCATCAAAATAAACTTCAGAATATCCCCTGTAAGGATAACTTTCAAATCCCGGATAGGCGTCAAAAGTTGAAGCAGTCCACTCCCAAACATTACCCAACATATCGCAGCAGCCGGCCGCACTTGCTCCTTTCGGAAAGCGATCGACAGGCGAGGTATTTGCAATATTATTGCTGTGATTGCATAGGCTGGGATTTGGTTGTGAATCTCCCCAAGGATAGATGCGATATGTTTGATTTGTGGCATCCAAACTTGCAGCTTTTTCCCATTCGGCTTCCGATGGCAAACGCTTGCCGATGAAGTTGCAGTAAGCTTCGGCTTCGTACCAACTGACACCGCAAACTGGATGGTTGTTGAAAGCTGGATTTTCTGACCAGTAAAGCGGTCGATCGACTGCTTCGCCTTGCAGCCATTTCCAGCCGTCCGCTGACCACCAATCAGGGTTTTGATAGCCGGCGGATTCCATGAAATTTCGGTATTGACCGCAAGTGACTGGATAGCGATCGATCGAGTATGCTTCTAAATAACACAGGTGGCGCGATCGCTCGTTATCCAAAGCCTCAGCAGCATCGCTTCCCATGTAAAATTGCCCGCCCGGAATCTCAATTTCTGAATTGGGAATCGGTAATGGGGAATTGGGCATCGGGAATTGGGCACTTGTGCTGAGCGTAGTCGAAGTATCGGAAATTAATCTTCCTTCTTCCTTCTTCCTTCCGATTTTCCCCCCTTGGGGGGGGTTGGGGGGGGTTGACTTCTTCCTTCTATCCGTTACATCCGTTACCAAATCCGCTGCCGAACCTTCTTCCTTCTCCTGCATTTGCAACACGAAAGCAACAGTTTCGCAGTGCTGGCTTTCGTGCTGAATCATAAACCGCCAAAGACGTTCTTGCTGTGCGATCGGCGCTACTTCCAAATAATCTAACACCTTTTTTCTGACCGCATCCAGATATAATTCAACTTCTGGAAAAGTTGGCAAAAAAACCCGTTGATTTTTGGGTAAAATATCAGCAGCAAACAGTTTATGATATTCAGGAAATACTGGTTTGAATCCACCGCATTTCTGCAACAGCCACAAATCCTCAGTATAAGCAATGTGACCTAAGTGCCAGCCTACGGGACTAAAATCTGGATGAGCTTGGCGGCAGAAAGTATCGTAATCGATGTCTGCAAATAGTTTAAAAGTGCCACGGCGACACTGCTGTAAATCGCGATAAATTGCCTCTCTACAAGATTGGATAGATTTCGATATCACCGTCTGCTCCCGTACTGATAATGCTCTGGACTGGACACTCGTGCCAATTGCCGCCAAATAAAGGCTCAGAAGCAATGATGACAGAATTTGGGAAAGTTGGATCGTCCCGCAGCCAATAAAGGGAAGGAGGGGCTTTTTGGGAAGCAAAGCGAGAGGCAACGAGCTGGTGTCCGTCGCTGATAATGATATTAGCTGAAAATTCTACTTGGTGAGAGTTTGCTAGCTCTGCTAAAGTTTTCAGGGAGTTTTGCAAAGCAGCTTGTATAGTCAGATTTGCGGCTGTTAATTCATTGACAAATAAGCCGAAGATATGCTCTGAATCTGTGCTGCCGTTAATTGACTGATAAAGGGTATCGCTGAGCCGATCTCGAATTGGTCTGTAAACAGTTTTCCGAAAGTTCTCCACGAAGCCGTTGTGTACGAACAGCAGGCGATCGTTCTGAAACGGCCCAGAGTTGCTCAAATCTAAAGCTTGTCCTGAAGTTGCACTGCGAACATAGCCTAGAACACAGCCGGATTCAACGTATCGACTGATACTCGGCAGGTTGGTGTCGTTCCAAATTGGCTGTACATTTTTATAGGTAAACGGGTCAGTATCCAGGTGTGAGTGATACCAACCGATGCCAAAACCGTCAGCATTGACTACGCCAGAAGTCATCAAGCGGGGCTCGTAACTCTGCACAATTAGCGAATGTTCCGGCTTGTACAGAATAGCATCGAGTAAAATCGGCTCCCCAAGGTAGCCAAGCAAACGGCACATAAAATTTTTACTGCAAATTGATTAGTATTCTAGATCATTAGCGGACAAATTAGCCGATCGCCCATCTTCAGCGCTCTTAGCAGGGTTTTTTGTCAACCGCTGCCAGCATCGCAATACAAACGTTACAGTGAAGGTAGAACGCTAGCAGCACAAGGAGACTCTTGAATGTTCCTCGATGAACTCATCCCAGTGGTCAAAGAATTGATCCAACAGCCGATCGCCTTTGCGGGCGGATTTTTTTCTGGCCTGCTTCGACTCAACCTTCACGAAGAACCCGTTAAAAGCTGGATCGACGAGCAAGCTGGTTCGACTTCCTACACTGCACCCCCAGCCGCAACCACCAACGGTACAAGCACGGGGCCTCAGTCAATCTCGATCGACTGAGCAACAGCGGACGTTGCTGATGGGACGGTATGATATCAATTCCGTCTACGCCGGAATCATATAGAGGATACGGCAGTGCCGTTTCCCTACCGCGAATTGTAGGGAAACTTCATCGGAATGATATAAACGGAGGACAGGGCAGTGCCGTGTCCCTACCGCGAATTGTAGGGAAACGGCACTGCCGTGTCCTCTCTATATCATTCCAGCGCAGCCGGAATTGATATCAAATAGTTAAGAATCAAAAATGAAGAATATTTCCCCATCTTTGATTTTTAACTATTAATTTAGGCGGCGACAGCGGCGATCGGGCGACTGGCGGAAGGACGGCGATCGATCACTTGATCGACTAATCCGTAATCCTTTGCTTCTTCAGCCGACATGAAGAAATCCCGTTCGGTATCTTCTTCAATGCGGGAAAGTGGCTGACCGGTATGATCTGCCAAAAATCCGTTCAGGCGGCGTTTGTGGTACAAAATCTCCTTGGCCTGAATTTCAATATCGGTAGCTTGTCCTTGAGCTCCGCCCAGAGGTTGGTGGATCATAATCCGGGAGTGAGGCAAACTCATCCGCTTGCCTTTAGCACCGGCACTCAACAGAAAAGCGCCCATGCTGGCGGCCAAACCGAGACAAATAGTGCAAATGTCGGGGCGGATGTGGTTCATCGTGTCAAAAATGCCCATACCTGCGGTTACCGAACCCCCAGGGGAGTTGATATACAGGTAAATATCTTTCTCGGGGTCTTCTGCATCCAAAAATAGCAATTGGGCAACGATCAGGTTGGCTAAGTCGGAGTCAACCTGTTGGCCCAAGAAGACGATGCGATCGCGCAAGAGTCGCGAGTAAATGTCAAAGGCGCGTTCGCCGCGACCGGATTGTTCTATAACTGTTGGGATCATTGACCGGGCCTGCCTATTTTTACGTCTCTATTTTTTAATTTTAGCGGGTGGGGCTTATTTGTAGTTACGGATTCCCGGCGGGCGATGGCTGGGAGCCCCGCAAGCTACGGCTTTTATGCCCAAAATCCTTGATTTGGCATGGATTCAGGCATTTAAGCGGTCGTAATTTCTCGATTCGATAACAGAGATCGCTTGTTCGCGGCTGACGCTAGGGAAATGGTCTAGAAACTCATCCACCGAATCACCTGCTTCGAGATAGTCAAACAGGGTCTTGATGGGGACGCGAGTACCAATAAAGACAGGAGTTCCACCTAGAATGTCGGGGTCGCTATGAATGATAGGTAGTGTGGAGATCATATAAAAATTTTGGGGAGTCATGAATCTGATTGCAAAGAAAAGGTTGTTACACTGAGACGATCGTCCTCAGTCCAGGTATCACTTTGCTCGACGACAGAGACATTTTGGTTTGATAACTCGTTGAGGATCAGAGTTGCCAAGCGTAGCCGCTCCGTTAGTGACAAAGTGCGGACAACTTGAATATAGATTTCTCGAGCAGTAGTCGCCATACTAAATCCTCCTATTTTCAATTTTAACCCAAACTGGTGTCCCGATCGATCTTCGATCGCCTTTATCTCATATCATTAGAAGTGCGATCGGCAATCCTTCCGTTGATGCCCTCCGCCGTTCGGTATTTGCCCTGACCCCTTGAACAAATTGCCCAGGGGTAACATTTAAATTAATAAAACTAATGAATAAAGATTTTTTGACTGAACAAATAAAGAAAAGAGAATTTTTTGAAAAGGCATATCTGTATGCCATATACTACAGGGTAAAGTATGATTCTTTCTGTAATTTTATTGAAATAGATTACTACAGGCAAAACAAAGAAAAATTGTTTCGAGAGATTAAATCAGCTCTAAAAAATCCAAATTTATACGAACCCGAAACAGCATTCTCTTTCTATTTGCCCAAATCCGATATGTTCTTCAGGAGAATGATACACACTCCATTCAAGGACTTGGTAATCAAATTTATTTTTGTCTGTGTTTTAGCTGAACTATTAGATTTTACCTTGGTTGAAAATTGCTTTTCATATCGACTCGATAGCAATATTGAGAAAGATAAGAAATCAAAAAAATATTTATATAAGTGTTACTATAAAGGGTTTACAGACTTTGTAGATTGGCAGTTAGCACAAGTCGAAAATAGCACTTGCCTGCTTAAAACTGACATATCATCTTTTTATGATTCTATATCTCATGAATATCTCCTATCAGCACTTTCAAAACAATTAAATATAAGTAATGAAACTGATTTTATGATTTTATTTGGTAAAACCTTGAAATTCACAACTTGTTATTATTCAATTGTGGATGGAAAATTATGTCAAACATATAATAGCCAAGGTATTCCTATAGGAAATTCAGCCGAGGGATTTATAGCCAATATCTTCCTTAATGAAGTTGATGAAGCATTATTCAATTCGGGCATAAATTTTGGCAGGTATGTCGATGATTTTCGCGTTTTTACCAATAACAAAAGTGAAGCATTAAAAGCTCTAATAGTTATACAAGAATTTCTTTTAAAAATAGGAATAAATTTAAATTCTGCAAAAACCAAAATCATAGAAGCTCAAGAAAAGATTATTGAGTTTATTAAAGATTCAAAGAAGACTGGAGGTTATGAAATGCTTGGTGAAGAAGATGAAGACGCTCAAAATAAAAAAGAAAGTAAGCTAAATAAAACTGCCATATTTCAAGAAATTGATTCAGAAAAAGCAAGTAATTTAGATGAAAAAATATCACCCCCTCAAACAGAGTTTATAGTAATAGAAGATATTGATAATGAGGAAAAAGCCAAACAATTTGGCAAAATACTAAATGAAATTAAATTAGGTACAAAGCTAGAAATTAAATTATTTAGTAAGCATATAGAATGGCTTTATCAATTGTCAAAGAAGTACCCAAAGCATTGGAAGTTATACTCTTGGTTGTTTGTAAAATTCGTCTATCTAGACTACAGCAATGATGTTCAAATGATTAGCCTTAAATATCTTTTTAAAGTTTTTGATGATGAACTTATTAATACATTTATTAAGACTAGAATTATTCATCATCTCATTATGCCGCGAAAGGGAGCATTAACTTACATAGAAAGAACATCTACAAGAACAATGCTAAAGGAAAGAATGATTGAACATATAACTAAGTTAATGAAAATCAGTTGTATCGCATTGCAGTTGAACTGTATATATGCTTACTATTTGCTTTTTAAAGATCATCGGCAGTTGCAAGATTTTGTATCGAAAAGTTTAAAACGTCCAATACCAGAACCGATTCAGCAGGCTGTTTATCAGATTGGATCTTTATGTTACAAAGGTTCTCCCAGGCTAGTTTCTTTTGAAGAGATTTTGGAAGAGAGTGAAATAGAAGATGAAGGTTTTCTTTTTCAGTAAAATTGCAAAATTAAAAGTCAATTTCTGGATCGGGAAACTCATAAATAATAAGAAAGCTTCTTGCTCTTGTTGTTCCCACATACTTGTCTGCGATATCCCAATTACTTGGTATCACTTTTTTGGTTTTTTCAAGAAATAAGATTATAACATCACTTTCTAGTCCTTTATACATTCCTATATTAGACCAGTGAATAGTATTTTTATCTGGCTTAGAGAATGAATACTGTTTGAGATGAAAACGATTGATATGGGAATAGCCTGAAAGTATGGACTTGGAGAGTGGATACATATCAGTTAATATAACAATCTGAGCAGGAAGAACATTTTCTGTTTCAACTAAACTTGTAATGCTTTCTTCTAACATCCCAAGTATTTCATGTGTCCCTTTATATATCCGACGGACTACATCTATTCCCTCAATTGAGGAACTCTTTATTGGGTGGATGCAAGATACGAATTGCTCCGCATATTTGAATATATTATGAGTGTTTCGACAATTTTTATCTAAAACATTTGGGCTTACTTTCAGAGCAAATAAGTTTGCATTTTTTGAAAGATTTTGATTACTATCTTGAAAAATATAGAATGTTCCATCCTTGGGAATTAACTTCTTCAAATCGTTAATTTCCTGACGTTCAAAGTCTTGTCCTTCATCAACAATGATTGCTGTAAACTCAAATGTCCCCTTAAAAGTTTTTTGGAATATTTCTTGATAACTAGAAACTACACAGTAACCTTCTGTAATTTCATCTTGTAAAGAAGCAGCAAGATAGAGGGAGAGGTTATGAGATTTACATATTACGAGTGTTTTAACCTTATGTTGGCATAACCTTCTTGCTTTTTCTATTGCCAACTGAGTCTTCCCTGAACCAGCACATCCCAGAATAATGCACTGAGGATAGAAGTACAAATTATTCAAGATATCGAATTGCTGTTCTGTTAATTGAAGAATTTCTTGGTTATTTTCACCAATATTACTAGCAATATATTTCCTGAACTCTGTACTTGGAGATATGAGGTTAATGATTGAATCGGTGCGCTGCTCTCCAAGTTTTGTAAAATTTTTCTCTGCTTTGTAGTAGTAATCAAAAACAGAAGATATCCAGTCACTAATATTTCCTAACTGAGGACGTAAAAGTAATATTTCTTGAGGTGCTTCAGATGGTAGATTGTTTTCCGCCACATCAATATCAGGAAAAGCTACACATTGTCCAATGCAAAAATCTTTCTTTGAAAATTCATTATGCTTGCTAAGAAAATCCAAAAATTTAAACTTAATTTCTTTGGCTTGTTTAAATGGAGATATTTTCATCTTGTCTTGGTTCTGATACCAAGCCATATTAAGAGAATCGTAGCTTATCTTTCCTCCTTTAGCTTCTAGTATAAGTATTCCTTTATCAGGATGAATAATGATGAAGTCAGCTTCCCTATCTTGAACGATATATCCGATGTGCTGCCACCAGGCTCCATGAAAAACAACGTAATCATCACTGAGATTTTTCTCAAAAATTTGGAAGAGAGCCTTTTCTGCGTAGCTCTTAGTTGCTGATGATAATTTTTTAGGAATCATTCTTGCCATAACTATTCACCTCTTCTCTTTTTAGATGACTACTACTTTGTTGATTAGTTTTTATTTTATTTGAACGATAGTTTCTATGGGTATATATTACCGCAAAGGGCTTTTGTCTGTCAAGCCCCAGTAGCTATTACTTGCCATAGGAAGTCCTTTTTCAAGCATCTAGTACCTCGCACACTCCGGCTCAAGTAGATCAGGCGCTACCCAGAAAAGAGGTAGATCCACTACATACCAAACCACTCAAATTTTAACCACCCAACCTCGGCGATACATCCCATACAAAATTAACCACCAAAATAACACCATCGCCACAGCAAATGCCAGAGAACCATTCAGCGGCCCAGCCCACGGCAAAAACCAGTTTTCATACATCCAAGTGTAGGTATTTGGAGCAGTTTCGCCATTGCCGATACGAGTTCGCAACAGAATTCTGACGGCAATCCCGGAAGCCACAAATACGAAAATTGCATTCAATCCCATGATTTCAAAGGGTCGCCCCCATTTCCAACCTCGCACTTCAATTGTTTCGTAGCAAACTGCTAGCAGTAGCAACGCCCAACCTGCGGTAAAAACTACATAGGAACTTGTCCAAAGTTGTTTGTTGATCGGAAACGAAAATCCCCATAAATGGCCGATGACTACGCAACTTAGCCCACAGATTCCTAAGTTGATACTGGTGCGAGTTTTGATTGGCTGCACGCGCAACCATTCTCCTGTAAAGTAGCCGATGAGGACTGTAACGGTTGCTGGTAAAGTGCTGAATAATCCTTCGGGGTCGAAGGGGCCGCCTTTGTACAGATGCTGGCTACCGAGAATTAGCCGATCGACATACCCCCCAAAATTACCCTCGGGCGTAAATGCGCTTGTGGTGTACCCCCCTACAGCAAATACGAACAATGCACCCCAATAGCCGAAAAGTACCGCAATCGCGAGCAATTTTTGATTGCGGGGGGAAAGGTTGAGAATGGCGATCGCACTAATTGCATACGCTAACCCAATCCGTTGCAAAACTCCCATGATGCGGATTTTACCGAAGTTTTCCACTGGGGCGCCTTTGAGAAGTACGTCAAGGGCGATCGAAGATGTATTTAGCAGCAATCCTAATACAAATAAAATCGCCGCCCGCCGCGCAATTCGCCAATAAATATTTGTTTCTATTTTTGTAGCAGTTTCAGTATATTTTGACAGCGAGAAGGACATCGCGCAGCCAACGATGAACAGGAAAAACGGAAATACTAAGTCTGTGGGAGTACAACCGTGCCATTCTGCGTGCTCTAGCGGCGGATACACCTGTTTCCAACTACCGGGATTGTTGACTAGAATCATCGAGGCGATCGCAATTCCGCGAAAAACATCAAGGGATTTTAAGCGCATAAACTAAGTTATCTGTTCACTGTTGACTGTTCACTGTTCAGTATCTTAGCTGATGCCCATTTCCTAATTCTTTTCGGCCCAATTTTAAATTCCCAATTCCCCATTCCCCATTCCCCATTCCCCATTCCCTATATCTCAATCCCTTCCAGAGTCATAATGACTGCATTTTTCATCAACATATCGCAGCGTTCTGCATAAAAAGATGCAGCCTTATCATACTTGTTGACTTGCAAAACGCGTAAAAACATTTGCCTTGCTTGTGCGAATTGCTGCTGGTAGTGAAAAAAAATTCCCTGTTCAAAATAAGTTTGGGTTTGTGCTTTTAGTTCGATCATCATATCCGAATCACCGTCGTAAATTTCAAAAACAGCAACCGGGGTTTGTTTTCCTTTTACTTGAACGCGATCGAGAAATCGGCACTTGTAATTTTGAGGATCATCGATCCGGCACAAAGTCTGAACGCTAGCCACAATACCAACTCCGTAAAGCTTTGTCAATCCTTCCACCCGCGCAGCTAAATTCACAGCATCAGAAATTACCGTACTTTCCATTCGTTCCGCTTCGCCAATCGTACCCAACATTAAAGTTCCCGTGTGCAAACCAATCCCTATCGAAATAGGTTGATAGCCGCTATTTTGCCTGTGTTTGTTGTAAATTTTAACTTGCTGCTGCATCTCAATTGCTGCTTGCACGGCATCTTCAGCATTGTTAGGAAACAAAGCCATAATCCCGTCACCAATATATTTATCTATAAAACCGTTGTACTGGCGGATCACTGGGCCAACTCGGCTTAAATAAGAGTTTAGAAATTCAAAATTTTCTTGGGGAGACATACTTTCTGACAAACTTGTAAATGAACGAATGTCCGCAAACATAATCGTCATTTCTGCCTGTACCGAATCTCCCAATCTGGCATCAACAATGCTTTCAATTTTGAGAAACTTTAAAAATTCGCGGGGGACAAAGCGGGCAGAAGCTGCGGCAATTTTTTCGAGTTCGCTTTTGCTGGCTTCGATTTGAGTCAGGGCGCGAAATGCTCTGAGTGCGGTTACTACCGTAGTAAATAACTTTTTATTTGTCAGCTCAGTTTTAGTTTTATAATCGTTAATATCGTAGCTGACAATTACGACATCTTCTGGCACTTGTCCCGGCTGTCCGGTACGCAAAATAATCCGTACTATTTTGTTATCTAAAATATCACGGATGTATTTTACAACTTCCAAGCCTGCCTCTTCTGTCTCCATCACTACATCGAGTAAAATTAATGCTATGTCGGTATTGGATTTAATAATTTCTTTGGCTTCTTTGCCTGAGAAAGCGCTGACAAATGTGATGAGTTTATTTTCAAATGTAAAATCATTTAAGGCAAGTTTCGTAATATTATGAATCTCTATTTCATCGTCTACAATTAATATTTTCCAACTAGCTGCGATCGGTTGTTCTTCCGCCTCATCTTCTTCCGCAAATATTAATTCATCATCACCCGCAGCGAACAGATTTTGAGTAGCTTCTGACATTTATCGTTCTCCTAAACAAACTTATATTAAAACTGGCGGTCTAATAACTAATTGCTAATTCTAGCGGGAAATTCAATCATAAATATTGTGCCTTTATCTACTTGACTTTCACAGATAATTGTGCCATTTAGTTTTTGCGTGACGAGGTTGTAAATGATGTGCAGTCCCAATCCTGTCCCACCCTGACCTCTTTTGGTGGTAAAAAACGGTTCAAAAATTTTATTGAGATTTTCTGAGGGAATTCCTTTGCCATTATCGGCATATTCAAATATTAGCCGATCGCCCTCAAGTTTGAAATCAAAGGTCAGAATGCCCTCCTCCTCTCCATCGTAAGCGTGAATCAGCGAATTCAACACCAGATTGGTCACAATTTGACACAACACGCCGGGGTAACTGTCCAGTACAATATTTTCATCGCACTTAATCTCTACTTTGTGTTTAGTTCTCCTTAGTTTTGCGGTTAACGATGTCAAAATTTCCTCTAGATATTGTTTCACTTTAAACGTGCGTTTTAACTCACTAGACTGATCTACAGCCACTTCCTTAAAACTGTGAATCAAGTCCGCCGCCCTCGTCAGGTTGGATAAGATCATATTACTGCTTTGCATAGCGGTATCCAGAAACTTTTCTAACTCGGAGCGTTTAATTTGGCCGTTGGTGTAAAGCTCAAAGAATTTTGTGACTTTTTCAGCTAGCAGAGAGGCGGCGGTGATGCCAATCCCGATCGGAGTATTGATTTCGTGGGCAACACCTGCCACCAATCCTCCGAGAGCGGCCATTTTTTCCGATTCTACCAGTTTATTTTGGGCAGATTTTAAATCTTCTAAAGTTTGGGAAAGCTCCGAAGTACGCTGCTGTACTAACTTTTCGAGATTGTGATTGAATTCTTGCAAGTTAGTGTAAAGTTGGGCGTTTTCGATCGAGATAGAAATTTGAGAAGACAGCAGTTTTAATATTTCTAACCTGTCTGGGGTAAAAGCGCCGGCAGTCAGATTGTTTTCTAAATATAAAATGCCGCTGAGTTTGCCTTGATGGATTAACGGAGTGCAAAGAATTGACTTAGGTTGAACGGCAATAATATAGGGTGCGCGAGTAAATTGTCCTTCGCGGGCGGCATCGTTTAAAACTATACTTTCCTGGGTGCGGGCGACGTAGTTGACAACTGAAACTGCCAGCAAAGTTACTTCTCTATCCTCTTCTACAAAATCTATGGGAATTGATTGCATGACAGCAACGCGATCGACATCTACACACCCTGATGCTTCAATCACCCATTTTCCTGATTTTTCTAGTATTAAAAATCCTCTTTGTCCCCCCGCATTTTCAATCACAATTTTCATCATTTTTGCCAGCAGTTTTTCTAGAACTATTTCGCCGGCCAAGGTTTGCGAAGCTTTGACTGCTGTTGTCAAGTCTAGCACGGCTGCACTGCCACTCGTAGTGGAAGCGCTGCTGGTAGATTTGTGAGTTTCGATATTAGTTGAAATCGAAGCTGAAGTTAGCAACTGCGAGTATTTTGATTCCAAATGCGCTACTTTGGCTTTGGCTCCCCAGCGCTGATAGCAATAACGCGCTTCTGTCAAGTAAGTTTTAGCAATCTTTTCTCGTCCTATGGATAAATAAAATGCTCCTGCCAATTCTGATGCGAGTGCTTGTACCTGTATATATCCGTTTTCTTGCGCTCCTGCAATTGCACAATCGTAATATTCCATTGCTCTCACAATATTGCCCAAGACTCGCGCTTTCTCGGCAGTAATTAAGTCGCATTTATGCTGGAGGTTCATTGGTGCAGAAAGCGCTTTTTTTTGCAGCTTTTTCCGGTTACTGGTTGCGTAAAAAAGATGCTCATCTTGTTCCTCCTTGGTTGCAGATGGATATGCTGCTAGTCGGGCGAGAGCATCGTAAAAATGATATTCAGGAACATTGATAAAGCCCACAACTCCGTCTAAATAAACTTCGGCTTGCGCGGCATTTTCTAACGCTTGCTTCACATCTCCAAATAAATACGCTAATATTAATTTTTGCAAATAAAAGTGCTGTAGTCCCACCCGATCGTTAGCTTTCAACAGCAGCGGCAACAATTTTTCTTCGCTGTAAGCTTCACCTAATAAAATATCGGAACTTGCCAAGTTTCCCATCAATTGCAAAACTGTTTGCCGATATATTTGATTCCAACTCAATACTGTTTCTTGCTTGAGTTGAAACAGCAAATGGTTATAATTTGCCATTTTTCGTTCCAGTTGTGTCAATTCTTGACCGATAAAATATAAAGACTGACAAATATTTACGGCAGAATATCCGACACATTCTAAATCACCATTCTCTAGGGCAGTTTGATAGGCTTCCTCTAATAGCGGTAAAGTGTCTTTAACATGATGCTTTCCGTGCATCAAAACGAATGCTACTAAATTAAGCGTCTTGCTTTTAAATTCTAAAGCGTTTAGTTTGTCGATCAAATTTAAAGCTAATTGACCGAATCGATCGCCCGATTCAATATCTCTAACTATTCCTTTTAAAATTGCTCCATAATTAGCATAACCGAAGGCAGAAAAAGCAGAATTTCCGTAGTTGATCGATAAATTAACTTGCTCGCATACAATCAGTGGTAATAGCATCGGTTCAACTATAAATGTAGCTGAAAACATACTCGAAAGCACGCGCATAGTTGCTAATTTGCGTGGATTTGTCATCACTGGTAAGTTAATTAAGTCTTCTATTCTTTTTCCGGTTAAATAAGCTGCTGTCTTGGTCAGTGCTTGCTGAATGTGGAGGGGAATCGGCGATTGTGGCAAGTTTATTCCTAACATTTTCAGTGCTTCCCGACCAATTTTTACTGCTTCTTGCAGTTTGGTTTGCATTGCACAAGCTGTGATGATAATTTCAAAAACTTTAATTTTATCTAGTTCATTGGTTCCTTGTTGGAGGACTATTTCTGCCCATTTTTCCATTTGTTCAAAGTCGGTATTGAGGTAGGCTGCTTCTGCGGCTGACTCGTAAAGTGCAAGAGTCAAGTCGTAGTCAGTTTGCCAGTTGTCCGGGGGAAGCAGTTCAATACCTGCGGTTAAATATTTGACTGCGAGCTCGTAAGCTGCACTGGCTTTTGCTTTGCGACCAGCTATTAAATTTAATTTGCATAATTGAAATCTTTCTGATTCTATGATCAGGATTTTTTGGGCGGCATTGAGTTGGTTGACTGTATCAAAAATATGTTTTTCTAATTGCTCGGGAGGTGCGTTTTGCAGAAGGTATCTGCCGATTTTGAGATGAGTTTCTTGTTTTTGAGATTCGGATATTAAAGCGTAAGCTGCTTGCTGCACTCGCTCGTGCAAAAATTTGTAAGTGGCGCTACCAGCATCAGCAACTGGTAGGAACAATTCATCTGTAAAGTCTGTAGAGATTGTGTCTATGACTGCTGTGTTTGCTGTTAGGGCGATCCTCTTCGAGGGCTTCGCTAACGGAATTTTGTAGTCGTTATTCACGGGCAAAATCAGACCGGACTGAAGTGCCTCCCAGACGTCTGTTGCTGCGGATGCTAGAGATTGTCCGCCGATTTTGGAGAGAATTCCTAAATTAAATTTGTTGCCGATACAAGCGGCTAATTTGAGCAGTTCCTGCGTATTTTCTGAAAGTTTCTGAATGTTGTCTATCATTAATTCTACAACATTATCAGTTATTCCTATTTCTTGTATTTGCTGGATATCCCACTGCCACTCGCCTGTCGTTTGGTATTTTTTTACAACTCGGTCAATGTCAGAAAAGTTATGTTCCGCTGGCTCACTCGATTTTTCGGACGGTGCAAATTTAAATTGCAGCAGTTTTTTTGAAGAAAGAGATTTCAGCAATTGAGTTAGAAAAAATGGATTCCCTGCGGTTTTTTGAAAAAGCAATTCTGCTAAACTTAGTGACTTTTCTGGTGTACAGTTGAGAGTATCCGCAACGAATTGATTGACGCTGTTGATATCTAAAGGCGAAAGGGCGATCGCCCTCACAGTCCCGCCTGCTTTGGTAATTGCTTCGGCTGTCAGCATTATGGGATGATTTGCATCTACTTCTTGTTCTCGATAGGCTCCAATGATTAATAAGTATTGACTTTCGAGATTAGTTGCTAGCAGTTGTATTAATTTGAGCGATGCTGAATCTACCCACTGCAAATCGTCGAGAAAAATTACCAGCGGGTGTTCTTTTTGAGTAAAGACGCGGATGAATTTTTGAAATACTAAATTAAAGCGGTTTTTAGATTCATTTGCTCCTAAATCTGGCACTGGGGGCTGCGATCCAACAATCAGTTCTACTTCGGGAATAACTTCAATAATTACTTGGCAGTTACCGCCGAGAGCATTTAAGATTTTCTGCCTCCAAATTTGGACTTTGGCGGCTGTTTGTGTGAGGATTTGTCGCAACAAATCTTGAAAAGCTTCCAGAAAAAAAACGTAGGGAATATCGCGATTGAATTGCTCAAATTTGCTTTCAATAAAATATCCATTCTGCCGGATAATCGGCTTGTGAATTTCATAGACTAGCCAGGATTTCCCCAAACCGGCACAGCCGGAAATAAGCACGATTTCTGTATTTCCCCGCCTCATCCGATCGAAGGTATCCAGAAGCAGATTAACTTCGGCTTCTCGCCCGTAAAGTTTTTGGGAAATTTGCAGGTTACTCGATCTATCTTGCTCGCCGAGGGTGATGTGAGAAATTTCGCCTGTTATTTGCAGTTGAATGAGACAACTTTCTAAATCGTACAAAAGTCCAAAAGCACTTTGATACCTGTCTTCGGCATTTTTTTCTAATAGTTTCATGACGATGTCGGAAATGGCTTGAGGAATCTCATCGCTTTGTGATTGATTGATTGTGCCTTCTAGTTTATGCTTTCTATTTTCGTAAGGAGAAACTGGCATTTTAGCAATATGACAGTGTACTAATTCCATCGGATCGATCGCACTAAAAGGCAATTCGCCACAGAGCATTTCATAAAAGGTGACGCCTAAAGAATAAAAATCGCTCAGATAGTCGATCGCCCGATTCATGCGTCCCGTTTGTTCAGGAGACATATAGGCAAGGGTTCCTTCGAGTAAATTGGGATGGTTGAGGGCGGGATTTTCGTCTGGTAGCAGGGAGGCGATCGCAAAATCAGCAATTTTGACATCCCCTGTCGAACTATTGACAATAATATTGCTCGGTTTAATATCTTTGTGGATGATGTTGTGTTCGTGAAGTTGCCCGAGAGTTTCTGCTAGTTGTATGCCAATTTGCAGGAATTCTAGTAACTCTAGCTGGTGGTCACTGAGATATTCTTTTAGAGAAATTCCGCCAGAATCTTCTAAAATTAAAACAGGAAAGTGATTGTATTTTTCGAGTTTGTAAAACTTGACTATTCCGGGCAAATTCAAATTCTTAAGAATTTCGGATTCGTGCAGGAGTTGTGCTATTTGCGCTGGGGTAGGGTAGGTAGGCGTGAGAGTTTTGAGGATAACGGGTTTTTGTTCATCAAGCTGCATCCCTCGATAAATAACTGTGTGAGGGTTTGTATAAATTTCTTTGTCAATGCGGTATCCTGGGATGGCAATCATGCTATTTGGGGGTGATTTAAAAAATGAATTTTTTATATAAATTCCGGCTGGGCAGAAATGATCAGCGAGGACACGGCAGTGCCGTGTCCCTACACCAGATTAATCGCGCAAGAAACGGCACTGCCGTGTCCTGATTTCTACGCCAGATTAATCGCGCAAGAAACGGCACTGCCGTCTCCTGACTTCAGGTAATACTTATCTATATTTTAGTCTTAAAAAAATCAGAAGCTGCATTTTGCTATCCCGGCAGTGCCAAAATAAACTGGTGCGTGCAAATCAACAGTTAAAATCAAAAAACCATGCAGAATATAACTGCCTCAAATCCAGCTACTGCGACCGATCGCCCTCCCTGCACCGCAGACATTAAACTGCTGGTACTGGATATCGACGGCACGATCGCAGGTATGTCAAATGACATCCGAGAACCAGTCAAGCAGGCAATTGTGGCAGCGGAGTCGCGCGGGGTGAAAGTGGCCGTGGCTACGGGTAGAATGTACCGATCGGCTTTGCGTTTTCACTCGGAAATCGGCTCAACTTTGCCACTGATTTGCTATCAGGGCGCGTGGATTCAAGACATGGCTACTCAAAAGCGGCTGCGACATTTGCCGCTATCCAAACAAACTGCTCTGCAAATATTAGAGCATTTTGAAGCACCGGATTTGCGATCGCTCCTTTCGATCCATTTCTACATTGACGACAAACTTTATGTCCCGGAAATTACCGCAGCTACCCGAATTTATGCAGAACGATCGGGCATTGAACCAATTGTGATTGAAGATTTGCGGCGAGACATTCCGGGGGAACCGACAAAAGTTTTGGCTTTGTGCCAAAATCCGGGGGTACTCGACGACTTGCACATCAGTATACGGGAGCGTTACACGCCTGCGGAGCTTTATTTGACTCGATCGGTTTCTACTTTTTTTGAAGCTACGCATCCTTCGGCGAATAAGGGAGATGCGGTGCAGTATTTAGCGGAAGAACTTTTGGGTTTGCAGGCGGAGAATGTGATGGCGATCGGCGACAATTTTAACGATCTAGAAATGATTTCCTACGCGGGTGTGGGCGTGGCGATGGGGAATGCTCCTGATGGTGTGAAGGCTGTTGCGAATTGGGTGGCGCCGGATGTAGAGGATGATGGGGTGGCTGTGGCGATCGAGCAATTTGTTTTGGGCGATCGCTGATATTTGTAGCAATCATAATTTTCCCAAAATTATAGGGACACGGCATTGCCGTGTCCCTACAAGTTTAAAAATGCCTTTCCACAGAAAAAGCACCGACGACTGGCCGTGTTTCGTCTCGGTGCTTTTTCTGGTTCGCTCCTCACACGTCCATCAATATAGCTGACTCGGTAGATTGTGTCAATGCTTTTTACAAAAGTTTTTTTTTGAGTTGGATGCGGGTGCGATCGAGCGAGGCATAACCTTGGTAATGCAAGGGTTTAGCCGATCGCCCCGCACCTCCATCCAAGCCAAAAAATTTTACTTGAATTCCACCAGCCAGTCCAAAATCAGAGCATTGACTTCCTTTGGCCGTTCATCGTGGGGACAATGACCGGTGTTGGGAATTGAAACAAATTTCACGGCTTTACCGTTGGCGGCCAATTCTTGGTAAATCTGACTCCCGGCGATCGGCGTCCAGGGGTCGTCTGCGCCCCAAAGTACCAATAACGGACGATCGACTTTTGGCAGCAATTCTGAAGGTTGAGGGCCTGCTGGGGCTGTCAGAATTGAGGCGAATACTTGTTGAGCTCCGGGCTCGCAGGAGGGGGCGTGGAGGAGCTCTACGAGTTCGTCGGTGATGGCTTCGCGGTTGCTGTAGACTTGGCGCAGGGTGTTGCGGATGCGGTGTTTTTTGCGGATGTTGTTGAATAGAAACGGGCCGATCGCGGGCGATCGAACTAATTTAGCAAAAGTCCCCATGATTAATCCCAGGGGAAAACTCAGTTCTTCGGGACGGTGGTTGAGCCCGCCGGCACAGTTAATTAAAACACCGCCGGCTGATATTTCTGGATGGTTGGCGACTACCATCAAACTGATCAAAGCGCCGATCGAATTCCCGACAAATACCGCCGGTTCCTGTACCAACTCCGTCCAGAAATCAGTCAGCAATTCTTCCCACAATTCGAGGGTATAATCTAGCGCCGGTTTGGCGGAACCTCCGAATCCCAACAAGTCCAGCGCGAATACGCGGTAGCCGCCGGTTGCGAGTCCCGGGATATTTTGGCGCCAATGTCCGATCGAAGCCCCAAATCCGTGAATCAAGATCAGAGGGCGGCCGGTTCCTTGGACGGTATATTGGATTTTGTGACCTTTCCAAGTCCAAATTAATTTTTCAAAGCTGGTTGCAGATACTAATTGTTGTGCAGTCACGGCTATTATGTAAAGTTTCGTTAACTACTTTCATCATAGCAGCACAATCCCGTTCCCGGCCGGGCTAGGAGCAACGGGCAACAAGAACATCCTACTCTGGAGAATGGTGGAAGATATCAGGTTAAACAAACATAAGACCTCTTGCAAAAATAGTTAGGACGGGCTAGAAGCCCATCCCACAAAAATCTTTTTTCTTGTGGGATGGGCTTCTAGCCCGTCCAAAATTTAATTAAAAGGATTTTTGCAAGAGGTCTATACTTCCTTCTTCCTTCTTCCTTCTTCCTTCTTCCTCCCATTCCCAATTTTTACCTTTTTTCTAGCAACCAATAAGTCATCATTTCCCCCTTGCCTTTGACCGGAATCTTACCTCGCGACTCAAACAAATACTGATCTTTCAAAAGCTCATAAGTAACATCAGTAACTTGAATTCTACCTGCAAAACCCGTAGCTTCCATCCTCGCCGCCACATTCACCGTATCTCCCCACAAATCATAGGTAAACTTGCTCACACCAATTACTCCCGCCACGACTGGCCCGGAATTGATGCCAATGCGAATTGCTAGTTTTTCCCCTGTCTCGGCGGACAATTTTGCGATTTTTGCCTGCATTCCCAGGGCCATTTGGGCGATCGCCTCAGCGTGGTCGGATCTCGGTGTAGGCAATCCCCCGACTACCATGTAAGCATCGCCAATAGTCTTAATTTTCTCCACACCGTAATTTTCCGCTAACTGATCGAAGTGGGAAAAAATCACGTTCAATCGCTTTACCAACTCCGTGGGAGACATTCTCGCCGACAGCTCAGTAAAGCCAACAATATCAGCAAATAAAACACTTACTTCGCCAAAACTGTCAGCAATTGTAGTTTGCTGAGCCTTCAAGCGTTCTGCTATAGGTTTGGGTAAAATATTTAATAGCAACTTTTCGCTTTGTTCCTGTTGAATTATCAGCTCTTCTTGCGCTAATTTGCGCTCTGTAATATCCGAAACCGTACCTTCATAGTACATCAATTCACCTTTTAAATCGCGAACTGCCCGCACATTTTCAGATACCCAAATCCGGCAGCCGTCTTTGCGGTATACCATACATTCAAACCCAGAAACGGCATTTCTTGCATCCATAGCCTCCACAAATTTGAGGCGGCGTTCCGGGTCAACATACAGTTGCTGAGAAATATTTTTCACGCAGGATATCAGTTCTTCCGGCGAGTCGTAACCGTACAATTTTGCCAAAGCTGGATTAGCGCTGAGATAGCCTCCTGAAGGCGTGCTTTGAAAAATGCCTTCCATCGCATTTTCGACAATGCTGTGATATTTTTCTTCAGCAACCCGCAGCAATTCTTCTGCTTGTTTGCGCTGAACAAGAGAACCTAATTGAGTGCCGACAGCATTAAAAACGTCTATAAATCTGGCGTCTTTCCCACAAGCCGAAATTTTAAAAAAAACTAGCACTGCCAATACTTCATCGCCTACCAAAATCGGTACGCCAAAACCCGTTTTGAATCCGAGTTCTAGTGCTATTTGACTTCGGAGAAAATGCGGGTAGCCCTCTTGAATATCTTCTACCCATTCCGGTTGCTTGGATGCCCAAACTCGTCCCGGGAGCCCTATATTCATGGGAAAGGTCAGTTGTTCGCTTTGGCTGCGGAACGATTCCATGGTGGGGTTGCTCGCATAGCAGCCCCGGGCAGATTGCAGCACAGTTCCTTCTGCATCGGGAATCCAAGCTTCTCCTAAATCCCATCCGATTGTTTCGCCAACTTGGTGCAGAATTACTTCTAAAGCTGAGTGAAAATCTACAGCTTCGCCGATCGCCCGCGTCGTCTCCAGCAAAAACCGGATAGATTCTTCGGCCCGCTGTCGTTCTACGATCTCCTCCTGCAATCTAGAATTGCGATCGTGCAATTCCCTAGCTTGCTGTTGCAATTTCGATTGCAGCAAACGCAGCGAAAGTTGATTTTCGACGCGGGCCAAAACTTCTTCTACTTGAAACGGCTTAGTAATATAATCTACTCCTCCTACTTGAAAAGCTTTAACTTTCTCCATCACATCATCTAGCGCACTTATAAAAATTACCGGAATATCTTTAGTAACTTCACTTTTTTTCAACTTCTCACAGACTTCATAGCCGTTCATATTCGGCATATTAATATCTAGTAAAATTAGCTCGGGAGGAGATATTTGCGCCCCTTGCAGAGCCAGTTGTCCGTTAATAGCCTTCCTGACATGATACCCGTAGGATGTTAGCATAGTCGATAAAAGTCGCAAGTTGTCCGGCATATCGTCAACGATCAGAATGTCTCTAGGAGTCGCTGGTAATGGTAGGTCGTTCATCATATAATAATTGAGTTAAATCGATAATGATATCTATCCGAAAATTATCGACTAAATCTGTTAAAGCGTTAGCGAGATTTGCCTCAGTTTCGGGAATTTGCTCGATCAGTTCGAGGATGCGGTTGTCGTCAACGCAAAGTGCCGATCGGTGCAACTCGACCACCCAGTCTGTGGGCATTACACTCAAATCCTCGGTGGTCAAACTTTTAAGCATCGGTGCACAAAAAGAAGTAGATGAGTTTTCTTCCTCATAAATATAACGCAGGTTCAGGTGATGCGCTATTTTTTCAAAGAGTACCTCTTCCCGAAACGGTTTACAGATCAAATCGTTACAACCAGCAGACAAAATTATTTGCCGCTGCTCGTCAAAAGCACTAGCAGTCAGGGCAATAATTATTGTTTCTCTACCTTCTGGAGTTTGCTTGATCTGTCTTGTCGCTTCGTACCCGTCCATCACCGGCATCAGCATATCCATTAAGATCAGGTGCGGCTTCCAAATTGACTGCAAAGCAATTCCTTCTTGACCGTTAGTTGCTTCGCGCACTTCAAATCCCAGCGGTACGAGGAGCTTGACCAGCAGTTGGCGATTTTCCGCTACATCTTCAACTATTAATATCCGATAAGTTAGTTGTCCGGCTTCTAAAGCAATAACTTGTTTAACTGCTGATGCTTCTTGTTCATCACTTTCTGTTACTAAGTTAACGTGGATATTAAAGCTGAAAGTTGTGCCTCGATCCAGTTGACTTTCAACAGCAATATCACCTCCCATAATCTTGACAAACTGTTGGCTGATCGGCAATCCCAGCCCGGTTCCCTGCATGGATTTCCGACCTGCTTCCGTTTGTACGAAGGGCTGGAACAATGTGGGAATTTCCGACGGAGAAATGCCGGGGCCAGTGTCGGCAATTTCAAAATACAATTGCGATTTATTTTCGGCTGGGCTGCTGACGCGCAAACTAACGGTTCCGTGTTGAGTAAATTTAATCGCATTGCCGAGCAGATTAATTAAAACTTGTCGCAATTTAGCTTCGTCTGTTTGAATGTACTGCGGCAAATCCCCGATATTTTCAAAGATTAGGCGCAAGCCTTTTGAGTTGGCTTTTAGTTGCAGCATTTCTCTGAGGCTGTTGAGAAAGTTGTTGAGGTTAAAGCGGCTTTCATTGATGGTAATTTGACCTGCTTCTATTTTGGACATTGACAAAACATCATTGATCAGTTCCAGCAAATGTTCGCCGCTGCGGTTGATAATTTCTATGTATTCTTTTTGTTCTTCCGTGATCGAACTGTTGCGAGCCATGACTTGAGAAAAACCGAGAATCGCGTTGAGAGGTGTGCGGAGTTCGTGGCTCATGGACGCGAGAAATTGGCTTTTGGCGCGGTTGGCAACTTCGGCGTTTTCTTTGGATTTAAGCAGTTCCATTGACTGCCTTTGAGTACGGGCGAGCAATTCGGCTTGCTGCAATGCTACTCCTAGCTGAGTGCCTACATGAACTGCAACGTTGATTTCAGCTTCGCTCCACTGGCGGGGAGCTGAATTTTGATAGGATGCTAGCAGTCCCCAGAGCTTTTCGCCGCAGAAGATGGGGACGGTAATGTATGATTTTGCTTGAAATCTTTCTAAGAGTTGGATGTAACAATTATCGAAGCCTTGCTTGTAAATGTCGGGGACACAAAGGTAAGTTGTACCTCGGCTGTAGGGCCCGCCTTCGGTCTCTTGCAAATAGGTATCGCGTACTTTTTGTGAGGTGCTATCGAATTTTTGGACGAGGCAATTTTCGCTGTCTAAAGCATCTTCAGTAAAGTTAGCATCGCTCTCCTGTGCTTGAATGAATGAAACCCACTTGCTGTCAACGGATTCGGCTACAAATTCGCCGCTCCAGTCAGGATTGAAACGGTAAAGCGCGACTCGATCGCACTTCATGGTTTCGCGCAGTTCTCTAGTTGTAGCGTAGAAAATTTCTCGGATATCTAAAGTCTGCCGCATTCTTTCAATGATGCGGGCGATCGCTCTTTGCCGCAAAGCACTTTCTTGCAGTTCGGCTTCTGCTTGCTGGCGTTCGGTAATATCTACAGCCATTAAAGCGATGCCGATCGCTATACCGTTTTCATTAATTAGCGGAGTATTATACCATTCGCAAACGATATTTCTACCATCTTTTGTGATAGTTTTGTACGTACTGCAACTGGCAACAGAGTCGGCATTAATCTTGTTGCTTAAAATTTGAAAAATTTTGTGGTAGCAGTTGTTTGGAACGATAAAATCTGGGACATTGCGGCCGAGAACTTCTTCTTTGCTGTAGCCAAAAAGTTTTTCGGTAGCCGGATTCCAAGTAATAATTTCTAAATTGAGATTTAATTCAATAATTGCGATCGGCGTTTGCTGCAATAAAAATGAGATTCTTTGCTGCGATGCTAGCAGTTTTTCTTGGGCTAATTTGCTGTCTGTGATATCATTAGCCGCGCCCAGAAGTTGTTTGGGTTTACCGTCACTTGTTCGGAGAAATACTGTATCCCAACTGTGCATCCACCGCCATTCGCCGTTTTTGTGCTTCATTCGGTATTGACATTCAATCACATCGCCATCTTTGGCTCGCTCCACTTTTTGGACGCTTTCCAAAAACTCTGGCAAATCGTCGGGGTTGAGCAGAGTTGACATCATTGCTGTACCCATATCTTGTATTTCTCGGGCGGTGTAACCGAGCATCACAGCAAGTTGTCGGTTGCTGTAGACATTCCGCTGTTCAATTAAATCGTAAACGTACAATAAGTTGGGATTGGAATCGGCGATCGCCTGAATGAAGTGCTGGCTTTCTCGGAGTGCAGATTCTGCTTGTTTGCGATCGCTAATATCTCGCGCTACGATAATCACTGATTCTGGAGAAAGCACAGAAACTTTAGCATCGAGCCAAACTTCGCGCTCTCCAACTGTATAGCTATATTCAACATTGATGCTTTGCTGCGTTTTTAGAACTTGTTGGATGGCATTTAATACCAAATCTGCCACAGATTCCGGCAAGACTTCGTGGGTGGTTCTGTTAATCATTTCGCTGGCTGGTTTCACCAAATTCGCCGCTGCTGTTGGGGCGATTTTGATGCAGCGCCCTTCTGCATTTCTCACTAAAACTATGTCAGTCATGGCGGCAAAAATCGCCCGCAATTCTGCTTCAGATTCTTGCAGAGCTTGCTCGGCGCGGACGCGGGTGCGAACTTCTGCTTGTAAGTGTTTATTTTGCCGATCGAGCTCTCCAAGCCGGTTTTTTTCTCGATCGATCATTTTAGCTTGAGCCAGCGCGATCCCAACCTGAGCCGCCACAGCTTCTAACAAGTCGATTTCGTCGTCCGTCCATTCCCGGTAGCGATCGCACTGATGCAAACAAATAGCGCCGTTTCCCCTACCTTGATAGGAAGTGCGAATTGCCAGCATCGATTTCAACCCAACCAGGCGGCAAATCGGTTGAACAGCTTGCAAAAGCGGGTCTGAGTAAACATTGTTGGAGGCGATCGCCCGATCTTGTATCATCATCTGTACGACGTGAGGATTGCGCCCAATCGGAATTGATACATGGCGAATTGATTCGCAATCTGGTTCGAGATACTCTGCCGCCAGAGGAATATCGACTTGGGGGTTAGTAACGTAAGTATGAATCAAACAGCGATTGACGCAGAATGCCTGACCGATTTGAGTTGCGGCTATTTGAAATATTTGTTCAGGCTGCAAGCTCGATCGAATTTGTTGAGTGATTTTTGCAATTAGCAATTCTCGCTGAACTTTCCGTTCTAAAGCAGCTTTAGCTGTGGCGGTTTCTATTTCTGCTTGCTTGCGATCGCTGATATCAAAAAGCACACCATACCATACAATATCGCCATTATCGCGCATCTCTGGTCGAGAATTTGATTGCAGCCATTTGAGTTTCCCCGACGGCGTAACAATCCGCCATTCAAAGGCAAAAGGTTCTAAAGTTAGAGCGCTATTGGCAATTTTTTTTTCCAGATATTGTCGGTCATCGGGATGATGTTGATCGAAGCATAACTCAGGATTTTTTAATATATCCTCACTCTCTAATTCGTAAATTTTATGACAAGCATAACTAATATATTCAAATTTAAAGTTTTTCTCTAAATTCTTCACAAATTGATAAATAACTCCCGGTATATTGACCGCCAATTTCTGCAATCGCGCTTTGCTTTCCCGGAGTGCTTGTTCTGTCCGCTTGCGAAATTCTACCTCTCGTTGCAGTTGGGCATTTTGCTGTTTTAATTGTTTCGATAGCTGTTGTATAGTCAGTTGACTTTCGATCCGCACTAAAAATTCTTCCACTTGAAAAGGCTTAGTAATGTAGTCAACGCCGCCGACTTCAAAAGCTTTAACCTTGTGAAAAATTTCGTTAAAAATGCTCAAAAAAATCACCGGAATTTGCCTAGTTCTTTCGTTAGCTTTCAGTCTTTCGCAGACTTCGTAGCCGTTCATTTTGGGCATGGCAATATCTAGTAAAATCAAGTCGGGGAGAACAGTAAAATTAGCATTAATCGCCATAGTTCCCGAAATCGCCCGCTGAACTTTATACCCTTCCTTGGTCAATATATTTGATATTAACCGGAGATTGTTGGGCTGGTCATCAATAATTAAAATGTGAATACTTTCTTTGTCTATCACCATCTTTTGTCTTGCCATTTTGAAATTTTATAGTATTAGCAGCAGATTGATAAATTAACGCTCTAGCGATGCTCTGACAGCTAAAATGATTCGTCATATCATGTCCAGTCGATCGACGACAATCAAGTTGCTTTTTCGTGAGGACTAAAATCCTCAGATTTTGGGAATATTAAAGTCCTTACTACAAACACCTTGATTCCCGTTCGCAGTAAGGACTTGAGTCTTCAGATTTTTTGGATGAATAAAGTCCTTACTACAAAATTGCCAAAACAAATCTGATTATGGGCTGACAACATCAAGTATGCTGAAAAACAATTATGACTTATACCAATTTAATGTGAAGTTGCATATATCTCGATCCCCCTAAATCCCCCTTAAGAAGGGGGACTTTGAGCGGAATCTTGTCCCCCCCTTATTAAGGGGGGCTAGGGGGGATCGAATTCTATGCAGCCTCATAAAAAATTGGTATTAAGCACTTCAGAGCAAATAAACCAGATTTTTCTACTCTGTTCAAGCACTGCGATGAAGTATTTTCCTAGATCGAAGCCAATTTTGACACATCCGTGCATAAATCTTCAGATATTTATAGGTAACTAAGATTATAGAGCGACGGGCTAGCACCCAATACCTGCGGTATAAAATCTTTTCTCGGTCTTTTCTATGCCAGCAATTCCTTAAGTTTAGCAATATTTTCCGAACTGAGGCAGATTTTTATTTCAAGTTCTCGGTCAGCCGCCCATAGCAGCAAAATATTATCTTCCCCCAAGGCGATTTCGGGATTGTTTAATTCAAGTGTCTGATATTTAACTTCGGCAATTCCTATCCGAATCACCAGTTCCGATTCCAACTGAGGATAAAGGTATAATTGCTGTTGGATGTTGTCTAGTTCTAATTGGTGAACAGTGTTGTTGCGTTGGATAGGAGAATCGGGTTTGTACCAATAGAGAGTATCCCCGCGAATTTCGGGATTGACGATCGCAAATGTTTCGTCAAAACGCTGGGGATGCCAGTGAATTTCGCTCAGACCGCCGATTTGCGGAATCAGTCGCTCTACCCAACTAATTTCTTTGCCGTTGAGGTTTCCCCACCACTGACTAATACGATCGAGGTTCTCAGCATTTTCGGGGTTGTTGCTGCCGGACTGCCAGACTGTTTTTAGCTGCATATACAGGTTCTCCAGCGAATTTAAATTTGAGATTGGAGGCTTTCAATTGAAGATTCACTCGTTCTACAATCATCTTAATGGACTTACCAATTATCTACCACCAAGATTACGTTGCACCCCTACCGCCGCATCACCGCTTCCCGATGGCAAAGTTCGAGATGCTTTATCAGATGCTGCTGGCGGACGGAGTGGCAGATAAATCGCAATTTCACGCTCCCGAACTTCCTCCTCAAGAATGGATTGAATTAGTCCACGATCGACCCTACGTTCAAGCTTACTGCAACGGGACGCTCGATGCCAAAGCAATTCGGCGAATTGGTCTGCCTTGGAGTCTGGCCCTGGCTAACCGCACTCGCATCGCGGTTGCAGGAACAATACTAACGGCAAAGCTCGCTTTAGAGTGCGGTTTGGCTTGCAATACAGCGGGCGGAACTCATCACGCCTTCCCTGGTTTTGGGTCTGGTTTTTGTATTTTTAACGATTTGGCGATCGCCTCCCGCGTCCTGCAAAAATTGGGTTTAGTTCGCCAAGTCTTAATTATCGATTTAGACGTGCACCAAGGAGATGGAACCGCTGTAATTTTCCAAAATGACAGCAGCGTTTTTACTTTCTCGATGCACTGCGAAGTTAATTTTCCCGGTACAAAACAACAAAGCGATTTAGACGTGCATCTATCTGAGGGTATAGAAGATGACGAATATTTACAAACTTTAGCTAAATATTTACCAGATTTGCTTTCAGATGTCAAGCCAGATTTAGTGTTGTACGATGCCGGAGTAGATCCCCATCAAGCCGACAAATTAGGAAAATTAGCTTTAACTGATACGGGTTTATTTCGCCGCGAAATGCAAGTTTTGTCTACTTGCTGTTCTGCTGGTTATCCCGTCGCCTGCGTCATTGGCGGCGGTTATTCTGACGACATGAATGGGTTAGTTTATCGACATTCGCTGCTGCACCGAGCCGCAAGTCAAGCCTACAGGCAATATCGACTTTGATGCAGCTCCTCGGCGAGATTTCAGATTGACTTAAGTATTGTTTGGCGATATTATTGGGTGTTTACGGTGCCACATCGTAGTCGAGTCCGCACCGTGGCGGCTGCAACCGGGCACCGCTGCCAGCATTAAAGCCAAAATTATGGCTTACATATACGAAATATTGAATCGCTGGTGCATCAACAGCGCTGATTTGACAATTTTTACACAGGCAGAATACCAGCAGAGTTTATTAACAAAACGACACAAACAAAGTCACATAATTCATGATTCGTGGATAGATGAAGCAAATATTATTTCGGAAGCCGACGCGACCAAAATATGGCACGAAAAACTGTCTGCCTCACCCAAACAACTAAAAATTTTATTTGCGGGCAGATTGCATCCCAGTAAAGGCGTGTTAGTTCTCCTAGAAGCGAAAATCTTGGACGAGCAAAACATTGCCGTCAAGCTGGACAGACTAGGTGAAGGCGAACTGTAAGCAACTGCCAAGCAGCCAGTTTCGCGATGGAAAAATCGGCACAGATCGAAGTTTTGGGAACCCTTCCTTACGGCCCAGAATTATTCGGGCGGTTGCAACAATACCATGCTTTTGTGGTTCCCAGCATCTCAGACGAACAGCCCAGAATCGTATTGTAAAACTTGATTAAGTTTATAAGCAGTAGTAAGCAGCGGTGGTATTATATAGTCAGGAGGTCGAAATGAAATTACCTGACTACGCCAAAGCAATAGGCATAAGTTACACAACCGCGTGGCGCTGGTGGAAGGCGAATAAGTTGCCACATCCAGCACGACAGACGCAAAGCGGTCTGATTATAGTTGACTACTTGCCGCAATCGCCATCAAACCAGGCTAAAAAAAACCGAGTCGCAATTTACAGCCGAGTCTCATCTTCAGAGAACAAAGATAACCTCAATCGCCAATCGGAAAGGTTATCTGAGTACGCTATTGCCAACGGCTATCAAATTGTGAGAAATGTCAAAGAAATTGGCAGTGGATTGAATGACCACCGAAAACAATTAGAAGCACTGTTGCGACAAGATGACTACGACATTTTATTAGTTGAACACAAAGACCGTTTGGCTCGATTCGGTACAAACTATCTAGACGTTCTACTACTAAGGTTGGGAATTAAGTTAGAAATAGTTAACTTAGCAGAAAATGGGAAAGATGAGTTGATGCAAGACTTAGTGGCTATAGTTACAAGCTTTGCCGCTCGACTCTACGGACAGCGACGCGCCATCCGTAAAACGGAAAAAATAATTGCCGAGTTGAAAGACGGAGGTGCTGAATGCAGCTAGCAGAAAGGCATGTCATTAAATCGACGGAACCTCGTTTTAGCCGAAATTAAACTGCTGCTAGCTTTCAAATCCAAAAATCTGTATAATGCCGCTAACTACGTCATTCGTCAGAACTTTATTTACGGATGGGGCTACGTCAATTACAACGAGATGAACCGATTGATGAAGTCTCACGAAGCATACAAAGCTTTGCCTGCTAAAGTAAGTCAGCAAATCTTGATGGTGCTAGATAAGAATTGGAAATCGTTTTTTGAAGCGGTTAAAGCTTACAAAGCCGACTCTTCTAAATTCACGGGTCGTCCAAAGCTACCTAAATACAAGGATAAGGTTAAAGGCCGAAACCTGCTCATTTATACGATTCAGGCAATTAGTAGCAAGCGGTTGAGAAACGGAGTCGTCAAGCTTTCTGGTACTGAAATCTCAGTCAAGACCAAAGTCAATCCTGACCAAATTTGTCAAGTTAGGCTGGTTCCGAAATGCGATTCTTATGTAATTGAGGTGATTTACAATGAGCAGGAGTCCACCGTCAAAGGTAACGACTTTGCCTGCGGTATTGATTTGGGACTGAATAATTTAGTGGCGTTAACTTCAAATCAACCGGGTTTTATACCGTTGCTGATTAACGGGCGACCATTGAAGTCAATCAATCAGTTCTATAACAAGCGTAAAGCACATTTGCAATCCCGATTGAAAGGGAGTCGCAAAACATCGTCGCGCATTCAACGCTTAACTCGCTGCCGCCATCAAAAAGTAGACAATTACTTGCATCATGCGAGTCGCACGATTGTCGATATTTTGGTCGCGCAACAAATTGGGACGCTGGTAATTGGCAAGAATGCACAGTGGAAAACCGATATCAATCTCGGAAAGCAGACCAACCAAAACTTTGTCAGTATTCCTCACGCCCGATTAATCGAGATGTTGGAGTACAAAGCTTTCTTAGTTGGAATCAAGATAATTGTGCAGGAGGAATCCTACACATCTAGAGCCAATTTCATGGGTCTTGACCCAATCCCTATCTACGGGAAAACAGAAACAGAACCTGTATTTACCGGGAAACGGATTAAGCGAGGTTTGTACAAAACATCGACTGGTCAGTTAATTAATTCTGACGTGAACGGTGCTTACAATATTCTCAGAAAAGCAATTCCAAATGCGTTTAGCAATGGAATAGGGAGCTGCGTAGTTCAGCCGAGGCGGGTCAATCCGCTCAAAGCAAAAGTGAAGGGGGAGGGACTTGAAGCCTCCCATGTCTATAAATGACTATGCTTTTGCCAGCTATACGATGCTTATTCCCAGGCCGTACCGGTAGTGGCAAACCACACAGCCGGACTCCGCGACTGCATCGAAAACGGCATTACAGGCTCGATCGCTAATTGCAATGATCCCGTTGCTTTAGCAAACTTGCTCAAACAGTCGGGAGAAAACTTGAACCTACTTCAAAATATGGGCATGGCAGCTCTGAAACAGGCTCGCAGTCTGACTCACCAACAAATGCACCGACAGCGGTGGCAGCTTTTGTTAATTATGGGAGCAATCAAAAAAGTAGGCGATACCTACAGTCGGGCGATCGCTCCAGCTTGCCAGATCGGTACAACTTGAGCTAAAAAGTTGTTAAACAAACAACCGTACTTATGTCCCATGCCAGCGAGCCCAATCACCCGTATCCACTGCTGGTTGTCATTGTTAACTACCGAACCCCTAGTTTGACAATAGACTGCTTGCGCTCTCTAGTTAGCGAAGTGCAATCGCTTCCCGGTACGCGGGTTGCAGTTGCCGACAATGCTTCAGGCGACAGTTCCGCCGAGCAAATAGCAGCCGCCATCGAAACAGAAAGCTGGAGCGAATGGGCATCCTTCGTGCCCCTAGACCGCAACGGCGGATTTGCCTTCGGCAACAACGCCCTCATCCGTCCCGTCCTGGAATCCACCAATCCCCCCCCTTACTTCCTGCTGCTCAACCCAGACACCGTAGTTCGCCCTGGTGCCTTAAAAGCCCTCGTCGATTTCATGGACTCCCACCCCGAAGCAGGAATCGCCGGCAGCCGCTTGGAAGACCCCGACGGTACTCCCCAGGAGTCAGCTTTTCGGTTTCACAACATCTTGACAGAACTCGATTTTGGTTGGCGGACAGGCTTTATATCCAAGTTATTAGCCAACTGGGCCGCAGCGCCTCCCATTTCCCAAGAAATCTGCCAAACTGATTGGGTAGCTGGAGCCAGCATGATCGTTCGTCGCGAAGTATTTGAAAAGATTGGCTTGATGGATGAAGCTTATTTCATGTACTGCGAAGAAATGGACTTTTGCCTGCAAGCGAACAAAGCTGGCTGGAGTTGCTGGTATGTACCTGAAAGTCGCGTTGTCCACCTAGTCGGTCAAAGCTCAGGCGTAACTGACACCAAAAAGCCCGCCAAGCGGCTGCCGACCTATTGGTTTGATTCCCGGCGTAGGTACTTTATCAAAAACTACGGCTTGGTTTACACAGTATTAACTGATGTATCCTGGGCTTCGGGTTTTGCAGCCTGGAGGGTGCGCCGCGTACTTCAAGGCAAACCCGATGGCGATCCACCAAAATTACTCAGGGATTTTGTATTGAATAGTGTATTTGTTAAGGGGGGTAAGATTGAAAAATCCAAAAACTTTTAAAGGGAGTTGGTAAATTCGTCAAAGCCAAATAAACCAGGTTAACCTAGGCAAGCAAAATATTTTATGAGGCAGCCCAAAAATTAGTATTCTTGATCGATAAAACCGGGTAGAACCTTCCTCAAAAAGCTGATAAACCAATTAATATCGTGGGCATCGAGCAAGAGAGTAAACAACAAATAGTGTGAATTAGAGCTTATGGTAACTGAGCAAAACTTAATCACCAGTGAAAATCAAGTAGAAACCCCCGCCCTGGGACTGTGGCACCAAATTCAAGAAGACTGGATTGCTCACGGTCGCGATTGGACAAAACCGGGATTTCGCGCCGTAGCAATTCAACGCTTCGGTGTCTGGAGAATGAAAGTTGAACCCAAGCTGCTGCGAGCTCCTTTGAGCATTCTTTATCGATCGCTCTACCGAAAAGTCCGCAACACCTACGGCATAGATTTGCCATACACCGTGAAGCTCGGCCGCCGGGTGGTGATTGAACATCAGAGCGCTATTATCATCCACGGAAACTGTACGATCGGTGATGACTGCATTATCCGCCAAGGCGTAACCCTGGGGAACCGCTATTTGGAAAAACCACTAGAATCGCCTCAGTTGGGCGATCGGGTTAACGTCGGCGCTGGTGCTAAAATCCTGGGAAAAGTAAACCTGGGAGACGACGTAAATATCGGCGCAAACGCCGTCGTTTTATCAGATGTTCCCGCAGGCAAAACAGCAGTGGGCATCCCCGCCAAGATTCTTCAATCTAGCAACAACCACGAAAATGCTTAAATCAACAGTGCAAAAAATCCTCCGCCACCTTGCCATGCGTTACGGCAAGTTCCCCGGCCTCTACACCAAATTCTGCAACCCCAGTTCCGAAGAATACACCGAATTTCTCCGCCGCCACGGCAACTTGTACGCGATCGGCTCTAATTGCAGCATCCTCCCCAGCACCGTCTTTACAGATCCCGCCTACGTCCGCATCGGCAACAACGTCCACTTCTCCTCCTGTACCCTGATCGGCCACGACGGCTCGATCGCCATGCTCAACCGAGCTTACAACGTTAAACTAGATTCCGTAGGCAAGATAGATATCGGCGACAACGTATTTATCGGCTACGGGGCGATCGTCCTCCCTAACGTCACCATCAGCTCAAATGCGATCGTCGCAGCCGGTGCCGTCGTCACCAAAGATATCGCCGAGGGCGATATCGTTGCTGGCATCCCCGCCAGACCCATCGGTCGGGTCGAAGACCTCGTGAAAAAATTGCAAGCCCAAACTCAAAATCTGCCTTGGGCCGATTTAATTAACAGTCGTGAGGGTGGGTTCGACCCCGAAATCGAACCCCAGCTCTTACAGTTACGAGTGTCGCACTTCTACGGCAACACATCAACTCCAACGGGGGCATGATCGGTGGCTTTGGCACAACCAACCTTTAACAAATAAGGCTAGGATTTGAGATTTAAAATTTAATTAAAACAAACAGGGATATCAGGCTTAACTTTTTCTGTTCTCTCAAGCAAGTTAACTGTGTGGAGATTCAAGCAATCTCAATACTCGTGTTAGAGAGTCCTCTTAAGGTAAACTTCACAAATAAGCACAATTGTCTACATCATCAAAACACTGCACAAACAATGATTGAGTCAATCACTAAGCCAATCGTTTCTGCTACAGAACCAGACTGGAGTCGCGAAAAACCTAGCAAGTGGTGGGAACCTAGTCGCCAACTGCTTAAATCTCTCCGCAACTATCAAAAGTGGCAGAAGCAGGGTGGAATTACAGGGTATTTTTTATGCCGTTGGAACGTGATCCAGCATCGATTCTGGACTGTTGTAACTGGAACTGACATCCCTTTAAACTGCCAGATAGGAGGGGGACTACTCCTGACTCATCCTAATGGCGTTGTCATTCATCCAAGTGCTTCTATTGGCCCTAACTGTCTGATTTTTCAACAGGTGACAATTGTTGCTGATGTCAAAATCGGCGGTCACGTCGATATCGGTGCAGGAGCAAAAATTATTCGCTCTGTAACTATCGGCGATCATGCTTTGATTGGTGCCAATGCTGTGGTGGTTTGTGACGTGCCACAAGGTGCAACCGCCGTGGGAATACCGGCAAAAATAATAGAAAAAAAAAACCATGAAGTCTAAAAAATCATTTCTAGAAGTCGAAGAAAACTTGTGAAAATAGCTCCACTTTTATTAAAATATTAAAGGAACAGCTCGCAAGTCGAATTCAAGAGGTAAAACTTGAAACAAAGCAGCACGCACCACGAATGTGAGGTTGATCGGCCTGCTGAAACCAACACCCGACAACGAAACTGTGGCGCGGTGGGTTTGACACAACCAACTTTTAATAAATAAAGCTAGGATTTGGGGTTAAAAATTTAAGAAAAGGTGGAGGGTTTCAGTCGCAGAAGCCTCCAAAATCTCAAAATTTCCCTCTCAATTTTTAAGCTGGTTTCAATCTTTCGAGTACCAACTGTGCGCGCCGCCGCGCCACTTTTTCCCACCTAAATTCCTGGGCCCTATCGCGGGCAGAATCACTCATCCAAAGTCGCAACTCGGCACAACCAGCTAGCTGTTGTAAGCCCGTCACTAGCGCTTCTTCATCATAGGGCGAAACAATTATGCCATCTTTGCCATCTCGGGCAATGCTGCCCGCTCCCATAGGCGAAGTTAGAACTGGTAAACCGTTAGCCATCGCTTCATAAGTAACCATCGAACCGCCTTCTTCGAGACTGGGAAAGGCAAAAAAGTCAGCTTCGCGATAAGCAAAGGCAATATCGTTCCATCAATAATTTGGTGTTGGGGAGCGATTCCCAAGTGGCGGTAAGCATCATCAAGAATAGATTTTCCCTGCTTTGTATAGCAGTTGATGCGCTCCCAAAAAATGGGTTTGCTGTCCTGCTTTACTTTCCTAAAGGTTTCGCTCGAAGTGTTAGGCTACAAGTAAGCTGCATCAAAATCCTTGAGGTCTCTGAGGAAACGCTTTTCTGTAGAATCTCTAGGTTTATCAGCGCTGCGGTAATACAACCATTTGAGGTATTGAGATATAGCTTCTACAAGATTCTGTCCGCGACATGACGGCTCGCAATTCGGAACAACCATCTGGACTTGAGAGTCGGGGTAATTCCACTGTTCGCAGAGTTGAAAAAATATATGGCTGACTGCCCGATCGTTAGAGTAAATTGTGAAGAAAGAACTTAACTTCAGCATTTTTGACCAACCTCCACTCAAAATGATTAATGTGGCTTAATACAGTATAAGCTATAGGCAGTTTAACACCGAAAACCGCAGTTCAATAGAATTTACTATAGCAATCCTAAATCATTTGTGAATTTCTTACTCCATCCCCTTGGTAACGGGAGGGTTGGGGTGGGGTAAAAATTTTAAGACTAATTTAGGATTGCTATATATAAAGATATTGTGAAGTTACCTTGAAGCACTTAAAATATTAAAAGAACAACTCGCAAGTATAATTTAAGAGGTGGAACTTTGAAACAAGTTGGATTAGTCGCGATCGGACGCAATGAAGGGCAGCGCCTCCGCCAATGCCTAGTCTCAGCCACAAACAAAATTGCTCGCGTCGTCTACGTCGATTCCGGCTCAACAGACGGCAGCTTGGAATTAGCCCGATCGCTCGGAGCCGATACAGTAGAACTCGACCTATCTACACCCTTTACCGCAGCACGCGCCAGAAATGAAGGTTTTGCCCGCTTGCTGCAATTAATTCCAGACATCGAATTTGTCCAATTTGTAGATGGTGACTGTGAAGTAGTTGACGGCTGGGTCGATCGAGCATACAGCGAACTCGCAGCCAAACCCGACGTAGCAGCAGTGTGCGGGCGCCGACGCGAACGATACCCCACAGCCACCATCTACAACCAACTGTGCGACATTGAGTGGGATACCGCGATCGGTGAAACCAAAGCCTGCGGAGGCGATTCCATGATCCGCGCCACAGCATTTCAACAAGTCGAAGGTTTCAATCCCGCACTAATCGCCGGCGAAGAACCAGAAATGTGCCTACGGTTGCGCCAAAAAGATTGGAAAATCCTCCGCTTAGATGCAGAAATGACCCTGCACGACGCGCAAATGACCAATTTCACTCAATGGTGGAAACGCTCTCAAAGAGCAGGTTACGCCTACGCTGAAGGCTCTTGGATCCACGGCAAAAAGCCCGATCGCCATTGGGTCAAAGAAACCAAAAGCATCTGGCTGTGGGGATTAATCATACCAGCGCTAGCCTTAACAATGGCATTACCGACAAAAGGCTGGAGCCTATTACTATTGACTGGCTATCCATTAGCAACCTATCGCACATATAACTATTACCAAAAGCATCGAGATATCACAACTGAAAACGCTGCTATCTACGCTTTTTCCTGCATCTTAGCTAAATTTCCCCAGTTACAAGGTCAAATCCAGTTTCACCAACGCCGATTGCTAGGTCAGCAGAGCAAATTGATCGAATACAAAACAACCAAATCTCTTAATTCAGCAAGCTAGTATAACCCACTCAAATTAATTCACAACCATAGGCAGTAAATAAATGAACAATGAAAAACTCAAAGTTTTATTAATTGTATAACAATGCAATCCAGAGTGGGCATCTGTACCTTTTGGATACAACTTTTTTCAAAAAGTCAACAATTTAGTTAATGCAAAACTCGTTACCCATATTAGAAATAAACCAGCTCTTGAAAAATACCCCGAATAAGAAAAAATATTCTACCTTGAAGAATCAAATTTAAGCAAACAATATTATAAGATAGTCGCCAAGATTACCGCAAACTGGCGAATAAATTGGCCTCTTTATAATGCCTTGAGCTACCCAATCTATGAGGAATTTAATTGGCAAGTCTATCAAAAGTTTCAAGCAAAAATCCTCAACGGAGACTATGACATAGTTCATGCAATTACCCCGATGATGCCGCGGTATCCGTTTAAGGTAGTTAGTGTGTGCCAGCAGACTCCTTTTATTCCAGGGCCTGTGAATGGGGGCATTCCATTTCCACCAGGCTTTCAAGAAACGGCGAAACAAGAATTTGCTCAATTCAACTTTTTGAGAGCAGTTGGTCGAGCATTAATTCCAGGCTATGTAGAAACTTACAAAAAAGCCGACAAAATTTTAGCAGGTTCAACATATACTTTAAATATGCTAAAAGATTTGTTTGCAATCCCTGACCAAAGAATTGATTTGTTTTACGAGAATGGCATTTCTGACGACTTTTTAAATCAGACAAATATCCCAAATAAAGATGCCAGCCACATCAATCTACTGTTTGTGGGAAGATTAGTTCCTTACAAATGCGCCGATATTGTCATAGAGTCTATTGGGAAATTAGATCCTGCAATTCAAAGTAAAATACGCTTAACAATAGTAGGAGACGGCTCCGAAAAAAATAACTTGGAAAGCCGAGTGAAGGATCTGAATTTAGGCGAAATAGTCAGCTTTACAGGATGGGTTAATCAACAAGAAACCCAGGATTATTACAGGAAAGCAAATATTTTTTGTTTCCCTTAGCTCAGAGAGTTTGGTGGAGCAGTGGTAATGGAAGCTATGGCTTGCGGACTGCCCTGCATAGTTGCCAATAACGGCGGTATAGGCGAATATGTGAATGAAGAAACTGGTTTTAAGATCGAGCCAAATTCTAGGGAGTATCTCACCCAGGAATTGACAAATAAAATTAAGCTGTTGATCGAAGACGATCGGTTGCGGGAAAGTATGTCGGCTAAGGCGATCGAAAAAGCCAGAGAATTTGCCTGGGATAAAAAAGCAGAAAAGATCGTTGAAATTTACAAAAAAATTCTCGCTGAGAAAAGTGTTCGTGCATCGGCATAGTATAGTAGATAAATATCTTTAGGTTAACAATTAAAAAGCAGGTGAGAGATCAAGGCAAAAATTGGATACTTTATCCCACAATTTCCCGGACAAACACACATTTTTTTTTCGGGATCTACAATTTCTTGCAGAACTTGGAATTGAAACAGATTTGGTGTCAACTCAACCGCCCCCCCCAGAGCCATCAATTCTCACGTATGGGGAGAAGAAGCTAAAAAAAATACTGTTTATCTATTTCCCTTTGCTGCGAAAGATTGGATTAACTCCTTCGTAGAAGTTCTCAAAGCAGTTCCCGCTGTATGGTGGCAGTGCCTCGCAGTTATTGCCAAAGCGAGAGATACATCCTTATCTGAAAAAGTTAAACTCTTAGCAGTGGTTTTGGTTGCTGGGAAACTAGCAGGGTTAACCAGAACAAAAAGTTGGTCGCACATCCACGTTCAGTCCTGTGTCAAGACCGCCAATATAACCTTATTTAACTCAATTCTTACAGGCTGTACTTACAGTATGACACTTCTCGGGCCTACTCTAGAAGTGTAGGGGTCAAATCAGGAACAAAAGTGGAAAAATTCTGCTTTTGCGATCGTCATATCTCAACTGCTTCTCAATGATGTCAAAAATAAATTAGCGAACTTTCTTCCTAAACAATTACCTGTTGCTCCAATGGGAGTTAATATAGCAGAAATTAAACGCAGCACCCCTTACAAGCCTTGGCAAAAAGGAAGTCCGTGCAAAATTTTTGCTTGCGGCCGCCTCAACCCGGTGAAAGGTCACAAATACTTGATTGAGACTGTAGAATTGCTGCGGCATCGGGGATTTGACGTGAGGCTGCAAATTGCAGGCGAGGACGAACAAGGGGGCAGCGGATATCGCAAAGAGCTAGAAAAAATTATTGAAGATAAATCGATGTCCGAATGCGTGGATTTACTTGGGGCTGTTTCGGAACAGCGACTTCGCCAAGGCTATCAAGAGGCTCACATTTTTGCTTTGGCAAGTTTGAATGAAGGTGTTTCGGTTGCTGTGATGGAAGCAATGGCGATGGAAGTGCCGGCGGTAGTTACTAATGTAGGCGGAACTTCTGAGCTAGTAGATGACGGCGCGGATGCTATATTAGTCCCATCAGAAAAACCCGAAGCAATGGCAGATGCGATCGCGCGCGTACTTCAAAATCCAGAACTTGCTTTGAGCGTCAGTCACGAATCCCGGAAAAAAATCATCGCCAAATTTAGCCACCGTCGCAGTGCAGAAACTTAGCTTAGTGCTTGGAAGAACTTACATAGAACGAATCAACCCGATTAGACCTCTCCAATAATGATTGTGGAACAGGCAGGATGCCTGTTCAAGACTAGCTTTTCACTCCTATGTCTATTATACATCCCAACAAAAAACGGGTTAACCAGTATTTGGTTAACCCGCCAGCTTAGAAACAGCGCAGATCAATTAGTTTTGCACTACCAGCTTAACGTTGGCGTTTTGCAAACCACGTTGCTTGACTGCTGCCAAGGTCTTGTTCACTGCGTACTTCTGGTTGATCGAGTTAATCAACTCAGTTTGATTGTGCTTTTTGGCGACGCCCCAAAGGTCGGCAATCAGGTCAAAGGAACCGTCGCTATTGCGAGACCAACCAAGGTCATATTCGCCTTCGAGAATCGCCACGATGTCGGAGCGAACACGTTGGCCGTTGTAGCCGCGAACATCAGCTTCTGACTTGACTGAAATGCCCAAGTCGCGCAAAGAAGCCTTCAGGATTTCGGCATCGGTGATTTTTGTACGCAGAGTGCTAAAGTGAGACATTGGATTTCCTCCTAATAAAACTGAGAGAGAAACAACAACGGTCTGGATTTAACGGTGCCGCTGGGCGGCTCTTGAATCGAACTGCTAGCTGTTGCTAGCCTTTGCTCCTGTTTGGACCAGGAGAAAGCTTTTAAAATTCCATTCGCTGGTATTCAGCGACGGAAGATGCAGCGGGCCGTGCGCGCTGTCTCGCCCAATCTCGGAGGGCGCTGACCTGTTCGGTCATGGTTTTAGACAGTGGCAATGTGGATTTAATGGCCGCGATGATGTCTAGCTGCGTAAACTCTCTATCTTGAGCGAAGGCTTCATACATTGCTGCAATTAGCCCTTGCTCAATTTCTGCGCCTGAAAAGCCATCGGAAACGTTGGACAATTGCTCTAAATCGAAGCGAGAGATGTCCAGACGGCGCTTTGACAGGTGAATTTTGAATATATCTTGGCGTTCTTCTTTTGTAGGCAGGTCAACAAAGAAGAGCTCGTCGAATCGTCCTTTCCTCAAGAATTCCCCCGGCAACCGCTCAATGCGGTTGGCTGTTGCCATTACGAAGACTGGGGAAGTTTTTTCTTGCATCCAAGTCAGGAAGGAACCGAAAATTCGGCTGGATGTGCCTCCATCTGAGTCGGACGAACCGGTGCCTCCTGAAAAGGCTTTGTCTAGTTCATCGATGAAGAGGATGGCTGGAGAGATCGATTCTGCGGTTTTCAGGGCGTTACGGAGGTTTGCTTCCGATCGACCTACCATCGAACCATCATAGACTCTACCCATATCTAACCTCAGCAGGGGCAGCCCCCAGAGGCGAGATGTAGTCTTGGCAATCAGCGATTTTCCGCATCCTGGTACGCCAAGAATTAGCATCCCTTTGGGTTGGGGAAGACCGTATTCTCTCGCTCTTTCTGTGAAAGCGTTGGAACGCTGCTTGAGCCACCGTTTCAGCTCTTCTAAACCGCCGACTGCATCTAGGGTTTCGTCTTCTTCGATGAACTCTAGAATGCCGTTGCGCCGAATTAGCTGCTTTTTCTCCGAAAGAACAATGTCTACTTCCTCTTCCGTCAAGCGTCCCTTACAAACTTGGGCTTTGCGATAAACTTTTTCAGCTTCATCCTTGGTTAATCCCAAAGCTGCTTTCAATAGTTTTTCTCGCCCTTCTGTGGTAATTCGTCGCCCTTTCGTGAGTTCCAACTGGCTGGATAATACTTGGTTTAGTTCAGCCATGTCTGGCAGAGCGAAGTCTAACACTACCACTTCCTTTTCTAGCTCGATCGGAATTTGCTGCAAAGGAGACATCAGTATAATTGTCTTTTGCGTTCCTTTGAAGTTGGCGATCGCATCCCGCAACAACCTTGTTACAGTGGCATCATCTTTAAAAGGATGAAGGTCTTTGAATATGTAGATACTAGCGTTGCTGTTTGGTTCTCGCTGCCTGATGGCCCAATCAAGAGCTGCCTGTGGCGAGAGGGTGTTTTGCTGGGTGTTTGTGCGAGGTTGGCCGTACTCTACCATGCCCTGAGTTACAGTCCAGACAAAGACTCGGCGCTGTGGCTTAGCTTGAGCTATTGCGGAAATTGCTTGCTCACACCGCTCTTCCTCGGATGTCACGAGGTAGATCAGAGGATATTGAGCTTGGATTAGAATACTGATCTCTTCTTGCATATTCCTCGACCCACTAGAGACGGTGCTATCTTTGCTGAATCTCAATGCTGCCGTTAACCTTACTACTGAAAGTTTCAGTTCTAGGTTTTCGCGGAAGCAAGGCATTTTTAGCAGGGAACCAATTCTTCCTCTCCCGGTTGAGCCGTGCTGGCACTGACGCCCGACACTTGCTTTACCGGAATATCCTGATCAGCCAATAAGCTCGGCTGACTTGTTACAGATGCCAGTTCTCCATCTCGCATTACCACAGAACTCGTGCATTCTGGACAGTTGTATACCCGATGGGTTTGTCCGTAGGACGATTCTACTTCGTCAACCAGTTCGGGGTTTCCTAGGTAGAATACAATTGCCCTTTCTGCAATTGATGACATCGGTTCTGTTTCTACTGCGGCTTTGATTTTGAGCTGGCGATGCAGTTCAGGTGGAAGATACAGTGTAACTTTTTGCTTTTCTTGCATAGGACTGTGAATTGACTTACCCGGGTATGTATATCAGATTAGCCGCTTAATTCTTTGCTGTCAAGCCTCTATGCTGTTTTAGCGTCATCTTGTAATATTTTGTTACAATTGCTCTGATTTTGGGGCGGTTAACAACGGAAAATAGAGGAATGTAGCTGATGAGGGATCGGGAATTGGGCATCGGGAATTGGGCAATTGCTGAAACCGTTAATAGTTAAGCACCCGACTCCTGACTCCTGACTTTCCCCCCTTGGGGGGGGGTAGGGGGGGGTGACTCCTGGCTTCTGCTATTATACAAAGGAAAATCAATCAGCGTCTGCCGGTAAACCTCCGGCAATCCCGTGTCAAAGCACCGCCCTTTCACCACACAACCTCTCATTCCCTCAGACTGCCGCAGCTTATCCAAACACGAGGTTAACTGAAATTCGCCTCTTTCTCGAAAATTACCATTAATATGTTCTGCCAAGCAATCAAATATTTTAGGCTCAAGGACGTACATCCCAAAAAATGATAAAAATAGATCGTCTGCCATTCCTGCTACGCTTAAATGCTGCCGCGCATACTCAAGAGTCGGCTTTTCGTAAAGTTGCATCACTGACAAAATAGAATCTTGTTGCTGCCAAACTCCCGCCGCACAACCGTAGTGATGAATTACATCAGATGATGTTACTCTCAAACCAATTACACTTTGCCGCACTTGCGAGTAAACATCCAATAGCTGGCGCGCGCAAGAGCTTTCAGTCGCCGACGCATAAATGTGGTCGCCCAAAAGCAAGAGAAATGGCTCGCTGTTCGCCCATTCTTTAGCACAGAATACCGCGTGTCCGAATCCTTCCTGAATATCTTGAGTGAGAATTGTAACTTTCTGACCTAAATCTTGTAAATATTTGCTATAATCCTGATTCTGGTGAGATAATTTTTGGAAAAGTTCGGGAGACGGGGGACTTTTAAAGAAATCTTCAAAAAAAGTGCGATCGCCCTTTTGGACAATTATACCAACTTCTTCGATTCCCGCGCTCAAAGCTTCTTCCACAATCGCCAAAATTATCGGTTTAGCGCGGCCGTCGCGATCGATAATTGGCAAGAATTCCTTCTTCACAGCCTTAGTAGCGGGAAACATCCGAGTGCCGAAACCGGCGGCCGGAATCACGGCTTTGCGGACTTTGCACTGAGAATTAATTGTCAGTTTCAGACACTCCATCTGGGGGAAATCTCTCTCTATAATATCGATAACCTGCTGTTGACTTTCTGCATTTTTTACGATAAACTGCGCCGTGCCATCTCCTTGAGAACCAACTCCCTTACCGCCCAAAATATAAGACTGAATCGGTTGATACTTCAGGAGTTCGTGCAAAATGGGAGCAGTTAATTGCTCGGGACAAGCCGCGATTAAATATTTATCAAATTCCCTCTGTGCAACTTTCATCAACTCGCCGATTTTGACCGCATCTCCCTGCTGTAAAGCGGAGGCTGCATCTTGCGTAACTTGAGAACTAATTGCACCGAGATATTGCTGCACGTTTTCTTGAACTTCATTCGCAGCAAACGGATAAGCTTGATTTAAGCTGGCCAGAATTTCTTGAGTGTTTTTGCTCTTCCCCAAATCTACGATTACAAAAAACAAATCTTTGGCAACTTTTAGCTCGACAACATCCATGTCCGTGCCGTCAAAAATCATCAGAATTGGGCGATTTCCATAGGCACAACCCTGATCCATGCGGCCGCAGCGCGAAGGTGTGGCAATCTCGCCTAGATAAGCCATTTCCATTTCGGCGCGGACGTTCATTTTTAGATCGTACAAGCGATTAAAAGCACGGGCTACTAACACACAAATTGCGGCACTTGAAGACAAGCCTTTCTGAATTGGCAAATCTGTTAAATAATTGTCTATTTCTAGTCCTTGTACGGGGTAGCGTTCCACGAATTGAGCGGCGACACCGGCTGCATAACTCAAAAAACTGCCTGTTTTTGCCTCAGCAAGTAGAGCATTTTTTGCCATCGGGAGTGCAGATTCAATTTTTGTGCCGTCATTTAAAGCAGCCCGCAAAATCAAGTGTGTGGGATGCTGCTTAACTTCGGCATAAATTCCTTGATTTGTACTTGCAATCAGAGTGCAGCCTTTTTCGATAGCGGGATTCAGCGGGCGATAGCCGGCGGCCCAATCGCTGTGTTCGCCAAACAAACAAAGGCGGCCCGGAATAAAAAGTTTCATCGCATCTATCTAAGGTATCTATATTGCGATTACTTTAACCTGAAATGTCGCAATTTTACCAAAGTTCGATCGTCCTCTGGGTTGATGTAAGTGGCAGGGGAAATTTGTTTTAATAAGTCTAAACAGAAATTTAAGGGAACAATTTCAATGCGTAAGTTAAACATAGGTCTATCTGAAGAGCAACGTGCAGGCGTGATCGAACTGTTGAATCATGACCTGTCAGATGCTTATCTGCTGTTAATCAAAACCAAAAAGTATCACTGGGATGTAGTTGGCCCGCAGTTTCGCTCGCTCCACCAGTTGTGGGAAGAACACTACCAGGCGTTAACAGTAAATATCGATGCTATGGCCGAACGGGTGAGAACTTTAGGTGGCTATCCAATTGGTACTGCTGAGGGTTTTCTGAAGTATGGTTCGATTAAAGAACATATCGGCGATTTGCCTTTGGCTACGGAAATGGTATCGCGTTTAGTGGATGACCACGAGTTAGTTATTCGCAATCTCCGCCAACACGTCGAACAGTGCGGTGAAGAGTTCAAGGATGACGGAACCGCAGACTTTTTGACTGGTTTGATGGAACAGCACGAACAAATGGCTTGGATGTTGCGGTCTTTTATTGAAGGGGAATCTATTTCACCGGATGGTAAGCAGCCACAAGCTAAAACTCCTACAGCTTCTCACGCTTAGATAGATTAAGTAGAAGGAAGAAGTCCGAGGGAAGTTGGAAGAAGGAAAAATTTGTATTTTTTTACTTAACCTTTTTTCCAGATTCTCGATCGAGCAACCAGGCAAAATTAAGCGCCTTCTAGCTTCCTCAAAAACCCGGTTTATTGAAAAAACCGGGTTTTTCAAGGTTGGGTTTATTTAGATTTTCGATTTTTTAAACTGTTGAATCGCATTCTTTCATAAATTTGGGACGGCAATATTCTGTGAATTTTCATCCTGCTCTCTATGGTCGCAAGTGTCGTTTCTTGACTTGATTGTGATGTTTGTTTTAATTCTAAGCCGGATTGAGTGGGCGGTAAAACTATAAGTTTTAACATACTTTCTATTGACAGCAAGTAGAGATTGTGCCGCAACAATGCCATAAATAAATCTTTTGTGAAAGCTCGATACAGCCAAGATAATGTACTCCGGTGGTTGCCGCTGCGGTTGCTTTTGACAGCTAAGTAAATGTAAAAATTGCTGCTAGACCAGCGATAAATACTGCTGGGAATTTCGGGATGTTGCTGCCGAACATCTGCCATAATTAATGACTGAGATTTTGCCATTGCTGCAAAGTTGCAAGACATACTGCTGGTAATTTGACGGTAGCCAACTAAATATTCTGACACTACTTTAAATTGATATTTTTCAGCGATGCGGAGGTGCAGTTCCCAGTCTTCGCAGCCTTGAGCGTTTTCTAGTTTAAGTTTGCAGTTGTAGCCGCCGATTTTTTCAAAACAAATGCGGCGAATCAGAGATGAGCTGGCATTGCCGATAAAATATTTATAAACTAATGCTGTGTAAACTTCTCCTTGGATGGTGGAGTTGTAAAATCCACCTGTGAGCAAGTCTTGTTCATTTATATCGACTGACCAGGAATAGACAATTCCGACAGATGATGCTGAGGAAGTCAGGCATTTAACTTGTTTTTCTAAGTTTTGCGGATACCAAATATCGTCGGCATCGATGGGAGCGATGTATTCGCCTCTAGATTTTTCTATTGCTAGGTTGCGAGCGGCGGCGACTCCGGCATTTGACTGCTGCAATAAGCTGACTCGCTTATCTTTTCGAGCAAAAGATTTGACTATTTCGGCAGTTTTATCTGTAGAGCCGTCGTCAACTACTAAAATTTCGATGTTTTGATAAGTTTGAGATAAGACAGATTCTAATGTTTTAGCTAGGAAAGTTTCAGCGTTGTAGGCTGGTATGATGACTGAAATTAAAGGCTGATTTAAATCGTTTTTGGATATGTTCATTTAATATCAAAATTTGTTTGTGTAAAAGTTTTGGCTCAAAGGGAGCGAGTTAATGGTATGTTAGCAAGTTACTCAAGCTCGATCGTACATTGTCGAAAATTTTAAGATGTCTGTTTTAAATATATGTATTGCCAAAACTGCTCAAATGTGCATTGACACAAGATTCGGGATACAGACCTCGGTAAACAAGTCACTAGCCGATCGTCGGCTCTGGAAAAGAAACTGTACCGGGCAAGTCCTGACAGTAGGTGGCTCTCAGTATAATATTTGTTGCATATTATACTAAAACCGCAGCGGGAGGCTCAAAGTCTGCTGGGGTGAAACACTTTCAGACACCATAGCTGGTGGGGCTTTTTCTAAAGTTTACAAAAACAATCGTATATTTAAAGATTTTGTAAAGCTGTTGTCTCGATCGGGTGAGTCTCAGGAAGATGTGGCGTAGAATACAGGTGCGAATGGGGAAAAATGCAGTCGAAAATGCCAGAAAAAAATTTAGTTGAATAGAAACAGAAATCAGGTTATAAACAAAAAAGTAGAGCTGATTTTACCCTTCGTAAAAGTAGCAGCAGTAAATTCAAGTAATATTGTTTCCATGCAGTTTAAAAGAATTAGGTGATGATTTCTACCGCCAACCCGACTGTATCAGTGATTATCCCAGTCCACAACGGGGGTTCTTACTTCCGCACCTGTTTGTCAAAACTGGCTCAAGCTGTACCAAGACCGATCGAGATTATTGTAGTAGCAGATGGCGAAAGCGATGGTTCTTGGCGTCTGGCTAAAGAATTCGGTGCCAAAGTCATCAGGATTCCCGAATGCGGGGGGCCAGCGCGGGCAAGGAATTTGGGCGCCCAGGCTGCAAAGGGAGATCTTCTATTTTTTGTGGATGCTGATGTGGCAATTTGTCCTGAAGCTGTAGGATATGCGAGCTCGGTGTTCAAAAATAATCCCTACCTAGCTGCTTTAATCGGTTCTTACGATGATGCTCCTGGAGATACCGATTTTCTATCGCAATACAGGAACTTGCTGCACCACTACGTGCACCAAACAGGTAACGAAGAAGCTTCGACTTTTTGGGGCGCTTGCGGAGTGATTCGCCGGGAAATTTTTTTGCAGATGGGCGGCTTTAATGAGAGTTACCGCCAAGCTTCGATCGAGGATATTGAGCTGGGCTACCGTTTGAAACAAGCTGGTTATAAAATTCGGCTGTGCAAAACATTGCAGGTGAAGCATTTAAAGCGCTGGCAAGCGATGGGGATGGTGAAAGCTGACTTTTTCTACCGAGCGCTGCCTTGGACAGAACTGATTTGGCGCGATCGCAAATTGAATAACGACCTCAACTTGCAAGTTTCAAATCGTATCAGCGTGATTTTAACCTATGCAGTGCTGCTGGCAATTTTGGGGACGTGCTGGTCGCTGAGCTGTCTGGTACTGGCTAGCTTGCTGGCAATACCGTTAGTAGCAATTAATGCACCGCTTTACCGATTTTTTAAGCAAAAACACGGTATACTCTTTGCCCTGAAAACAATTCCCTGGCACTGGCTTTTCTACTTTTACAGCGGACTGGCATTTGCGATCGGCACGGGTCGCCACTTATCCCAAAAAAAGCCCTTGACTGACAAAGTTAGCTTGCCGATAGCGCTGAATAAATCAAGGCAAATTGTCCTTCAACATCAGGTCGATCAATAGTTTCTCGGGTGTTCAGGGGTGCATATATCAATTTGAGAAGTTATAAATAATTGTATAGTTCGATCAAAAAGCTGGAGGTAGGCTGAGTGAAACATTATCCTGTGGCGATCGTCGGTGCTGGGCCTGCGGGTTTGACGGCAGCCTACGAGCTAGTCAAGCAAGGGATCATCCCTGTTGTACTCGAAAAAGGAGATAAAGTTGGGGGAATAGCTCGCACAGAAACCTACAAGGGCTATCGTTTCGACATTGGCGGCCACCGTTTTTATACTAAAGTTCAGGCTGTACAGCAGTTGTGGCAAGAGGTACTAGGAAATGATTTTATTAAAGTGCCACGCTTGTCGAGAATTTATTATCGAGGTCGATTTTTTAATTATCCGATAAGTGCCTTCAATACTCTCTTTAATTTGGGTATATTTGAGAGTACGCTGATTATGTTGAGCTATTTGAAAGTGAGAATCTGGCCGCTTCCTGAAGAAACAACTTTTGAGCAGTGGGTGATTAATCGTTTTGGCGATCGCCTTTACAAGACATTTTTCAAAACTTACACAGAAAAAGTGTGGGGAATTCCCTGTTCGGAAATTCAAGCAGATTGGGCGGCGCAGCGGATTAAAGGATTGTCGCTAACGACGGCAATTATTAATGCTTTGTTTGGTAGCAATGATACTAAAACTTTAATCAAAGAGTTTGATTATCCGGCTTTGGGGCCGGGGATGATGTGGGAAAAGTTCGCGGAGGCTGTGGAAAGTAAAGATGGCAAAGTTTATCTCGATACTAAAGTAATTAGCTTTCAACGTGAAGGTAATAAAATTACCAGTGTTACTGCGGAGCAAAATGGAGAATTAGTTCAATATTCTGCGGATAATTTCGTTACGAGTATGCCGATATCGGCGCTGATAGCAAGATTATATCCGCAGCCGCCGGAAGAAGTTTTGCACGCGGCGCGATCGCTGAAATATCGAGATTTTTTGATTGTATCGCTGATTGTCGATCGCAAGGACTTGTTTCCCGACAACTGGATCTATATTCACTCTCCCGAAGTTAAGGTGGGACGAATTCAAAACTTTAAGAATTGGAGTGCTGCTTTGGTTCCTGATGCTAGCAAGAGTTGTTTGGGAATGGAATATTTCTGTAGTGTAGGCGATGAGATTTGGGAAATGTCGGACGCGGAACTTGTGGAATTAGCAACTCGCGAGTTAGCGGGTTTAGGTTTAGCAAAAATTGCGGATGTTGAGGATGGAGTTGTGATACGGCAACCGAAAGCTTATCCAGTTTATGATGGGGAGTATCGTGGACATTTGCGGGTACTTGAAGATTTTTTGAAGGGAATTGAGAATTTGCAGACGATCGGGCGAAATGGTATGCACCGATACAATAATCAAGACCATTCTATGCTGACGGGACTGCTGGCGGCGAGGAATATTCTGGGTGAAGAACACGATTTGTGGGATGTGAATACTGAGCGATCGTACTATGAAGACTTTAGTGTCGATCGGTCAAAAGAAAAAAAGGATTCGGATTTGATGGCGCAGTCTAGTTGATACTTGGGGATTGTGGGAAGAAGGCGATCGCCTATATTTGTGTTTGGCGATCGATCAACACTTTCTAACTCTAAGAATCTAATCATTTATAATAGTAGATATAGGTGGTTGAAAGGATTAGAGGGAAACTATGATGAAACTCACGGATTTGCCCCAAGATGTTCTCGATGATTTATGTCAAGACCAAGAATGGCGTTTAGATATCGATCCAGGATTTGACAGCAAACACGAATTTTGGATGTCGTGGCATCATTTTCTCAAGTTACCGGAGGCATCCTACTTTGAGATAACCGAAGACAGTCTGGCAGATTTCATCACAGTTGAAGAGTATAACTTGCTGCTACCAGTGGAGCGATCGCACCATGCTAGCATTGATCCTATTCGATTGATTCCGAGTGCCGATCGACAAACACTCACCCTGTTTCTTCAGGACTCTTACCATCGCGATTGGTTTACAGAGCCCAGCGATGCCCGTTATGGATTTCTGGCGATCGCAGATCGCTATCAGAAGTTTGGCTGCGATTTCTATCTTGCTAGCTATTATCATTTCTCTTACCTTGTGGGAAGGGATTACGAAGCTGCTGTGGCGATTTTGACTCAGAAATTAGATCGGCTACCGTAAGTGACACACTATCCCGATCGCCCGCTTGCATAAATCACTCGATAGGTTTTCAAAATGTTCGATCGCAGATAGGGATTTTTTAACTGCTTTTTTTCCACCAAATCTACAGAACGGTGAAATAAATCCTCTATCTCCTCCTCCATACTCAATAAATGAGAAAACGTGAGGCGGTGCGATGGCTCGTAGGTCACCAGTACATCTACATCACTATCAGGGCGAAAATCATCCCGCAGCACCGAGCCAAATAAGGCAAACTCGACAATGTTCCAGCGTTGGCAAAATTGGGCGATCGCATCGAGAGATACTTTTAGGCGATCGGTCATCACATATTCTAAATCAGCTTGTAACTCAATCATGGGCGAGTCAACCTCCAACGGGAGCAAATAACGTCTAAGCTAAAGTGAAGCAATGGCATCGCTAATTTTGACCATGAGTGTCGTTGGATCGATCGGCGAAACAGTAAACCCGCACTTCTGGTAAAATTGCTTCGCATCTTCGGAGATAGCGTGTACGAGAATTGCCCGTATCCCTGCAATCTCAGCAGCTTGCAAAGTCCGAAGAATTGCATCGCGCAGCAAAGCGCGTCCGATGCCGAGGCCTTGCCAGTTGCGATCGCAGGCAAGCCGTCCAATTACCATCACAGGAATCGGATCGGGCATATTGCGCCGAACTTTACCCGTTGCAGCAGTTTGTGCTATTGCTCCATTTACCAGACAATAGTACGCAATGACTGTTTGGCGATCGCACACAACATAAGTCCGTGAAGCCCCTTCTAAATCATTTTTTAGGGCGCGACGCTTCAGCCATTCGTCTAACTGAATGTTGCCTGAATCAAAGTTTTCAATTTGATGTAAGGAATTCAGTTTTTCAGGCGGGCAAAGTTGGTCTAAATTTCGATCTAATCCCACGGAGATTTGGTTTTTAGTAATACGTTTAGCTGCTGATTAGGCATTGGCGGTGCATCGAGCAGCGCCAAAAATTGCTTGAATTTGAGTTCATCTAACCCAAAAAAACAGCGGTCTAGAATCACATCTTGAGCTTTTTGGTAAGCTGATTCCAGCATGAATTCCGATCGGCTTTTTCCCTGTAATTGGGCCGCGCGATCGATTACAGCGCGTTGATTCGGCTTAGCTCGAATGTTGATTGTCACATCGCGGGTTTGGCTGACTGATTCTTCAGATGCTGACGGGTGCATATTTGATTAAAAATAGTTGTAATTAGAGCCAGTAGCTTTAGCATACTTATATTCTAAAATATTGTACACACAATGTCAATACATATACTGATATTAGCTAGATTTAGAGGCCATACATACATTATGTCGCTGATTAAACAACGCCTTCTGGAGGCGATCGAACGGACTCCTGAATTGATTTTAGAGCAAACCCTGACATTCCTGGAATTTTTGACCAGTCGGACACAAACCGCGGCCCCAGAATTAGACGCAGATTTTGATTCAGACATCGACTCTAATGACCAAATCCTCGCAGATCTGAAAGTCTCCCTCCACCAAGCCAAAACGGGACAAATATTCCCCATCGAGGAACTCTGGGATGGCATCAATGTCTGATATGCCAGTTCAACTCAAATTCACAGTTGAGACAAATTTTTCAAACTTGTGCTAACTCTTGACTTACAGACTTACAGAGTGAAAATATGCTAAGACGCAAGCAACAAACGAACCAACCTATGAATTTTTCCGAAAAATCAGGGGGCAAAAGTCCCACATCCACAAAAACCAACCCAACACAGCATCTCAACACCAGAGGGCTGCGGACATTACTCCTCGCCGCCGGCATAGCCTCTCTCTGCGCCAGTTGTCAGAGTCCCCAAACACCCACCGCCACAACTCCCGGCAGCAGTCCTGGAAGCTCTCCCGCAGCCTCTCCCATCGTCGTTAGCACCCCCGGAGACCCAAATACTGTCAAAATAGTCTCCATGCTCCCCATGACAGGTAGCGCACTGGGTCAAGCTCAAACAATGGTCAATGGTGTCAAACAAGCCCTCGCCGAAACCGACTCCAAAGCCTGCGACGGCAAAATCAAAATCGAATACGAGATTCTCGATGATGCGACTGCTGCGGCCGGCAAATGGGACCCAAGCCAAGTTACATCCAATGCTAACAAAGTTGCAGCGGATGGTTCGGTAGTTGGTGCGATCGGTCACTACAACTCAGGTGCGGCAAAACTTTCCATTCCCGTCCTCAACCAAGCTAATGTAGCGATGGTGAGTCCCGCCACGACCTATCCGGGCTTGACAAAACCAGGAAAAGGCGAAGCCAAAGAACCCAATGTTTATTACCCTACAGGCACTCGCAATTTCGCCCGTGTTGTCCCCGCAGACGACCTTCAAGGTGCTGTAGCGTCCAATTGGGCGAAATCTTTAGGAGTTAAAAAAGTCTACATCCTAGACGACCAAGAACTCTACGGCAAAGGTATTGCTGACATCTTTGAAACAACTGCTAAAGCTGCGGGAATTGAAGTTCTCGGCCGCGAAGGAATTGATATCAAAGCCAGTGATTACAAAGCTTTAATGAATAAGATCAAAGCTTTAAATCCAGAAATGATTTACTTTGGTGGCACTACTCAAAGTAATGCTGGACAAATCATTAAAGACATGAGAAATGTTGGGATGACACCGGAAGCAGTCAAATTCATGGGCCCGGATGGAATTAAAGAACAAGCTTTAATTGATGCCGCAGGGAAAGATGCTGAGGGAGTTTATTCTACTTTTGGTGGTTTACCTCCTAAAGAATTGACTGGCGTGGGTGCGAAGTGGTATGAAAGCTACAAGGCAAAATATAATGCTGAACCAGAAGCTTATGCAGCTTATGCTTTTGAATCTGCTAAGGTGATTATTGGCGCAATTAATAAGGTTTGCAAAAATGACCGCGCGGCTATCCGCGATGCTGTTTTGGCAACTAAAGATTTTAACGGCGTACTTGGCACTTGGAGTTTTGATGCTAATGGTGACACTAGCTTGACTACAATGTCGGGAAATGTTGTTAAAGCTGGTAAGTGGGAATTTGTGAGTGCACTTAAGACTGAATAATTAGTCTGTTGTCAGTCAACTGTTAACTGTTGACTGTTAACTGTTGACTGTTAACTGTTGACTGTTAACTGTTGACTGTTAACTGTTGACTGTTAACTGTTGTCAGTTGTCATTTTATCGATTATCGATCGCAGTCTAAGACGCATTCATACTAAAGAAACCGGGTTTTTACTGGATTTAAGGTTTCGAGCGAGTTGTTTCGGAAAAAAACCCGGTTTCTGCCTCGCTCCACAATTCCCGATTCCCGATTCCCGATTCCCGATTCCCCAAAAATATGAAAAACTGGAAAAGTATTCTCTTATATATAGGTGTAGCATATATAGTTTTGTTGTTAGGCCCGATCGCCGGATTTGACTTACCAAAAATCATTGGCGAAATAATCCGCAGTCCCGAAGTGCTGATTCAACAATTGTTAGTGGGTTTGGTCAACGGGGCACTGATTGCAATTATTGCTTTGGGTTACACGATGGTTTACGGCATTATTGAGTTAATCAATTTTGCTCACGGCGATTTGTATATGTTGGGCGCTTTTGCTTCGCTGACTGTATTCGGAGCTTTTGGCATTCAAGACGGCGCACCTTTAAGTGTTGCGATACCGGTGATGTTGGTCGCTTTGGTTGTATGTTCGCTGTTTTGTGCAGGACTAAATATTGTGGTCGAAAAGTATGCTTATCGACCTTTGCGAAATGCTCCTCGTTTGGCCCCGTTAATTTCGGCGATCGGGGTTTCTTTTATATTCCAAAATATGGGATTATTTTGGGGAGGATTGAAAGCTTTTATTCCGGTGATGGGTTCTAATTCGGCGGCTCCGAAAAGCTTCCCCGATTTGTTACCGCGAGTTGATATTCTCAAAGCTATGGGAATTCAAACGACTATTGTATTTACTACCAAAGATTTAATTGTGTTGGTGGTGGCTTTGGTATTGATGATTTTGCTTCATGTGTTCGTGCAGTACACTCGTCTGGGAAAGGCGATGCGGGCAACTGCTCAAAGCCGGGATGCTGCTAAAATCATGGGAATTAATGTCGATCAGATTATTGCTCTGACTTTTTTGATTGGTGGCGCTTTGGCTGGTTCGGCGGGAATTTTGGTTGGTTTGTACAATAATACGATCGTGTTTACGATGGGGTTTACGGCGGGATTGAGGGCTTTTACGGCGGCGGTTTTGGGGGGAATTGGTAATATTGTGGGGGCGATGTTAGGAGGGGTTTTGATTGGGGTGTTGTCGTCTTTGAGCGATCAGTATTTGTCGAGTCGCTGGACTAATGCTTGGGTGTTTGGGGTTTTGGTGGTGATTTTGGCTTTTCGGCCTGGTGGTTTGTTGGGTGAGAATGTTCAGGAGAAGGTTTGAAGGTGCGGGGTTGAAAAAATGGCAAAAGACATTTATCATTATAATGTAAGGACTGCTTTAGAAAAGGATGGGTGGACAATTACAGACGATCCTCTGACTCTGCAATTTGGTTCGCGTAGTGTGTTTGTGGATTTGGGAGCTAAAAAGCTACTAGCAGCCGAACGCGAGGGACAAAGAATTGCAGTTGAAATCAAAAGTTTTGTCGGCAAGTCTCCAGTCAAAGATTGGGAAAATGCGATCGGGCAATTTACTTTGTACTTAAAAATTCTCTCTAGAATAGATCCCAATCGTACGCTATACCTAGCAATTACCAAAGAAATTTATGTGAGCTTCTTTGCTGAAGATATCGTGCAAGTTGTTCTTGCAGATGGATTAATAAAAATTATCGTTGTCGATTCAATTCAGGAGGTTATTACCAGATGGATAAACTAGATGAATACCGCGACTTAATTTATAAAATCCTGTCGTACTATGCCAGCCTACCGTACAGATATGCCGAGATTAATAATAAAGTCATTGTCAGCGAAGACCGCAATGATTTTTTATTGATGACTGAAGGCTGGGAGGGTCAAAAGCGACTTCATTACTGCCTCGTTCACGTCGAGATTCGCGAAGGCAAACTCTGGATTCATTATGATGGTATGGAAGACGGCATTACCGATGAATTACTGGAGGGTGGGGTTCCTGAAGATTGCATTGTTTTGGCGTTTCATTCGCCGGAAGTACGCAAACATACTGGATTTGCGATCGCGTAAAATATACGCCCCTACGTGGAGGAAACAGAAGATAGCCAAGACAACTGATGCACTGAAGATTCTTGCAAAAATGACCTCTGAAGATCCTGAAATGGAGGAAATGATTAAGAAATCCTCTTTCAATATTACGCAACGCCCAATCAAATATTCCCTGGTTTCAACCAGCCAAAAACCTCGCCTAAAGTCAACTGCATTTCTCCCATAAATTCAGGAATTGGAAGTATATCTGTCGGTTCTTGCAGTGCGATCGGCTGCTGTCCTGCGGGATAAGCTAAAATGTTTTTTTCATCGGGATCGATCGACCAACCCATCTGACAACCCGCATTCAAACAGTGCAAAATATTGTTTGTGACTTTGGTTTGGCTTTGGCCTGGGGACAAAATTTCTATTGTCCAGTCTGGGTGAGTATTAAATGTATTGGCAATTTCGCCGTCAGCGTCTAGGGGAATCCGATTCCAAGCAAAAATCGCGACATCGGGAACGATAGAACATCCGCCAAAGGTGCAGCGAAGTTCTAGTAAGGCTAGGGCAATTTGTGGTTTCTGTGGGAGATGATTTGCGACTGTGACGAGTCTACCCTGAATTGTGCTGTGTTTTCCTTGTGGCATCGGTTTTTGTTCGATCGCACCGTTGATGTATTCGCTAGCGGGTTTGGTTTCTGGGAGTTGCAAAAACTCGTCGAGGGTGATAGTTTTTTGAAGAGCTTGTACCATATTGCGATCGCCCGTTTGAAGTGTGTTCCGGTAACAGTTCCAGTATATTTCAAGTTTCGTCGCTTTTGGTGCAATAATCGAACTCAAAAGACTCTAAACTGTAGCTAGCCCGATCGCCAGTTTCCAAAACTAGCAGTCGATGCGAGAAGATGATTGTCATCTTACCTCTTCCTGACCTCCGTTATATCCCGTACATTGCTCGTTGCCGAATTTCCTTCTTCCTATGTCAAACAAAATAATCAAAGCAATTAAATCGAGTGGTATTTTAGGAGCGATCGCCTCTTTTACAGTCATCCTATTCGGTGGTTGGAGTGGTACTGTCATCGGCTGGCTGATGGGCACGGCGGCCGGCTTCATGGCTTGTCAGGAACAGAAGGTTTACAACCCGAAAATGGGTGCAACAATTGGCAGTTTGGCCGGATTGGGATTGGGCGTTTGGTTGTTAATTGCTAGCATCCTTGAAGGAGTTATAGTTAGACCTTTTTCTGGTCAATCTGCGGTAGATTTGCCTACTACTTTGCTGTACGGAATTTGCAGTTTGGCGATCGCACTTTTTACCGCTACATTAATGGGTGCTCTACAAGGTTTACCAACGGAACGTCAGCGATTGGCAACTTTGGTAACATTAGCTTTTATTCTCATTCTGTTTCCGTTCATTGATATTCAGGCAAAAACTGGCTGGATTGCGACTGTAGTACAGATTCAAATCTTTATTATGTTGGCGCTGGGTTTGAATATTACTGTGGGTTTCGCGGGTTTGTTGGATTTGGGATATGCGGCGTTTTTTGCGATCGGCGCTTACACGACGGCTTTGCTATCTTCAGGACAGATAAATATTGCTTGGAATTTTTGGATAGTTTTGCCGATCGCGGCTGGTGTAGCTGGCTTATCGGGCGTCATCCTGGGTATTCCGACACTGCGACTCAAGGGCGACTATTTGGCGATCGTCACCCTCGGTTTTGGCGAAATTATCCCAGTTGTATTTAGGAATTTAACCGCGATTCGGATCGATGAACCAGTCTCAAAGATTGTGGCTGCGTTGTTGGGGAAACCGGAATTGGTGTTATGTCTCGTTGGGTGCGATCGACCTTTTAACCTCACAGGCGGCGAAGCGGGAATTAACCCGATCGGGCGTCCATCTCTCCCCATAGTCGGCACTTTCACCACCGGCAACTACTTTCCCTGGTATTACTTAATTTTACTTCTGGTTGTTTTCGCTTATTTCATGATTTCGCGGCTCCGAGATTCCCGCTTGGGACGAGCCTGGAATGCCATGCGCGAAGATGAATTAGCGGCCAGTGCTATGGGCATTAACCTCGTTAAAACAAAACTTTCGGCTTTTGCAATGGGAGCGACATTTTCGGGATTTGCAGGCGCGTTTTACGCCGCTTATATCAGCGCCATTTTCCCCAGTGTTTTCGATTTCTCAGTCTCGGTGATCATCCTGTGTATGGTGATTTTGGGCGGTTTGGGGAACATGACGGGGGTGATTTTGGGCGCGATAATTATCATGTCAGCCGATCGGCTTTATCTACCCCAACTCGCACAAGTCCTCAAAGGTTTTATGAATACTTTTGTACTTCCTAGGATTGCAATCCCCCAGTTAGCAGACTTTCTCGCCACCAGTTTAGACCCGATTCAAATGCGCTTATTTCTATTCGGTTTAACTCTAGTTGTGATGATGATTGTCCGCCCAGAAGGACTGATTCCAGATAAGATTCATCAAGCTGAATTGCATTCTGAAGATGAGCCACCCAACGAGTCTTTAGCAGATGCCAGAAGTCAATAGACATCTCCCAAAATTATTGTGGAACAGGCATCTTGCCTGTTCTTCAGAGGCTTTTTTAGAGATTTCTAATAGTAAGAGGTAAAAATGAGCAATGAGTAAGAATGTAACTGGGACTGCTTTCGTTGTAGCAGAATTTAGAGCAGAAGAAAATGAAGAAACAGCCCCTCTTTACACCGATAATGTAGTAAAAATTTGGCTAAATGATGAAACCAGAAAAATTGCCAGCGAAATAGCTCAAAACTCTCCTGCTGCTAAAGAAATGATTAAGTTGCGGACTAAATATTTTGATGATGTTTTGTCCAATCAAATTTTAGCAGGCTGCAAGCAAGTCGTTATTCTAGGCTCTGGTTTGGATACTCGTGCTGCTAGAATGAATGGAGAATCAGTGGATTATTGGGAAATAGACGATCGCGCCACACTTGAATTAAAAGCAGAAACTCTCAAAGCGAACAAAGTTACAGCAAATGTCCGCTACATTCCCGGCGATTATGTGCAAGATGGTTTAATCGCCTTGCTGAAACAAGGTGAGTTGGATTTCGAGCAACATACATATTTTTTGTGGGAAGGTAACACTACCTTACTTGCCAAGAAGGATGTCATATTTGTATTAGAACAAATTCGCGACAATGTCAAGGATTTTAAGTTGTCCTTTGATTATATGTCGGAAAAAGTGATTGCGAGAACAACTGGCTACCAAGATATCAATGATTACATCGATAAATACGAAAGTATGTATACACCGTGGATTACTGGTTTTGAAAATATTGAAACTTTGGCTGAGGATCTCAAGCTCAAAATTATTGACAACTTCTCAACTGCTGAGTTGCACCAACAATATCGCCCTCACCGTTCTCTAGAATCTAATCTTTTGAAGTTCTACTTTGTTTGTACGTTAGAAAATATGTCCTAAAATTTTCCAAATTGATTCGCGTGCGTGAAAGCTCGCGAGGGGGACGATCGCATTACTATAAAATATTAGGAAACAAAACCAAAATGTCACTATTAGAAGCACAGCAACTTACCATGCGATTCGGCGGCTTGACTGCGGTAAATCAAGTCAGCTTAACATTGGAAAAAGGATCGATCGCCAGTTTGATAGGCCCCAACGGTGCCGGGAAAACCACATTCTTTAATATGCTGACTGGCATCTACAAGCCGAGTGCGGGCCAGTTGGTACTGGAAAATAAAAATATTACTGGTTTACCGCCCGATCGCCTGACAACTTTCGGGATTGCTAGAACTTTTCAAAATATCCGATTGTTCAACAACATGACTGTGCTGGATAATATTTTAGTTGGTAGACATTGCCGCTTAAAATCTGGTTTGTTGGGTGCAATCTTCCGTCCTCCGGCTGTGGTTTTGGAGGAACGGGAAGCTAAAATAAAAGCGCTGACTATGCTTGATTTTGTCGGTTTAGGCGTGAAGAAAGCGCCGGAGTTGGCAAAAAACCTTTCCTACGGCGACCAGCGCCGATTGGAAATTGCCAGGGCTTTGGCTTCCGATCCGAAAGTGCTACTTTTGGATGAACCGACTGCGGGGATGAATCCGAACGAAACTGCCGATTTGACTCGCTTTATTTACCGGATTCGCGATGAGTTGGATTTGAGTATTTTGCTAATCGAACACGATATGAAAGTGGTGATGGGAATTAGCGATCGCGTGAGTGTTATGGAGTACGGTACTAAAATTGCGGAGGGCACTCCGGCAGAAGTTCGCGCAAATCCTCGCGTGATTGAGGCATATTTGGGAAAAGAAGAAGATGGCAATGAGTAATGAGTAAGGTGCGCCGCAGCGCACCCTACACGATCGATGCTTTGGATCGTGCCTAAACTTTTGATTTAACTTCAGACAATTTATGCTTAAGTTTTCTCCCCTTAGCTAGGAAACTTAAAAACATTGCAGTACCTAATATGGTGCTAGGTTCTGGAACTGCTTGCGGTATCACTACCGCTTCTGCCACTGCGCTGTTTTTCTTAACTTCTACTAATCTTAAGTTAGTGGCGCGGTCAAAACTCCGCGAATACACTCCAGAAATATAGGAGCTTCTGCTTGTTGCACGACCTGGAGGAAGAAAATCATAATTAATCTTTGTGGGATTAAAGCTGTCGCTGTATGACAACAAACTCAAATCACCGCGACTAAAAGAGCGCAAAGTGGCGCTAAGTTCAAATGAGTCTAAAAGAATGTTAGAAACAGTGTCTATTAACGAAAAAGATATATTTCCAGTGGTGCGGGCCCTTTCGGATGGGGGGTTGTCAACAGATGTCACAAGATGTAAAACAGTCTGGAAATTGAAGGAAAAAGTTTCTTCGGCATCAATGTCGAAGTCGCCGATGACTGCTGCTTGACTTTGGGCTAAACCGGAATAGTTGCTGCCGCTACCTGCGACTTCACTCTTCGAGAGATTTGCTGCTAGCAATTCTTGGCAGTTAGATATAAAAACTGCATCAGCGTTCGCTTGGCTAATAACTGAACCGCTGTTAGCTGTTGTCTGAGTGTTAGTGTTAGTAGATGTACTTGTGTCAGTCGGTCTGTGACTGAAGTTGTCAATTGTTACGGATGCCGCAGAACCTGCTATTATGGCAGCAGTGCTGGGCGCTATACCTACAGTGAAGGTGGTTACTAAAGGAGTTGCTAATAAAAATGCGTTAGCGAAGCCCGCCCCTACGGGGGCTGCGCCAACGAAGAGGATGGCTCTGATATTTTGATTTAATTTCATGGTGAATCTCCTTAAATTTCAAGAATTTTAAGTGCTGTTATTTTTGGAATTGGTAGTGCTTGGTTTTCCTTACGTGTTAATAGTATCTCTTTACTTACAGTTTTTTGTAAAGCTACCGTCAAGAAATCATTTGTTTGATTAAAAGTTCTGTAAAGTTGCAGGAAAAACTTCTCAAAATACATGGTATTGGAGCTACCGCTGGTGTTGATTTAAGTAAAAATACTGTTTACTTTAAAAAAGGTTAATTTTAAAGAAATGCAATAAAAATTTATAATTAGTCGGGATAATATAACAAAGCACAAAGTAAAAAGAGCAATTATGTTGGAAATCAAAGACATTCACACCTATTACGGAAATATCCACGCCCTCAAAGGAGTATCGCTAACTGTCTCGCAGGGAGAAGTTGTGACATTAATCGGTAGCAACGGCGCGGGGAAAACTACAACTCTCCGCACGATTCAAGGGCTGCTGCGTCCGCGCCAAGGTACTGTGTTATTTGAGGGAAAGCCTTTGGAATCGCTGTCTACAGAGGCGATCGTCCGTTTGGGGATTTCTCAAAGTCCAGAAGGGCGGTTGATTTTTCCGCGCATGACGGTACAGGAAAACCTGGAAATGGGTGCTTATCTCCGTAACGATACTCTCGGTATCAAGTCGGATATGGAAAAAGCATTAAATTTATTTCCCCGTTTGCGAGAAAGAATTAGTCAAAAAGGGGGAACTCTCAGCGGGGGCGAACAGCAAATGCTGTCGATCGCCCGCGCTTTGATGTCCCGCCCCCGTCTGTTATTGTTGGATGAACCGAGTATGGGTTTGGCGCCGATGTTAGTCAGTCAAATTTTTGCGATCGTCCGCGATATTAATGCCCAAGGTACAACTATTTTACTGGTGGAACAAAACGCCCGCATGGCTTTAAGTGTAGCTCACCGCGGCTATGTCATCCAAACTGGTCAAGTTGTAGTTGCCGGTACTGCTAGCGATTTGCAGTCAAATGAAACTGTTCGCAAAGCGTATTTAGGTGAAAGTTAAATATGGGGATTGGGGATTGGGCATTGGGAATTGGGCATTGGGAATTGGTTATTGAAACTGACAACTAACAACCAAAAACCCACAAATAACAAATAATATCGTTTCCGGTTGCATCGGTATTGTTCAAACAGTCAACAGTCAACAGTTAACAGTTAACAGTTAACAGTCAACAGTCAACAGTCAACAGTCAACAGTTATGAGGAGTGCAACCGGAATTGATCTAACAAATTACCCCATTTGCGATCGCAACTTCCCGGTTTCCAATTCAATTTCAAAAGCCGATCGCACTTTTTCCCACTCGGCCTGGGCTTCTAAGAGCCGATCGCGCGCCACACTAGCATCAAAAACGTGTTCCCCTCCAGACTCAACCGCCACGCGGCCCATATACTCCAACTCCTTGCAAACTTCAGAAAAAGACACGGCTCCTAAATTGGCGCTGCTCGACTTCAGCGTGTGAGAAGCCAGCTTCAAACTATCAGCATCGCCGAGAAAAATAGCGTCCTTCATTGTTTCTAAATGCTGCGGTGCGTCTAACAAATATATTTTAATCAACTCCCCCAAAAAATCCGGATCTTCCTCATCATCTAGCTCGCGCAGACTCTCCAAAACATGAAAATCAATCGGCGAATCTACTCCCGGTTGAAAGCTGGAATATGCAGTAGCCACACTGTCAAATTTGTCAGCAATATCGGGATTTTTTAGCTCAGTAACGGGCTCTAATTGATCCCGATGCAGGGGTTGGCACTGCGATAGGGCGATCGCCAATTCTTCGCGGCGCACCGGCTTAGTAATATAATCGTCCATACCTGCTTCCAGACACTTTTCGCGATCGCCCTGCATCGCATTAGCAGTCATCGCAATAATTCTCGGCTTCTTGTGAGCGGGCAAATCCCGACAAAGGCGTCGCGTCGCTTCCAACCCATCCATCTGGGGCATTTGCACGTCCATCAGCACAACATCATAGGATTGCCGCTTGCAGGCCTCCAAAACCTCCAACCCATTAGCCGCGATATCCGCCCGATATCCAATCCTGTCGAGCAAATGTGTAGCGACTTTTTGATTCACCACATTGTCCTCGGCCAGCAAAATCCGAATCTGACGAGAATTAGCTGCATCCCGTCCCGCAGAATTGCTCGAAACTTGCCTCAAAACCGCAGGCGTTCGCTGTACGCGGTGCTGTTCTTGAGAATTTTCAAAATACTTCAATCCCGAAGTCAAAGTCGCCACATTTGAAACTTCTCCCCTGCCGCTTTTGCCGGCAACATATCCAAAAACTTGCAGCAACACGTTATAAAACTGCGACTGTTTTAGAGGCTTAGTTAAAAAAGCCGAAAAATGTACTTCTGTAGTTTCAAGTTTTTTCCAAACTTCCGCCTTGCTCAAATAAGTAAACAGCACCAAAGGTAGCGGAACTTTGCGAGGGCTTTTAACTTTAATCGCATTCGGATTTAACCCGTCCCCGCTAGACAAATTGCTCAGCTCAAATTTCCGAATCTCCACAGCCAAAGCCACACCGTCCATATCTGGTAGATTCATCGCCAAAATAGCCAAATCGATCGGCGAGTTTTCTTTGTTTTCTTTGATGATTTCCAAAGCCTCAGCACCCGAAGTTACAGCCACGGGTATCATTCCCCAAGACTGGGCCTGCCGGATCAAAACTTGCCGGTTAATGGCATGATTCTCGACAATTAACAAACGCTTACCATTCGCAAATTCCGGCAGTTTTTCCTCACCCAGGCTCTGGGTCGCTTCAGCAATCACCGTAAAATAAAAAATCGAACCCGAACCCGAGATCGACGGCCCAGCAAATCCCGCAGGCGGCATTCCAGCGGTACTTTGTCCGATCGCAGAAACAGCAGGCCCAGACTTAGAAATTCCCGGAGAAACCTGACTGACCACCCACATTTTACCCCCCATCAAATCGCTCAAACGCTGGCTGATAGCCAGTCCCAAACCCGTCCCCCCGTAATGTCGCGTTGTTGAAGCATCCACCTGCGAAAAAGCTTTAAACAGGCGATCGATCCGGTCTGGCGGAATGCCAATTCCCGTATCTTGGACAGCAAATTGAATCTCGTATTGTCGGCTACCTACCAACTGCTTAATTGCTAGCGGTTGCGGATCTAGAATATTAGTTATTTCCGGCGAACTTTTAGCAGCTAAGACCTCAATTTTCCTAGCCGTACAGCAGACGACTATTTCTCCAGATTCTGTAAACTTAACGGCATTTCCCAGCAAATTTACCAAGATTTGGCGCAGCCTCGTGACATCTCCTAAAATATTTTTCGGAACAGAATCGTCTATAAAATAAGCCAGTTCTAAACCTTTTTCCGACGCTCTCGGAGCCAGCAATTCCAGAGATTCTTCTATACAGTTTTGCAGCTCGAAGGGGCTGCGTTCCAAATCCATTTTTCCCGATTCTATCTTAGAAAAGTCGAGGATATCGTTAATAATAGTCAGCAAAGCATCGCCACTGGTGCGAATTGTCTCCACAAAATCCCGCTGTTCTGGAGTTAGTTCCATATCCAGCAGCAAACCAGTCATCCCGATGACCGCATTCATCGGAGTGCGGATTTCGTGACTCATCGTCGCTAAAAATTCGCTCTTAGCTCTGTTAGCAACTTCCGCCGCTTGTCGTGCTTGATCCAAAGCTTCATTTTGCTCTGCGAGTTGTTGCTGTCGGTGAACTTCCGTTTCTAAAAGTTGTGCTTGAGCTAACGTAATTCCAACTTGAGCGGCAACATCTTCTAACAGTTCAATTTCGTCGGGAGTCCACTGGCGAGTTGCGTCGCACTGGTGCAAAGTAATAATTCCATTCGGTTCTCCTTGATAGGAAGTGCGAACTGCCAACATAGATTTTAATCCGATGCGGCGGCACATCGGCAGGGAAGATTCGAGCAAAGGATCGGCAAACACATCGGGAGATGCCAGGGCTATATCTTCAGCGAGTAGTTTTTCTGTGTAGGGGTTGTAAGTGACAGAAAGTTCTAAATCTAAAGCCGATTCGTGACCTGGTTCTAAGTATTCCGCGACGCAAGGAAGGTGAGGATAAGGTTGGGAAAGATAGGTGTGAATTGTACAGCGATTGACGCCGAATACGCGGCCGATTTGGGTGGCGGTAGTCTGAAAAATTTCTTGAGTATCTAAGGTCGATCGCACTTTTTGAGTGATTTGTTTCAGCAGCAAAACGCGCTGGTACTGCCGCTGCAAAGTTCGCTCTCGCTCTTCCCGGGCAATTTCAGTGCCGATATAATTGCCCATCAACTTTAAAATTTCAAAATTCAGCGGTTTCAAAGCAGATTTAGCGGTGCGGGAAGTAAAGCTCAAAGTGCCAAAAACTCGCCCTTGCACCATTACCCGCGTGCCGACAAAGGCCTCCAATCGGCGCACGGCGTAAGCGGGGTGATGCCGCCACTGAGTAGTGCCCGCTGATTCGATAGAAATAGGTTCGATCGATCGCAAAACTTCTCGCTCAAAGGTTCTGCTCAAAGCAAAACCGTCTCCTTTAGCAAATCCGAAGGGAAAATCGGACGGTACATAAGCCGCCATCACTTCGTAGCGATCGCCCAAAACCCTGCCCAACAGCCCGATATCCATGCCAAACTGACTGCAACCCATTGCCAAAAACCGAGCCGTGCGCTCGTCAAAAGAGCCTTCAGAGCCCACCATTACCTCGTAGAGCGATCGAATTGCCCGCTCGCTTTCCCGTAGTTCCTCAACTCCTTCGACGCGGTTGCAGACATCGTGCAAAGTCCCTAAAATTCCCGCTATTTCACCTTGGGAATTCAGCCGGACTTGGGCAAATATTTCAACTGAAATAAATCCCGAATTACTGTTAACTCCAAGTGCGTTTTTGCCAGACTCCGACTTGTACTTAAATCGCAGTTCTCGCCGATAAAATTCCGACTTTCCCGACAACAAAGACTCCAATAAATTTGCACACTGCGGGATCTGAGATGGATGTACCCAATCCAAAAAATTAGTTTGCAAACTTTCGGAAACCGAAAAACCCGTAATTTCTGTCCAAGCGCGATTGAGAAATGTCCAAACTCCCGCCGCATCCATCTGAAAAATGACTGTTGCTTTCAAAGAATCAAATACTTGGAATTGCTCCGCATCGTAATCGCGGTTGTTGAGTTCTAACTGCTTGTTTTGAGTAATATCTGTATGAGTGCCGACCAAGCGCAGCGGTTTACCCGCTGCGCTTCGCAAAACTTGACCCCGGTTCAGCACCCAGACAGTGCTGCCGTCTTTGCAGTACATCCGATATTCTGCTGCAAAATCCGCTGTATGAAGGGCGAAGTGATCTTCTAAAGCTGCCTTTACCGAGTCAATGTCATCTTGGTGGATGCGACTCCACCATTCCGATCGACGATTCGAGATTTCCCCTTCTTGGTAGCCCAGCATTTTTTGCCACCGCGCCGAATAAAAAAACTCATCAGTTTCGAGATTCCAATCCCAAATCCCCTGATTGTTGACTACTGCGGGGATATTTTGGCGCCCCGCCAAACTGTGAGGAGAAATTTCAGCAGCGAGGTGGCGATTTGCTGCGGGAATCTGTATTTGGGCCGAGAGTTTTTTGTATTGCGCGTTGCTAGATTCTAGCTGGCGCTGCAAAGCGATCAAGCCAGAATGCAGAGATTTTGAATCCAGCGCTTGTAAAAGGATAGTTTGAGGATTGACAATCCCGATCGGGTGACTGTTTTCGTTGATGACTAATAAAGGCAACTGACAGTAATTTTTTTGCAGCAGGGCGATGGCTGCTTCGAGGCTAGAGTGCGATCGGATCAGCGGCGGCGAACTGCTGCAAATCGCTCCCGCTTTAATTTTGTTCGAGTCTCTGTCTAGCGCCTGCAACTGCACGATATCTCGCGAACTTACCACCCCTACCAGTTTGTGGAGGTTGGGATTTGTAAATTTGGAATTTGTAGTAGCACCAGTCGAGTTTTGTTCGGGGGTTTCAGTGATTAATACATAGCTAACATTGTGTCTGAACATCAGTTGCGCCAAATAGCGAACCGAAGAAGTAGCAGGAGCATGAATAATTCGCGAGGCTGCGATTTGAGGGATTTGATAAAGTTTAATTAAGCTCGCGGGCAGCTCTAATTTCGGATGCAAAATTGGCAGCGGCGGAGGGAACGCGAAACCCGCCGCTGGTGGCGCTGCGCTGCTAATTGGTTTTTGTGCCAATTCCCCAATTTCCTGCAACAGTTGCACCAAGCTTTGAGAGCTAATTAAACCGACCAGTTCTTCAGCGTCGTTGACGATCGGCAAATGGCCGATCTGATTTTTTTCCAGCAAATTTGCTAAGGCAAAAAAGTCGGGAATTTCCGATTCTCGGGCTACAGTTACGGTTCTGATCATGATTTGCTCGATCGCAAATCCCCTCAAAGCAGCGCCGATCGAATTTAGCTGTACGACATCTCGGGCTGTAAAAATCCCCAGCACCGTCTGGCCGCCCCCAGAGGGAGGAGAAGAGCCGTTGAGACTAAATCGGTTGGCGGATGGCAGTAAACGCTGTATTGCGTTATAGAAACCCGACTGTACCGATGATTGTGGAGAATTCCCATTCGTGAGATTTCCGAGTTGAGAATTCCCGCGCGGTTCCACCACGAGGACGTAACTGGCTCCTGTGCTGCTCATCAGCTCGATCGCCTCTTCTACGGGCGTCCCAGGGGTGACGGTGAGGGGATTGCGGTTAATGACCTGACTGAGGGAGGGAATAAACATCAGGGGGCATAAAAGTGATATTTGTTGTTGGAAAAACCCGATTTTCGGGTAGCAGGTTGATTAAGAGGCTTGGCCCGCGAGGTTTCCTGTGCGCGCTCAAAGTTTATGTACGATTACTCACCCCTACTTCCAGCATCTTGGCATTTAAAATTAATTCCGTGCCAAATCCTGACAATTGACGGATTCTGAAAGTCAGAACCAATGCTATCTGCGCTCTTGGCGGACTTTTGACGCGTCGGTAATTCCTCGGCTGGTCTAACTGCTGCGGGTTTACGAGCAAGAATTTCTGCGATTGTCTAGACTGCACCCTACTTTCTCGCTCTCAACGGAACTCTCGCTCGGATTCTGTTGGAGGCAAGATACCTCTACGCTACCAATTTACCACGGTGGTTTTTTGTTGATTACATACTACCAATGTCTACCGCTATCTTCGAGGAATTTACCATAAAAATGGGTCTAAAGCCCCGTCCTTCGCTTGACGGCTTTTTCTTTGTTTTTAAACCTCTAACCGTTTATCTGCTGTACAATAATAGCATGAAAACACTGAAGTTCAAGCTCTATCAAAGCAAGCGGAATAAACATCTCAAGCGGTCAATCAATGCCGCAGGGGTGATTTATAACCATTGCATCGCCCTCCACAAGCGGTACTACCGAATGTGGGG
>JANMLZ010000098.1:0-18481 GCA_031372825.1 Cyanobacteria bacterium OTE_58_metabat_593 | reverse complement strand
AGGACACAACAGTGTTGTGTCCCTACAGAATATCTATATTTCAACAAATATCAGTAGGGAAACGGCACCGCCGTCTCCTGACTTCTGCTTTGGGTTAATTGAACCAAATCTGATATCAGTCGATCCCAAAACCGTTAGTTCTACTTGGCATCAGCGGGGATCAAAACTTTGTCAATTACGTGAATCACGCCGTTGCTAGCTTTGATGTCAGCTTTCACAACATTAGCGCCACCGACGGTCACTTTGCCGCCCGCAACTACTACTTTCAACGGGGTTTTTTCAACACTCGGCACATCACCAGACTTCAGGCTGGTAGAGAGAACTGCACCAGAAACAACATGATAAGTCAAAATCTTGGTAAGTTTGGCTTTGTTGGCGGGTTTCAGCAAATCATCCAAAGTTGCTTTTGGTAAAGCTGCGAATGCCGCGTCTGTCGGTGCGAAAACAGTGAAGGGGCCTTTTCCTTGCAAAGTTGGAACTAATCCTGCAACTGTCAAAGCTTTCGTCAGTGTCTTGAATTGAGCATCGCCAGATGCAATAGCGACAATATCTTTAGCCTGAGCAATTGGTGCGGGTGAAGCAGCGGTTTTCGCATTTCCTGCAACTTGTTGAGTTTGAGTTGCATTAGCAACATTTGTGTTGGAGTTGATGTGAGCCCAAGCTGGGAAACCGATGAGCGCGCTAGCGCCAATTACTCCTGCGAAACCTGCGAGTTGTTTCATCCAGTTAGGTACGTTTTGATTTTTCATTGCGCTTGAAATTCCTTATTACTAAGTAAAACAGTGAACATGAATTCTTGTGTTAGCCAAATCTCTACAAAAGGTAAGGTTTGAAGTGGCTAAGGTAGAGAGAAAAATCTCTGGCATTCCCGATCGACCAAAACTCCCTTACTATAACGCAAGCTTAGGTAAAAATGCTTCAACCGCTAAATCTGTAACTCAAAACCTCAATCACCGAACCGGTTTGGGGTAAGTCAGCCGATTTGACCGAAATTGTGTCATTATTCAAGCGGCGTACCGGCGTACCATCCATCAGCGCCAAGAATTGGTCTAGCGGTACCAAATCGCAAGCAGTAGCATCGGCGGCTTGGGTTTTGAAATGCGTGGGAATCACCATCTTTGGTTTGAGAAGTTGCAAAGTTTGCTTGGCTTCCGCCGGAGTGTAAGCTTTCGGCCCTCCACCCACGGGAATCAGCACTACATCCGGCCGCCCGATTAAGATTTGCTCTTCAATGCCGATCGGGCCAGCAACTCCACCTAAGTGTAAAATTTTAACGCCAGCTTGTTGCCACAGCCAAGCCACATTGACTCCAAACCGCCTTCCGCCTTCACGGTCTTTTTGCGTGCGAATCCCTTGAATCCGCAGCCCGTTCGATCGATAAGCACCAGGCTCGTACAAAAGGCCGGGATTGCCGGAAAATCCCTCTACTGCGCCTTCATCGAGCAACCGACTGCTAATCAGAATCAAATCTGTTGGCACTTTAGGAGAGCGATAGCCTGCCGTACAGCCTAGGGGGCGAAAAGGATTCACCAGCACCCTCGCACCGCCACCAGTGAACAAGAAGCAAGTGTGGCCCAACCACTGAATCGACAAAGAACCAGCAGTTTGAGCTTGATAGCTTTCCCATCCAGATGGCAAACCAGTGAAGAAAGCTGCTAGCAAACCCGTCTGTGCGTAACGCATTAATTGTCGCCGTTTCATCTTTGGGTTTTAGTGAGAGGGTGTTGGTCGTCTGTTGTTATACCACAAATCCATCCAAAAACTATATTGAACCAAACTAAACTGTAATATCAAATCCGGTAGCATCGGAATTTTAAAATCGAGTCAACATTCAACAATCAGGGGACGATGAAACCGCAATTGATATAATTCATCTGCGTTAATCTGTGTGTATCTGCCTATATCTGCGGTTCAAAAAAGATAATTTCTTCACCGCAGATGATAATGGATTGACGCTGATTCACGCAGATGAACAGAAGAGATATCGGAATAATAAAGCTCTACAGCCGTTCCAAGAAATTGCGTAATAACTGTTTACCCGAAGTCGTCAAAATACTTTCGGGGTGAAACTGTACGCCTTCAATGTGCGGATATTCCCGATGTCGCACACCCATAATAGTTCCATCGTCCACCCAAGCCGTAACTTCCAAAATTTCTGGACAACTCTGCTTTTCAATTACCAAACTGTGATAGCGAGTTGCAATCATCGGCGATTCCACTCCGACAAAAACTCCGACTCCGGCGTGTTCTACCTGAGAAGTTTTGCCGTGCATCAACACGGGTGCAGAAACTATTTTGCCGCCGAATACTTGACCGATGCTTTGATGTCCGAGACACACGCCTAAAATTGGCATACTCGGCCCCAATTCTTTGATTAATTCCAGAGAAATTCCCGCATCTTCTGGCCTTCCGGGGCCTGGAGAAATTACCACGGCTGCGGGCTGCAATCGGCGAATTTCTGCTAGGGAGATTTTGTCGTTGCGGTAAACTTGGACTTCGCTGGCTACAGGCAAGTCAGCACCGAGTTCTCCTAGATACTGTACCAAATTGTATGTAAAACTGTCGTAGTTATCAATGACTATAATCACGGGTTAAGTTGGATTTTAGGTTTTAGATTTTAGATTTTAGATTGACTCGCTACCTGAATGCAATAGTTTCAGGATTTTAAATAGATACCAAATCTAAAAATAGCTGTGATATTTATGAATAAAACTAAAAACCTCAAATTTGGTCATCTAAAAACCTAAAATTTTTGCTTACTAACGGGCGATTGCTAGTTGAATGACTAACCACAGGGGAGGAAGCAGAAGTGCAGCAGCGACGATCGCAGCCGCCATTGCCGATACCAATACAGCCCCAGCAGCGCAGTCTTTGGCAATTTTGGCAAGTTCGTGGTAAGATTGCCCGACTGTCAAGTCTACCACCGATTCGATCGCCGTATTCAAAAGTTCCATTGCTAAAACTATGCCAATGGTGACGCCGATCACAGATATTTCTACCGGTTTGAGTTGCAAAAACAGTCCGAGTCCGATCGCCAAAGTGCCAATAACAGTGTGAATGCGAAAATTTCGCTGAGTTTCAAAAGCATACGTCAGACCCCCCCAAGCGTATCTAAAACTTGTAGCTAAGCTAGATGCGATTTTCCAGGACAGTTCTCGCTTGTATTTCAAGGCTTTTTTGGGCTCGTTGACTGTCTGGCCCGAAGAGTCTTGGGGCACGATCGCAAACTGTGAGATGTTTGATGAAATTGACGGTCTATCTAGTGTCATAAACAACCAACTTTAAGTTACAGAGATGAATGAAGGCTAGACTTTTAAAATTTACTTCATCAAGTCTAGGTAACTTTCCTAAGTTTTTGGTAAAGTTTTGGTGTAGTTTTAGAAAGTTATGTTTTGATTGATGTAATTTTTTCAGTCAGCATCAACCTCAGTTATGCGGCTTGGATCTCAAGACCGATCGCGCGCAGCAATGTTTCTTGTCGATCGAGCATTTGAGTTAGACTCTCTTCATCCGGGTGATCCCAGCCCAAAAGATGCAGAAAACCGTGGGATGCGAGCCAAGCTAGTTCGGTCTTCAGGGGATGTCCTTGCTGCTGGGCTTGTCGGTGAGCTGTATCGATCGAAATCACGATATCACCCAAGTATAGGGGCTCAGATGACGACATTTCATCGGGCTGAGGACAGTCTACCTCCAAAGCTGCGAAAGCTAATACATCGGTAGGTCGATCGAGCTGGCGGTACTGAGCGTTGAGGACTTGCATCTGCGGATCGTCGGTTAAACGGAGACTGACTTCGTAACCACAGGCTACAGGTACATCCGCCGCCTGGTTTTCCAACCAAACCCCAAACCAATTTTCCCAGGTTTCGGCCCAAATCTCCCCGCTGGCGTGACTCTCAGGGGGGTTAGAAACGCCGTCAGACTGCTGGGCGAGCCGATAACAGTCTTCGACATTTACCTCTATTAACATTTTCAGCATCTGGTGTCAAGCGATATATTCAATTTTTTGACAAGTTCAAATTGGACGATCGAGCTAATAGACTTTTTGCTTTCAGCACGCAGATTACAATAATTTGTTGAACATTGCAACAGGCCGGAACACAATCAGCTTAACTCCCTATTAAGAAACATGAAAAATATCAGTGGAAATTAGAGGCTGATTGTGAGAATCTCGATTCAAGAGTTGAAATATCGATCGAGAAAAGCCAAACCGACGAGTACGCCCAAAAGTCCGGCCGCAGTCAACGCAAAATGAAACAGAGAAGTCGCCCGTTTGCGAACCATGTTCCGCATCGCCAGCTTGACATAACTCGGTGGAGGTGCATTATTTGTCGGCGCTGTCGGGGTTTCGGCGACTGGTTCTTCGGAAGTTTGAGGTGCTGAGGGAGGTTGATTCATAGCGGTTAGTTTAGAAGGTTAACAGAGCGGCTGCTGGGGACAGACTCGTCACGATGTTAACAAATATGTAACGTTTTGTGTAGATTATTTTAGATTTCCGATCGCCCCCACCCTGTTTAACGGGGATTATACCAACAGATCAATGTGCGATCGGGCTGACGATCGATTCGATATTTTATCTTCATCCGCAGATACACAAGGATAAATTAAATTCCCGATCCGGGTTCCAAGGGGAGTTTAACAAAAAATTTTCAATTGTCAAGTCGCACGATCGAGTGACACTCACTTGAGTTAACTCAAATGAGTGTCACCAGAAAAAGCGACTGTTAACCAACCGCGACCAACAGTTATTCATAGATATAGGCACGGAAAAACATAAACAAATTTTTCCGAACCCAAAAAGTTAAATTACTCTGAAAACAACATGGAAATTTCCACCTTTGAACTCCTCGCAAAGCCGATCGCACCTGCGATTCCCGGTGCTCCAGAACTCATCCCAGTTTCTCGTCGAATCGTTCAGGGATACTTTCTCACAATCACCAATCTCGAATCGTTCGACGTGGAATATCGGATTCAGTTTACCATCCCCAAACCCTTGCCGGCAAACCCGAATAGAATCTTGCTCGGCAACGCTGTCATAAACGCTGTCATATTTTTGGATAGTGCATTAAATAACAGCCCTATAACTCTGATTAAGGACCCGGACCTGGGGCTAACTGAGAACTATCGCGCATCTTTCAGAATACGCGCTCGCAACACAGCATCTTTTCAATTGTTGCCTAACCTACCAGGCGTTCTGACTGCAAGCTTGTTGGAAGTGCGCGGATTTGTCTCACTATTTCGGCGCCGAAGATTTCCTGGACCCCTCTCACCAGTCAAGGTATTATTGAATCCCGAAATTCGCGGTACTTTCTTGCCGAATAATTTCCCAACACCACCTTTGCCAGCACCTACTACTCCACTAGACTTCGATCAAATCAATTACACTTTAGCGATCGCCAGTGGAAAAGCCTTCAACGAAATTTCTCCTGGACCACTCGAACCATTTGTCAGAGCACCAAATCTCGTCTCGCCAATCTTTCAGCCGCTTTTGGAAGAGTTAAGCAACGGTACTTTGAGCTTGGATAGTTTGGAAGTAAACAATCCAGAAAAAGCTAAAATGCTAGTGCAACTGCTAGCCGAGCTCGATGCCAGTGAGGTCAATTTGAGCGAGCTAAATACAGTGATGGAAAGATTAGAGATTCCTGTCAGAATGTCTAGCATCTAGAACTGTTAAAGGGTAAGTAACTGTATGGTGGGCAATGCCCACCTTACGTTTACTTACGTTTAATTACCCCCACTTATACACTCACTGAGCTTTATTAAAATGTCAAACTCATTTAAATTCCAGCCTGTTTCTTTTAGTTGGGTAGCTGTTCATCCGCAGCCAAAAGGTGTTGTACAATTTATTGGTGGAACTTTTTTTGGCAGTTTGCCAACTTTGTTTTATCGATATTTTTTACAGCAGTTGTTTGAAGAAGGTTATACCGTAGTTGCTTTGCCATTTAGATTTACTTTTCGTCACTGGCCGATCGCTATTGGGTTATTAAAAGAGCAGGAGATACTGAGAACAGAACTGACCAAAATTGCTCAAAAACTCGGCTATGAAAGCGAAATTTATCAACAAACATCGAGTTATTTTTGGGTAGGTCACAGTCTGGGATGCAAGTACATTGCTCTTTTAGAATTTTTAAGCGACGATCGGTATCCAAATATTGTGGATAAATTCTGCGATCGCCCTGACTACGAACAGGTTCAAAGCTTAATCGAAAATCTGGGCATCGACAGACCTTCAATTAAAGACCAGCCATCCTTATTAATTGCTCCTGATATCAGCAATACAGAGAGCGCTATTCCTGTGCGATCGCTAGCACAATTCTTAGACAAATTCGGTTTAGGGGTGCTACCAACCAGAGAACAAACTCAATGCTTTATTGCTAATAGTTCTCTGTTTAATTTGACAGCAATCATTTCTTTCGAGTGGGATGATATTGCTGGTTCTATCAAGGATATCAAAAAAAGTCCTGAACAACAAAAAAACAGCGATGTACTTTGGCTTACACAACACCTAAGTAATCGAAAATTGCCTTTGTTGAGCGAGGAAATAGAAGGCAAACATTTAGAGCCGGTTGGCATCAAAATCGGCAATTATATTGTTGACCTCAATCCTTGGGATAAATTCATCAAACCCCTGAAATGCCGATTTCTTGAATATTGGTCTGTTCATTTTTTGGATGCTTTGAAAAAGCGGTTAGGCGCTTAAGTATCAGTGGTGATTGGCGATCGCCCTTTCAACCCTCTCTCTCCGACAACAGAGCATCGGCCCAAGCAGCATCGGCTTCCGACAGCGGGGGAACGGGTGCTGCGGTGTAATCTATTCTAAAGTCATAGGCGGCGCGATCGTAAACTCCATTTAATAACCCTTGTAAATCTACAATTGGTTCCACATCTCCCCCACGCAAAGGCAAGGGAAACTGAGGAATCATATCGGGTAAATTGAAAAGGTACAAATCCCCCAGAGGCTTGTGATTTGCCCGACTCACCAAAATTCGATAACTTGCCTCAATATCGTTACCAAAAACTGGCAGAGGTTGGTAACTTCGCAGCAAGTCAATCTCAACCAGATGACTGTTACTACTAAACACCTTTTCCCGCTTTTCTTCGTACATTTCGCGCCCTTTTCCAGGGCGCTTATTGGCGGGTGACAACACTTCAATCACTGTCACAACTTCCCTAGTTTCTGTATCTCGCACCTCTAAATACGCTTCCCTAAATTCCACAGGTACTGGCACTCTTACTTTCAAAACTGTCACAGACGATGTGGCAACTGCGACATTAGAAGAAGTAGGGTTTGTTTGACTTGGAGAGCGCTGCACAGTGACATCATGAATCCCCACTAATAGCAAATTATCCCCGCTAAGCTCATAAACTCTTTTTTCAATATCGACGATATATTTTGGCAGCAACTGCGGCACTAATGATTCAAAAATGCTACTAATTAGCAAGTGATGTACTTGGGGCCATAACTCAGGACTTTCTAAATAAGGATTCATCCCCGGAAATGGATTAGCCATTGATTTAACTCCTGTTAACTTACCTAATTGTACTATTTTAGCCAATGAATTATAAAAACGCAGACAATATCAAAATATCATCTGCGTTAATTGTGGAATGGGCGTCTCGCCCGTTCTAAAATCTGCGGTTAAAAAATCCCCCTAAAAATCTCCATAATTACTAATCGCAGCCTGCAATCTTCCAATCACCTCATCAACCGAAATCGCCCCCAACTCCCCAGAAGCCCGAGTCCGAATATTCAAACTATTCGCCTCAACCTCCTTCGCACCCACAACACCCATCACCGGAATTTTATCCTTCTCAGCATTGCGAATCAACTTACCCAAACGCTCGCTACTCTCATCCGCTTCAGCGCGCATTCCGAGCGCCTTCATCTTCGCCGCCACTTCCTTCGCAAACGGCAAAAACTCAGCGCTGACAGGCAACAACCGCACTTGAATCGGCGCTAGCCACAGCGGAAAATCGCCTGCATACTGCTCGATTAAAATTCCGATCAAACGTTCCAAAGAACCGAAAGGAGCGCGGTGAATCATCACTGGGCGCTTGCGAGTGCCATCTTCGGCGACGTATTCCAAGTCGAAACGTTCTGGTAAATTGTAGTCAACTTGCACAGTTCCTAATTGCCATTCTCTATCCAAGACATCTTGGAAAATGAAATCGAGTTTCGGCCCGTAAAAAGCCGCTTCCCCAATTCCCTCGAAATAGTTCATTCCCAAAGTTTCCACCGCGCGGCGAATCGCACCTTGAGCTTTTTCCCAAGCTTCATCGGAACCGATATATTTCTCTAAATTATTCGGATCGCGGAAACTCAAACGCGCTTTAAAATTCTTGAGTTGCAGACTCTTGAATACTGACAGAATCAAATCCACCACACTCAAAAATTCTGCATCCAATTGTTCTGGTGTCACGAATAAGTGGGAATCATCCACTGTAAAGCCACGAACTCTGGTTAAACCGCCCAATTCTCCCGATTTTTCGTAGCGGTAAACTGTGCCGAATTCCGCTAAGCGCATCGGCAATTCGCGATAGGAACGCAGTTCGCTTTTATAAATTTGAATGTGGAAAGGGCAATTCATGGGTTTCATTACAAAACCCTGTTCATTTGCGGCCGCTTCTGCATCTTCTGCCATCAGCGGAAACATATCTTCTTTGTATTTCTGCCAATGTCCAGAGATTTTGAACAAATCGACTCTGGCGATGTGCGGAGTCACAACTTGCAAATAGCCACGTTTGATTTGTTCTTGTTTCAAGAAGTCTTCTAAAATACTTCTCAAAATAGTGCCTTTGGGCGTCCACAAAGGCAAACCAGGCCCAACTGCATCGGCGAAAATAAACAATCCTAATTCTTTGCCCAATTTGCGATGATCGCGTCTTAGGGCTTCTTCTTTGCGGTGTTTGTAGGCTGCTAGCTGTTCGGGGGTTTCCCAGGCGGTGCCGTAGATGCGCTGTAGCTGGGCTTTGGTTTCGTCGCCGCGCCAATATGCGCCTGCTAGGCTTTCAAGTTCGATCGCCCTCGCATTGATTTCACTGGTATTATCCAAGTGGGGCCCGGCGCACAAATCCCACCATTGGTCGCCCAAATGGTAAAGAGTAATCGGTTCGATCAAACCTGCTAGAATTTCTAATTTGTAAGGTTCGTTAATCTCCTTAATTCTGCGTTCGGCTTCTTCGCGACTGACTTCTTCGCGAATTACAGGCAATTTGCGGTTGATGATTTTGATCATCTCTTTTTTAATGGCTTTTAAATCCTGTTCCGTAAAAGGTTCGGGAGTGTCAAAGTCATAGTAGAAACCGTTTTCAATCCAAGGGCCAATGGTGACTTGGGCTTTGGGAAATAACTTCTGCACCGCCATCGCCATCACGTGGGAGGTGGTGTGACGAATTTTTTTTAGTTGCTCCGACTCGCTCGTGCGGGGCAACTCAATCTTAACGAACTCTTCTGGAGCGGAAATGGATTCTGAGCTAGACATCGGTTGATTTAGCAATTAATTTAGTTGCACAGGCTTCTATCTTACTCAGAATGGGACAGCAACCGCCGACTTCCGGCTGGGGAACTGTTACAGGAGTGCTAACTAGCCGTAGGGTGCGTCAGCGGGGCAAAGTCTTTAGTCTGGGGTAGTTACATTCAGCCCGCTGACGCACCCTACAATCTAACTCCTGGAAATTACAGCAATGGCGCTGATGGTGACAAGTTGACTCCTGGACGCACTCCGACTCTCAGAAACCGGGTTTTTACTATTTTGGTGGGCTGTAAGCAAGTATTGCCTGAAAAAACCCGGTTTCTAACCACCCGCGAGCTCGCGAACTAATTTGGCAGAATTTTGGGATTGCGACTCACAAATCGCTGCTGGCACTGTTAAATTTATTCACACTCAATGGCTAATTGTGGTTAAATCATGGAATTTTTGTTATAATTATGTTACAAATTGTAAAGAGCGTCTAAGATTAGAATAGATAAATAACCCAGTTTTAATCCATGCTTAATTCCAACTTGCCCGAATCAGAATTGCTAAAAGCGTTACTAGAACCGCTTTTAGAGGATTTTAATTACTGGTTCGATCGATCGACCAAGCTTTTAGAAACTGAGGAAATTCATTTTCTGAGTGGCGAAGATCAATCCGACTTACTGGCACGAGTCAGACAGGCTCAGCAAGAAGTAGCTGCTGCTAAAGCTCTATTTCAAGCAACCGGAGGTCAAGTTGCAATTGAAACCGCAGCACTGATGCCGTGGCACAGACTGCTCGCCGAATGCTGGCAAGTGTCGGCGCGCTTTCGCTCATTGCAGTCGGCTCCCCCTGGAAAATGAAAAGACAAGTTCAAGTTAAACCCGCAGCCAAATTCCCAACTGGAGGAAATATGGCGGCTCTCTTGACAACCTCAAACAAATTTCCAGTTAATAAGTCATTACTTGCTGAAACACATTTGTAAATTGCTGTGGCTGTTTAGCCCGGAGGAGAAAATAATGTTGCATTTGCTTTATATTTTAGCTTTTACCGTTTTGGCTTTTCTGGCAGTCGGTAACTTAATCCGCAGTCTAGTCACAGTAGGTATGGAGTCCCAGCGCCCTCAACAGTTCAGGGCAAATAATCGCTACGCATCCTATCCTCGCTCTCAGGCTGTACCGCATCCAGAACTTTTAGATGAATACGGAAATATTGTCAACGAGCCTCTGTTAGTGATGCGTTCGCTGACTGTCCAAGATGCCCGCGAACAATTGGATGCTCTCTACAAGTCATCTCCCGGTGGTAGCGACGAAGGAGGCGAACTAGCCTGATTCAATCACAGCCTCCGCATTTATACTTACGGGCGATCGCCCTGAAAAAAAAAATTGGGCGGTTAGTTTCTAATTAACCGCTAATTAATAGTGACTTTTGAGAGATACTAAGAAGGGATCGATCTAAAATTTTTGTCGATCGCTCCCGTTTTGTCATCGGCAAAAATGCACGTTTAAGGCTAGATGATCGTCCCTATTTCGCTACTGGCAGAACTTCTGCAAGCTTTGCCCCAACTGCGGGCACAAATTTATTTCAAATCTTCCATGACAGCGCTGTCTCACGCGATGGAAGACTTGGTTTTGGCGGGTTCCGACGACGAACCGCTAGTGATTGCCAGTTTTCAGCAAGAGCGCTTCTACCGCCAGGAAGCTCACCGCTATCGGCGAATTGCCGATCGAACTTCTCAGGTATACGTGCTATCAGCACCGGAAACTGAGTTTAAAAATTCCTCGGAATCTCACGAAACAGTCGCGTTTGCACCAGAGGACGCATTAAGTAAAGAGTGGCACTTAGTGGTTCTGGGGCAGCACTACTCAACTTGTCTGATTTGTCAAGAAAAAATTGTACCGATCGACAACCATGACGATCGCGATCCGCTATTGATAGATCAAGCGCGCAGATTTGAAGGAGTTTGGACGTTCGATCGCGAGGTAAGCTGCAAAGCTGCCGAATTGTTGCTGGATAAAATCCTTAAATATCGCCCGGAATTGGCAGAAAAGATCGATCGAGCCAGAACCACTTACAATCTTGCCAAAACACCGAAAAAAACCAGGAAATCCGCTGCTTCCAAAGCAGCCAAACCCGACAAAAGCGCGGGAAAAGACTCAAAAATTCCCAATCCCAAATTAAGTGACGCTTTTGCGGAACGCTTGGTCACTTACTTGCAATCAGGCCAGCACAAACTGCTCAGAGCATACGCGGCAATCGCCGCCCAGGAACGCAAAGAACGCCTGATCAACTTAATTACAACGGCAATGCGGCAGTCTCTCAACCCGCAAGAAATCGTCGAAGTCGCAGTCCAAGAACTCGGAACAGCCTTGTCAGCAAGCCGCTGTTTGATTTATCGCTGCAAAGCTACAGATATTGCCGTCAAAATCGATCGCGAGTTTTCGCGTCCAGTCACCTGTTCCCTGCTGCATCAGACTTGGCCGTTGCAGGAAAATCCGATATTTACGGACTCGGTGACGCGACAAGAGCGAGTTTATATCCAAGACACTGCACAAAATTCCCTGATTGTCAATACAAAATCCCTGGAAAAAATTGTCAAAAATTGGCAGATTGTCTCTTGGTTAATGGTGCCGGTGCTTTATCAGGGGCGGGTGTTGGGCATGGTGGAAATGCACCAGTGTCGATCGACTTTGCCTTGGGAAGAAGACGAAATTGCTCTAGTAGAGGCGATCGCCACCCAGCTCGGAGCAGCCTTAATTCAAGCAGAAACCTACGCCCATTTAGAAGAGCTAAATCAACAATTAGAAGCATTAGACCGCACTCGCAGCAATCTAATTGCCATCACCGGACACGAACTCCGCACTCCGCTTTCTACCATTCAAGTTTGTTTAGAAAGTTTGAATTCCGAACCAGATATGCCCGCAGAATTGCGGCAAATCATGTTAGAAACTGCCCTAGGCGATGCCGATCGAATGCGGAAACTCGTGCAGGATTTCTTAACACTTTCTCACTTAGAAAGCGGGCGAGTTAAATGGAATGTCGAATCGCTGACGCTGCAAGAATGCGTTGATTTGGCCCTCAGCAGCGTGCGATCGCGCCGCACGGTCGATCGACAATTGCCGAAAATTATCGCCGAAGTGTCCGCAGAATTGCCCTTAGTGCAAGCTGACGGCGAATGGCTGGTGGAAGTGCTCTCCAAACTGCTAGACAACGCTTGCAAATTCACCACACCGCAGGGAACCGTGACCATAAGAGCTCAATGCAACGGTTCTCGGATGGTAGAAGTCCTCGTAACCGATACGGGGAGGGGTATAGAGGCTAGTAGTTTAAAAATAGTGTTCGATCGATTTTATCAAGAAGAAGGAGCATTGCGGCGCAGTGCTGGCGGTACCGGTTTGGGACTAGCAATTTGCAAGCAGATTGTTGCCGGCTGGGGTGGCAACATTTGGGTAGATTCCGCAGGAAAAGACCGAGGAAGTGAATTTCACTTTACTATTCCGATGGTCTAGAATCAATTGTTAATAATTGATTCTTCAGTTATATTACTTACGTGTAATATCAATTCCGGCTGCGCCGGAATGACAAGCTTTCGACACGGCTTGGCCTTAGTCCCTACGCCAGATTAATTGTAGGGAAACGGCACTGCCGTGTCCTGATTTTGGGTTATATTAATTCCGAATGTAATATCAATTCCGGCTGCGCCGGAATGACAAGCTTTCGACACGGCTTGGCCTTAGTCCCTACGCCAGATTAATTGTAGGGAAACGGCACTGCCGTGTCCTGATTTTGGGTTATATTAATTCCGAGTGCGATCGCGTAAATGTCGATCGTCCGATGTAGGATAGCACAGAAAAGTTTTCCTCGCAAAACCCGCCTCTGCTGCTATGGCAGAAGCAAGAAGGAAGAAGTCGATTTTGTGGAATAGGCTTTCAAAGCCTGTTCTTGACGTAGGGCGGTAAGGCTTTGCCATAAGCATCAGTAGCTGTTTTTGAGGCTGATTTTGTATTTATTCCTGCTTCCTAATTCTGTTTTTGGGAGTTGGTGGAAATTACCAATTACGAACTACCAATTATTAATTATCAATTATCAGAAAAGATCGATCGTCCAAAAACTGTTAACTTTCCTTACAATTTCCACAGCAGCGTCGCGTCATGATGATACGATGCCCTAAAAATCCTTTGGATATATCTATGTCAGAAGAACTCACTGGACAACCTCCTATCTTCGGCGGCAGCACCGGCGGCTTGCTGACTAAGGCGCTAGTTGAAGAGAAGTATGCGATCACTTGGACAAGCGCCAAGGAACAGGTGTTTGAAATGCCAACAGGTGGCGCTGCAATCATGCGTCAAGGCGACAACCTGTTGTATCTGCCCCGGAAGGAGCAGTGCATCGCTTTGGGTGGCCAGCAACTGCGGGCTAAATTCAAAATCTCGAACTACAAGATTTACCGTGTATTTCCTGACGGTTCTAATGAGTACCTGCATCCCAAGGATGGCGTATTCCCTGAAAAGGTGAACGAAGGTCGTGTTGCTACTGGTAGTGTCCCTCGCAATATTGGCAGCAATCCTAATCCGATCAAGGTGAAGTTCACCGGTAAAAAGACCTACGAAGTTTAGGTTTTCAGAAAATCGCTGAGCTCGATCGGATAGTTTTTCGTAAAAAGCTCAGCTTGTATTTTCTGGTTTGTAGTAGCGCTTGGACGGGGAAGGCTTTTTCTATATCGCCCAAGCGCAACTGCAAACTTTTTTCAGATTTAAAATTAAATTAAAAATTATCAAAAATGAAGGTGGAAATCAGGCGAGCAACTCATCAGGATATCGATGCTTGTGCTCGGATTAATTATGAAGCTTTTAAAGATATTTCAGATCGCCATCAGTTCCCTACAGATTTTCCGACACTGGATTTTGCCAATGAAATCACTGGTGTTTTAATCAGCAATCCGTCATGTTTTGACATTGTAGCTGAAGGCGATGGCTCGGTTGTGGGCTGCGGTTTTATGGACGAACAGAACCCGATTCGTGGCATTGGGCCCGTCAGTGTCGATCGCACTTTTCAGTCCAAAGGAACCGGACGAAAAATCATGGAAGCCTTGCTGGAACAGGGAAAGGAGGCTCCCGGTATTCGTTTGGTTCAAGAATCTTTTAACTTAGCATCGCTGTCTCTGTATATTTCCCTGGGTTTTGAGGTGAAGGAACCTTTGCTGTTACTAGAAGGGAAGTTTCGGAGTCAGCCGCAGTATGGGTTTGAGGTGCGGCCGCTGATAAGTGAGGATGTTGACGAATGTGAGGCTTTGTGTAATAGAGTATATGGGTGCGATCGAACTTCCGAGATTGAATACGCCCTAAATAACCTTTCTCCTTTGGTTGCGACCAAGCAAGGTCGAATTGTGGCCTATACTTGTGCGGTGTCTACTTTCGGCCACGGCGTCGCCGAAACTGAAGCCGATATGCAGGCTTTGCTGTTAGGTGCTGCTGCGTATAGTCCCGGAGAACTACTTTGTTTTCACTTACCCGTGCGTTATGCAAGTTTGTTTCGCTGGTGTTTGCAAGAGGGGCTGCGCGCACTCAAGCCACTGGCGGTGATGGCAATTGGGGACTATCAACAGCCTGCGGGATGTTATTTTCCGTCTTATCTTTATTAGACATCTCCCTTTTTCGTACCCTGAGCCCTTCGACTACGCTCAGGATAAACTTCGTCGAAAGGCATTTTTCCTTCTTCCTTCTTCCTGAAGCGTTCCCTGAGCGGAGTCGAAGGGCCTTCTTCCTTCTTCCTTCTTCCTTCTTCCTTCTTCCTTCTTCCTTCTTCCTTCTGCAATATATGATATTTCCCGATTTTTCACAATTCTCCGAACTGGCAAAACAAGGTAATTTTGTACCGGTATATCAGGAATGGGTTGCTGATTTGGATACGCCGGTTTCTGCTTGGTATCGGGTGTGTGCCGGTCAACCTTACAGTTTTCTGCTGGAGTCGATCGAAGGTGGGGAAAAAATTGGGCGTTATAGTTTCTTAGGGTGCGATCCGCTGTGGATTTTGGAGGCAAAAGGCGATCGCACAACTCAAGTTTACCGCGATGGTTCCCAAAATGTATTTACGGGCGATCCGTTTGTGGCTTTAACTGAATGTTTGCAGTCTTATCAACCGGTGAAATTGCCACAGTTACCAGCCGGAATTGGTGGGTTGTTTGGGTTTTGGGGTTATGAGTTAATTAAGTGGATTGAACCGCGTGTTCCTGTATATCCGGCTGGGGAAACAGATTTGCCGGATGGGCTGTGGATGCAGGTTGATAATTTGTTGATTTTCGATCAGGTGAAACGGAAGATTTGGGCGATCGCCTATGCGGATTTGCGGGGTGTTGGGGTAGATTTGGCTGAGGCTTATGGGGAAGCGTGCGATCGGGTTTCTAAATTAGTTGATAAGCTGAAATCGCCACTTTCTCAGCAATCTACTCTGATAGAATGGACTCCTCCCAATGACGGGCAAGATGCCGGTTCCACGAGTGGTAAAGACGGGCAAGATGCCCGTTCCACAACCGGAAATACAGAATTGAGTTATACCAGCAATACTACTCCCGAAAAGTATTGTGCCAATGTGTTAAAAGCTAAGGATTATATCAAAGCGGGAGATATTTTTCAAGTAGTTGTTTCGCAGCGGCTGGAATCGGAATACAGTGGCGATCCTTTTGCACTTTACCGTTCTTTGCGTCTGATTAATCCTTCTCCGTACATGGCTTATTTTAATTTCGGAGATTGGCAGATTATCGGTTCGAGTCCAGAGATTATGGTCAAGGCAGAAAACACTGCTGACGGTAAGAGAATCGCAACTTTGCGGCCGATCGCCGGTACTCGCCGCCGGGGGAAAACTCCTCAAGAAGATGATGCTTTGGCTGCTGAATTGTTGCAAGATCCGAAGGAGATTGCGGAACACGTCATGTTAGTTGATTTGGGCAGAAATGACTTAGGCAGAGTTTGCCGCAGCGGTACGGTAAAAGTTGATGAATTAATGGGTATTGAGCGTTATTCTCATGTGATGCACATTGTCAGCAATGCGGTGGGAGAATTGGCCGAGGATAAGACGGCTTGGGATTTGTTGAAAGCTGCTTTTCCGGCGGGTACGGTTAGCGGTGCTCCGAAGATTCGGGCGATGGAAATTGTGCACGAGTTGGAAGGTTGTCGCCGGGGCCCGTATTCTGGGGTTTATGGGTATTATGATTTTGAGGGACAGTTGAATAGTGCGATCGCGATTCGGACTATGGTTGTTCGTTCTTTAGGTGGTGATAAACATTCGGTTTCTGTGCAAGCTGGTGCTGGTTTGGTGGCTGATTCTAACCCGGAAATGGAGTATGAGGAAACGCTGAATAAAGCTAGGGGGATGTTGCAAGCAATTCGCTGTTTGAAATAGGGCATTGGGCATTGGCGAGGCGGAGCCTCTGGATCTGCGTTACCAGGCAGAGCCTGGTAACGAGAAACAAGAGATTAAGGACTAAAGTTATTACTACTACTTTTACCAGAAACCTAATTATGAATTTTTACATAGTTGATGTATTTGCCGAGTCAAAATATGCTGGCAACCAGCTAGCCGTCTTTTGCGGTGCAGGAGTTGCCGAACTATCTGACACCCAAATGTTGATGATAGCAAGGGAAATCAATTATTCGGAAACTACGTTTGTGCGATCGAACCAGCCCCAAAACGGCGGCTATGACGTGCGGATATTCACCCCAAAAAAAGAGTTACCCTTTGCCGGTCATCCGACTTTAGGAACAGCATTCGTGATCCAGCAAGAAATTATCAACAAACCTGTGGAACAAGTTATCTTAAATCTAGCCGTCGGTCAAATTCCCGTTACTTTCAACTATCAAAATGAAGCGGCAGATGTTTTGTGGATGCGGCAAAACTCCCTAACTTTCGGTCAAGTATTGTCAGCAGACAATCTCGCTGGCGTACTGAATTTAGAAGTAGATGAAATTGACTATCGCTTCCCAATTCAAGAAGTCTCGACAGGAGTACCTTTTATTATTGTACCGCTAAAAACTCTGGCATCGCTCAAGAAAGCTCAAGTCAAATTAGATAAATATTTTGAATTGATTGAGACAACAGAAGCCAAAGATATTTTGATATTTTGTCCAGAAACTTACAGCAATATTAATGATCTGAACGTCCGAGTTTTCGCCAATTCGTTAGGAATTCCCGAAGATCCGGCGACAGGGAGTGCAAATGGTTGTTTAGCTGGATATTTGGTTGAATATTCATATTTTGGCAAGAATTCGGTTGATATTAGAGTTGAACAGGGCTATGAGATCGATCGACCTTCGTTGCTATTATTGCAATCTCAGAAAAAAGACGGACAAATAGAAGTTTTGGTAGGTGGAAAAGTTGTGATGATTGCGAAAGGAGAATTTATGTAGAATTAGTGATGCCGGAATGAGGAGACGGCAGTGCCGTGTCCCTACAAATTGGGGATGATTAAATGCGATCGCCCGATCGAGCATTTTGGGGTAGGGACTAAGGCCAAGCCGTCTCCTAATTTCTGTTTCGGAAAAGTTGCAACTGGTTGGGATATATTTGAACTATCACAGGCTTTTTGTGGTTGAGGACGATCGCATTATGTCTATTTAGCAAAATCCACTGAGCCAACATTACCATCAACACTCGCCTTTTCCGAAATTTTTCATCCAAAGAAGCCATTCGGACGATCGCCTCTTCTATCTTATACCACCAGTTTTTCCCTTTCTGAGAAATTACAAAAGTCGTTCCCGGTATGTAATCGCCTCTATTTGCCCAAAAAGCATATCTTTCGCCTAACGTAAAGTAGTGAAAAACATTCGTAGCTGTAGAATTCTTGGCTAACTTTTCACAAACGCCCAAAGCATTAAAAGTGACAGTAGAACGAATATAATTGTAGTATTTTGCAGCAATTTGCTGAGCGACTTTCCCACCCAAACTTTCGCCGATGACATCAGCCGGATTCCCGTTGACAAACTGCTGCTTTAGCCAATCAATAGCACCCACAGTTTCCGCCGATTTCAACTGTC
>JANMLZ010000053.1:0-40341 GCA_031372825.1 Cyanobacteria bacterium OTE_58_metabat_593 | reverse complement strand
CCCACTTTTTTCGTCCCCGTTGGACAGGCCCGGGCCGTGTCCCTACAATTGACCGCGGTTGGGACCCGGCACTGCCGTCTCCTCTATATCATTCCGGCGCAGCCGGAATTATTGATATGATATTGGATTTTTCCTGTGCGTAATGCACATCTTACAGATTAGCTTTCAGCCCGATCGCAGTTACGATCGTCCACGCATCGACCAACAGCAACAACAGCGTACAAAAGAGCAAAATTAAATACATCCAAGGCTGAGACAAAGGACGAACATCTCTAGTATCAATACCTGTTTTTGCTTCCACCAAACCGACTAATTTACCAAATCCAGCCACCCGCATCGGCAGTAAATAACCTTCACCCGAATGACTCAAAAAATAGTAAACTAAACCTCCTTGGCCAGTCGATCGAGGTTTGAGAGCTTTTACCTCAGTCCAAGGTAACGACCAACCTTTGCGAAACAAACGCGGAAACCAGTTAGGATAAGTGACTTGAATCCCTTCTTCGCTGACGATTACCCTTTCGCAGAGCACACCGTACAAGCCCACAGCGCCGACAACAATTGCCGCCCAGAGTGCGCTGGGGGGAACTGGTGCTTTGGTGACTTCCGACAAAAATGGTAAGGGAATTGTCAGGGCTACGTACAAGCTCAACAGCGTGATTCTAATCAGGGGAGAAAGCCGGAATAGTGCCGGCTCAAATACTCGGGCGGAAGATGGAACAGGGGCGATCGGTTGTGCTGACATGGTTAAACAGTTGACAGTTGACAGTTGACAGTTGACAGTTGACAGTTGACAGTTGACAGTTGACAGTTGACAGCGAAGTCATAAGAACGGAGATTTAAACTCCGTTCTTATCACAATCTGCCGACCTGAGTAAGGGCTTCAAACCCCTGTTATTCGGTGAAATCTGAGAAGCTGTTTAATACTATTTTTGCACAGTTATTTAGTCGATGAACCAAACTCAGACAAATATTAAAAACCGCAAAATATTTGCGGTTTTGAGTTTATATCTAAAATTCAATTCATTAACGAATGATTCTTAAGTCCTGAGTTTTTAGCCCTTGCCAGAAGTAAGAATTGTGAGCGCTGAGTTTTGAATTAACTGACAATTAATAACTCACCGAAAAGCCGGGGTTTGAAGCCCCTGCCTTTAGGCAGATTGTGATAAGAACGGAGTTTAAATCTCGGTTTTTATCACTTCGCTGTCAACTGTCAACTGTCAACTGTCAACTGTTTAAAACTCACAACGCCAGATTAATCAACGGCGGTTAGTGCCGGTACGGTGAAAGGTTCTGAGATGTCTCTGGATTTGGGGCGGGCTGTGGTTGCTGTTCGATCGCCCTTAGTATCACCTCGGGATCTGCTAGGATTGATCGCAGAATAGGGGCCTTCGTTAATCTGCAAGCGATCGCAAGGGATTGTATCTGACAGAATTGCACTGGCCATCATCCCGGTGTGAATTTCCAATGCTGCGGCCCGCATCGCTTCAAACACTAAACGCTGTCCGGGAAACACTACTCGCTCAAAATACCAGTTAGGGATGTTGGCAATGCGAGCAATCTGAATCTGACTCGTGGCGTTGACGTAACAGCAAAGAATCTTGCTGTCGGTGTCTAAGGGTAGTGGGTCAAGAATTTGAGCCATAACTGCTGAGGGAGCCTTGCCTAAAAGTTTTAGTTATCTTCTTAGGCTAACATTAGGCGATCCCGGCCTACTGTAAAGCCGACTACCAACTCCGTATCACATGAGAGACCGATCAAACCAAAATTTAAATTTAGCCGGATAAATATCTAGTTTTTGACTCCCAGCTTGGATTTTCGGTCAATCTACGCTGTATTTACCTAAAAATTAGCTGTTTTCTGCTGCGATCGCCGATCGACTCCAACACACTCAGCCTTGAGCCAAAAATGAAAAATTTAAGAAGATTTAACGTTCAATTGCGAAAATTAGATATATTGTAAAGTTATATTAAAAGAATATTAACATAGCTGAAAAAGTTCCACTTTAGGATATGGCAATCATGGAAAACCGAGAAAACCGAGTCCTGTACGTTCGCCTCCCTTGCAATCCGATTTTCCCGATCGGAGTTGTGTACCTTTCGGATCACGTACACAAGCTGTTTCCCGATGTCGAACAGCGTATTTTTGATGTCGGTGCGGTGCCGCCCCTGGATTACGCTACAGCTTTGGATGCCAGCATAGACGAGTTTAAGCCGACGCTGCTGGTTTTCTCTTGGCGGGACATTCAAATTTACGCACCTGTAGGCGGTAGAGGCGGCAATCCCCTACAAAATGCCTTCGAGTTTTACTACGCCAACAATCCCGTAATCAAAATCCGGGGAGCATTTGGAGGACTGCGTTTAGCAATCTCTTACTATACCGAACTCTGGCGCAATTTAGGGCTGGTGAAGCGCGGATTGAAGCGGGCCCGGAAATACTGCCCCGAAGCTCGTGCAGTCGTCGGTGGCGGTGCTGTGAGCGTGTTTTACGAGCAGTTGGGCCGCAGTTTGCCGACGGGAACTGTAGTTTCGGTGGGCGAAGGCGAGGCGCTGTTGGAGAAGTTGATTAAGGGCGAAGATTTGGCTCAGGAAAGGTGTTATGTAGTAGGTGAAACGATGCCGCGCGATCGGCTAATTCACGAAAAGCCAGCCAACATCGAGAAAACTGCCTGCAATTATGAGTACATTGAGAGCATTTGGCCGGAATTCTCATATTATCTACAGGATCTCGACTTCTACATCGGCGTGCAAACCAAGCGCGGCTGTCCTCACAACTGCTGTTACTGCATTTATACAGTGATTGAAGGAAAGCAAGTGCGAATCAATCCAGCGGATGAGGTGGTGGCGGAGATTCGTCAATTGTACGATCGAGGTATCCGCAATTTCTGGTTTACCGACGCTCAATTTATCCCAGCCCGCAAATTCATCGATGATGCGATCGAATTATTGCAAAAAATCATCGCCGCCGGCATGACAGACATCCACTGGGCTGCTTACATCCGTGCGGACAATCTCACACCCGAATTGTGCGATTTGATGGTAAAAACGGGGATGAATTACTTTGAAATCGGCATCACCAGCGGTTCCCAGGAACTGGTTCGTAAAATGCGGATGGGTTACAATTTGCGCGTGGTTTTGGAAAATTGCCGCGATTTAAAAGCAGCCGGTTACAACGATGTGGTTTCCGTGAATTACTCGTTTAACGTCATTGACGAAACCTTTGAAACTATCAGGCAAACTATTGCTTATCACCGAGAATTAGAGCGGATTTTCGGAGTTGACAAAGTAGAACCAGCGATTTTCTTTATCGGGTTGCAGCCGCACACAATTTTAGAAGAATATGCCTTTAAAAAGGATATTTTGAAACCTGGTTACGATCCGATGAGTTTGATGCCTTGGAATGCCCGCAAGTTGCTGTGGAATCCTGAACCTTTAGGTTCGTTTTTCGGACAAGTTTGTTTAGAAGCTTGGCAGCGAAATTCCAATGATTTCGGCCGCGAAGTAATGGCAATTCTGGAGGAAAAATTGGGTTGTGCCGATTTGGAAGAAGCTTTGACTGCACCAGTTGAAGTGAAGGATAAACAGTTGACGAAAGTTTAGTTAATCCCAGGTTCGTAGTGAGGACTTCAGTCCTTCCAGATTAAGACAAACCGGACTCAAGTCCTTACTACAAACCTAATTTTTTTACACTTATCAACACTTGGAAAATAAAATTATAAATAGGAGCTAAACACCATGAATTTTATCGACCCTAGAACTGATTTTGCATTTAAAAGAATATTTGCTTCCGCAGAAAGCAAACCAATTCTGATTAGCTTTCTCAATGGCCTGATTTATCAAGGAAATCCCACTATTCAAGACTTACAAATGATCGATCCGTATCAAGCCGGAAAAGTCATGGGCTTGAAAGACACATATTTAGATATCAAAGCCACTCTCGATAACGGCACAATTGTTGTAATCGAAATGCAAGTTTTGAATGTGAAAGCTTTTGAAAAACGAATTGCTTACAATGCAGCGAAAGCTTTTGCAAATCAACTAATGACTGGTAAGGGATATCTACAATTAGACCCAGTAATTGCCTTAACAATTACAGATTTTACTTTGTTTGAAAATACGAATAAAGTGATTTCACGCTTTTCTTTTAAAGAAGAGGAAGAACACTTTGATTATATTTTTCCTGTGATAACTATGATTTTTGTGGAATTACCAAAATTCAAGAAATCCCTTGCAGAGTTAGAATCTCTGGCCGATAAGTGGATTTATTTTATCAAAGAAGCTCCGAGTTTGGAAATGGTTCCAGAATCGTTGGAAACACCTTCAGCAATTCAGCAAGCTTTCAGTATTGCTAACAGTACAAATCTCAGCAGGCAGGAATTGGATGAATTAGAGGCACAGGTATTTTACCTCCAAGATCAGCAGAGGTATAGAGAAGAAGCCTTAGAAGCAGGATTAGAACAAGGAATGCAGCAGGGAATGCAGCAGGGAATGCAGCAGGGGATGCAGCAGGGAAAAAGTAATATTGTGATACGTTTTTTAACACAAAAAATTGGAATTTTGGAGGAGTCAATCCAAGCTAGAGTTTTACAGTTGTCAAGCGAACAGTTAGATGGTTTAACGGAATGTTTATTCGATTTTGATACGGTGGATAATCTGGTAAACTGGTTGAAAGAAAGGAGCGACAAAACGGTTTGATTTTCATTAAATAACTGTCCAGTATCTACTGCCACAACATTCTTTTATGCCCTACAGTCAATTTACAATTAGCAGAGCTAAAAAAGACTTTCAGTTAACCATAGTCGAGGGAACTCGCTTTTTTCCTGATGTGAAAGCGATCGCCCCTAGTCTAAGATTAACTAGCGAATTAGAAGATTTACCTTGGACAATTGCTGTAGGTTCAGAAAAAGCGAGATCGGAAGCCCTTGTCTACCCAGTTTTGCAAGAAGTCCGCCGCTTGATGAACCGCCAAATCAGTTTATTTTCGGGACGGGAATTCAATGTTGACCCCAGTTGCGATCTCACCGGATACGTCGATTTTTTAATTAGCCGATCGCCCGAACAGCTTACCGTAGAAGCCCCCGCAATCGTAGTTGTGGAAGCAAAAAAAGCCGATTTGAACGAAGGGATCGGTCAATGTATTGCTGAAATGGTAGCAGCACAGCGCTTTAACGAAGCAGCAGAGCATCCGATCGCAACTATTTACGGCTGTATTAGCAGCGGTACTCAATGGCGTTTTCTCAAGCTTTCAGGCACAACAGCGACGATCGACCTTACCGATTATCCCCTGCTTCCTGTGGAAAATATCTTAGGATTTTTGGTGTGGATGGTTCAACAAAATTAGTTGGATGCGACTGATTCACTAACTTTTGTTCAAATACCTTTCAATCAGGACGATCGCCACAATGTCGTCTACTGGCCTGGGCGGAGTCCGCATTCCCTGCGGAATCAAGCGAGAAAGTCCTGTCGCAGGGTACATTTGCCAGTATCGTTCCCTCGCTTCCAGGCTACTGTACCTCTCGTCAACCTGTACAATTTTGATGAAAGGTGACAAACTCTGAGTCAGTTTTTCTTTCCAACTCTTAGAAGTAGTTTGATCTCCCATTACCAATAACTCAATCGGAAACTGTTGACATAGAGATTGAATAGTCGAAATTGTATTATCGGAAAGTACAACTTGATGATAGGAGACGTTCCTGTCTCTACCCATGACGGCGATGCCACACTTGTCTTTACCCGGATCGAAACCTAAAATCATATTTATTAGTTCTGAGTTAATAAGTTTGTAGTTGCGCTGTTGTAGCCGAGGAAACCCATCACCAACCTTATATCTAATCTGACACTTACATTCAAGAATGTCTCAAAATCTTGGCGGGCGATCGCACTTATTTTGCTTGACTTTTTTGTGGGATTGACATATTATATCATCATGGGAATCTGTGCCGCCCTATAATGCCTAAAATCAAAAACCGGGTGTTTGCCACAATATTTGTTTCCCAATTTTGATTTATCGAAAAAACCCGGTTTCTTTCACCCCCGCGCCAAAACCCGGTTTCTCTCACGCCTGTGCAGGCGGTACGTCGCTGTGAGATTGTCGATTTTATTGGCAAATTGCTGATGGCGACGCACCCTAGTATTTTGAATCGCGTGTAAAGATGAGTGCAAAAAAAAATCAAAGTGCGCTGACGCACGCAAAAGGTAAAGAGGAAACAGGGAAAAAAGCTAAAGGGCTAAAGAGTAGAGAAGAGTCCTCACAGGGAAGACAGAGAGGAAGGGACAGCCAAAGCTACCGCTACACGAAAACCCCAGTAGTTATTCCACTTATTCTTCAGGTCGCACGCAGAGGTGTCATAGCGGAGGGCAGCACGGCAATCGACCGCATTGTAGTCCCACGAACCTCCACGCAGCACTCGGACATAGCTTCTTTCAGTTGTTTCCCAAGAACTTCCGTCAGTCGGTGCACCGTCATAGTTACCGTGCCATTTATCGCTGCAACATTCCCAAACCTGACCGTGCATATCGTAAAGTCCAAAGGCATTCGGCGGAAAACTCCCCACATCCATTGTTTTTCCGCGAGAAAGTCCCGTCGGTGCTGCACCGAAGGGAAAATTCCCATTGTAATTAACTAAATCCGTAGTAATTGTCTCGCCAAAATAGAAAGGTGTTGTAGTCCCTCCGCGACAGGCGTATTCCCATTCTGCTTCAGAAAGCAAGCGATAATTCTTGCCTGTTTTTTCAAAAAGTTTCCGGCAGAATTCTCTATCCGAATCAGACCTTCCAATTTCTACAGGAAGTTTTATACCCATAAAGTCCGATAAATTATATCCCATCACTGCTTCGTACTGTTCTTGGGTAATCGGATATTTTCCTACATAAAAAGCCGGTATTGTTACTTGATGCTGCGGACTTTCACTCTTGTATCTACCTTTCTCTGTTTCTGGTGAACCCATCATAAATGTGCCGCCAGGAATGTAAACCATTTCGAGCACAACTCCATTACCTAAGTCTTCAGGGAAGTAGTGAGCAAAAGACTTTATGCGACTGTTTTCTGTTCCTTCAGCATCGACTGTAATGACATCAAATTCAAATGTAGGAAGATAGTCTTGAAACTGAAGTTTAATCTTTAAGTCATCTCTATCTTTCAGGAGTGAATAGGCAGCAAATTTTACCTGCATTGATTCATCGTTCAATGCTTGAATTATCACATCTAAACCAGCTTCTCCATATTTGAGTGCTTCGGAGAGGGCGGCGATTCTCACTTCGATAATGGGTGAGGCTAAGCGGCTTTTAACGCCGGGTATGCCTCCGAGTACGGCAGCATTGACAGGAATTGAATTTTGACCGCCACGGACGGCATCGTATTCTCTGGGTTCATTTTTATTCTCTGACATTACACCGCACGCTCCTGCATTTTAATTGAGCAAAATTTTGTTTTGTGATGCCAATATCTCAGGGTTCGATTCTTATTTTCTCTCTTTGCCCTCTTAGCGGTGCGGTGCGTCGCTATTAGATTATTGGTGGTGCTTCCAGATTTTTGGTGGTGGCGCACCTTACTAATTGGGTATGGTGCGTCGCTGTGAGATTGTTGGTGGTGCTTCCAGATTTTTGGTGGCGACACACCCTACGATTGCTATATATATGGCGGCACGGATTCCCATGATTTAATGATATGTCAATGGCGCGAAAATGTCAAGCAAAACTGTAATTAGATCGCCCAAAATTTTTGCTCAAATTCGATATATCGATCGCACTTATTATTTAACTTTCACATCTCCGCCGCCCGGTGGCTGCTTTCCGGTACGAAAAACCACGATGCCATTTTGAATAGCAACTAAATCTATTTTAAGCGGGCCGGCAATGTATGTGACATCGGCAGCGATCGCCCGAACCTCCAGCGGTTTGTCGTATTGTTGCAGTCGATCGACAAAACCAGCCAAAGTTTCAATCCGATTGTCCGCCACTTGGACTCTACCGCCGACAACGCCGATCAGGCGAGCGCGAAACTGACAAGCTTCGATCAATTGCTGCAACTGTTCCCGCACCCGTTCGTCTGTCGAGGTAACAGGATCGACGGAAACTGCTGAAATCACATCTCCGGCGCGGAACACCACTCGATTGATTTCGGCTTCTGCAAATACCTTAATTCGCTTTTCTTCCCGCAGGTAATTAGCGCCGGCGACTATTCTGACTACATAATCTTGACCGTCTTTAATCTGATTGATTAGTTGATCGATTTCTGCTTTAGTAATTTGAACAACTTGTTCTCTAATCTTGCTATTTTCTGGCTGCATCAATCCGACGGTGGTTTTATTTGCTTCTTGCAAGAGTCGATCGATCGCGCGACTTGCCGTACCGGTATCGGTAATGCGAACGACACCGGCAGCCAAAATTTGACCGCGCCTGATGGCTACAGTACCCTCGCGGATTGCCTGAAAATCGCGTTCCAAAACTTGCATTTGCTGCTGCAAGAGTGTTTGCTGCTGTTCTAGTTGAGCTTGTTGCTGTGCCAAAGTTTCTAAGAGTGTTTCTCTCTCGGCAATTACTTTGTCGCGATCGACTATAGCTCGATCGCGCTCGGCCAGATTTTGCGCCCGCTGGGCTATTTCTTTGTCCCGCTGGGTAATTAGTTCGTTGCGATCGACAATTGCTGCATCTCGTTTGGCAATTTCTCGATCGCGCTGAGCAATCTGAGTTTTTACCTGCTCTCGCTGCTCGATCAACTGTTGGCGCTCGGCTTGCAGTTGGGCGATTTCCGATCCCAAAGTCGTTTTTTGAGCTGAAACGGTGTTCAATTGACTTTCAGTGCGATCGAGCTGAACTCTTGTAGTCGATCGGGCAGTTTCAACCAATTTCAATTGTGCTTCGGTACGGGATTTAGCCGCTTCCACGCTAGCAAGCTGTTCTTCTGTTTGGGATTTAGCCGCTTCTACCTGACTTAACTGCTGTTCAGTTTGAGACTTGGCTGCTTGCACGCTGTTGAGCTGTGATCGCAGCGAGTTTAATTTGGTTTGCGTCCGCGCTTGCTCGGCATTAGCGGCTTGGAGCGATTGATTAATTTGCTCTAAATTGGCTCTAGCTTGCGCTTGAGCAGCTCTGGCTTGACCTAATTCAGTTTCAACTCGATTTTTTTCTTGAGTGGCTTGATTGATTTCTCTGCGGGCGTTGTTGAGCCTTTTTTGAATCTCATCTATTCTAAAAACTCCGGTTCGCAGCGGCTTGCTCGTAGCAAACAAAATGCCCAGAGTAGTTGCTGACAGGATGCTACCAGCCATCACTGTCACAACAACAGCAGTATCGCGGGGGCGAAGTTTGAACAAACTCAGCCTTGCCTTACCAACTTTCGTCCCAAGGCGATCGCTGACAGTAGCGATCACACCCCCCAACACTAAAATTACAAATACCAGGATGTATCCAGCAGTCATTCCGATTTTAAATTTTGAATTTGGGATCTTGGATTGAATCTAAAATCCAAAATCCAAAATCCTATACTTTTTCGGCATCAAGTGAATTGCTGGCTTAAGGCCACCGGGTTGTGGACTGTGATCTTTTTCTTGTGGATCGAGATCATGGTTTCTTGTCTGAGATCCCCGAGCAAACGAGTTACAGTTACCCGCGTCGAGCCGATCGCCTCTGCGATCGCCTGGTGGGACAGCTTCAAATCAATCGTAATCCCCTCTGTCCCCGGCACGCCAAAATCCCGGCACAGAATCAGCAAAAAGCTGACGAGTCTCGAACCCATATCTCGGTGGGCGAGCGTTTCGATCATCATCTCGGTTTGCAAAATCCGAGACGAGAGTCCCCGGAGCATTACCATCGACAATTCTGGGTCTTCCTTGAGCGCTTTCTCGACTTGTTCGATCGGCAGCGAAATCAACTCTACCGGCGTAAAGGCTACCGCGTGATAAAACCTGTCCGATCGATGTCCCGTAATCAGAGACAGCACCCCAAATACACTATTTTCGCGGAGTAGGGCAACAGTAATCTCTTCTCCCGCCTCGTATACCCTAGAGAGCTTCACGGCACCTTTAATGAGAACGTAGACGCGCTCAGCCGGGTCTCCAGGGAAAAAAATTGTCTTGCCCCGTTCAAAGCTTTCCACAATGGGTGGAAACGCCCCGCCACTGATTTGGCGGAACACGGCTGCTAGCGGTCTATCATGAGTCACGTCCTGATCCTTTCTACTAATCAATAGTTTGTAACTTGCCGATTAAGCTTATTGAGTAAATATACTCCCCAGTCTCCAAGATTCGGGGATTCTGTTATTTCTGTCTAATGTTAAGGTAAGCACACGCTGTATGATTAAATCTAGCCCTTCTCTTAACTTTTGCAATTGTGCCCCATATAGCTCCACAGCAAAATTAATCTCAATTGTGTCTCAATTGTGTCTCAATTGTGTCTGAATCAGTTAAATCTGATGCGTTGTGTCTAAACTGGCGGGGTTGTCGCATACAGCCAACGAGAACGGTGCTAGTTGCTTCTAGAAGAAATACTGATGATAGATTTGACCGGAAAAAATGCTCTTGTTACGGGCATTGCCAACAATCGCTCGATCGCCTGGGGCATCGCTCAGCAGCTCCACAAAGCTGGGGCCAATCTCGGCATAACTTTTTTGAAGGACGAGAAAGGCAAGCACGAGCGCAAAGTCGCAGAACTGGTGGAACCGCTCAATCCCAGTCTGTATTTGCCCTGCAATGTCCAAGACGAGAGCGAAATTGAGTCTACTTTTAAAACGATCGCCGACAAGTGGGGCAAGTTAGATATTCTGGTTCACTGTCTGGCTTTTGCCGGCAAAGACGAACTTTCGGGAGATTTCACCAACACCTCGCGCCAAGGTTTCTCTAATGCTTTGGATATTAGCGCCTACTCGCTGATACGGCTTTGTGCTGCGGCGAAACCGCTGATGGCCGAAGGTGGCAGTATTGTCACCTTGACTTATCTGGGCGGAGTCCGAGTGATTCCCAATTACAACGTCATGGGAATTGCTAAGGCGGCTTTGGAAATGAATGTGCGCTATCTGGCGGCGGAACTCGGCCCGTTAAATATTCGGGTAAATGCGATTTCTTCTGGCCCGATTCGGACTCTGGCTTCGTCAGCAGTTGGCGGCATTCTGGACATGATCCACCACGTTGAGGAAGTCGCCCCCCTACGGCGCACGGTGACTCAACAGGAAGTCGGAAATGCTGCGGCTTTTCTGTGTAGCAATCTCTCTAGCGGGATTACTGGTCAAGTTTTGTATGTCGATGCCGGTTACGAAATCATGGGAATGTAGCTAACAGTTGACAGTTGACAGTTGACAGTTGACAGTGAAGCCGGTTTTTCGACAGTTGATAGTTGACCCTTCGACAACGCTTACAGGCGACGCAGCGAGGTTTTTAGACTCTCGAAAAAACAGTCCACTGTTCGATTTCCACTGTCTGCTGGAAAAGTGCTAATCCAAAATTACTAATTATCAATAACTCATGAATGACCAATTGGAAATAATGGAAATAATCGATCGCCCTCCGGTTCCTCCTGCACCTCCGGTTCAAGTCGCCCGCGCCGCCTTGGTGAAGCGCACGACACTGGAAACGGATGTGACTGTCAGCCTGAATCTCGACGGTGTGGGAACCTGCAAAGCGGCGACGGGAATACCGTTTTTAGACCATATGTTGCAGCAGATTGCTTCTCACGGATTGATCGATTTGGACGTACAGGCGATCGGCGATTTAGCCATTGACGATCATCACACGAACGAAGATGTGGGAATTACGTTAGGCCAAGCCCTGGCAAAAGCTGTCGGAGATCGATCGGGCATTTCCCGTTTCGGACACTTCATCGCCCCCCTCGATGAAGCCTTAGTTGAAGTAGTCCTAGATTTTTCGGGACGGCCGCACTTAAGTTACAATTTGCAGATTCCAACTCAGCGGATCGGCACTTACGATACCGAGTTAGTCAGAGAGTTTTTTTCGGCCGTGGTAAATCACTGTCAAATGACGCTGCACGTTCGACAGTTGCAGGGGGGAAATTCCCATCACATCGTAGAAGCGGCGTTTAAAGCATTTGCGCGGGCTTTGCGAATGGCCGTAGAAGTCGATCCTCGGCGCGCGAGTCGGATTCCGAGTTCTAAAGGGGTTTTGTAGTTTGGGGTTTGCAGTTGCGCGATCGGGCTGCTGCAAACCTGTCAATCAAAATATATCTGCTATATAGTTGAAAACACCTTGACTTCCCTCGCCGTACTTTTCGATAAATTCAGCGATTAGTCGATCGCTACACCTTTCTATAGCTTCAGCAATAGAACTTTGTGCTAAAACTTGACTAGCCGACTGACGCAAAACTTCAAACAGATTCACAGTATAGCGAGTATCTTCACTGACAAAATCCCACAATTCTCGACCGATTAAAGTGATCGTGTCCGAATTGGGCAAAATTTGCTTCAGCAAACCAAGTGTGACAGTTTTATTAGTTCTTTTGCCGTAAGCTATACCAATATAAGCGCGATCGCCCTCATTAATTTTTTCCTCAATTTTCGCCGCCCAATATACTATCTGGTCTTTATCCATATCATTCGGGCCGCTTTTTACCTGTATCCAGCATTTCTCGCCATCACTGGTAGTTTTAATTGCGTCCCATCCTGACTCTTCCGGCGGACTTTCTGCACTTTCAGAGCAAGATATCAATAATTTTTGAATAAAAAATTCCATTGAAGTGACAATAGACCTAGTAGCAGTCATATAAACATTAAGCCTGACAACTTCTTCGGGAGTGTCCAGATTTAACGCCCTGATTAAAAATGGGTTGGGATGAATTTTCCCTAAAGTCAGATTTTCCACCATAGCTAGCTGTCGCCCTGTAAAATCCCGACAAATACTGGCTAAAAAATTTTCAGAGATCGTAAGTTGCAGCGAAAGCTTGCCTGAAAATATAAATGCTAAAATGCGTTCAATCTCATCGGGAGTAAATCTCAGCGCTATTTTGCCAGATATACTGCTGATGCCGTTTATAAGTGTTTCTGCTTCTAAGTTAAAAAATTCTTCTAACTCCGCAAAGTGACCTGCGAAAGAGCGAGACTTTCTGGCAGGGAGTCCTACTTCTTTCTCTAAAACAAAGGCTAATAATTCATGAAGTTGCTCTGACACTTTTATTTCTCCTAAACTCTTTTAAATATTAGTGAACAGAAAAGAGAAAGCTGAAGAAACTCATACTTTACTAAAATCCAAAAGCAAGAGCATCAAGCATATGCTTGCCCTTCTCCCGCCCGACTTCTTGATATATATCCAAAAGTTCTTCATAAGCAGTCTCTCCCCCTATAATATTCCAAAACTCATGTCCCATAATGACAGCTTGTTCAAAGGGCGTATACTTCCTTGCCACTGACCATTTATAATCTAAACGATTTGGCCCGTAAGGATTGTAAGCCATAGCATAATAAGATTGAGCATCGGGGCGAGACTGTCCGCACAGTAAATGATATCTCAGCAGTCGTTGAATTACCTCCAAACATTGTCCTTTGTTGGGTTTTGACCCTTTAATTTCAAAGAAAAATTTCCTCCCGTCACGGGATAGCACGTACAAATCTGCTTTGACCGATCGCCTAACTAAATGGTTGGCTTGTTGAGCCTCAAGAACAGCTTCTATCATTTTCTCAAAACCTGGTTTAGTTACATTCTTGTCTGCTGACTGTTCAAATAGCGCTATCTGACGCTCAATTTCATTGACAGCCTCTATGCTAACTTCGCCCGAAATTTCATAGCTTCTGCTTGCTTCTTGGTGATGTTCCAAAGCAATGAGTTTTGCACATTCTTCATATGTTGTACCCAAGCTGCTACTAAAACCTCTTTCAAACTCGTTAATCCGCAGCAATTCTGAGGGCATAATAGCAGCCTGAAACGGTTTCAATTGACCTTTAGAGGATTTGCATGATAAATATGCTGCTGGAATATCAAGTTTCGGTATTAGCCGTCCTCTGTATTCATTGACAAGATTTTCGATGAAAACTTCTAAGTATGCTTTGATTATGACGCGGGTAGTTGAGCTAATGGCTGACATTATTTTACTGCAAATATTCTATATTCCAGACTACCATTCATAGCCGTGTTCTTTTCCCCATTGTATCCATGCTTGAGCCATTTGTGACCTTCGACCGCGCTGCTCTGGTTTTACCGGATTATCACCAGTAATTGCTCTCAACGCCCAAAACCAATGATCTGGTTTTTGTTCGAGATCCCGAAAAATCAAGGGTACAATAGGCTGTCCCATGCCAATAATTCTCTGATAAGCTGGGTGCATTGACTTTTGTGTAACTAATGACAGCATCCTTGTCTGGTCGCGCCATTCTTCCGTAAGGCTATTAAACTCCGCTTCGAGTTCTACCTGACTTTTAATCGGGTATTTATAGGTTGTGATGCGATCGGGTAGTTTCATGTCAAGCCGTGGCTACTTCATAAATTTATATTACCTTACCTTCCCAAAGTATTGGACTAATTAGGTAAAACATAAACAATTCGATTTGAGCAAGGTGCGTCAGATTGGAAAACTGCGATAATCGTTATAGAACTTCATCTGACGCACCCTACAATTCGATTTGAGTGTGACACCCTTGTTTGATTCCTGTCTACCCAAAATGGGTCAAGAATCGGAAAGCATCCAGTACGTGACTCGCGCAAACGTAGGGCGAAGTGTTGTAAAATGCTTGCCAAGCGGCCGCTTTATCTTCGTCGTACTTATCGGCTCTTTCCAGGTGTTTTCCTTGCCAATTCAAGCGCACTGCGTGACCGACTAATACATCTAAGACGATGTATTCTTCGATTTGTAAGTTGGGGTTGCGTTGCGCGATCGCAGATAACTCCATCAGCGCCTCAATATTGACTTGTCGGTATTCCGGCGCGACAATTTTATTCAGCAAATGCTCGATTTGTAGCGCGAAATTCTTTTCGCCTGGGGTCATTTCCGATAAAATAACATCGCTGTCTAGCCGATTGCGGCGCTCTAATTTATCGCCAATAATCAAGCCTTTGCAGTGTCGCAGCAGTCCCCAGACATTCGGATAAAAATCCTTCGGTACGCGATTAACAGCGCCTTCCATTTGCCGCTTCCGACGCCATCCTCCCGCAGGCATTTGCGGTTCTTCAAAAACTGGCGCGACTACCCATTCAATTTCTGTTTCCGATTGTTTGACGCGCAGGGATTCTTGCTGTTTGAGGATTTGATTCATTTCCTCGTATTCTGTCAAAACTTGGCGCAGGCGATTTTTGATTTCAAAGGGACTTAACTGCATTAAATGTTCGTAAGCTTCATTCTGCGTAATTCCCGATTCCCGGGCTAATTCGCTAGTTAACAGCAGAATAAAATAGCTTACTCTCAGTGTCAGCAACCCTTTAAATAGCTGCGGTTCCGCTTTAATTAGCAAGCCGAGATAGATCAGAATTTCTTGAGTGAGAACCCGATCGCGAATATCTTCTCCACAGAATTCGCGAATTTTGTCCATCACCTCCATGTATGAACCGGGCCTGGAAATCACCGAATCTTCGCTGTAAGCCTTTCCCACAGCAATCTGCTTCTGTCGCACCAAAATATCCGTTACTGAGTCTGACAAGCTAATATCAATTTTGTCTAGCAAACCGGCAGCGTGGCGGATCACAGCCCACTGAATTTTAGATTGCGAACCTTCTCCAGCTTTAGTATAAACTTCGTTGAGCAAATCAGCAACTTCAACTGTTTCTCCCCAACCTCCAAATCCCGTTTCAAAATTCAGTCCTTTGAGGCGAACTAGCGTGTGCAGTAACTCAATTTGTTCGTACATATTCTCTGAACCGCGCAGGCTTTCGAGCAATAGTTTAGTATTAGTTTCACACTCTAATTTAAATTCTTGAGTGTGACCCAAAGGCCAAGTTTTCTCAGGGTTGTAAGTCAGGTATTTGCGGACTTCCACAGCACCTGTTACCGGAGATTCCGTGAAATCAAACTCATGCAAAAAATCAATTTTTTCTGTGCCAGCAGTCAACATTAACTGGTTGAGATTTCCGAGTTTGATTGGAGTATTATTGCATTGTCCGTCCCGGAGTTCCTTCATCAATGCTAACAAAGCTTCCCGCCCAGTTTCCAGCATCGTGTGAGTCAACATTAGCGTCACTGTCGGTCGTCCCAACTGATACCAGTGGCGGTGAATGTGAGCTAATTCACTCTTGATTTTAGATACGAGAAAATGGTAATCTAATGTTAGGTAAAACTCTTGCCTGTCTAAGAATGAGGGGAGAAAGACGATTGCCTCTCCGCGAATTTTAAACACCCGAGAAGTCGTCAAACTCCGCAGCCGTCGCACGGGCCTGCCGGTTAAGCCTAATTGGTCGTTGCGTCCGATTTGCGCGTACACAGCCGATAATTCTTTAGTTTGGCGAACTTGAATCGGTTCTACTTGTTTTGGTGTTTGGGCGGCAATTCCGTTAGCGGCTAATTCTGCTTGCAAATCTTCGTCTTCAGCTAACAGGGCAATTTGCACCAAAGGTTCTCGGTTCCGCCCGACGCAGAGGTAACGCCCAAGCGGATCGATATCGCCAATTGCGATCAATTCTTCGTTCAGCATTTGACCGAGAAAATATAAACTTTGCGCCCAAACTAGGGGAACATTTTCATTAGGTAAGCGCTGTTGGCTGCGAGGATTTAACCTTTCGGCTTCGATTTTGTCGGCTGGTATGTAGTATAACTCTGGTAGCAGTTGTCCGCCATTGCGCTCTACAGCAAGAGCTTCTAAACGCTGCTGATAATATTGTACTTGTTCTTTATTTACCTGAAAAATGCCGTCCAAGAATAAATACGTGAAAAACAGCGGCCACTCGCATTCAATGTGCTCGAACTGCTTTAATTCTGTGGGTTCGTAGTGCAGGCGATCGGCATTTTCTAAGACTGTTTGATGTCCGTCTCGTAGAAACCGCTTGCAGCCGTAGTTTCCCTGCAATTTGTCAATAATTTTATTTCTTGTCCGTTCAACTAATTCTCGATCTTCAACCGCAAAAGCCGGAAAACTAATCACGCTTAATAATGCGGCATCTACTTCTTTGGAACTAGATTCGCGAGGCAAAAGTGATTCTAAAGTGATGCGAGTTCTGGCAATTTCGTCTGGTAAAACGTGAATTACCGAAGCTTGAGAACCGTTAACTCCGAACAAATCTAATCCATTGATTGCTTCTAAGGCTGCTTTTGCCATGCCAACGGAACTAGCATTTAATTCGGCATTGCCGCGATTAATTTTATGGCCTCTTTCCCAGATTCCGTAGTCCGGCGTGCGGTAGGCTCTACCAATATAATAAACTAAATTCTGCACGAAATTGACTTCATCAATTGTAAAAATGATGTGCAATCCCGAAGCGGTCATTTGAGCGAGAATCAACAAAAATATAGATGTAGCGTCTAACTGCAAGTGTCCCCATTCGTCATCGCCGACAACAATACTTCCAGTTTGGGTATTGTATTTGGCGTGTAAAGCATCTAAGGGCGATTGAGTATTTTTAAAACTTTCTACTTTGTTAGCTTGCTGCATCATCGCAAACATCAAGCCGCGCATCAATTTAACTGTGCTGTGTTCGAGTTCAAAGGTGCGCCCGCGATCGCCGTCAATTTTGCGGTAAGCTAAACCCAAACCCCAAACTGCGAGAATGCTGTACACGTTGTCGCGCACCCAGGCGTCGGTGTAGTCGCCGTGGGCGTTAACAGCGGTACTCGCCGGCAGCAAACCGGTAATTGGGTTCTGACGTTTGAGGATGACGTTTTTGATTTGCTGGTAGTAATAATCTAACCGGATTTGTCGCTCTTGGGTTGCGATCGGCATTTGGTTTACCTTTTTTGTCCTGATGCTAGCAGAGTTGCAGGGAATAGATTCTTCAATATATCAGAAATTAGAACATTTTGTCAATTTATATCAACACAAGGAGGCCGTCAACCTGTCGGATCGTAACAATCATAACAATAGTGTTCCTTTCGTAAAAATCGTCTACTCTAAAGTTAAAGTCAATGGTAAAATTGAGTTAGTACCGATGAAATGGTACGCCGACGGCTCGGTTAAAAAGTGCGGATAGTTAACAGTTAACAGTTGACAGTTGACAGTTTTAAATAACTAGGTATCTAGGAACCTCAAACAAAGAAATATGGAGCGATCGCAATTTTCAGTGCTGGGACTACCAGTTCATATATTAGATGATTACACAGGTTGGCTGATCGATCGCCTAAATCAAGGCTTGGGAAGTCACGTCGTGACGTTAAATGCTGAAATGGCGATGCAAGGCGAGCAAAATCCGGCTTTAGCGGAGGTAATCCGCAAAGCGGAACTCGTGATTCCTGATGGTTCGGGAGTGGTGCTATACTTGCGGCTGCGCGGCAAATCGGCACGGCGGTATCCGGGGATAGAATTAGCAGAATCGCTGTTAGAAGCTGCGGGAAAATTGCCTAATTCCGAATCAATATTTTTCTTTGGAGGTTCCCCGGGAGTTGCGGATAAAGCAGCAGAAACTTGGCAGCAAAAGGTGAACGGATTGTCTATTATTTCTGGGCATGGCTATCTGTCGCCGGATGAAGCAAAAGACTTGGATTCCAGCTTGAAAGAAATGCAGCCAAAACTGATTTTTGTGGGCTTGGGAGTGCCTCGCCAAGAGTTTTGGATTGCGGAACATCGGCATCTTTGTCCTAATTCGATTTGGGTGGGAGTTGGCGGCAGTTTCGATATTTGGGCGGGAACAAAAACTCGCGCACCGGCTTGGTTTTGTGACAATCATTTAGAATGGTTGTATCGGCTTTATCAGGAACCTTGGCGGTGGCGCAGGATGTTGGCTTTGCCGCAATTTGCATTGAAGGCTTTGGGGAGTTTTCGAGGGTAAGTTAAACAGTGGACAGTTGACAGTGGACAGTTGACAGTTTGAACAATACCGATGCAACCGGAAACGATATATCAATTCCGGTGGCAGAAGAATTAATATTACCGGAGATCAGGACACGGCAGTGCCGTTTCCCTACAATTAATCTGGCGCTGCCGTGAAACGGCACTGCCGTATCCTCTAAATTAAACAATATAAGCAGAATCGATCGCCTTTGCGCGATTAATTGCCACCAGAGTCTGGTAAATCAAAGCCGAAATCTCCGCCCGCGTGATATCCCGCAGGGGCGAAAGCTGATCGCGCGCCGGATAATTGACTACAATCTTCAAATCAGTCGCTGTGCCGATCGCACTCAAAGCAAAATTAGGAATTTGAGAGCGATCGGTGTAAACTTTTAGAGAATCAGCATTCCCTCCCTTAAGTCCCAAACCGTTAACCAAAGAGACGATCGCCTCAGTCTTCGTCAAATTCTGATTCGGGCCGAACTTCAAGCCCGGAAACCCGGATAAAAAGCCTCCCCGATTCGCCCGTTCGATCGCACTTCTCGCCCAAAAACTAGCAGAAACATCGACAAAATTCGTAGCAGCCACCTTCGGAACCGGACTAAACGCACTCACCAACAGCGCCGCATATTGAGCCCGATTTAAAATATCATCCGGGCCAAAAGAACCGTCAGGTAAACCGCTAATAATGTTCGCCGCAGCCAAAGCTTCAATAAACTTTTCCGCCCAATGTCCAGAAATATCACTGAACCTTGCACCGCCGATATTCGGATTCCCACCACCCTTTCTCACCGCAGCTTGCACAGCTTTTAAAGCATTCACTTTTCCATAGCCAAACCAATCGCTGCGACGGCTGTTAGTATCGTAATTTCCCATACGATTTCCCAACTGCGGATCGGGATCGGGATCGACAATTTTGTCAGCAGTTTCTTGGAGAATTCCCCGCACTTCTCGCGCTGTCAAACGAGGGTTAGCCGAAAGTATCAATCCTGCTACTCCAGCGACTACTGGAGTGGCGCTGGAAGTGCCGCCAAAGGAGTTTGTATAGTCCCCCGTATCGTAGCCGGCAACCCCGATGCGATCGGCAGTAAACACTCCCAAACCGAGCAAATTCTGCGTTACCTCTGGCTGCGTGGCGATTGGCCCAGTTTCTGGCAGCCAAAATCCCGGCGGGGCGTTGTTGCTGGGGGCGCAAACCGAGATACTGTTACCCCAATTGCTGTAGGCGGCTTTTTTGTTGAGGGAAGTGGAAGCGCTGACGGCGATTACGTCTGGATGGACGGCGAATCCGCTTAGCCATTGAGTTTGGCCGCCCAGGAGGTTGTTGGGCCAGCCTTGTTCGTCGATTGTGCCGTTGACAGGGCGGTTGGCGTTGCCGGCGGCGAAGACGATGACGCAACCTCTGCCGCCTCGCCCTTGGGTGGCTGCTTTGTTGATGACGGCACTCTGGCGCAGGGAAAGCGGGTAATTAACGGCGGATGGGCCCCAACTGCAAGAGATCACGGCGGCCTTTTTTTCGATCGCCCAATTAAACATTTTTTCGACTGAATCGTCGTCGAGAAAACCCGTAGTGCGGATGGGCATTAGGGCGCAGCCCGGGGCGACTCCGACAATGCCTTTACCGTTTTCTTCGGCGACGGCGACGCCCGCACAAGCAGTACCGTGATTGTCTGAATCTTCGACTGGCATTGGGGACAAGTCGTCGTCTTTCAAATCGATAGGAAAAACTATCTTTCCCTCGCCTTGAAAATCGGGGTGAGTCATATCGACGGAATCATCGGCGATCGCAATTACGATCGATCGCACTCCGCGAGTTATATCCCAAGCTGGTTCGGCAAAAATCTGAGCATTGGTGACGAGTTGATTGCCACCTTTGTTGTTGAGATACCACTGTTTGGGATAAAGCGGATCCCGGGGTATATAGTGCGGTTGAGTTTCTACTAAAATGTTTGGTTCCGCAATCAGAACTTCGGGATATCTGGTGAGGCGGTTGGCAATTTTGATCGGGTTTTCGGTTGCTTGTTTGGTGACTTCGTAGAGGAATGTGTTGGGAATTCCTTCTATTTGCCGAACTACTTTTAAAGCAGCAAAAGTGGCGATCGCAATTCGCGATGTTTCGTCTACTGCTTCGTCAAACTGGATGGTAATGCGATCGGTTAAGTAGAAGAATGTACTCGGATTGTTGGCTGGAGAATAGACGTGGCTAGCAAAAGCTACCGCATCGCTAGCCCGGGCGGTTGTCATCGCCGCATCTAGCCTATCCGGCGCAACCAGATATTCTTCGAGATTGCTTTGGGCGATGCGGCGATTGAGTTTTGCCGGAATTGATGCCGCCCAATCCTTTGATGTTGCTGCTGTGGATGAAGGGCGAATCGTAAAGCGATCGCCTGCTTTGGCCAGCAGCAATTCACCGCCACCGCGCTGTAAAATCAGTGGGAGACTTTCGCCTGGAACTCCAATCCCTTGATAGTTTTGTAAAGTATTTGCCGAAAGTGCGATCGGTTGTGTCATCAGAAATGCCCCTGTTCAGTTTTGATCCAGTTTTACTATATTCTGAAAAACAGACTTTCCGGCCTGTTCCACAAAGACTCAATTTTCTTGTGGGGTGGGCTTCTAGCCCGCCCGTAAAAAACTGATTAACAATGATCTAACAACTCCTATCAGATAAATACGCTAGGATTGACGTTGAAAAATTCTCCCAGCGCCTTAGCTTGCGCCTTGCTAATCGCCCGTTTCCCATTGACTACCTCAGAGACTACTCCTTTTGAACCAATTACCCCCACCAATTCCACTTGTTTGATCTCGCGAACTTCGATTAAATGTAATAGAACATCCCGGGGAGTCGCTTCGGGAATTGGGTAATATTTTGATTCGTATTGTTCGATCAACAGCCCCCAGAGACTAAGTAAAGTTTCTTCTTCTAGTGTTAATTCTTCCTGGGACATCAGAGATCCTAATTCTGCGAGGGCAAGATCGTAATCTTCTTCGTTCAGGATGGGCTTAGGCTGCGATTTCGCCAGCAGTTGACCGTAAGCTATTTTTTCAATTGTGATGGTCATAGTTCATTCAATTATTTATGAAAAAACGAAGAAGAAAGCAGGAATAATATTGTCCTGAAGTTTATCCAAGGTGGGTGTTTGTTTCTCCGTGTCATGCTTTTAACCATTAAAGTGAAGGTTTTTGATTTGTTGATTGAATACATCAGGAAATCTTTAAGGATTTCCAGATGTATTTAGGGGGACATCAACCTATTTTTTGCTTGACTTCATTTTCATCATTCCAGTTGATTTTGCTATATTCGGCATGAGTTAAAAATTTCTTAAAAAGTACATATCCTGTGCTATATTTAATTTGTACAATCAATCTATAATGTTTACCTTTAATATTAAAAATAGTATATCCATAGACTTGATCGACCGATTTAGAATACCCCTGTCGGATCTCTTCTAGCGATTTCCAGTCGTTGTCTTCCATGACCTTGCACCAGGCTGCGATCGCACTTGAAACATCACCGTAGGGTTCGATCGCACTCAGAAGATTTCTTGTGGACTTTAATTCCATTCGAGTACCGTTACCGTTTTTTACACGACACCTCTATGTTCTCGCACTGAGAACCTGCTGTCAAGTCTCTACTCTAATTTTTCCAAAAGAGCCTTTTGCCCGATCGCCCCCTTTGACATTTGAACAAATTTGGTTTATACGCTTGCCGGTTGCGATCGCCAATGGTACGATCGACTCTAGCTAAATATTATTTTTCACGGCGCCGAGGCGCAAAGTAATTTCATGGTATACTCTGGAACTGTTTGCTGGCTTCGCTTCACTGCCCGGATGACGATCGGGGCGATCGCAGTTTTGACCCTGTTGCAACCGCTTCAAGCCCACGCACAACAACCTTCTGGGTCAGAGAACCGCCCGCAAGTCGATCCTGCCGACGACCCCACAGATCCCAACAATCTCCGCCCTGCGATCCAAGACAACAGCCTGCTGAGCATTCAGGGAGGTCAGCGTTTGATGACAGAAGCCAGCGGTGCTATTTCCAATCAAAATTACACTGTCGCAGCTCAAAAGCTCCAAGAATCTCGCCAAATTTTTAACCAACTGTCGAACTTTTACCAACAACTCGGAAGCAGTTTTGCCGGAATTGATATCCGCTTAGCCGACAGCAACCGCACCAAAGCCGTAGAAACAGCCCAAATGCGCGACGAAGCTACCTATCGTCTGGCATTAGTACACCGGGCACAAAATAAGCCTGAACTCGCAGTCCCATTGCTGATTCAGATTATTCGATCGCAACAGCCAACTCGCGATTTAGGCAAAAAAGCTTACCAACAGTTACTAGAATTGGGGTTTGTGGATACTCCGTTTCCCCGATCGGGCCCAGCCCCCAGTCCTCAACCGCGATCGTCTACTAACAAATAGTTCCACTAAAATCTAAATTACAGCCGTTTATCAGAGAAAGCAATGGTTACACCATCTCAAGTAGCAGAAATGATTCAGACTGGATTGCCAGACGCTAAGGTACAAGTTAACGATTTGACCGGCGGTGGCGACCACTATCAAGCAAGGGTAGTTTCGGCTGCATTTGAGGGTAAAAGCCGAGTACAGCAGCATCAACTGGTCTACGGCGCTCTCAAACAGGCAATGGCTAGCGAAGCCATCCACGCTTTGGGCTTGGAAACTTTAACTCCCGCTGAATGGGAAGCGAAAAGTCAAGTTGCTTAATTGTTCAGGTGTCAATAGTTGCTTGAAATACAACTGCTGCACTTACGCACAAGCACCAAAGAAACCGGGTTTTTTAACCGGAATCTCTGGCTGTAACGAAAGATTTTCGTAAAAAACCCGGTTTCTGCGTCAGTCAACGTTTAAGATTTTTTAACCAATATTAGGAGCAATCATGAGTACAGCAGCAAATCAAAGAATTGACGATTTAGTTAAGCAAAACAAAATCATGGTGTTTATGAAGGGCAACAAGTTAATGCCCCAGTGCGGTTTCTCTAATACTGTGGTGCAAATTCTCAATACTTTGGGAGTGCCTTATGAAACTGTTGATGTTTTGGCAGACCAGGAAATTCGCCAAGGCGTCAAAGAGTATTCCAACTGGCCGACAATTCCCCAAGTTTATATCAACGGTGAGTTTGTTGGCGGCTCGGATATTATGATCGAGATGTATCAAAAGGGCGAATTGCAAGAAGTCGTAGAAGTCGCTTTAGCTTCTTAAATTAGACAGAACAAGCGTATCCCCGACTTCTTGAAGAAGTCGGGGATATAAGACCAATCTGGTTTTCGTTAGATTGAATTAGGCTGATATCAAATCCGGTAGCATCGGAATTAATATTACTTACAGCCAGGACACCGCGAGTACCTTAGTCCCTACAATTAATCTGTCGCGCAAGAAACGGCACTGCCGTCTCCTCTATATCATTCCGGTGTAACCGGAATTGATACGATTCATCTCAGAAGCAAAAAGGAAATCACAAATAACCAATTCCTGATGCCTAATTCCCGATGCCCAATACCTCATGCCCAAATAATCAAGGGTTAAATTAAACCGAATTTACTATTTAATAATAGTCTGATTCAGCTTGTGTCTGTGTCTGCGGCATTTCAAAATTAGAGGAGTCGTGAATGTAACGCGCTGCTTCTTCCTCTAATCTATGAATCAAGTATGGTTCTAAACCATTTGTATGCCGCAAGGCTGCTAAATAGCCGTCTAAGTAAAGCCGCAGGTCATCAAATCGATAACCTCTATTCCACATTTCGACGAGGGCGTCGGTGAGTTTTTGGTAGTGCCGGATGGTTTGGGTGTCTTGTAGCATGGTGTGAGTTTGAAATCCTTTGTGGTGTGTATAATGACGGCGGGATTTAGAAAATGCCTCGATTGATGCTGAGTTTCTCAGCCGGAGGCTATTTCTAAATAAAAGTTTTTACCCTGCTCAACAGGCTACCCTCCATAAAAAATTTCACTCGCTGCAATGCGCCGTGGCTCGACTTTTTTGCGCGCACCTAGATAATTCGCCGTGCGTCTAATTGAGTCGGGATATTGCTGAATTTTGCGGTCAAAGTGGGTGTGTGTTCCGGCTACCGAGCGAACGGTTGGAGGAATTTTAGTGTCTGTTGCGCGATTTGTCAACCTCCTAGAAACGGGGGCTGGGTCGGGGGGTTCGGTTTTGGCAGGCGGTTGGGGCATGGGGTCGATCGGCTCTACACAGTCTTATTTTTATTGTAATATCACTGCCAGAATGATTTAACCTTTCTGCGGGCTGACGATCGTAAAATTGACAAAATCTTTAAAATTCATCCTCTGGGTTTATCCGTAGCTTTAAATAGAGCCAAGGCTTGAGTAGCGGTAGTTACAAAACCTTGACAAAAGCTCTGTTAACCTGGTAGCCATTCGTGATAAGGGAAGCTCGCCGCTGTGGGATCTGCAAGTATTTCAATTGTTGAAGGGAATCCGCACCTGCGATCGCTCTTGGGCTGGCATCTACAGCAAGTCGGTCATTGGGTACACCAGTCAGCGGATATTAGTCATGCTAGGGAAATATTTTTCAGCCGCCAGCCAACCCTAGTCATTCTGGATGCCCAATTGCCAGATGGAGACGGTTTAGAATTTTGTCGGTGGCTACAACAGCAGCAGCAGTCGCTGATTTTGATGCTGTCGGCGCGGAATTCGGAATCGGATATTGTTGAAGGTTTGAAGTCGGGGGCTGACGATTACCTGACTAAACCGTTTGGGATGCAAGAGTTTATGGCCAGGGTGGAGGCTCTGATGCGTCGCAACCGCACGATGATACCGCCGGCTACGCTGGAGTGCGGGTTGCTAAAAATTGATTTGGTGCAGCGTCGAGTGCGTTTGTACGAGGCACATATTGAGCTGACTCCCCAGGAATTCAGCCTGCTGTACGTGCTGGCTCAAGCTGGAGGAGTGCCCCTTTCCCGATCGGACTTGCTGCGGAGAGCTTGGCCTGATGCGATCGACAACCCCCGCACGATCGACACTCACGTACTGTCTCTGCGTAAAAAAATCGAAATCGACCCGCGACAGCCGAGCCTGATTCAAACAGTGCGGAATGTCGGCTATCGACTAAATCTAGAGTTTTTGAATACAAGTCAACCGCATTCAGCAGTGTCCGGTGCTGTGCTTTCTTAGACTGCGATCGGCTGGTCAGTCTGATTTTATGTTGGGGATTGATTGGCGATCGCATCTGTTTTAGCCGCCATAATAAAATCATTGCGGTGCAATCCCGAAATCTCGTGAGTCCACCACGTTACCGTAACTTTGCCCCACTCAGTTAACAGCGCGGGGTGATGCCCTTCCGTTTCTGCGACTTCGCCGACACGGTTTGTAAAGGCGATCGCACTTGTGAAATCCTGGAATTTATAGGTACGTTCTAATTGGGGAACCCCTGCTTTTTCGATGAAATTCCAGTCAGGAATTTGAGGTTTGAGTTGGACAATTTCGTATGCTGTGACGCGGGGAGAGTTTTGGCGGCAGGCGGAACAGCGTTCTTGCGATAAAGGTTCCATAAATTGCTTTTTAACGAGAGAATGCTAAAAGATAGTATAGACACTTTCGATCCGAATTATTTGGGACAGGGCAACTGTCCTTGAGGAGTTACATAGACATTGCGACGGAAGTCGTTCAGAAAACAGATGAGCAACCCTTGTCGGTGAACTTTGCGTCGATCGTTCCACTGCACAAGCTCAGTATTTGCGGTTGTCCGATATGGATGGTCGTCTATTGATTCTAGTACACTTTGCCCTGGAGCGATCGTGGCATCTACGCGCACTGAGATTTTTTGAAGTTCTCCGGTTCGTTTGCCAAGTTCGTTGACTTTGTGGTTGTGGAGGACAAAGCTTTTGACATAAATGCGCTGACTTGAAGTATTGGTTAGCAGCAAAGTTCCCAGTTTTACAGTTTCCAATCGCAGCACGTAATTGGGCGGGATGAAAGCAGCAAGGGTGGCAGGGGCGATCGCCATTGCTGTCAAAAGTGATAACACCCGTTTCATGTTATTATAATATGCGAATGTGATGAATGAGTATTGATTTTACTACAGTGCAATCACAGAGACCAAGTGATTCCCAAGTATTATGTATATAGCAATCCTAAATGATTGATGAAGATTTGTAGGGGTAGTGCCAAGAGTGCCTACCCCCTATCTATCGGGGTAACCTGGCTCTTTAAGAGCCCCTAGAAAAATTATGCACATGATTTAGGACTGCTATAGTGTCATTGCGAGGAACGAAGCAATCGCAGAGACCAAGCGATCGCAATATTTCACTCGCAATGACATAGTATTGATATTACTCACGCTCTTCTTCAACCTTTTTCACATCAATCGCCCCTTCCCGAAAAAGACAACCCTTGCAAAAATGAAGCCTCGAAACTTCCTCGGTGTTTAAAACTCTCTCCAGAGGGCAGCGCAAATCTTCCTTTTGATTTTTGTCAAAGCAGAGGTGGAAACACACCAAACCAACAGTCAGCGCTAGCCCCGCCGGAGAATTGAGAGCACCGATTACAGTACCCACAACCGCTTCTGCAATCATCCATCCATGCTGTTTCGACAATCCCATAAATCATTCCCAAACTCAACTAAATTGAGTGTGGAATTTCGGGATACCCGAAGTCAAAGAATGGCTGCAACTGTGCTACACTAGGCATTAGGGATATTCGGGACGGTCATTCGGTATCGGGAATCCCGAAACTTTCCCGAAACTTTTTTTAGCAACTTATTTTGAAAATCTATGCCCAAGCAGGGAAAAGGCGATAAGTCTCGGCAGCGAGTCAAGGATTTGGTGGAGGCGCTGCTAGATTATGCGTTAGACAATACAAATCGGATTTCTAATCTGCAAGTTACTTGGAAAAATGACGATCAAGAGTTGAGTGTCTCGGCGACGCTGGAAGCCCTGCGCCACTTGCTGAAAGAGAAAGGCAGCTTTAAACCAAGTGAGAAGACTTCTGACACGCAAGTTAAAAAGTACATCGGTGAGGTACTTAATAATTATCTCAGAGATTGGTTGAAAATTTTGAAGCATCACCACGAGAACGATGAAAAGCAGGGTAATCCCAATTGGAATTTTACTCTGAAGCTGTGGAGTAAAGACAAAACAGAGAATTTGCAAAAGTTGGGAGAAGTGTGGGGCGGTACACCTGATATCAGCATTCAGATTAACAACAGGCAAAATAGTGAGGGCAAAACCGAGAAGAATGATGCGCCCGCAGATTGCCCTCCCGACAAAGTAATTAGGGTGGCTGTTTCTGAGATACCTCAATCGGTGCCCGTGTGGAAAGGGCGCGATGAATTGGTGGCAAAATTAACTGCTAAATTAGTGCCGATACTACCCGATGGAAGTTTGCCGCCGAAGGTGTTGGCGATTGTCGGGCAAGGCGGTATGGGCAAAACGAGTTTGGCGATTAAACTTGTAGAAGGATTGGGGATGAATTGGCAGCATTCTGTTTCTCAAGCAGGGAAAAGTTTGCTGGCGGGCGGTTATGAGTGCGTGATGTATTTCAAGGCATACAAAGGAACGAGTTTTGATGATGTGGCTGGATTTCTGCTAAGTGAAGGTTTGGGGATTCAGGGCGCGGCAGAGTTGAAAAAGCCAGAGGAAAAGATTGCAAAAATCATCCTTGGTTTGCAACAAACTCGCTGTCTTTTGGTACTGGATAACCTGGAACCTATTTTGCATCCGGCGGTTGAGGCCGAAAATCCTGATTGTTTGGATTCGCCGCAGGTACATCGAGCAATTTCACCGGATTGGGGTAAGTTGCTGAATGCTTTGGTTTATCAGCAGCACCAATCGCAAATGATTTTGACTAGCCGGGAAGTGCCTGGAGATTTGGCAGATACCCGCTATCCGGGTTTAGCGCCGGATGCCGAGTTGGTGCATATTGAAGTGTTGCAAGGGGTGGATGAGGCGGCTACTGTGGAGATTTTGCAGCGACAGTTGACTGATAAATTGGCCGATTTGCAGTGGATATCTCGGCGGGTTGAAGGTCATCTTTTTTTATTAACTCAATTGGTGGCTCTTGGCAAGGGAAAACCGGGATCTTTGCGGAAGCATCCTGAATTGGTAACGAAGAATGTGGAACCGATGTTGCAAGAACAAATGGTAAGGCAAAGTGCAGCGGGAAGAGATTTAGTCTCGCGGATGTGTGTGTTGCGAGTGCCTATAGATGTGAGGGGTTTAACTTTTTTGCGGCTGTATGCGGATGATTGGGAAGAAGAACAGCGTTTAATGATAGCAGCGCAGTCTGGCAAGCCAGTTGAGTTTACTGAGGAAGAAATCAGTCAGACAGAAAAGATCGTGAAGCAATTAGTTGATGCCTCTTTGGTGGTAAGTGTCTATGACGGCGACAAATGTGAAGATATCTATTCGATACATCGGTTGACAGCAGATTTTTTGCGAAAGGAATACCAATCACTGCCAAAGTTGTTCAAAAGGGTGGATTCCTTCGATTTATCTAGCGTAAAATTTGAAGATTTCAAAGAGCTGAGCGATTTACAGGTATTCAATGAACCGATAATGTTTGCATTAAACATAGGTGATGAAAGAGAACAAGCGAAATTGGGAAATGTATTTTTGAATTATGCTTTGCGCTTGGGACAAGGAACTGCTATAGAAAATGCCCTGATGCAGCAGGCATCGATTATTGAAGATAACAATCAAGCAAGTGTTTTATTAATAATGGGTGTTTATCATCGAGATTTGAGTAATTGGGATGAAGCAGACAGGTGTTTTAAGCAGGCTTTAGAGATCGCACAACAAGAAAATAACAAGAGCGACATTGCTACTGCATTAGGGATGTTGGGAAGTATCGAGCAATGTCGCAGCAAATGGGATGAAGCAGAGAGACTTTATCGGCAATCTTTGGCATTGAGGACAGATTTGGGCGATCGCGCGGGGATGGTAACTTCTTGGGCATCGTTGGGATATATTGAGCGAAATCGCGGCAATTGGGATGAAGCTGAGCGACTTTACCGGCAATATTTGGCATTGAGTACAGAATTGGGCGATCGCGCGGGGATGGCATATTCTTGGGGATTGTTGGGAGATATCGAGCGAAATCGTGGCAATTGGAATGAAGGTGAGCGACTTTATCAGCAATGTTTGGAAGTTGAAACAGAATTGGGCGATCGCGCGGGGATGGCAACTTCTTGGGGAGTGTTGGGAGATATCGAGCGAAATCGTGGCAATTGGGATGAAGCAGAGCGACTTTTCCGGCAATCTTTGGCATTGAGGACAGAATTGGGCGATCGCTCTGGTATGGCAATTTCGATCGGTTGTCTGGGAGATATTGAACTCGGTAGAGGCAATCTAGAGACAGCAGAACAACTTTTAACAGAAGCTTTAGGACAAATGCAAACACTGGGGATGACTTGGCATATTGCTGAAACTAACTACGATTTAGCACGACTCCACCGCAAGCGCGGCAACACAGAAGTTGCTCAACAACATTACGATACAGCACATCAAATTTTTCAACAATTGGGAGCGGCGAAGGATTTGGAGAGAATCGACAGAGAATGGCACAGCATTGATTAGAAAAGGAGAAACCCGGTTTCACCAGGCCTCACGCGCTTAGTCCAAGAAACCGGGTTTCTATGAGAATTTACGCCTCCTCACGAGATTTTCCGCAGAAACCCGGTTTCTGAGTCTCGCGCGGAGTCTGCACAAGGATTATCGCGTGAAATCATCATCAAGAAGCTGTCAAATCTCCCAGCAGACGTTGTGCTAATTCTAAAAATTGTTCGGCCTGGGCAATTAATTGATTAGCCTCATCTTCTGTAATTGCCGAATCGATATCATAATCCCCCTGATTTCGCAAATCTTGAGCATCAATTAAGTAGCGGTGAAACTCCACCGGAACCAGCCCTGTACGAGTAAAATCTCGACCAAATGCCGAAATCACAGCAGCATGACTGGAAAAAGTTAAACCTTTATTCAATAAGAAAGCTTCGGCAACATAAAACATCGTATAATAAGCGCGGGATGCTGCAAAATCCAGAAGTTCATTAGTTGCTAATAACTCAGCGGCGCGCAAGCTTTCACCAGCTTTTCTTAAGAGAGCAATTTGTTCTGGCTTCAAATCAATACTCCTTCTTTACGAACATTTAAAAAGAAAGGGCTTTCTTCTTGCTGAAAACGTGTTGCAGAGGCAAAAGCACGGGAAATTACTACAGTCCGATCTAAGCACAAAGCAGCAATAAATTCACTGGTGTTAGCGATTTCTTTGCCAGCATGAACTTGCCCGTTCAACACAACTAAAATGTCAATATCAGAATCAGGTTTGGCATCTCCTCTAGCTTGGGAACCGTAGAGAATTAACTGCACGAGTCTTTCGCCGTACAATTGCTGAAAGTAGTGGCGGAGTTCTCCTAAAATTTCTGGTAAATTATCGTTCATTTTAATTTGTTATGTTTGTAACTGTTGTAACTGGTTCCCAGGCTCTGCCTGGGAACCCATGTCTAGAGGCTCTGCCTCGCTATTCTAGCAGCAAAATTGGAGGCAGAGCCTCCGGATCTGCGTTACCAGGCAGAGCCTGGGAACGAGTAGATTAATTGTAGGGACACGGCACTGCCGTCTCCTCCGTTTATATCATTTTAACCGATCGCCTTTTTAATCAAATCCAGCTTACCCTTATAGGGAGCATAGCGCCACTGCAACTCCAGCCAGAATGACTTTTGCAGCACACTTTTGTAATGCGAAAAAGTATCAAAACTCGCTTTCCCGTGATAACTTCCAATCCCACTTTCCCCAACTCCTCCAAACGGTAAAGTTGTCACTCCCACTTGCATTACCGTGTCGTTGATACAAACTCCCCCAGAAGAAGTTTCCCGCAAAACTCGCTGTTGTTTCTGCTTATCCTTCGAGAATAAATACAAAGCTAACGGTTTGGGGCGCGCGTTGATTTGGGCGATCGCATCTCCGAAGTCATCATACTCCAACACTGGCAAAATCGGCCCGAAAATCTCATCCTGCATCACCGGTGAATCCCAGGAAACATTATCTAAAACAGTCGGTGCAATATATCTATCTTCCGGCTTAACTTGCCCGCCAATGACAATTTCTCCATCTTTGACAAAGGCACTCAAACGCTCCAATTGCCTTTGATTGATTATTCGGGAATAATCGGGACTTGTTTGCGGATCTTCCCCGTAAAATTCCAGAATTGATGATTTAATTGCCTGCATTAATTGCGGCTTGACTTTCTTGTCTACTAAGAGGTAATCTGGAGCAATACAAGTTTGTCCAGCATTGATGAATTTGCCCCAAGCAATCCGTTTTGCGGTGTGTTCAATCTGAATATCTGAATCGACAATGCAAGGACTTTTGCCACCTAATTCTAAGGTGACTGGTGTGAGGTGTTTGGCGGCGGCTTCCATGACAATGCGGCCGATTTTTGTACCGCCTGTAAAGAAGATATGGTCGAATTTTTCGGCTAGCAATTGTTGGCTGACTTCCACGCCTCCCTCGACGGCTGCTACGTAGGCGGGATCGAAGGTTTTGGCAATCATGTCGGCGACAACTTCCGACGTGTGTGAGGCGATTTCTGAGGGTTTGAGGAGTGCACAGTTCCCGGCGGCGATCGCCCCGACTAACGGTGATATCATTAACTGGAACGGATAGTTCCAAGGCCCGATGATTAAAACTACGCCTAAAGGTTCTGGAAAAATGCGGGCTGATGCGGGGAATTGGTCGATCGCAGTTGGCACTTTTCTCGGCTTTACCCAGGATTTGAGGTTTTTGATGGCATACTTAACTTCTGCGATCGATGCGATTTCAAAGTAAGCCTCAAACTCTGGCCGATTCAGGTCTGCCTTGACAGCAGCGACAATTTGTGATTGATTGAGTTCGATCGCACTTTGAAGCAGTTTCAGTTGTGCGATCCGAAAATCCACATCCTTAGTTTTCCCAGTCGCAAAAAATTGCCGCTGCTGCTGGATAATATCGCTGATTACCATCTTTCGTCCTCCATGTCTATAAATAAATGTTACAGCAGGACAAAGGAAATGGGGTAAAGTGCGATCGGGCTCTCTGATCCCCGGCTTCTCCAAGAAGTTGGGATCTTGGGTTTACAAATCAATGAAAAATGCTATAAATTAGAAGCTAATAATTGTCAAACTAAAAAATGAGTTAACTTATGAAAATATCTAAGTACGATTTTTTTTTCTATTCCTGCTCGCTGCTTTGCTTGCTTGCAGTAGTAGGATGTACCTCTAAACCTCAAAAACAAGTTGTCATCTGCTCGAAAGACTTTACTGAACAAGTCATCCTTGCAGAAATGCTAGCGCGCCATATTGAAGCAAAAACCGATATCAAGGTAGAACGAGAACTGAATCTCGGTGGTTCGCTTTGCCATCAATCTCTCACAGCAGGCAAAATCGATATGTATGTCGAATACACGGGTACTGCTTACGCCAATTTGCTCAAACAAAAGCAAATTTCTGACCCAAAAAAAGTTTTAGATTATCTCAAACAAGAGTATCCCAAACAGTTTAAAGCAGAATGGATGGAACCGCTGGGGTTTGAGAACAGTTTTGCGATTATCGTGCGGGGAGATGATGCAAAGAAACTCAATTTACAAACTCTATCTCAATTGGGAAAAGCTGCACCAAAATTGCGAGCTGCTTTCGGCCCAGAGTTCAAAGAAAGAGAAGATGGTTTTCCGGGATTGGCTAAAACTTATGGGATTAAATTTGCCGAAGAACCGAAGGAATTATTATTAGGATTGCTTTATCAAGCGCTGGAACAAAAAGAGGTAGATGTGATTGCTGGAAGTACAACCGATGGTTTGATTCAAAGCTTGGGTTTGGTGGTGCTCAAAGATGACAAAAACTATTTTCCGCCCTATCAAGCAGTGCCAGTTGTGCGATCGCAAGTTTTGGAACAATACCCGGAATTGCGCCCTGTAATCGCGGAATTTGGTGGCAAAATCTCTGAGAAAGATATGAGCCAGCTCAACTATAAAGTTGATAAGCAACAGCAGGAAGCTGGACAAGTGGCGCAGGAGTTTTTGCAGCAAAAGTTGGGCGATTCAAAGCCTTTAACACCGCAAAAATTATGATTGATATCAATTCCGGTTGCACGGTCAGGATAGAGGAGACGGCAGTGCCGTGTCCCTACAATGTTATTTTAGGGTAGGGAAACGGCATTGCCGTGTCCTCCGTTACTTAAGTTCCTTCACTCAGCCTCCGCAAATTCAAAATATCGCTCATCTTTTTAATTTGCATACAAGTCCGCTCGAATTGTTCCTTATCTTCGATATCCATGCACAAGTCAATTAATGCCGGCAATCCTGGATAGGTTTTGACTTGAGCGCTGCGGACGTTGACTTTGTTGTCCTTTAAATGCGACAATACATCGTTGAGAACTCCGACTCGATCGAGGGCTTCAATTTGAATGTTAACAGCATAAGTATTCGGGCGGCTACCATTGCGATCGCTCGAATTCCAACTCACAGGAACTAACCGATCGCCCGGTACGCTTTCAACATTTGAACAACCTTGCCGGTGAATCGAAATGCCGCGAGTGCGAGTCACAACTCCAATGATTGATTCCCCCGGAATCGGACAGCAACAGCCGGATAAATGGTAGAGCAATCCTTCTACACCTGCGATCGGCGATTTGCTCGGAGACGAACTCGGTACGGGTTTCGGCGGCATCATCGCAGGTATTTGCACGGGCAATTCCTGAGTTCCCACCGCAGGAGCAGCTTCTATTTTCTGCTTCACTTTTACTAAATCTCGCAGTCGATTTACTACGAGATTTAGGGTGACTTCGCCGTAGCCCAAACCGGCGATTAAATCTTCGACGCTGTGGTAGTTGCACCGCTGAGCCACCGATTGCATGGGTTCGGATTTCAGCAAGGATTCTAAGCCGTTTTTACCTAATTCTTTTTCGAGTAATTCCCGCCCGCGAGCCAGATTTTCATCTCGGTGCGATCGCTTTAACCACTGGCGAATTCGGTTTTTTGCTCCGTTTGTCTTGACAAAATTCAGCCAGTCGGAACTCGGGTGGCCGTTTTTTTGGTTCAAGATTTCTACAATATCGCCATTCTTTAAAACCTTGTCTAGTGTCACGATTCGCCCGTTGACTCTGGCGCCGGTGCAGCGATTGCCTATTTCTGTGTGAATGCGGTAAGCAAAATCTACGGGAGTTGACCCGCTATTGAGAGCAATTACGTCTCCGTTGGGAGTAAAAACGTAGATATCTTCGTCGAATAAGTTGTCTTTAATGCTTTGTAAATATTCGCTATCGTCTTTGAGGTCGCTTTGCCATTCTAGCAGTTGTCGCAGCCAAGTAAATTTTTCGTCGTCGCCGGTAACTGTTGTGTTGGAACCGCCTGTTTCTTTGTATTTCCAGTGCGCCGCAATCCCGTATTCGGCAATGTGGTGCATTGCTACTGTCCGAATTTGCACTTCGATGGGGCGGCCGCTGGTTCCGATTACTCCGGTGTGCAAAGATTGATAGCGGTTGGCTTTTGGTAAACCGATATAGTCTTTGAAACGGCCGGGAATCGGGCGGAAAGAATCGTGGACGATCGCCAAAGCCCGATAGCAGTCATCATTGGTTTCTACGATGATCCGCACCGCAGCCATATCGTACACTTGGTTGAACCCTTTTTGGCGGCGGTGCATCTTCCCATAAATCCCGTACAAATGTTTGGGGCGACCGCTGACTTCATAGCATTTAATGCCTAAATTGTCAAGTCTTTCTCGCAAACTATCTGTGACTTCTGCGAGTTGAGTTTCTCGATCGCCCCGCTTGACTGCCACCAAGTCCTGAATTTCGCGGTAAGCTTCCGGTTCCAGGTATTTAAACGCTAAATCTTCCAATTCCCACTTAAAGCGCCCGATACCCAAACGGTTCGCCAGAGGAGCAAAAATCTCTCGGGTTTCTAGAGCAATACTGCGCTGCTTTTCTTCGGACAAATGCTCCAAAGTCCTCATGTTGTGCAGCCTGTCTGCCAGTTTGACGACAATGACGCGAATATCTTTAGCCATTGCTAGGAACATCCGGCGGAAATTTTCAGCAAGACGCTCTGTTTTGCTGGAAAAGTTAAACTTAGAAAGCTTGGTGACACCTTCAACCAACTGTCGCACTTCCGCGCCGAACCGCTGTTCTATTTCTTCGAGAGTAATATCTGTATCTTCCACAATGTCGTGGAGGAAACCGGCGGCAATCATGACGCTGTTTCCGCCCATATATCGGAGTATTCCAGCTACAGCAACCGGATGGCAAATGTAAGGTTCTCCAGATTTGCGGTACTGTCCTTCGTGCAAGTCGCGGGCAAATTCAAAGGCTTGACAAATTAAGCTGTTGTCAGTCATGCAATTCGGGTTAGGGACTGGATCGGGCTGCGGCGATCGGCAATTCAGACATTCTTGCAGCCAATCGGGAACTACAGTAGAATCGATCGAGGAAGAGGGAGTTAGAGTGTTCGCATTCATGGGGTACACCTTTAAAACTTAGAAATACAAATGGTAAAAAGCCGGTTTTCGGTTGAATAGCCGAAATTATGTGTTTAGCTATACTAAACTAATTGAATGCCACAATTTGCAATTCAAAAAAATAGTCGATTTTTGTGTTAACTATATCTATCTAATTCTGAATCGCCCCCCCTCGTAGGGAGGAAAAAATAGTGACACTATTGTAGCGGCCCCGGGGCGCAGATCCGGTAAAATAAGAATGTTTGGGCAGTTGCATTTGAAGGAAGGGCGATCGGCATCAAAACAGGCAACGCGATCGCTCAAAGCAGAACCCAGACGGATCTGCCGTCCGCGGGTCGATCGAGAAATTTTCTCAATAAACAGGGAGTTGCTGCCCAAATGCACGGCTTCCTTTAATATGAGCAAACATTAAGCAAGAATCTACTTTGATTATAAAGAAAAATTTGTTTACAAAATCATGATATTGTCCGAAGACCGCCGCCAGTGCTACCAAGAATTACAGCAAGCACTAGAACACCTACAAAGAACTGCTGCACAGGATAATCTGGATCGGGCCGCGCTGGCGATCGAATACAGAAAAGTGCAACAATTTTTCGGAAATCAAATTATGAGAGCCGACAGCGGTGAGTTAGACACCTCAGAAACACCCCCAGAGCAGTCATATCTGACGGAAATACACAAGCAACTACGGATATTGGGGACAGACATCACGTTTTTGCAAGCGTCACGCCAGCCAGCGACAGCATCCGCAAGGCAAACTGCGGCGGTGGCGCGGCTGAACACGCTAATTGGCTACTGCGGTGCGCTGCTGCAAAAAAATTCTGATTCTTCGGGGCCGGCCCAGATACAGAATTAATAATTGAATTTACAGGGAACTAAGAAGGTAAGGAGAAATAAAGCGGTGGAATGTCCAAAATGTAAACATCCCAACTTAGAAGGCGGCACTTTAGCTGGCAGTATGTCGGTGCAGTGGTGTCCCAACTGTTACGGTATCTGGATTCCAGGCAGAGAATACGAAGCTTGGCAGAAAGAACAGAGTCAGTGGTACAAAAAATCCGAGAAGCCAGAGGCGACAGGGACTCTCGGCATAGAATTCACGCCGTCTCCCTACGACAGCAAAGCAGCGCTGTGTCCCGAAGACGGTCACTATCTGTCGCGGGCAAAAGTTCCCTTCAGCAGAGTCCCCTTTTACATAGAGCGCTGTATGCTGTGCGGCGGCATTTGGTGCGATAACGGCGAGTGGGACATTCTCGAAAGTCTGGGATTCCACACCGAGATTGACAAGATGTTTTCTCCCAATTGGCAAGCCAAGGCCCGCGTGCAAGAACTCGCCTCTCGGGAGCGTCAAGTGCTCACCGAGAAACTGGGGCCCGACATCGCCGGATATGTGTTGGAACTTGCCGAAGTTTTAGCAGACCATCCCCACGCAGATTGTGCGGCTACTTACATATTGCGAAGAGCTGAATTGAAGCGAAGGGAAATTTAGTTAGTTGACGGTTGACAGTTGACAGTTGACGGTTGACTGTTAACGGTTGACTGTTAACGGTTGGTTGGTTAATGATGTAGCGATCAAATCTTTGTTTGTAGCAATTTTTATAGTATTTACAAACAGCATAAATTCTTCTGCATTTAAAACTGCACAGTCAAAATTTGATAAAGTTCTTGTGGGGTGGGCGTCTCGCCCGCACAAAAAATGCAATTTAGATGTCGAATAGCATATCGGTCTCTTACCAATAACTAATAAGTCGTGAATAATACTAATAACTAATAACTAACCGCCAGTATATTGATAAATAATAACAGTTAACAGTTAACAGTCAACAGACAACTGTCAACAGTTAACAGTTAACAGTCAACAGACAACAAACTTAAGGACTAATGACTAATGACTAATGACTATTCTTTGTTTTCCGTCGAAAATCTGCGAGTAGCTTATCCCCAGCGGCGGGGCCAATCTGGTTGGGCTGTAGATGGGGTTTCCCTGACGCTGCAACCGGGGGAAAAGCTGGGATTAGTGGGGGAGTCTGGATGCGGCAAGTCAACTTTGGGACGGGCGGCGATGCGGTTGCTGCCGGATTCGACGCTGGTTGAGGGGCAAGTTCTGTTCAGTGGAGAGTCGGTGTTTGAGATGAATGCGTCGCGGCTGAGACGGTTTCGGGGCGAGGCTGTGGCTTTGATTTTTCAAGATCCGATGACTCGTCTCGATCCTTTGATGACTGTTGGTGAACATTGTGTTGAAACTTTGCAAGCTCACAGACGGCATTTGTCTAAGGCTGAAGCTAAGAAACGGTCGATCGCAATTTTGGAAGCTGTGAAAATTCCGGCGTCTCGTTGGTCGCAATTTCCTCACGAATTTAGCGGTGGAATGCGCCAAAGAGTGGCAATTGCTTTGGCTCTTTTGCTCGATCCTAAATTGATTGTGGCGGATGAACCGACTACGAGTTTGGATGTAACTGTCGCAGCCCAAATTATGCAGGAGTTAACGCGACTTTGTGCTGAACGGGGAACGGCTATTTTGTTGATTTCTCACGATTTGGCGATGGTGGCTGAGTATTGCGATCGCATTGCGGTGATGTACGGTGGCAAAGTGGTAGAAACTGGGCCGGTCGATCGGGTTTTTCAACAGCCAGAACACGAATATACTCGATCGCTCTTAAAAGCAGCTTTGCATATTCAAGCTGATTCGGGTAAAGGGTTAACATCGGAGGAAATAAGGACTTCAGTCCTGACTACAAACTTAACAGATTCACCTCTGTTGACAGTGACGAATTTGCAGCAACACTATAGTTTAGAAAGCAATTTGTTAGCACAATTATTTTCTAGGAAGCGCAATCTAATTAAAGCAGTAGATGGTGTTAATTTCGAGCTAGAGCAGGGAGAAATCCTAGGACTTGTGGGGGAGTCTGGCTGTGGCAAAAGTACCTTGTCACGGACGATTTTGCAGCTCATTCCTGCTACTGGTGGCAAAGTGGAATTTCAAGGCATAGATTTGACAGCCCTTGCTAGCGATGCTGTCAGGAAACACCGTCGCCAAATGCAAATGGTATTTCAAGACCCCCATGCTTGCTTGAATCCGATGATGACTGTCGGACAAAGTATTGCTGACCCTTTATTTATTCACAAATTAGCTAATGCCCGTGAAGCTAAAAGACAAGTAATCCAAATGTTAGAGCGGGTGGGTTTGACTACTGGGGAGGATTTCTACAGCCGCTATCCAGGGGAATTGTCGGGAGGACAACAGCAGCGAGTCTCGATCGCGCGTGCTTTGATTACTCGCCCACAATTGATTATTTGTGACGAACCGGTGAGTATGCTGGATGCGAGTGTTCAGACGCAAGTTTTAGAGTTGATGTTGGAATTGAAGCAGGAGTTTAATCTGACTTATTTGTTTATTACCCATGATTTGTGGGTAGCGAGATTTTTTTGCGATCGCATTGCAGTCATGAATGCTGGAAAAATTGTGGAAATCGGCAAAACTAGGGATATTTTTACTAATCCGCAGCATCCTTATACTCAGCAGTTATTACAAGCTGCTCCTTTACTGGCTCGAACTAATTGATTTGGGATTTCAAACAGGATTTAGACACTTTTCACTGTTGCAAACAAGAATTTTTTGATGGTACAAGCCCCTGGATTTATCCGTGGGGTTAATCCACAATCCAAAATCTAAAATCTAAAATTTAAAATCGAATGACCGGATTTAATATAAGTTTTATGGAATTAAGAAGAGTTAATTCCTTGGGATGCACCTAACATGACAACGGCGATTGAAAGGGAAATTGAGAGATTTTGGGAATTTCCGTTTAAATTCGTTAAAGTAAAGGCAGACATTTCAAATCATTCCACCGACACCAGGCACCATATGGCAGAATCTGACCTAGGCAGTTTTGCGGTGGCACCGGAAGCCTCACTTGCGATCGCAGAAAATGAAGACATCGAGATCGATCGTCCGATTTCAACTCGCTCATCAGGATACAACAACTGGTCTGCCGACGATCCAGTGGGAGCTTTGTTCAAGGAAATGGCTCGCTATCCTCTGCTGACTGCTAGC
>JANMLZ010000052.1:0-16717 GCA_031372825.1 Cyanobacteria bacterium OTE_58_metabat_593 | reverse complement strand
AGTGAGTTGCTTTTTAATTTATCTAGTTCAGATAAACCTGTTAAGTGCCTTGCATAATTTCGGTCAATAGCCTTCATAGCCTTGATTTAACCTCTCGACAATTAATCCACCCTGCTTCTTAAGGGGGGCTAGGGGGGATCTAGATTTAATAGTTAAACAGCAGTCTCTGACTACATTTGACGTTAAGTTGACACGAAGAAGGGCACGGTGCCGTGTCCTCCGTTACTCTTAAAATAAACCAATTATTCCCCGGATACTCATAATTAATATCGCTTGCCGATCCTAAAATCAGGGCTGTCAAAGCTATAGCAAAACCTTTAAACAAATCAGGTATAAAAAATGAATCCCCAGTCTACATTTTGGAGCTTATCCGCGGAGCAAGCGCTTCAGCAGACGCACTCTACCGCCGCAGGGTTAAGCCGTGCTGATGCGAAACAACGCCTGAGCCAGTACGGCGCAAATAGCCTCAAACAAACACACAAATCGAGCGCATTAGTGCTGTTGCTCAATCAGTTCAAGAGTCCGATTATCGTGATTCTGATTTTCGCGGCGCTGCTCTCGATTTTTCTGAAAGATGCGCTAGATGCCATCATCATTTTGGCGATCGTCCTAATCAGTGGGCTACTAGGATTTTGGCAAGAGCGAGGAGCATCGAACGCTGTCGAAAAACTACTGGCATTAGTGCAAGTTAAAGCAACTGTATTGAGGGATGGTCAATCTCAAGAAATCCCCAATCAGGAAGTGGTTCCGGGTGATATTGTCGTGCTTTGTGCAGGTAAAAATATTCCCGGTGACTGTCTAGTTTTAGAGTCAAAAGATTTATCGGTAAATGAAGCAGCACTGACAGGAGAAACCTATCCGGTTGATAAATTAAGTGGCGTATTGCCGACTGAAACTGGACTAAATCAACGCACCAATTCCCTTTATATGGGAACCAATGTAATTAGTGGAACTGGGAAAGCAGTAGTTGTTCATACTGGGAAAAAAACTGAATTTGGCAAAGTATCGGAACGCTTAAAACTAAGGCCTCCCGAAACGGAATTTGAACATGGGTTGAGCAAATTCGGCTATTTTCTGATGGAAGTAACGCTAGTTTTAGTTGCTTTAATTTTTGCCGCCAACGTCTACCTCGATCGCCCTGTGCTCGAATCCTTTATGTTTTCTCTGGCGCTGGCGGTGGGTTTGACCCCTCAACTGCTACCTGCGATCGTCAGTGTTAACCTGGCGCGTGGTGCCCAGATAATGGCGAAAAAGCGGGTGATTGTGAAGCGCTTACCTGCGATCGAGAATTTTGGCAGTATGAATGTGTTTTGCACCGATAAGACGGGTACGTTGACGGAAGGAGAGGTGAAAATTCACTCTGCGGTTGATGTCAATGGGGAAAATAGCGATCGGGTTTTACTTTACGCTTATTTGAATGCCGCCTCTGAGTCTGGTTACGTGAATCCGATCGACAAAGCGATTCGCGAATACAAAACATTCGACATTTCGGGCTATCAAAAGCTCGATGAAGTTCCCTATGATTTTAATCGCAAACGCCTCAGCATTCTGTTCAAAAAAGACAGCACGCATTTAATTATTACCAAAGGCGCACTGAAAAATATTCTGGATGTTTGTTCAACCGTTGAAACTGCTGAGGGAAAGACGATCGACATTGCAGACGAGCGCCAAAAACTCCACCAACAAGCGGAAGATTTGGGTAGTAAGGGATTTAGAACCTTGGGTGTGGCTTATAGGGATTGCGAGCAAGATTCCTTCACCAAAGATGATGAAACAAACATGACATTTCTGGGCTACCTTGCGCTCTTCGATCCGCCAAAACCTGGCATCGCTGATACTCTAAAAGAGTTGCAATTACTGGGAATCACTCCGAAAATGATTACTGGAGATAGCAAGGCAGTTGCTATCAGTATTATTCAGCAGGTAGGACTGCCTGAATCAAAAGCTTTGACTGGATCTGAGCTAGAAAAAATCAGTGATGAAGCCTTGATGCACCTAGTACAAAATACCAATGTTTTCGCTGAGGTAGAACCAAATCAAAAAGAGCGGATTATCATCGCCCTTAAAAAAGCGGGAAATGTCGTGGGATATCTGGGAGATGGCATTAATGATGCCTCTGCACTTCATGCTGCTGATGTTGGTATCTCGGTAGAAAGTGCTGTGGATGTGGCAAAGGAAGCTGCTGATATTGTGTTGATGGAAAAGGATTTGAATGTCCTGATCGAAGGTGTAAAAGAAGGACGGATTACCTTTGCCAACACTTTAAAATATGTATTTATGGCAACGAGTGCTAATTTTGGCAATATGTTTAGTATGGCGGGAATTTCTCTGTTTCTACCCTTTTTGCCGCTGTTACCCAGTCAGATTTTGCTGACGAATTTATTAACTGATTTCCCAGAATTGACGATCGCAACCGATCGCGTAGACAAGGAATTAGTCAACAAACCGCGCCGGATGGATATCAAGTTTATCCGCAACTTCATGATCGTGTTTGGTTTGTTGAGTTCAATCTTTGATTACCTGACGTTTGGGGCGCTGCTGTTGCTGCTACACGCTCAACCACAGCAGTTTAGAACAGGCTGGTTTTTGGAGTCTGTAATCTCCGCTTCCCTGGTTGTTCTAGTCGTTCGTACCCGCAAATCTATTTTTGACAGTAAACCCGGAAAATACTTGTTGATGGCGACGCTGGCTACCGCAGGAGTGACAATCGTCATTCCCTGGACACCTTTAGGAACGCTGCTGGGATTTCAACCGTTGCCGTTGAGTTTTGTACTGGTGCTGGGTGCGATCGTCCTATTCTATGTCACCGTGGCCGAGAATGTGAAACGAGTGTTTTATCAACGAGTGAAATTTTAAGTTGTCTTTATCTAACATCTTGCACCATTCTCACTTAATCAGCTTTCCTGTCTGTTTTACAAACAGTAAATTTTTGGGTGAATCTCTATGAGTGCAAAGGCGAAGCACCTGACGGCAGACAATTTATTAGTGATAATCAGAGATTTACTGCCGTCAGGTGCTTCGCCCCTACGAATATATTTGCAAAAATGAGATGCGCCCTCTTAATCCGCTTCGGAAATTGCTTCTCTAATCCATTTAGCGATCGCCCGATTGACGATTTCTGGAAACTCCGCAATTACCAAATGACCCGCATGGGGCATATGTAAATGTTGGCTGTGGTGAAAATGATTCGCCAAATCTTCGCCCATTTTATAGGTAAACAGCGGATCTTTTCCGCCTGTAATCACTAGGATAGGAATATCAAGATACTTAGTTGAAAAACGCCGATCGTCGAAAAAATTATAGTCCCAGAATGGCTCCAGCGCTTGATAGGGATGTACTTCAACAGGGATGGGAGATTCTGCCAAAAATTGCTGTATTACTTCATGGCTATGGGTACTCGATATCTGCTCTGTAAATTTTTTCACAAAAGGCAGTCGATAAAAATGTCTACCGCCCCAAGTCAGGAATTTCATCAGTGGAACTTCCCACCAAAGATCTAAGTTATGAGTGCCGCCACAAATCAAAATCAGGCCGCTGACTGGATGGCGCTTGGCCCACTCTAAGCCGATCGGCACTCCGTAGCTGTGACAACACAATACCGGGGCATGATGGATGTGAAGTCGATCGAGCAAACGCGACAAATCGCGGCAGTGTCGCCCGATGGAATAGCGGGAATATGATTCAGATTGGCCGTTCCCAGCCAGATCGTAGGCGATCGCCTCCCATCCTTGAGCAACCGCAAATTCGTATTGCGATCGCCAGTTATATCGATTTCCTAAACCACCATGCACAAATACAAGTGGGGGAGCTTTACCCGGTGTATAACAAACTTGTAATAATGCTCCTCGTCTCAATTGAATAGATTCGCCTGCTAACAAGTCTCTAGTGTTTGACATAAATTTTTTTACGATGAATGGCGATCGGCAAAACCGACAACTTCTGCCAAAGTATAAAGTGGGCGACCCTTCACCTCCTCATAAATCCGCCCGATATACTGCCCCAAAATCCCAATACTCACCAACTGCACCGCACCCAAAAAGAAAACCGCCATAATCACAATTGTCAAGCCAGTTAATGCCGCACCAGGAGAGAAAAGACGCCAATATAAAACCAAAAAAGCCATTAAAACAGACACGAAAGCCGAAAATAAACCCAAATAAATCGATAGTTGCAGAGGAACTTTTGAAAAAGATACTAAACCATTCATCGCCAAAGCAAAAGATTTGCTAAACGTATACTTAACTTCCCCAGCAAAACGTGGATCGCGTTCAAATTTAACGGCCGTTTGTTTAAAACCAATCCAAGCGCGCAGTCCCCGAATGTAGCGGTTGCGTTCTGGCATCGCGTTTAGTACATCGACTACACAGCGATCCATTAAACAAAAATCTCCTGTATCTATGGGAATATCAACATCAGCAAGATTCCGCAAAATGCGATAATACATATAAGCTGGCAACCGCTTAAACCAACCTTCTTGACGGCGTTGAGTGCGCTGAGCATAAACAACTTGATAGCCCTGCCGCCACTGTTCTACCATATCTATAATTAACTCTGGTGGGTCTTGCAAATCGCCATCCATGATGACTACAATTTGACCGCGAGAAAAGTTTAAACCAGCAGTTACAGCTATTTGGTGTCCAAAATTGCGGGCAAAACTAAGGTAACAAATTCGCGAATCTTGTGCGTGCAATTCTCGCAAAATTTCGAGAGAGCGATCGCGGCTGCCATCATTGATTAGAATTAATTCTACTGGGCCGTCCAGTTGCTCCATAACGGCACTAACTCGGCGATAAAGTTCAGCTAAAATTTCTTCTTCGTTATAGATGGGAATGATTAAGGAATACTTAGGTGTATGGTTCATCGCAGTTTCTCTTGGGTACTCTGGTTTTTATCTGTTATCATTGATATTGAGTGGGAATTAAAAAATTACAATAATAACTAATAAATCTTAAATTGCATGACAAATTCCAATTATCTGTGGCAAGCAAATCAAGATTTAAGCGAAGCTTGTCTGCAACATCCCTTTGTCAGAGGCATTGCTGACGGCAGCCTCCCCCAAAATAATTTTGCATATTACGTCGCACAAGATGCTTTTTTTCTAGGAGCCTTTGCCCGCGCTTACAGTATCGCTGCGGCAAAAGCGCCCGACTGGGAGGGATTTGAAATACTTCACAATCTCGGCAGCGGCGTTTTGGAAGAATTGCGCTTGCATCAAGGATATGCAGCCAAATGGGGTGTCAACTTGCGGATTGCAAAACCGGGAATTGCTACCCGCCGCTACACGGATTTTTTATTGGCAACAGCCTGGGGAAGCGGTGTAGGTTTGACAGCAGCAGCGATGACTCCTTGCTTGCGGTTGTATGCTTTTTTGGGACAGGAGCTAGCTAAACCTAATATACCGGAACACGCCTTTAGCGACTGGATTTCGACCTATAGCAGCCTTGAGTTTGAGATTTTAGCAAAACGGCTGGAAAGTTTGGTCGATCGCTACGCAGTACCATTAACCCCAGAAATAGAAGCCACCTATCGCTATGCCATGCTGTGCGAATGGGACTTTTTTCAGGCAGCTTGGGAGATCGAATAAATTAAGTTCGATCGCCCCTAAGCTACCCACAGCCAACTAGCAAATTTCACGGAAAAGCGCAGCAGAAATATACCAAACAATCCCATCAACCCGTAACCCCAACGAGGGCTATCCGCCAATAACAAGCCAAGACCTATTGACAGCGACACAATACCGTAAGCGTAGCGCTCTACCGAGTGTAAAGCTCCCGCAGTAACCAGCAGGGCCAAAGAGCAAAAACCGAAGCAAATGATTGTAATGCTCAACCTTTTTCGTAAATACCACAACAAATAGCCACCGCCAAAAACCATCCCAACTTTAGTAGCACCGGACAAGCTGAAACTGAACAAGTCCTTAAATATCTCCCACCAAGTAGGCTGAGGCCAGTGTTTTTGGATGTGAATAAATGCTAAAGGATCTCCCAAATTAATAGCACAATATAAAATAAATGAAAAAAACCCGATCGCGCTACAAAAACCCGCAGCATAAGCGAGGGGAGGTCTTTTTTCCCTCCAAGCTGTCAGCAAAAAAGTAGGTATCAGGGCTAGTCCTGGCCCTCTAGTAGCAGTCGTCAAAGCTCCCCAAAAAGCTGCCCAAATATACTCCCCCCTCTCAAAAGCTCGTAAAGCCGATGCTGTCAGGAACAAAAACAATCCTTCTGTGTATATGACAGTGCAAAATACTGAGAACGGACACCAAGCTAGCACAGCAGTTGTCCACTTTGCTGCACCAGCATCGTATCGCTCCTCCACCCAAAAGTAGACCACGGCTAAGGCACCCAGAAAGGCCAAACTATTGATGAGTACCCCTGCTACTTCCACTTGCATTCCCAGAGTCGTCAACCCACGCATCAGCAAAGGAAACAGGGGATAAAAAGCCACAGAATAGTTCGGCCCGTCATCTGCGTAGTAGCCTAAATTAGCGATTCGGGTGTACCATATACCGTCCCAGTGCGAAAACAGTTCCCAGCCACTTTTGGGAAGGAAGCCAGTGACAAAACCCGGAAGCGGCCAATTGTACACTGGCGGGTTCTTGCAGACTAAAGGAGCAACTACCTGCATCCCGATCGCAACTACCGATCGACTCAAAAACCACATAGCAATTACAAAAATCCATCCGTTCCTGGTGTTGTGGCGCTCTGGGTGCGGACTTACTTCGAGCGGTAAATCAGTATTTGTCATGGCTAAAACAGGGCAAAACTGTAGATTGAAAATTAAAGTATAGTCCGCTGCGATCGTGATCGCCAAATATCTGCGTAAGTACAGCGGTACTGCTAATTTTAACGCCCGAGTTTATTCGGAATGCCTTCGCAGCCGCCGGGAATACTATCTCTGGACTTCGATCCGCACCAAGCGCAGCAGTAATAGCGCTGCTCGTCCGACAGTCGCTTGACAGCGGTGAAATCAGCACGTTCCACCACAGCACCGGTATGTTCACCCGTTTGATAGTTGGGAAATTCGGTACGGCTGCGGGGAGAAGCTGTTTCTGCCGAGCCGTAGAATAATGTGGCGGATCTCATGTCGGCGCGAGCGAGATTGGCGTCGTACAAGACAGCGCGCGAGAGATTGGCTTTCACCAAATCGCACTTGCTGAGATTTGCCCGAACCAGGTTAGCTTCGCTCAAATCCGTCCACCGCAAGTCAGTGCTGGCCATGTCAGCACCCGCTAACATCACATTTAAATCGATCACGCGGACACCGTGGTCTCTGTCTTCAGCATAGCCCCCGTTGCCGTCAAGGATGGGGCGGCCCAAAAGCCGATCGCGCTTCAGAGGAGTAACCAACCTCGACTGCGATAAAAACCGCAGAATTTTAGCTTTACCTTCAGCATCTACACTGCTCATAATCGCAGCGGTACGGCCTTCGGCGATCGCCCTTTCCTGCGGCCAATCTTCCAAAAATCCTTGTTCGTCGAGGGCTAAATCCGACACCCCTTGAAAATAAGCATCGATGGTTTGCTGCTGCGTAATTCGATTTTGCTGAATCGTCAAATCTTTCGAGATCACATACTGACGCCAAGCCACGTAAACGCCCAAAATTGCGATCAAAATTTGACCCAAAGCGCCGATTAACTCGCCGAGAGCTCCGATAGCGTCCCAGTTAATCTGGATGTTGCGGCTTCCCGGTTCAGTATTCGTACCGCTGAGCATCAGCAAGCCCACAATCCCAGCTAAAAGACCAAAGCAGGCGACGATCAGGGTGCGCCAAGCCGGGGGGATTACCTGCACCCAGATTTTGCCCCAACTCGGCCACATCATCCGCAGCGATATCCCGATCGCGCCGATCGCGCCAATTATACCGATCCAAACAACATCATTTGCCAGTCCGATAATCATCCCAGCGATCGACCCCAAGATCAGTACCGACGCCGACATCTCAGCAGTCGTTTGTGTCGGCTGCTGCGGCAATAAAACCCTGCGAGTTGGAGGCGGCGGCGGCAGCGGTTTTTCCGGTTCAGCAGTAGCGACGATTGTCGCTGGTTCTGGCGGCACATTAGGGCTCGCACCGTTGAGACTTTCTACAGTCGCGATCGACTCAGAAGGATTCGATTGAGAAGAGTTGGGTTCTGGTGTCATTGGTTCAGGCTAATTCTAACTGTGGCTGGTCACTAAACACAATTTTAACCAACGCCGGACAATTCTAGATAGCATTAAGATATAAAAATCAACCAATTACAATCAAAAAGGTAACATAATATGACACTGGTACTGCCAAATCTGTAAGGCAAACAAATGGGTCAAGTTCTCACAACAATCACCGTCACGAATCGCATCGATCTAGTTATGGCTGAACGGGGATTCATTGGTGCTGATAATGCGTATGGAATATATGAAAATATAACTTTCCCATTAATTTTTCAATTATTTAAACTTTTATTCTTCTGATTAATCTGGGCTTATTTCTTACTTTTTCAATCCGGATAGTCACAGAAGAGGGGTAGGTTTGAGTAGGTTTTTAGAAGCGCTGGCAATCACCTCTTCAGAAAACTTGGCCAGGTCTGTACCTCGCATGAAATCGGTCAATAGGGCAACTGTTGAGTAAGAATCGATATTGGCTGCACCATTGTTTGTGAGAATGTCGTCGTAATGCACGGTTCTAAAGTCAAGACTGAAGCGCGTTGACCCCGATGTATTCGGAACAGCAGAGTGCATCTGTGCCCCTGAAAAGAGAATTACTCCCCCTGCGGGACAGACGATCCGAATTTCCGGCTCAATTTCGATCTGTTGTTCTGGATGCGGAAATTCAGCCTCCCGAAAGTTGGTTTTATAATCTTGTTCTTGATTAAAGCTACGAGAGTCATTGTTGACTGGCTGCTTCCAGTACAAGGGATGGAATGCCAATGCACTTTCAGATTCAAATTCGGAGATGGGTATCCACCAGTTGATTAAGCACTGAGGTGCAGCATACCAAGTATCTCGATGCGGATCGTGAAACATTCCTTCATTGTTCGGCAAATAGCCTCGGGCCGGCACGATTCGTAACTGTGGTAAATCAAAATAAGTCTTGATCAAGTCACACTCAAACTCTTGCAGCAGTGACTGAACCAATTGCTTCGTTTGAGGGTGATTCATCATCTGGTGTTTGATGGAAGATTCAGCAGCCAAAAATTTCTCAACTGGCAAACCGTCCTCTATTACTGAAGGTATCGGTGAACCGAAAGTTGCTTCGAGCAGATCGCAGACCAATTGGTGGAGTGCGATCGCACTTGGACAAGCAGAAAAGACAAAAAGTTGACCATTATAAAGACGCTGCCGTCTTACATCGTCTTTAACGCTAGAATCAAAGTAAATAGTATTCATTGACCTAATATCTGGGTATAACTGAATTATTCGTTGAGACTCTTGAACTGTTTGATTCCGGCAACTGCGTACCAGTTACGAGTAAATAAGAACTCATCGACACTTGCTTGTTGACAAAGCTCTGAAAACCATCGTTCTGCTCGATCAGAGGGAAACCCTGCTTCCACAATCCAGTTGCGAATTCGCTCAAAGAAAGGTTTGTCAAAGCAGCGATCGATGCGAACACGGGCATCAACTGTGATGTCAGTCAGTCCTAAATGCTTAAACATACTGGGTAATTTTCGACCCATCCAACCATCGCTCCAGTAATCGGCGGCAGCATTGAGAACACTGCGGGTGAGTTGCTTGTCACCGGGATAAAGCACCGCCGTTTCAAAATCTTGATCTAAAACTGCGATCGTTCCACCTATCTTAGTGACTCGCACCATTTCTTTTAAGATGTCTGCCGCCCTTGGTACATGAGCAAGCACAGCCGCAACATAAACGAGATCGAAAGTTTCATCTGGATAAGGCAGGTGAGTCGCATCTGCCGCCTCAAATTGATAGGATGGAAACCGCTGGCTGGCATTGGTAATCAAATACTGATTGAGATCGACTCCATAAAAAGATGGGGTGACGATCGCCTTCAATGTGCGATCGCAAACCTCTAAGAGATGACCTGTTCCACAACCCACATCCAGAATTTTGGTGGGTGTTGAATCTTTCAGGATTGTTTGAAAAAACCAACTGATAATATCTGAGTAGTATGTATCCAACCGATCGAGCAAAACTTTCTCGGCGGCAATCTCTTGAGCAGGGTCGTGATTTCTAGCATCCAGAACCATAAAAGTTTAATCTCCTTGAATCAAGTTTTTTCAATAATTTCATCTTCCATCCGACAGCTTTCTTGAATGATTAAACTGTACAAATGAAGCATGAAATCAGGGGTAATCCCCTGTTCTAGACCTAGCTCCTGACGGCGCTTCTTCACTTCTTCTACTCGTCCCGGTTGCATCATGGGAATCCCCTCTGCTTTTTTGAAATGAGCAACCTGTCTACACACTTCAAATCGTTTACCTAACACTTCAATAATCTGAGCATCTAAGGCATCAATTTCTTGTCTAAACTGTTCGAGCTGATTCATGGCTGAATTTTACCTCTAATACACAAACTATACCAGACAAATCTCCATCCTTTTTTAAGCCCCTGATTTACTCAGTTAATTTTTCATAAGCATCAGTAGTTGTTGTTTCTAATCACAGAATGTGATATGTGTCTGGTTCAGATGTTCCGTGCATTGTCAGAACCAGAGCGTCGATTAAGGCTTTGGCTTTAAGCAGCGTTTCCTGAAACTCCATCTCAGGATCGGAAAGCGCTATAATTCCGCCACCGATACCAATCGAGGTTCGATCGGGTGTCAAAACAGCAGTCCGAATCACAATATTCAAATCGGCTGAACCATTCAAGCCCAAAAAGCCGATCGCCCCGGAATAAACTCCCCGCGCCTCTTGTTCCAGGCGATCGATAATTTGCATAGTGCGGATTTTGGGCGCACCAGTCATCGATCCTCCCGGAAATGAAGCCCGCACGCAATCCACCGCTTGTAGATTTGAACGTAACCGCCCGCGTATCGTTGTCACCAACTGATGTACTGTTGCATAGGTTTCCACATCCATTAACTTCGGTACGTGAACGCTACCCACTTCACAGACTCGTCCCAAATCATTGCGTAACAGATCCACAATCATCAGATTTTCAGCCCGGTCTTTTTCGCTGTTGCGTAGCTGCTCTCGGAGGACAAAATCTGCTTCGGGGGTTTCTCCTCGGTGTAGCGTTCCCTTAATGGGCTTAGTTTCTACCCAACCTTGGCGATCGATCCGCAAAAACCGTTCTGGAGATGAGCAGGCGATCGCTATCTCACCAAAGCGCAAAAATGCAGAGTAAGGAGCAGGATTGATTTTACGTAATGTCCGATAGAACGTCAATGGGTCGGGGATCGCATCGGTGTGAAGCTGATTCGTCAGGCAAACTTGATAGGTTTCCCCTTCGTGAATTTCGTCCAAGCATTGGTGAATATCTTGGATGTAATTTTGGTAAGTGCGACTCAAACGGAACTTGACTGGCTCAGAATTTCCCGGGGGCACAAGGGTTGGAAGAGGCGCAAGGGTTTCGAGTTGTTGTTGGATAGTATCAAACCAAGTTTCTACCTGTTCTGTTTGTCCTTTTTTGATTAATTGCAGCAAATAAAGACACTGTTCTTGGTGATCGATCGCAATCATGCGATCGGCAAGTAAGAAAATTGCATCAGGTAATGGTGAAGAATGCACCAATGACGATCCCGACTCTGCCTTGAGTTCATAGCCAAAATAGCCAACAAATCCACAATTAAAATCAAACGGTAAACCATCAGCTTGGCAACTTCGGAGGTCAATTTCTCGTTTGAGATACTCGAAAATACTTTCTCTGCGATGGGTCACACGATCTGACTGTGTGATAATAAGTTCTTGGGTTCGGGTATGATATCGCACCAATAGACTGTTTACCCCGCTTCCGTCACCCATAAACGAGAAGCGAGATAGACCAAGTTTCACACGGCTGCTATCTAGCCAAAAAGCGTTCGGTGCATCCTTAAACAACTGTACAAATATTTGTTCTGTATTTGGGCAAATATCCAACTTGCGCGTATACAATTCAAACTGCTGAGACTTTTCTTGGTAGTAGTCATCTATAGCAGGAGCAACAGATCCATATCCTGTCCAATACTGTTTTACTGAACTTCTTGATGACTTCTCAGTAAATTGCAGCGTAATCTCTCTAAAGTTTTCTATTAATCTTTGTCCATATTCTGTACAGATAGACTCTGGGTGAAACTGCACCCCCCAAAAAGGTAGATGCCGATGACGCAATCCCATCACCAGTCCTTCTTCAGTCCAAGCAATTTTTTCTAGGCACTCAGGTAGTTCATCAGCAACTAACAGGGAGTGATAGCGCACCACAGAAAATTGACTGGGAATGCCTTGGAATAATTCCGAATCATTGTGATAAATTTTACTGAGTCTACCGTGTCGAACTTCCGGTGCATGAATCACTTTTCCACCATGTAGGTAGCCAAGTCCTTGATGCCCCAGACAAACTCCCAGCAAGGGGACATCCACTTTCTCAATTATCTGTCGGCAGACTCCAAAATCTTCTGACCTTTCTGGACGACCGGGACCTGGAGAAATTACAATATTGTCGAATGCAATTTCTTTGACTTCATCCCAGTTAAGCCGATCGTTAGGAATTACCAGAGGCAGCTCCCCATTTACCTCAGCAATCATCTGGTACAGATTAAAGGTATAAGAGTCATAGTTGTCAATAATTAAGGTTCGCATAGTTCTTTAAGTAATCTCTTAACTTTAGAAAACGTAAGGATTTTAGTCCTTAAAATCAAACGATCGGGGACTCAAGTCCTTGTTGGCCAAAAAGAAAGTATTTCCCTTCCACCTAACGAGCCAAATAAGACTTGATAAAATACACGCAAACCGTCCCAAATATCAAAACAATCATCCCCAAAACCAACTCCATACTAAACCTTTGAGCATTACCTAAAGCTACAATAATTTGCTGCCGCACCACAAACGCGAATAACCAGCAAACCTCCGCTTTCAGCCAAACCAAAAGCGCTCGCGCCAGCAAATATTGGCGGCGCGCATTCTCATCAGTAATCCGTACAGGATATTTAAAAGTATGCGGATAGCGAGAGACCGCAGCCAAAAGCACAAAAAGAATTGCAGCTACAGCCGGCATTATCCAAATCGTCACCTTGTCGCCCCAAGCATCAGCCAGTCCCCCCAAGCCGAAATGAATCGGAATTCGATCGGGCAAAACAGCCCAAAAATGTACAATTATCAAAACAGACACTAAAATTGCGATCGCAGCAGCAATCTCTCCGGCGACTAACAGCGGCGAAAGCCCCAAAGAAATCACAGGTCGTGGGTTTGGCGCATTTCCAGTCATAGACAGGTTAATTTAGATTAAGATTGAAGATGATAGTATTGGTGTCAATTTAGCCCCAGATATCAAAGTAAGGATTCTATGACAGCTCAGGTTTTGGTTGAAAAGAAAAAGTTAGAAAAACCGCCCCTAACAATACACACATTAGGCGATCGCGTCCTGCGGCAGCCAGCCAAGCGGGTCAAAAGCGTCGATGCAGAAATTCGGCAGTTAGTCCGAGAAATGCTGCAAACTATGTACAGTGCTGAGGGCATCGGTTTGGCAGCCCCCCAAGTCGGAGTCCACAAACAAGTAATCGTCCTCGACTGCGAACCGGACAACCCTGAAACACTCCCATTGGTGTTAATCAACCCTACTATCAAAAGTAGCAGCGGCGATGTCTGCATCTTGCAAGAAGGCTGTTTAAGCATTCCGGGAGTTTATTTAGAAGTCAAACGCCCAGAAGCTATTGAAGTGTCCTACCGCGACGAATACGGCCGGCCGCAAACTCTGATAGCGACAGAATTACTGTCGAGGGCAATTCAGCATGAAATGGATCACCTCAACGGAGTGCTGTTTGTAGACAGAGTAGAAAACAAGCTGGCACTGAATGAAGAATTAGTCAAGAACAAATTTTCGCCAAAGGCAGTAAAATCAGTATGATGGCAGGAACTCCTAAAAGTGGTTTATTGTTAGCTCTTTCGTGCATCACTGCGATCGCGGCTGTCGGCTCCATCTTTGAGCTGTCTTCGGGAGAAGCTCAACTCGGCAACGTAGTTACCGGCATCATCCTCGCCCTCAGCATACCGCTCACAGGCATATTTTTCTATGCAGCCGTTCAGGATGCCAGAGCAAATTTATAGTCGTCAGTTGTTAGTTGTTAGTTGTGAGCGGTAATTGGGAATTGGGAATTGGTAATTGGTAATTGCTAATTAGTTATTCGCACACTTCAAATAACCAACTCCCCACTACCAACTGTCAACTGTCAACTGTCAACTGCCAACTGCCAACTGACTAATGACTAATGACTAATGAAATTGGATTTCTGCGACAAGTACCAGCCTTTGGCGCTGCGGGAGCGCCAACGTCCAAGTATCAACTTGATGAAGATGGGGAAGTGGCGATCGGACGCGATCGCAATTGTCAAATAGCTTTAGAGTCGATCGCCTACGGTATGGTTTCCCGCCGCCACGCCACAGTCCGTCCCCTAACTAATGGCACTTTTCCTAGATGGGAAATTTGCGACCTCAACAGCGCAAATGGAACTTATATAAACGGGCAAAAGCTGCAAGGCTGCCAAATATTAGAAAAGGGCGATCGCATCAGCCTCGGTATTGACGGCCCTGAATTTATATTTGAAACTCCCCTAAACAATATCCCAAATCACCCGCGGTTCGCCCCAGCAAATCCCCGATTTCCTAATGCGGGCGAACAGGAACATCTCACTTTTACCCAATTATTCCCGATCGCCTCCACAGGCAAACAACTAAGCCAAAAAGCTTATCTCTATCCCGGCATTGCCACAGTTATTTTTGTCGTGTCGATGTTTGTAGCAGTCGGAAATTCAGTCGCCTTCAACTTGCTGCTAGCTGCTTATCTTTCCGGTGCAGCTTACTATTTTATATATCAGTTGTGCGGTAAACACAAACCTTGGTGGGTCTTATTTTGTTCTGGCTTAGCTACCGTCTTAATTTTACTTAGCCCGGTATTGATTGGCTTTATCGTAGTATTTCGAGAAATTTTGCCCGGCAGACTGCCCGTCGAGGGCGAACAAATCAATTTTTTATCTTTTTTAATCAGAATGTTTTTCGGGGCGGGTCTAATGGAAGAATTGCTAAAAGCCCTGCCCGTTTTGGGAGCGATGCTGCTGGGAAATTTGCTGAAAAATCCGTGGCGCGATCGTATCGGCGTTTGGGAACCTTTAGACGGAATACTGTTAGGAAGTGCCTCGGCAGTCGGCTTTACGCTATTAGAAACTCTGGGCCAGTACGTTCCCAATATTATCCAAAATATCACCCTGCAAGCAGGCCCAGAAGCCGGACAATTAGTAGGGTTGCAGTTGCTAATTCCCCGCATTTTGGGTTCCGCAGCCGGACACATGGCTTACAGCGGCTATTTCGGATATTTTATCGGTTTGAGCGCCCTCAAACCCAGGAAGCGCTGGCAAATTTTGAGCGTAGGTTATTTCAGCGCTTCAGCACTTCATGCTTTGTGGAATGCCTCGGGAACCGCAAGCGTACTGTTGTTGGCTGCGGTGGGAGTTTTGTCCTATGCGTTTTTGGTAGCGGCGATTTTGAAAGCCCGGGCTTTGTCTCCCAACCGCGCTCAAAATTTTGCAACTCGCATATTTTCTGAAAAATGATTGCTGACTGCTTAATTATTGGCAGTAATTGCACGTCAAGCTGCCATTTTTTTCTGGTGTTTTAACCAGCTTAAACCTGCCAATGCTAAAGCTGTACCTGCAAATGTTACGGGTTCGGGAACTGGTTCGGCTGCCGTATCAACTAAGCTGTAAGAAACTTCTCTATCGTTGATAATTGTACGATCTATAATGTACTGCCTATCATTTGGGGGCGTAACAAAGGTCTCGCGATACCCCGAGAAATAAGATTTCCACATACCAGCACCCGATCGCCCATTGGTAGCCATAGACCAAAATGCGCTACCCTGATACTTTATGTAATAAGGTCCTCCCGGTACTTCGGGAGGAATGTTAATTTCTGTTGTCGATGAATCGTTACCGCTTGCTAGCAATCCTCTAAATTCGCCTTGATAAAATAAAGCGATCGCCCCTGCTAAATTGTAGTATTCTTTTCCTTGCAGTTGATAGCCGCCACCACCAAAGGAAGCAGTGAAATTATTAAGTTTCCCCTCAGAAACCGCAATTTCTTCATCTCCGATTCCTCTCAGCGACGAGTTGTTAAACTTAAAAAAGCCGCTCGGCCCACCGCCGACCTCGAAATTGTAGGTGAGAACAGCGGCTTGTGCTTTGTCAACTACTGCCAATGACACGGCTACAAAACTTAAAATTGTGCTGGCGATCGCACTTCCTACTCTCTGTCTTTGTTTTTGATTCATGGTCGGTTTCATCAGATTTTACTTAAGTGTAGTTTATTGCAGACAGCGATCGCCAGTAAGTATCCGCATTTTTAACATAAATTGTTTTTATTTCCAAGGTTGCCAAATACAAACATCGGAACTTCTACGGATAAGCTAGGTGTAATATTTGTATAATTTATGACTTTTAACTATTACTTTTGGGTAGTGCCCTGAAGGAAAGGATCAGAGTACGTTATGATTAGAGAAGTGTTTGCCATAGCGTGATATGACATTAGAAATTAATTGTTGCCCTAATTGTGGTTCGGAAGAAGTTAGTCGAAATGGTCAAACTCGGCATGGTA
>JANMLZ010000051.1:0-6830 GCA_031372825.1 Cyanobacteria bacterium OTE_58_metabat_593 | reverse complement strand
CATACTAAAACCGGGCTTTCTGTGGTAGTAAATGTGATTGATAAAATTTATGAAACTGGTCGAAAAGTAGCTAATGGATTTAAAGAAACAATGAAAATTATTTTTGATGAATATCTGCCAAAATGGAATTATCGCGCAGTTCCGAGTATTTAGCAGACGCTAAAGTTATTAAATTTTCATTCCTAAGTTTTTATAACTAGCTGATATCATACTTAAAAACTAATGCGGCGGTAGACTTCAGACATCGGAAGTTCTATATTTAAACTGTGCAGGACGATCGCCCGATCGATCCCATCGTACACTTGCCATTGCCAGCGATCGCTACTTTGGCGCTCGACGTTGTGATATTGCTCAATATATGGTTCAGTCTGGCTAACCAGCAGATATTCACAAAAACTAGAAAGAGAGCGATATTTTCGGAACTTTTCACCTCGATCGTAGGCTTCCGTAGAGGGCGAAAGAACTTCGACAATCAGTAAAGGATTGAGAATTTCATCCGTGCGATCGCCATTGAGTTCCGGTTCGCCATCAATTATCGTAACATCGGGATAAGTTCCGTGATTGAAGCTAGGAATCCAAATTCGTAGATCGCCGTTATAGATTTGAAAATTTGTGTCTCGCACAGCCACATTAAGAAAAGTAGTAATGTCTACGGTAATACGGCTGTGAGCGGGGGAACCTCCTGACATAGCGATCATTTCTCCGTTACAGTATTCGTGACGTTCTTCGGCGGTTTCCTCGATCGCCCGATATTCATCTGGAGTGAAGCGAGTCGTTGTCGGATCAGAAGCAATATTTGGCAGGTTGGTTTGAGCAATAACCACGATCGCACCTCTTAAATAATTAGACCTTAAATAATTATGGCTGACAGCTAGATAATTGTCTCAACCCAAAGGCATTTTCCTGGATTCCATTCAAATTCCCAAAACAACTCTCCATACCTTTGTCCGCTGCTGCTTTACAATCGCTAAATTTTAGCTTTTCTTTTAGCTTTAAGACTCAACAGCTTTGTAATTGACGTGTAATAATGCAAAGCAAAAAGTAGATTTATTGCAAAAAATACCAAAGTTAAAACAAAGGTAAAAAAAGACGCAAACGACAGCCGAGAAGTCATCGTAAATATCGCCAAAATGATTGAGCAAAGCCCAAAACCTGAAGCAAAAGAACTTAAAAGCAGCCACCGCACCTTAGACATAGTTTAATTTAAAAATTATTAGTAGAATGCACTCTGGGCAATCATAAATCAGTGCCAAATGATACTTACTACTATATAGCGGAATTGCTCACTTCCGCCAAGGACAGAATAGCTGTTTTTCTAAAAAGGTTTGAATTCTACTGAAAAATACAGCCCTTCCTCTTGCCAAGTTCGATCGCCCGACTTGAAATTAATCAAAGGAATTCCCCAGCCGCCGCGAGCAGTCCACCTCTCGGCGTACTGCCACCGCAAGCCCAATCCCGCTGACAGTAAAGTATTCGCTTCTATGGCCGCCCTTCCTCCGCCCTGACTCCAAACATTCCCGAAATCCACAAATGGCGTCACCTGCAAAACACCTTTTTTGTCACCGGTACGCAAAATCGGATACCGCAACTCGGCGGAACTAAAAATCCCGCTATCGGCAAGCAAAACATCCTGACGATAGCCCCGCGCTGTGTCTGGCCCACCCAAACCAAATTGTTCGATCCCCAAAAGCTCTCCCCCAGCCAACTGCACATCCGAGCGCACCACCAGCAGCGTCTGGGGAGCCAACAACCGCACGTACTGCAATTGACCCCGCCACGCCAAAAATTGACCGTCAGGCTCGCTGCTGCTCGCCGTAGCCCCAAATGCTCCCACTCCCAGACTGAACTGCGATCGCGCCGCCAAGACATCTCTCTCACCCCTCTGGGTAAAGTCCTGAAACAACCTCAGCGCCGAAACCCGAGTTCTGCCGCGAGCATCCGCTCCCGGCGACAGCGGGAAATCCTCTCCCAGCAGAGATGTATCGCTTTCTCGCCTGCCGACACCAATCCCGATCGCGATTTCTGTTCTCGGAGTTTGCACGATCGGCTGGCGGTAAGTCAACTCATAAGTACGACTCGACGCTGCAATATCCAGAGCGTCAAACGGTGACTCAACAATATTGCTTTGGCTCCGGCTTAATTGAAAACTTACCGTACCGTTACGCGAATTCACTGGCAACGTGTAACTAAAATCGACAGCATTGCTACCCTGAGTATTTGTATAAATCAAACTTGCACTATCTCCCAAACCCAGCAAATTAGCCTCGCGAATTTGAACGCCGCGCCGCCAACTCCCCACACTCGGAGAGCGAGAATTGTCAGTAAAAATGCTGGCTTGGAAAGTTCTTGATTCTTTGACTCGAACTAACAATAAATTAAAACCCGCACGAGAACCCGCTTGCAGTTGCGCTGAGATGTTTGCGATTTGCCCGCTCAGTTGCAGCAGTTGTAGAGCTTCCAGCAAACGCTTTTCGTTCAGCGGGCCCCGCGTTGCCGGGGCTAATCGGCTTCTGATGTAGTTAGAATTCAGTCGCCTAGTCCCGACTACATTTATACTTTCTAGCTTGCCTTCAATTACTAATATTCTGACAACTGAGCCGGAGAGCGTTTGCAGCGGAATCAGCGCTCCCGAAGTGATATAACCTTTGCTGATGTAGAGTTGACTCACCGCAGAACGAGCTTGCAGCAGTTGAGCAAAAGTCAACGGGCGGCCGATAAAATCTTTGAGTACAGCGTCTAATTCTTGCTTGCTAAAGACGGTGCTGCCAACTACTTCAAATCGATCGACCTTTATCGTACCTGGAATGTTGGGCAATTCTGCTGGCTGTGTCGGCGCGGATGGCTGCAACAACTGTTCTGGAGGAGGCAGGGGCGCTGCCAACTCCGGCTCTCGGAGGGGAGCCGGAGTTGGCAGCAGCGGGTTGGGAATGGGAATTTCTTGTCTGTTTTCTCCTCGGTTCGGCAATTGAGCGAGAGTTTCTTTTTTCTCACTTTGCGCCGATGGATTGAACTCCGGGATGTCGTTTTCTGCTTGTTTACTGTCTCTATCTAATTCTAAAGGTGAGTATAAATCGGGAAGCTGATCGCGATCGTCTGCGGTTTCTCGATCTAGTTTTAAATTATCATTAACAATTGGCGATCGCCCCTCTGACTCCGCAGCAAGCATCGACTCGCCAACACTTTGAGCTGCTAGCGGTGCGGGGCAAATAGCTGCAATCGAACAACCAAGTGCTAATGCCCTGAAAAACTTGATTTTACAAAACCCTCTGAAAGGTGGCAGGGGCATGAGCGATTAGGAATATTTTATAGTTGTTTACAGTTGCGATCGGGCGCTGTCGCCGCAATTGCCAAGAATAAAGTTACTTTATCACTTTTTTTAAACAATTAATGTCTTAAGTAAACACAAAGATACTTGATAAACAGACATTTTTGTGAATACTCGCAATCCTCAAAATGGTTAGGAAATTCTTAATCGCTGAAACCATTGCTAATACTGCATCTGCTATCTGATATCTGCCATCTGCCTGACATCCGTTACATAACCTACAGAATCTGTTTCGGAACTGTTCTCTGAAAACAGTAATATTGTTTCCGGTTGTAGTCGAAGAGTCGAAGGGTCGAAGGGGAAGGGTCAACAATCACCAACGGCGCAGCCGGAATTGATCTAAAATGCCCATAAAAAAAGCTCCGACCTTCCCAAGCTAGCGCTGTAGGTCGGTGGAGCGTTCTATCAAAGCTGCGATCTCAGAAATAGGTAAATTTTGATAGAAATTACTACATTTTATTGAGCTGCGATCGCAATTCTTCCAGCTCAGCGTCAATCACCGGACTCGACTCGGAAGTAGTAGGAGCAGCAGCAGTCTTACCCGCTGCCGGCAATTGACCTTGAGACACAGAACCTCCGGCCAGTTGAGCTTTCATCTGAGCCAACTCATCGTCAACATCACCGCTACCTTCGAGCAAGCGGAACTGTTCCTCTAAATTGCTGCCGCCGGCCGCCAGTTCTGCTGACGCGCCCGCGCGAGCTTCTATCTGCAAAACTTTTTCTTCCATGCGATCGAAAGCTGCCATTGAACTGCCAGTATTCATGGAGCCAATGGTATTATTGAGCTGTTCCTGGGCCTTAGCAGCAGATATCCTGGCTTTGAGCATATCCTTCTTAGTCTTGGCTTCAGAAATCTTGCTCTCCAAACCGATCAAGTTGCGCTTGAGACTTTCCACCTGACCCGATTGCTGTTCCAGACTGGCTTTGAGCGTAGCCGCCGTTTCAGCGTGAGACTTTTTGCGTACCAGCGCTTCGCGGGCCAAAGTCTCGTCTCCTTTTTGCAGGGCGAGGGCGGCGCGCTGCTGCCACTGGTTAGACTGGGATTCAGCTTGATTGTACTGAGTCTGGGTGCGCTTTTGAGTGGCGATCGCGCTGGCAACGGCCTGACGCAACTGCACCAAGTCTTCCTGCATATCCGTCACGGACTGTTCTAAAATCTTTTCCGGGTCTTCAGCTTTGTTGACCATATCGTTAAGATTGGCTCTGACGACTCGGCTAATGCGGTCAAATAATCCCATAATGCTATTTTTCCTAGGTGAGGTGTACGAGGTAAGCGGAAAGCAGGCTTTTTAGGGGTTAACCCGCTACCAGTGAAATTCAGTTGGTCAGATTTTTAGTGCGATCGAGTTTTTGGCAATTTTTGCAGATAGATAAATCCAGTTTAAAGCGATCGAGTAATATGATGCAGGCAAGCTGATTGGTGCACCTATCTATTGAGTTTAACTTTGATCCGGGAATTCCCCAATACGCTTCGAGCCATCTTGTGCTGCGCCGCGATGGCAAGTTTTTGCTCATCCAAACTATTGTGCTACTGGCTGGGGTTCAGGATGCGGGCGGTTCGCCCGATGGTAATTTTGGTGTATTGTTGCCTGGAAGCATTTGTGCTTTCATCGCCTCCAACTCGGCATCGACATCGCCGCCAGCTTCCAGAGACAGAAACTGCTTTTCTAAATCGTTAGTTCCAAGTTCTGCGATTGCGTTTGAGCGAGCTTCTAGCTGCATCACTTTCTCTTCCATCCGTTCAAACGCGCTCAAAGCGCTGCCGGTATTGAGATTGCCCATCATTTGTTGTAGCCTTTCCGACGATGCAGCGCTTCTTGCTCGGGCAATGTACATATCTTTTTTAGATTTTGCCTCAGAAATTTTACTTTCGAGTGCCCGCATATTTTCTTTAAGTTGAGTCACAACAACGTTCTGCTGTCCGAGACTGGCTTTCATCGCTGTTGCTGTTTCCTGATAAGATTTTTTGCGCGTCAGAGCTTCCCGCGCCAAATTTTCCTCGCCTTTTTGCAAAGCTAGCTGCGCCCGCTGGTACCATTCTGTCGCTGTAGACTCAGCTTGGGAACACTGGCGTTCGGTGCGTTTTTGAGCTGCAATTGCCCCTGCGACAGCTTGTCTGAGCTGGATTAAATCTTCCTGCATATCCATTACAGCCTGTTCCAGAATTTTTTCTGGATCTTCTGCCGCCCCGACCAAACTGTTAATATTGGCTCGAATCACTCGCCAAAGTCGATCGAATAATCCCATGAGGCCCGTCTCCCGATTTTAAATTTGAGATTTAGGAGTGGGAACTAACAACTAAAAATTCGCAATCAAAATTTCTCAATTCTCTGTGAAATTTTTAATTTTTCATTCCCTCTAACTAATTTATCAGGATTTGCCGGAAACCCTGACCCTTTAGAGCGGGGATGTAGAGGCGCGTGACTGACCAACGGGAAAAAACAAATCTTGGCAGCCGCAGGAACTTTTGTCTAATCAGTTGCATCTTAATTAATATCAGCTACAATGTAAGAATATTAATAAGGAAACCCATGCAAAAGGCTTTCAAGTATAGATTCTATCCAACGTCGGAACAGGAAAACCTGTTGCGTCGGACGATCGGCTGTACTCGATTAGTCTATAACAAAGCATTGGCACTCCGCATCGAAGCTTATTACAAAGACAATCAAAGAATCGGGTATCTCGAAACCTCCAAAGCCTTAACGGGATGGAAGCAAGAGGAAGAATTGAGCTTCTTGAAGGAAGTCTCTTCAGTCCCATTGCAGCAATCTTTGCGGTGTTTACAAACTGCTTTTACTAACTTTTTTGAAGGACGGGCTAAATACCCGTCCTTCAAAAAAAAGAGTCATGGCGGTTCAGCCTTGTTTGCAGAGACTGCATTCAGCCTCAAGAGTGGAGAAATCTTCATTGCCAAATGCAAAGAAGCATTGCCGATTCGGTGGTCAAGGCAGTTACCCAAAAATGCTAAACCATCCTCCATTACGATCGAGCTGACACCTTCGGGGAAGTGGTTTGTCTCGATCTTGTGTGATGTCAAAATCTTGCCTCTACCCAAGGTCGAAAGCAAGGTGGGCTTAGACATGGGGATAACGGCTCTGCTCACGATTAGCAACGGTAAAAAGATATCTAATCCCAAGTCTTTGCGCAAAATTCAAAAGAAGTTAAAGCGTCTACAGAAAGACCTTTGTCGCAAGGTAAAAGGTTCTAACAACCGCTATAAAGCTCGATTGAAAGTCGCCAAACTTCACGAAAAAGTTTCAAATATCCGAAAAGACAATCTACATAAAGTCACGACGCAGCTAGTTCAGGAAAACCAACTGATCGCGGTGGAGACTTTGAATGTCAAAGGAATGATGAAAAACCAGGTAGTGCCCTGAAGGAAAGGATCAGAGTACGTTATGATTAGAGAAGTGTTTGCCATAGCGTGATATGACATTAGAAATTAATTGTTGCCCTAATTGTGGTTCGGAAGAAGTTAGTCGAAATGGTCAAACTCGGCATGGTA
>JANMLZ010000083.1:0-35568 GCA_031372825.1 Cyanobacteria bacterium OTE_58_metabat_593 | reverse complement strand
CGATTTCAGTCGATTATGGTTGGCGAACCCGCCCCTACAGGTCTTATGTAAATTGATATTAACTGCTGTAACCAATAGGTTTTTACCCAAATCTTGTAGGGGCGGGTTCGCCCACAATAATTGCCTAAAACTAACAATTTCATAAACCCGCCCAACCCAACCAATAATCTCATATACTTCAAACTAAAAATCAGATAAAATGCACGATATCCCCCTAAAAACCACCAAAAACATCCTCTTAGAACTCAAAAATATCTGTGTAAACTACGGCGGAATTCAAGCCCTGCAAAATATTAATCTCACAATTAATGCAGGCGAAGTTGTCAAACTCGGAATTGCCCACAGCCCAGAAGGGCGCAGGGTTTTGGCGCAGCAAACGGTGTTGACAAACTTGGAATTAGGGGCCTATGTGCGATCGGACAAAGTGGCCATAAAAGCTGATTTAGAGTACCAATTTAAACTATTTCCCAGGTTAGCAGAACGCCGCAATCAATTATCGGGAACCCTGAGTGGCGGGGAACAGCAAATGTTGGCGATCGCCCGCGCCCTGATGTCGCGCCCCAAACTGCTACTATTAGACGAACCCAGTTTGGGTTTAGCGCCCGCCATAGTCAAAGAAATCTTTGCAATTATTCAACATTTGCGCTCCACCGGCGTTACAATTCTGTTGGTTGAACAAAACGCCAGTTTAGCATTGCAAATTGCCGATCGCGGTTATGTACTAGAAGCTGGTAACATTACCCTGACAGGCATGGCATCAGATTTGCTAAATGACGAGCGAGTTAGGAGGGCATACTTAGGTTGACTTGGTTAATTTTAGGCATCTTTACCGCTTTCTTTGAAGCACTTAAAGACGTTTTTGGCAAACAAAACCTCAAAAAAAGTGACGAATATGTCGTCGCTTGGTCACTCTCATTCTTTTCAGTCATCGCTTTGACTCCCTGGGTAATTTATACCGGAATTCCCGCGTTAAATTCTCAATTTGCGATCGCCCTATTAATCGGAGGTAGCATCAACGCTGTTACAGCCCTCCTCTACATCAAAGCCATCAAAGTATCAGATTTATCCCTGACAGTACCGCTGGTAGCTTTGACACCATTATTCATGTTGTTAACTTCACCGTTAATTGTCGGTGAATATCCTAAGTTTTTTGATTATATTGGCATTTTGCTAATCGTCGCCGGTTCTTATTTATTAAACATCAAAAAGAAATCTCAAGGATACTTAGCCCCATTCAAAGCACTGCTGAACGAACCGGGACCAAAATTTATGTTAATCGTGGCATTTCTCTGGAGTATCACCTCAAATTTTGACAAAATAGGCGTTAAAAATTCATCCCCGATTTTTTGGTTATTCTCTTTGTTTGGTACTATGACTATCTTGCTACTGCCAGTTTTATTGCACAAAACCCCAAATCCCAGCCGGAAAATCCTCAAACAATTACCCATGCTAGTGGCTATGGGTTTTTTCAATGCTATTGGAGTGCTTTGTCAAATGCAAGCTTTGACATTAACTTTGGTAGTGCACGTGATAGCTATCAAGCGTACTAGCGTGTTAATGGGTGTATTGTTCGGTCACTTTATTTTTAAGGAAAAAGATATTCAACAAAGGTTATTAGGGGCGGGAATCATGATTTTGGGAGTTTTATTTATCAGTTTATAGGTTTATTGTTCACATCTTAGTCTGCGGAGGCAGATTTTGTTTATGTAGACGCGGTTTCAACCGCCGAGTTGATTTCTCACATCTTAGTCTGCGGAGGCAGACTTCGCTTGTGTAGACGCGGTTTCAACCGCCGATTCTGGGTAAGTCATGTTATACTACGGGCGATCGCACTATTTATCAACATAAACTAAAAATTAATGCACAAAATCGCCGCAACACCAGGAGGCTGGAATCCTCAAGCCGAAGGAGTAATTTTCATCCAGCAAACCCCCGCACCAATCGTATTTATTAGTGCGGCTGATACTGATATTCAAACTCTCGCAGCGGCTGTATCAAAATTGCCAGCAGAATTCCCCAAACTGCGTGCAGTGAATCTGCTACAATTGCAGCAGCAATTAACCATTGATACTTATGCCGAAGAAATTTTAGAACACGCAAAAGTAATAATTATCAGGCTGTTAGGAGGGCGTTCTTATTGGTCTTATGGCTTGGAAACTCTGCGGGATACGGTGGAGAAAACAGGAGCTAAATTGATAGTCATGCCGGGAGATGACAGTCCAGATCCAGATTTAATCAGTCACTCAAACGTATCGCTGTCAGCAGTCAATCAACTGTGGCGCTACTTCACAGAAGGTGGAGTCCAAAACTTTGTTAATGCACTAGAATTTGCGGCCGATACTTGTCTCAAAACTACTTACAATCCACCTTTACCTCAAACAGTTTCCCGCGTCGGAATCTACGATTGGGGTGGAAGTGCGAGGGCGTGTCTTGAAACTTTACCAGCAGATTTAGAAACCCCCCCCTGCCCCCCCCAAGGGGGGAAAAGGGGGACTTTGACAACTTCTTGCTCCCCCCTTATTAAGGAGGGCTGGGGGGGATCTCCGGGTTTACCAAGCGAAGCCGATCCCCCTAAATCCCCATTGTTAAGGGACACTTTGACAACTTCTTGCTCCCCCCTTATTAAGGGGGGCTGGGGGGGATCTCCGGGTTTACCAACCGACGTTAAAGAACAGGAAGAGGGCGGGCACGGGGGCACCGCCCCTACGGTGGGAATTTTATTTTATCGCGCTCATTATTTATCAGGAAATTTAGCACCAATTGATGCACTTTGTCAAGCTTTGTCAGAGCGAAACTTAGTACCAGTTCCCGTGTTTGTGTCTTCTCTGCGGGAACCTGATTTGCAAGTAGAATTATTGGAATATTTTCAACCGAAAGACGCAGAACCAATTCAATTATTGCTCAATACTACCAGTTTTGCAATCTCGGGTTTTAACAGTCAAGAATCAGAACAAAATACCTTAAAATTATTAGACGTTCCAGTATTGCAAGCCATCTTCAGCGGTGGCGGTTTGGAACAGTGGGAAAGCGAATTGCAAGGACTTTCGCCGCGCGATGTGGCGATGAATGTAGCTTTGCCAGAAGTTGATGGCAAAATCATTACTAGGGCGGTTTCTTTTAAGGCTGTCCAAACTTGGAATAGCGAATTAGAAACCGATGTTGTCGGTTATGTCGCTGCGGTCGATCGCATTTCATTTGTAGCAGATTTAACTACAAACTGGGTAAACCTCAAACAAACTCCCGCCGCCAACAGACGCATCGCCATAATTCTCGCCAATTATCCCACCCGCAACGCACGATTAGCCAATGGTGTCGGCTTGGATACGCCCGCTAGCTGTGTGGAAATCCTGAAAGCTTTGCAGCAAGCTGGTTATCAAGTAGATAATATTCCCAGCAGTGGTACTGAGTTAATTGAAATGCTGATTTCTGGTGTGACAAATGACCCGGAAGGACGGGAATTGCGGCCTGTCAATCAATATTTGGATTTAGCAGAATATCAAGACTATTTTACAACTTTGCCACAGCAAGTACAGGATGGAATTTGCAATAGATGGGGGTTTGCGACGGGGGAAAAGACTGAACTGCTAACGGCGAATTTGTTTCCGATTCCGGGGATTCAGTTTGGGAATGTGTTTGTGGGAATTCAACCGTCGCGCGGATACGAAATTGACCCCGCGTTGAACTATCACGCACCGGATTTAGAACCAACTCATAATTATCTAGCTTACTACCATTGGCTGCGGCAAAACTTTGGAGCTCTGGCAATAATTCATGCCGGAAAACATGGTAATTTAGAATGGCTTCCCGGTAAAAGTGTCGCCTTATCTAGCAACTGTTATCCCGAAGTCGCATTAGGCGCGATGCCGAATTTTTATCCGTTTATTGTCAACGATCCGGGGGAAGGTTCCCAGGCAAAAAGACGATCGCAAGCCGTGATTATCGACCACCTCACCCCGCCGATGACTCGCGCCGAACTTTATGGGCCTTTGCAGCAGTTAGAAGCCTTAATCGACGAATATTGTGAGGCCCAAAGCTTAGATCCGTCTCGATTACCGATGATTCGCGATCGCATTGTCGCCCTTACCAACCAGGAAAACTTAGACAAAGACTTAGGAATCCAACTAAATAAATCCGAATTTACCGAATTCATCACCCGCACCGATGGCTATCTTTGCGAACTCAAAGAGTCTCAAATTCGCGACGGATTGCACATTTTCGGACAGTGCCCCGAAGGTAGACAATTGAGAGACTTGATAATTGCGATCGCCCGTCATCCTAGCACAAATCGCATCGGCTTAACCCGCGCCCTAGCCGAAGACTTAGGCTACGATTTCGACCCCTTAACTACCGCAGGCGATTTAACAGCAGAACTCGAAGAAAAAGCCGCAGAATTAGTAGATAACTTAATCCAAAACATCTGCGTTAATCCGCGTGCATCTGCGGTCAAAAACATCCAAATAGGACAAGCAACACAACCAGAAATAGACTGGATTGAAAACTATCTTTTACCATCACTCCTCCAAACAAACCAAGAAATTACTAACTTGTTGCGCGGCTTAGATGGGCGACACATACCCAGCGGCGCATCCGGCGCACCAACTCGCGGCCGCCCCGATGTCTTACCCACAGGCCGCAATTTTTACTCAGTAGATATCCGCGCTATTCCTACAGAAACCGCCTGGAGAGTTGGGAGAGTTGCAGCCGAAACTTTAATCGAAAGATACACTCAAGAAAACGGCGAATATCCGAAAACTTTGGGCTTATCAGTGTGGGGAACATCCACCATGCGAACGGGAGGAGATGATATTGCGGAAGCATTAGCATTGATCGGAGTTCAACCAATCTGGGATGGGCCTTCGCGCCGGGTTGTAGATTTTGAAATCTTGCCAGTTGCTGTTTTGGGGCGGCCGCGAGTCGATGTTACTTTGCGAATTTCTGGCTTTTTCCGCGATGCTTTTTTTAACTTAATTGATTTGTTTGATTCTGCGGTAAAAGCTGTGGCAGACTTAGATGAACCAGCCGAAAGCAATCCTTTAGCGGCACAAGTTAAACAGGAAATTCAGGATTGGGAAGCGACAGGTTTGAGCCGGGAAGAGGCAGAAGTTCGATCGCACTTCCGCGTCTTTGGTTCAAAACCAGGTGCTTACGGCGCAGGACTTCAAGGCATAATTGAAGCTCAAAACTGGACAGATGACGCCGATTTAGCAAAAGCTTACATTAATTGGAGCAGTTACGCCTATACTTCCTCTAGTTCCTCTAATTTGGCGGGGGATGTCCCAGAAGTTAAACAGAGTGAATGGGGATGTTCGGCACCCGAAGCATTTGAAAAACGCCTCGGCCAAATGCAAATTGTTCTGCAAAACCAAGACAACCGCGAACATGACATCCTCGACTCCGACGATTATTATCAATTCCAAGGTGGAATGACTGCTGCAATTCGCAGTTTGCAGGGCAAAAATCCTGAAACTTATTTCGGAGATAACTCAATTCCCGAAAATCCAAAAGTGCGACAACTTCGAGAAGAAATTGCGCGGGTTTATCGCAGTAGGGCTGTCAATCCCAAATGGATTGAAGGGGCGATGCGACATGGTTACAAAGGTGCGTTTGAAATTGCCGCAACTGTTGATTTTTTGTTTGCTTATGATGCTACGGCAAATTGTGTTGAGGATTTTATGTATGAAGGAATAGCTGAGGCTTACATTTTTGATGAAAAAGTGCACGCATTTATCCAGGAAAACAATCCTTGGGCACTGCGAGATATGGCGGAAAGATTGCTAGAAGCTCGTCAGCGGGGGTTGTGGGAGTCGGCAAGTCAGGATATACTGGATAAATTGCGATCGATCGCCCTTGAAGCTGAAGCCGTCATCGAATCGCAGACAGAAATACGCTAAGGAAAACCCTAATTTTTCGTCTCAACTCAAAACTGACGCACCATACAAGCTAGTTAGGGTGTGACAATTGCGTCCAGGACTGTAGAATATAGTTAATATCCGAGGAATCCATGTTGCGCGACCTCACCATCCAAAATTATCGCTGTTTTAAAGATTTTCATATCGATGACCTAGCTAGGGTTAATCTGATAGTCGGTCAGAACAATAGCGGTAAAACTACTTTTTTGGAAGCCATTTATTTATTAGTACACCAACAGAATATTCAAGCTGTGTTTGATGTAATAAATAGTCGCGGCGAAATGAGCAACATCCAAACTAAACTTGCTTCGGGTCAAATAGTCAACCGCAGCAAGTATCAATTTGAACATATTTTTTACGGACATCAACTAACCCCAGATAGAAGTATTTACATTCAATCCCAGAAAGAAGAACAACTGTCACTCAAAATCCAAGCTAACCCTACAAACGAACAGGTGCTAATTCCGGTAGCTGAAGAACTAGAAACAAGATTTTTAGCATGGAAATTAATTGCTTGCTACAATCAGAATGCCACTGTCAAAATTTCACTGCTGCGCGATGCGACTATTGCTCATTTAGTTTCTTCTCAATTAGCCGAGAGAAATAATAACTATTTATCGCTTGTTGATTCCAGTCAAAATAATTTTAATTTACTCAAAACTACGGCAATAACTTTTAACGAAATGGCTGTGTTTTGGGATGCTATTACACTGACACCAAAAGAAGAAAACGTAGTAGCAGCACTGCAAATCTTAGAACCAGATGTAGAACGTATTAGTTTTACCAGTAATCCCACTAATAACAGTGGTATTTTGATTAAAATTAGAGGACAGAATCATCCAATTCCTCTAGGCAGTATGGGAGATGGTATGCGACGAATTCTTAGTATAGCAATGGCAGCCGTATCATCAGAGAATGGGTTTTTGTTGGTCGATGAAATTGATACAGGTCTTTACTATCAAACGCAAAGTGATATGTGGCGATTGATATTTGAAACAGCAAAGCGGTTGAACGTTCAAGTGTTTGCAACTACCCACAGTTGGGACTGTATAGCTGCATTTCAAGAAGCTTTAGAACAGTCCGAAGATAGTTCTGTGGGCAAATTATTTCGCTTGAGTCAGCGTGGCGAGGATATCCGTGCAGTTGAGTACACTCCCGATGAATTGTCCGTTGCAGTGCGCCAAAGTATCGAGGTGCGCTGATGCCAAAAGCACGAAAACCTCCTCAACCAAAACCTCAACAGTTATTGGTAGAAGGTAAAAATGACCGACACGTAATCTGGGCTTTATGCCAGCAATATCAACTTCCAGAAACATTTTCCGTCGAAGTACCGCAAGAAGAAGGTACAGAAGGAGTTGAAGCGCTGCTAAATGGCTTGCCAGAAAGATTGAAAGCAGAGAATTTACGCACGTTGGGAATTGTGGTGGATGCCGATCGCAATTTAAGCGCGCGGTGGCAATCTATTACATATAAACTGAGTTCGATCGGCTATCAAGACATCCCCCAATCTCCCCCTCCCGAAGGCTGGGTTTGCACACCTTCAGATCCCTACTTGCCTCGCGTCGGAGTTTGGTTGATGCCAGACAATCAACTTCCTGGAATGTTAGAAGATTTTGTCGCCTATCTCATCCCCCCTGGCGACACACTGCATCCGAGGGCCGAAGCAATTTTACAAGAACTCGAACAAGCCGGACTTAACCGCTACAGTTTAATTCATCATCCCAAAGCGCTAATCCATACTTGGCTGGCATGGCAGAAAACGCCTGCAATGCCGATGGGACAAGCAATAACAGCGCAAGTGCTGAACTGCGATTCCCCGATCGCCTTAATCTTTATTGAATGGTTAAAAGATCTGTTTGAGCTAATTGCTCGATCCGCCGGATAATTAGTAATATCTAGTAATGTTTCGCGATCGCTGAAAGCTGTATGATTCCCCACTATATTGCTAACCTCAGCACTAGCATCTTTCAACGCGCCGGCGCCGCCGTCGCTCTACTAGCCTTAACAGTCGGATGTTCCTCAACGAAGCCGCCAAACACCGCAGCGGCATCGACCCGGAGCGAATTCGCAGTCCTAGCGCAGCCACCAGCGTCTCTGTTAGCTCAAAACCCCAACAAAGCCAAAAAATCCATCAGCGTTCCTTCATGCACCCAAAACGATGGCTTCACGGAGTCAATTAACTTTGCCACCCAAGCTTCTAATTTGGCTCAATCAGCCAATTCAAAACAAGACTGGGACGAAGTAGCCGCCTTGTGGGTGCAGGCCGTCGCCTGGATGCAAGCGGTTCCCCCCGGGAGTCCCAGGCGGGCGTTTGCCGAGAAAAAAGTGGTGGAGTACATGAAAAACCTGGTTTATTCCCAACAGCAAGCGGGCGCAACCAGAACGAGCGCCAGTACAGTCAGCTTCAGCAGCGATTTGCTCGACGAACAGCTAGAACTCTACCTATCCTACGTTGCTGCTGTCGGCCCGCCAGATGTTTTGATTGTCGGCAGTTCCCGCGCATTGCAGGGCGTCGATCCCAAACAGCTAAAACAATCTTTGGCCACTAACGGCAGCCCGGGCTTAAAAGTATTTAACTTTTCAGTCAACGGCGCAACTGCACAAGTAGTTGACTTTCAACTGCGACGACTATTGAAGCCGGAGCATTTGCCTCAAATGATCGTCTGGGCGGACGGTGTGCGCGCATTTAACAGCGGTCGGGACGATCGCACTTTTGATTCGATCGTCGATTCTGAAGGCAGTAAACTTTTAGCCGCAGGCCTTCGCCCCAAACTGCCGTCGGATGAACCGGATGTGATTCCCCAGTGTTTCAGATTCCCGCATAAGTGCGCTAACAACACTTTCCGCAGAGCATTTACATCTGTCGATCGACCTTTTAGATCAAATCCGGTAGCATCGGAATTAATATTACCCACAGCCAGGACACGGCAGTGCCGTGTCCCTACCATTAATCCGGGTAGGGACACGGCACTGCCGTGTCCTCCCTATCGTTCCGGTGCAACCGGAAACGATGATATCAGGCGCGAGCAAGATGCCCACCCCACCATCCAATTCATGTCTAGTGGAACGGGCATCTTGCCCGTTGCTAGGCCCGCTGCTATAGCCATCAGACAAGTCAACGCATTGGCAGATTCGATCGACTCGAACGGATTCATGCCCATGTCAGCCAGATACAATCCCAACACTTATTATCAAGAACGCGCTTACGTTTCAGGCAAGTACGATCGCGACTACGAAGACTTTAACCTGGGAGGGAAACAAGCCAAAGCTTTCAATTCAGCGGTAACTTTTGTGAAATCTCGGAAAATTCCCCTAGTTTTCGTCAATTTACCTCTCACCGACGACTACTTAGACCCAACTCGTCGATCGGCCGAACAGCAATTCCGACAACGAATGCAGCAACTCTCGCGACAAAAAGGCTTCGCTTTCCGCGACTTATCGCAGCGGTGGCCCGGCCGCAATGACTATTTTGTTGACCCCAGCCACCTCAACCGTTTTGGGGCGATCGCCGTTTCTCGCATACTCGCAGCCGACACCAGTATTACATGGCCGCGCCCAAAATCCCGAAGCACTGACGGGTAATAGCATTTTCGATTTTTGATTTTGGATTAAAGAATTGATATAAACTCTAAAATGATGTCCAAAATCAATTTGGGCGATCGAACATCTTCAAACTTTTAACTCAGCCTAAAATCTCACAATCCCAAATCCCCAATTCCCAATTAATTGTGCAGTTAAAACAAGTAATTATCGCCCACAAAGCCCGAGATCCGCTCAGTCAGCGCTGGGCAGAACAGTGTGCCCGCCAATTAGAAAGTCGCGGGTGTCACGTTTTAATGGGGCCCAGCGGCGCGAAAGATAACCCATATCCCGTGTTTTTAGCTTCTAGTAACAGCCCAATTGATTTAGCGGTAGTCCTCGGCGGCGACGGTACGGCCCTGGCTGCGGCGCGGAATTTGGCTGCTGACGGCATCCCGATTTTGGCGGCGAATGTCGGAGGACATCTGGGTTTTTTAACCGAGTCTTTTGAGGATTTCCAAAATACTGAGGATATTTGGGACAGGCTGGCCGAAGATAGGTATGCCGTGCAGAAGCGGATGATGTTACAGGCGGCGATTTTTGAGGGAAACAGAACTAATCTCGAACCGGAGAGCGATCGATTTTTGGCACTGAATGAAATGTGTGTCAAACCTGCTTCTGCCGATCGAATGCCAAGCTGTATTCTAGAAATGGAAGTTGATGGCGAAGTAGTCGATCAATATCAAGGCGACGGCTTAATTGTCGCAACTCCCACGGGTTCGACTTGCTACACCGCATCTGCCAACGGGCCGATTATCCATCCTGGCATGGATGCGATCGCCGTTACTCCCATTTGCCCTTTAAGTTTATCCAGTCGGGCGATCGTCCTGCCGCCCGGTTCAGTCGTCAGCATTTGGCCTTTAGCCGATTATGAACTCAGTACAAAACTCTGGACAGACGGCATTTTGGGTACTGCAATTTGGCCGGGACAGCGCGTAGACGTGCGGATGGCAGACTGCGAAGCCAAGTTCATCATTTTGCGCGAAAACTATTCTTATTACGGCACTTTGAGGGAAAAACTTCAGTGGGCGGGAGCCAGAATTCGGTACAGTAACAATCACCGCAATTAATCGGAATCATCTATCATCAACCTGCATCAACCTGTAGATACATACCCCCTTAATTTGAGATTTTTGATTTTGTAGCGTCAAAAAGGGCGATACTATTTGAGTATCGCCCTTTTTTTGGGGACGGCTACTTTTTTTAATCTCAGTTTAAAATCTGCAATGCGAAACTGCTATCCCTCAAATGACATAAAATTCCCCGTATTTGTGGCGAATGTAGCGGACAAACGGATCGATGCTTAAAGGTGAACCTGTCACGCGATCGACCAATTCGACAGCAGTGTATTTCCGACCGTGCTGATAGATGTTTTGTTTTAGCCAGTCGTGGAGTACGGTAAAATTACCCTGTTCTATTTCTACAGGAATTTCAGGATTGATTTTGACGGCTGTTTCGTAGAACTGGGCGCTCATCAAGTTGCCGAGGGTGTAACCTTGGAACATTCCGCCGATCGTCCCGACGTACCAGTGAACGTCTTGCATCGCGCCTTCGCTGTCCGTGGCGGGGACAACACCAAGGTCAGTTTTATAGCGTTCGTTCCAGGCTTCGGGGAGGTCTCGGACTGCGAGTTTTCCCTCTACCATTGCCAATTCTAGGTCAAAGCGGATGGCGACGTGGAGGTTGTAGGTTACTTCGTCTGCGTCGGTGCGGACGAGCGATCGCGAGACTTTGTTAATTGCGCGGTAAAATGCGTCTGGGGATACCTCGCCCAACTGGCGCGAAAATACTTTTTGCAGTTGCGGGTAAAAACACTGCCAAAAACCGCGGCTGCGCCCGACCAAATTTTCCCAAAGTCGCGACTGACTTTCGTGCACGCCGGAGGAAATGCCGCCTGCGAGGAGTGTGCCTTCAAATTCCGGGGAGTTTCCGAGTTCGTAGAGGGCGTGTCCAGCTTCGTGGATGCTGCTGAACAAAGCTTGTTCCAGGTGATCTTCGTAGACGCGGGTGGTGATCCGCACGTCGTCTATGGAGAAGTTGGTCATGAACGGGTGCAGGGTGGTGTCTTGCCGTCCCCGCTGGAAGTCGTAGCCCATGCGTTCTACGACTGTGCGGGTAAATTCTAGTTGCTGCGATTCTGGGAAGTTTTGGTGCAAGCAGGAGTCGTCGGCGGGAGGCTGGGAGGTGATGGCTTCGACTATCGGCACTAATTCTTGACGCAGTTGGGCGAACAGCGGGCGCAAGAGGGATACTTTCATGCCGTAGTCGCTACGATCGATCAAAGGATCGGCGATGTGTTCGTATCCGGGGAAAAACTCGGCGTACTGCCTGCTTAATTCGAGAGTTTTTTCGAGATAGGGTTCGACGGCTGCGAAGTTGTTGGCTGCTTTGGCTGTTGCCCAAGCTTCGTAGCAGTCGGCTTGGTGACGGCAGAGTGCGGACATGAAGGCTGCGGGGACTCTGGCGGCGCGATCGTAGTCTCTGCGGGCGATCCGGATCAGGCTGGCTGCGGTGGAGTCGTAGGGGAGGGTTTGTTCGTAGAAACGCAAGTCTTCTAGGAGTTCGCCAATTTTGGGGTCGGTAAATTTTTCATGGGATATTTGTTTGAGAGTTGCCAACTGGCGGCCTCTGGCACTTGCACCTTTGGCGGGCATATAGGTAGCTTGATCCCAGTGCAGCAGCGATGAGGCTGATTCGATGTCGGTAACTTCGCTGAGGTGGGCGGCAAGTTGAGCGAATTTTGCTTGAGTTTTGTCTAGGGTTTGCATGATTGGGGTTTGTGGTGCTGTGAGGCCTACAAAGGTTGCTGTGCGGCATCCATCATAATCAATCAATCATTGCTTACCCTGAAATCAAGCTAAAAACCGCACTTCTTCCTGTATTGTACGCAATTTAGAGTCATTCTGGCATAGTTTCCGGTATTTTTCCGGGTTTAGTTCGATCGCCTTTGATAAGTTTTCGATCGCTTGGCGGGTGCTGGTTGCTACAGCTTCGGGGTTGTTTGTGCGATCGCCCGCTTCTTTTTCTAGGGCGTAGACGCAGGCTTTTTGGTAGTAAAGATTTGGATCGTGGGGTTTGATGGCGATGATGCGATCGTAGGAGGCGATGGCTTCGGTAAATCGTTGGATTTTTCTGAGGGCGACGGCGCGGTTGTAGGAGGCTTCGGTGTTGTCTGGCTGCAACTCTAAGGTTTTGTCCCAAGAGACGATTGCTTCTTCAAAGCGTTTTAAGTTAGCCAAAGCTAAGCCGCGGTTGTACCAGGTTTCGCTGTCGTCTGGATTGAGTGCCATAGCTTTGTCCCAGGAGGCGATGGCTGCTTCAAATTTTCCCATTTGGGCGATCGCCGTGCCGCGTTTGTTCCAGACTTCGGGGGAATTCGGCCGCAGTTGCAGGGTTTTGTCGTAGGAGGCGACGGCTTCTGGGTAGAGTTTTTCATCGGCTAGGGCCAAGCCGCGGTTGTACCAGGCTTGATGCAAGTCTGGTCTTAGTTCCAGTGCCCGATCGTAGGAGGCGATCGCCGCTGTGTTTTGGCCGGAGTTTTTCAAGGCGAATGCTTTGTTGTACCAAGCTTCGCAGTAGTCTGGTTTGATGGCGATCGCTTTGTCGTAGGAGTCGATGGCTTCTGAGAATTTTTCTAAGTTGACGAGGGTGTTGCCGCGGTTCGTCCAAGCTTCGTGATAGTCTGGCTTGAGTTCGATCGCGTGTTCGTAGGAGGCGATCGCTTCTGAGAGTCTGTTGAGCTTCCGCAAAACGTTGGCGCGATTATACCACGCTTCTGCATTTTCTGGTTGGATTTTTAAGGATTTGTTGTAGGCGGAGATCGCTTCTGGTAGCTGTCCCAATTTTCTGAGGGCTACGCCTTTGTTGTACCAGGCCTCATAAAATTTCGGTTCGAGTTCGATCGCTTTTTCCCACGATTCGATCGCAGCTTGGAATCGTCCCATTGCTTCTAGGGCATTGCCCCGATCGTACCAGGTCTGAGCTTTTTGCAGATTCTCTGCTATGGATTTTTCCCCGGAGTCGATCGGCTTTTCTATACTGGCTAATTTCTGCAAAAGGTTTCACCTCATTTTCTGTTAAACTGCCACACTTGTTCTTTATATATGTGATATTTTTCGCGTTGGAGCGCTTTTTTTGGCCACTAATTTTTTTATTTACGCTTATTTTACAGGAACTTGGGAACTTTTTCAATTTTTTTTAGTAGAGTTTTAGGTATTTGGTTTTTATGTATAGATTCATACTAATTTTTTCGGTTGATTGCGTAGAAGAGAGGAAAGGGCGATCGGGCTGACAGGATTAGGTTAACAGAGTAAGTAAGTGCGATCGGCAGAAACCCGATTTTTCAAACAAACCGGGTTTCTGAGCATTTATGGGTTATGTCAATTCCGGTTGCATCGGAATTAATATTACCCGAAATCAGGACACGGCAGTGCCGTGTCCCTACGATTAATTACGGTAGGGAAACGGCACTTCCGTGTCCTCGCTTGTCATTACGGCGCCGCCGGAATTGATATTAAATGCTATCTGGATCGATGTTCAATTCCCGCAGTTTAGCAGCTAAACGTTGAGCAATTTGATTTGCTTGTTCGGCCCTTTGATCTGCTTGTTCGGCCCTTTGAGACTCTTGTTCAGCCCTTTGAGACTCTTGTTGTAGACGCTGACGATCCAATAACCTCTCTTCTTCTAATTCCGCATAAGAAAGAAACTTTTCTCCATTCGGTCGATAAATTTCCAACCCATCTGATCCCAACTCAAACCGCACACCTAATCTCGGACTAATCCATCCCTCCATCGGCTCAATTACTTCTAAATCTCCCTCAATTCTTTGCCAACCGTCCAATTCATTTCTTTCTGGATCGTAAAGGTAATACTCCTCAACTCCATGACGCTGGTAAAATGAAAGTTTCTTATTCATTTTAGTGTTTCTGTCGTTGTGGGATCGAATCTCAAAAACGACTTGAGGGCCAATATTATCCTCTCGATGTTGTATGTAGGAAAGGCGATCGCCCTTTGGCCTCCCAAACACCACCATCGTATCAGGTGCTTGCGAAATATCTGGTCTGCCCTCAACCGGATACCAGAGTAAATCGGCTGCCACAAAAACATTTGGGTCATCCTTAAACAGCGATTCGCAACCTTCTTTAATTTTGACAATTAATTCGTATTGAATCGTGCTTTCTGCCATTGGTTGACCGTCGCTGGAAGGATAAATGATTTCTTCGGTTGTGACTTGCATAGTGGTTGTCTCCGATAATTATTCGGGTTTAATTATACTATCTTTGATGCTTGTTTTAAGCTGTTTAAAGTTTCAAAAATATCACTCTATCATCCGTTGTCGCGCTGCTGCAGATGGATATTTGCCAACTTCTATCAAAGTTTGTCGCTCTATAATTCGATCGTCATTATTGAATTCTAGAATTCGTACTGTCACTTCTCCAATATCTGTTCTCGGTTGAATTGCAGATTCATCTAATCGAAAATGTTCTCCCCAAGCATCTCGTCGCGGGTTAAAAAAGCGTACCAATTCTCCACTGCGCCAAACAATCGAACCCAAATCTGTGCCTTTCTGGAGATTGCAAAAAACACAAGCATAAGCGAGGTTATCTGCTGTTGTTGGGCCACCGTGTTTGACACTGATGATATGATCGACTTGACAGCCTGATGCTCTGTCTGATTCTGAGATTAAGCAGTATTCGCAAAGGCGATCGGCACGAAGGGCAACTAAACGCCTGAGTTCAAGATTAATGTAAGGACGAGGCATGAGATCGATTACTCTTTTACAATGTGTTTATGAGCTAGTGCTTTGATGAGAGTCATCAGATGTTCTAGCAGCAGATAGCGGTCTAATTCGCTTTTTTCTTCCCGCGTCAAACCGTCATTGTTATGTTGATAAATTAGGTCGGCGATATGCTCTTTGGCTTCTTCGGATAGTTGAAAGTTGATAATGCTTTCGGGAGTTGTGCCGGCGGCTAAAAACTCAACTATTTCGGCGTAGGCTTGGGGTATTTTAGTGGCTACAGTCATAAATTTGTTTAAAGTTCCTGATTCATTTTAGTTTGGCTGTCGTCGTGAGGTGTTGTCTCCGAGAATTGTCTCAGTTTAATTATACTATTTTTGCAAGTGATTGTAAGCTGTATTTAAGAAATCTAGATTCTTTCTATCTATCCTTGAATCAAGGCTTGAAACCGAGCGTCAGATCGCATACTGTCAAAATCAGAGTCAGTTTTTGCCATTTCTCGGTATTCGTCAGGATTCAGATTGATGGCTTGCTGCAAATTTTGAATTGCTTGGTCAATCTGACTGTGTAACGCATAACAGCAAGCTTTATTATAAAATGCTTCGTGTTTATCTGGTTTGATTTCTAAGGCTTTGTCGTAGGAGGCGATCTCCTCTTCTAGCCTGCCTAATTTACCCAGTATAACGCCCCGATTGTTCCAGGCTGCGTGTAAATCTGGTTTGATTTCTAAGGCTTTGTCGAAGGAGGCGATCGCCTCTTCTAGCCTGCCTAAATTACCCAGTGCAATGCCCCGATTGTTCCAGGCTTCGTGATCATCTGGTTTGAATTCTAAGGCTTTGTCGAAGGAGGCGATCGCCTCTTCTAGCCTGCCTAAATTACCCAGTGCAATGCCCCGATTGTACCAGGCTTCGTGGTAATCTGGTTTGAATTCTAAGGCTTTGTCGTAGGAGGCGATCGCCTCTTCTACCCTGCCTAAATTATCCAGTGCAGAGCCCCGAATGTACCAGGCTTCGTGATAATCTGGTTTGATTTCTAAGGCTTTGTCGTAGGAGGCGATCTCCTCTTCTAGCCTGCCTAAAATACCCAGTGCAATGCCCCGATTGTACCAGGCTTGGTGATAATCTGGTTTGATTTCTAAGGCTTTGTCGCAGGAGGCGATCGCCTTTGCATATTCTTCAGCAAAGCGATACAATAAAGCTTGTTCGTAAAACAACTCAGCTTTTTGTTCGGGTGTTTGCTCATCCTCATCAATTAAACCTTGAATCTTCACCAATTCGCGTTTTCGTGCTTCGGGAGTCAAAGCTAGATAATCTTCTGACTTCCCTCTTTCCGAACAAGCCTGCATTGATTCGAGTTGCAAGCTGTCTCGATCCATCGACAACTTAAATAAGCTCGATCGCCAATCAAAGAAATCCGGTGCTCGCTCAATAAAATAATTAACAGCAAACCGAGGTAAGATAAACACAAAACAAATATTAAAATTATCTCTAAATCGCTCTCGCTGCTGGTTGATATTAATTAAAATAGGTGGCACTCCCCGCCAACTGTAAGAATAAATATCCTCGCTTTCCCATCCGATAACCCTTTTTTCTCGTTCGTATTCATAAAGTGAATATTCTAAGTCTGTCACAAACAAAATATTAATTTCATCTCGCTTTGGCAAATTTTCAATTATATTGTAAAAGTTATAAGCTGACTCATCCAGCTTTAAAACCTCAATTTTTTTCTGAGGGAAATCTGCTTTAACTTTCGCAATCAAGCGTTCCCCCTCCGCCCGCACACACTCCACAAACAACAACCGGAAACCATTTGTCCGTCTGAGAGTGCGTACCAGAGATTCATATTCTTCCTCTGGTGTTGCTGGTGGCAAATCGTCGTCCCAATCAATGATTTTTGGTGTCATGGCTCAAGTTGTGCAAAACTATCTTGGAATTGCTTAATCCCTTTAATCAACGGGTGCACGTCATGCCAATACTGAATTTCTCCTGCTTCATCAAAGTAACGGTATTCTAAAATGCAGCGGTTAAACAATAACTTGCGGCATTCATCCTCATTTTTGATTTCTTTTGAGCGTGAAACCTCAGCTAGAATTTTCCATTCTTTATCATTTACATTTCTGCGAAAAGGATCTCGTGCTTTCGTAATAGCCCTTTGCACGGCTTTTGTAGAAATCGGCAATTCTTCAGTACGCTGAATTGCTTCTTCCATTAACTGTAACATATTTCGGACATGACCCCCACTCATCAAGCAAATTTGATTTAGTATTTCAGGGTTTTCAAACAGTCCAGTTTCCAGAGACAAGTTGGAAGAAAAAGGGCTAACTCGTTTCCAAATCAACTCTTTCATTTTCTTCAATCCTGGTTCGTAGATATTGCCATCACGAGTTCGCACCATAATCATCGGCAAAATTTCTGTGTTATCGTAATTGGAGGCTAACTCATTGGCACGATCAGAATACATCATGGAAATTGGTAAAGTATAGATAACGTGACAATCTAATCCTTTAAGCTGTTCGCAGCGGTTGATAAAAATGTCATCATGATTGTTGCTGCCTTCAGCTCCATTCAATATCACTATCCTGTCTAAATTATCCACAATAACTGCTAGTTGAGTATAGCCTTGAGGCAGGTTTTCTTTAGCGCCCGCAATATATTCATTTAGCGCAGTAATTAAAGTTGTTGTGTGCGGGTTTATTTTGCGGCGAATTTCTTGGCGCAAACTTGGTACAGCTTTAATATTTGCCGTGAGTTTGGTAAACAAAGTAATTTGAGATTCTAGACTGATAGAGTCAATATTTACCTCCATTTGTGCCAAATCTTTCAATTCATTTCCTCGACTTTTTACCCAATTTAATAAAGCTTGAGATTTAGAGTTTGAGCTAAGTTTTTTTAATAAATGCTTGGTACAAGCGAGGAGAATATCGGTATATTCAGTATCTTCTGGATCGATATCTTCTTCTTCGGCTGCGAAATACACTACAAAACAGCCTTTTGTTTGTAAATATTGTTGAAGTCGCAGCAATTCTGTTGATTTTCCCGCACCGCGATGTCCAGTATATAACTGACAAGTCATCCGTTCCGATCGCCGCTGAATCTTTATGCCCAAATCTTCTATGATATTCCCATCTCCTCGCGCTTCCTGACAGTCAACATACTGCGGATCATTTGCGGGCAAAGGATAGAATGGGTCAAAGGCATTGTAGAGGTTTGTTATTAATCTTTCGGATTCTTGAGTCATAATTTTATATTGTTTGTAATAGATTTGTTTGTGGTGCGGGCGGGTTTTATCCTATAGTCTGTTTTTGGCAATTATTATTTGTAAAACCCGCCATTACAAGATTTCTTAGGCTTGATATTTTTTCAGAATAGCGACTTTTTCAGGGAAGATTTCGATCGCCATTTTGTCATCATATCGAGTAGCCAGCGATCGCCTCACCTCACCCAAAAACAACGGCTGCGACACCCCAGGCTCTGGATGTACGATCGTCCGTACCCGAATTGTCATGTAGTCTCTACCACTCCCACTGCGCCCTGGAGAGTACAAATCCGCAGCCACTTGCTGCATCGTCGCTTCTAACTGCGAGTCGGTGATCGAAGGCGGCACGGCAACTACTGTTTGAGCACCGCCAGTATCGTAAACTAAAGAATAGCGAACCGCACCTGCTATTTCGGTGCGAGCAAACAGTCCCAAACCAAGCCCAAATATACTTGCAGCAATCACCGCCATAAAGCTAGTAACTCCTACCAAACGGAAGCGAAAGCTCCATTTCAATATAAAAGCCAGCACTGTCACAACAAACAAAATTGCTGTCATAATTCCCGCCCATTGGGCATACATTAAAAAAGTAGAATTTACGTTCATTTGATTATCTAATTGTTGACTGTTGACTGTTGACTGTTGACTGTTGACTGTTGACTGTTGACTGTTGACTGTTGGCATTAGTTATTGGTAGCAACTAATAACTAACAACTAAAATGGGACAAATAACAACAACAAATAACAAATAACCCATACCCAATGACCAATGCTCTTCGGCCCAATGCCCAATGACTAATTAACTCTTTCTGCTCACCAGCAGATAGGTCATCATATCACCTTTGCCTTTCACCGAAATCACGCCGCGCTTCTCAAAAATGTACTTGTCCCGCAGGCGATCGTACGTAGCAACTGTCACCTGAATGCCGCCGGGGACACCTTGAGATTCCATCCGGGAAGCTGTGTTTACCGTGTCTCCCCACAAATCGTAGGTAAATTTTTTAGTACCGATTACCCCAGCTTCCACCGGGCCCGTGTGGATGCCGATGCGGATGCTGAGCGGCTGACCTCCCTTGGTGCGGATTTTCGTCATTGCTGCTAGGATGTCGATCGCCATTTCGGCGATCGCCTCGGCGTGGTTGTCGCTAGGCCTCGGCAGACCCCCGACTACCATATAAGCATCGCCGATCGTCTTAATTTTCTCAAGTCCGTAGCGATCGGCCAACTCGTCAAAAGCTGAAAAAATCTCGTTGAGCAACTCCACCAACTCGGCTGGCGACAAATGAGCCGAAAGCTTGGTAAAACCGACCAAATCGGCAAACATTACTGTTACTTCAGCAAAACTGTCGGCGATCGTAATTTCCCCTTCTTTGAGGCGTTGGGCGATCGGGCCTGGCAAAATATTCAGCAGCAAACGCTCGGACTTTTCCTTTTCCTGGGCTAACTCTCGTAGATAAGTCTGCTCCTTATCCCGCAGCCGCTTCTTTTCCAGACAAGCACTAATCCGAGCCTTGAGCAATACTGGATTGAAAGGTTTAGAAAGATAATCCTCCGCCCCCAACTCAATACAGCGGACAATACTGTCGATATCGTCCACCGCCGAAATCATAATTACCGGAATGTGGCGCAAATTCTCGTCCGCCTTCAGATTTTCCAACACCTGATAGCCGTTCATTAGCGGCATCATAATATCCAGGAGAACCAAATCAAAAGGCTCGCTTCGCATCAGTTCCAGAGCTTGGAGACCATCCTCAGCAACAGTCACCACGTGGCCTTGACGCTGAAGTCGGCGGGCCAGCAAATCGCGGTTTACCTCATTATCATCAACAACCAGCACGCTGCCCTCGTCACCTTTCATTTCATAGCCTCTTTGAGAAGCATTTCAATCTTACCCAAAAGTCGCGGAAACTCGACCGGTTTGGTGTCGTAGTCGTCGCAGCCGGCCGCCAGACACTTTTCCCGATCGCCCGCCATGGCGTGAGCTGTCAAGGCAATCACCGGAATTGTGCTAGTTTCAGGAGCGGCCTTAATTTGCTGCGTTGCTTGCCACCCGTCGAGCACTGGCAGACTCATATCCATCAGAATCAAATCGGGTACTTTCGCGATCGCCATCGACACTCCCTCAGCACCGTCAACAGCAATAAAGACCTCATGTCCCTTGCGGGCCAGACGCCTGGAAAGCATATCCCTATTCATGTCGTTATCTTCGACCAACAGGATTTTAGCCATTGGTTTTCTCCTTCCCCAGCAAACGCTCGGACTTGGACTGTTCCTCGGCCAACTTCTGCCAATGGGCTTGGTCCCGATCTCGGAGCCGCTTCTTTTCCAAACAAGCACCGATCCGAGTCGCCCGCAGCACGAGGTCAAAAGGCTGAGGAAGATCATCCTCCGCCCCCAATTCAATACAGCGAAAGATGCTGTCGATGTCATCCACCGCCGAAATCACGATCGCCGGAATGTCGTGCAACTTCTGATCTGCCTTCAGATGTTGTAGCACTTGATAGCCGTTCATTTGGGACATCATAATGTCCAGGAGAAACCAATCAAAAGGCCCAGAGCGGATCATCTCCAAAGCCTGAAACTCGTCTTCAGCAAAACTCACCGCCCGATCTTGACGTTGAAGTCGGCCCGCCAGCAAATCGCGGTTCACCTCATTGTCGTCAACAACCAGCACGCTGCCCTCGTCACCTTTCATCTCATGGCCTCTTTCAGAAGCGTTTCAATTTTACCCAAAAGTCGGAGAAACTCCACCGGTTTGGTGTCGTAGTCGTCGCAGCCGGCCTTCATACACTTTTCGCGATCGCCCGTCATGGCGTGAGCCGTCAGCGCAATCACTGGAATTGTGCTAGTTTCAGCAGCAGCCTTAATTTGCTGCGTTGCTTGCCACCCATCCAGCACCGGCAGATTCATATCCATTAGAATCAAATCCGGTACTTTCGCGATCGCCATCGACACTCCCTCAGCACCGTCAACGGCAATAAAGACCTCGTGTCCCTTGCGGGCCAGACGCCTAGAAAGCATATCCCTATTCATTTCGTTATCTTCGACCAACAGGATTTTAGCCATTGGTGTTCTCCTTGCCTTTCGAGTCGTACCTGCGATCGAGCCTGTCATTCACTATAGAGCGAACATCGCGTAGCAAAGTATCGCAACTGTAGACTCCCTTTTGCAGAACCCGATCGACGTAGCCGTTGAGCTGCTGGCTTTCGGCGGTCGTCAAGTCTTTAGCGGTAATCACTACAATCGGTATAGGATCTTCAGAATGCGACTTGCGAAGTTCGGCGATCAACTCAAAACCATCCATTTCTGGCAGCATCAAATCCAGTAAGATCAGGTGCGGGCGAGAAACTTCTAGCTGTTTGAGAGCAGAGCGTCCGCTGTCAGCTTCCGTTACTGCCCAGCCTTTTTTTTCTAGTATGCGCCGCAGTATTTTGCGGGTGGCATCGTCATCTTCCACAATTAATATCTGACAGAGCAAACTGTTAGCCGCAACACCGTCTTGGTCGCGTCGGTACTTGTTCAACAAGGCAGCCAGCCGTTTGCCGTCCACTGGTTTGGTGAGGTAGTCCGAAGCGCCCAATGCAAAGCCGAGGCTTTTGTTGCCCACAAAGGATAGCAGGATTACGGGAATTTCGGCAAGGTCAGGATCTGCCTTCAGGGCGGAGAGCACTGCCCAACCGTCCATTCCCGGCATGATCACATCGAGGGTAATCGCGTCTGGCCGTAGTTGCTTAGCGAGTCTGAGGGCTTGCTCGCCCCCGCCGGCGACTTCTGTGTGCAGTCCTTGGCGAGCGAGGGCGCGCTGGATCAAATCCCGCGAGATCGGGTCGTCGTCAACTACCAGCACCGTGCCGACACCGGAGGCGCTTGCAGTGCTAGTGCTGTCACGGACTTTGTTAGGAATTTCCGGCTGTTTGATGGCGCGGGGTAAGAGTACGGTGAAAGTGGTACCTGCGCCCAACTCGCTGCTGGCCTCAATGCTGCCGGCCATCATCTGACAGAAGCGCTGGCTAATAGCTAATCCCAAACCGGTGCCGCCATACTTGCGGGTAGTCGAAGCGTCAGCTTGGGTGAAAGGTTGGAAAACTCGCTGCAATTGCTCTTGTGTCATGCCGATGCCGGTGTCGGAGACGCGGAAACTTAAAAATTCGGAGTTGGAAATTAAAATTTCCGAAGATACTTCTTGATTTTTCATTTTTAATTGTTCATTTTTAATTGTTTCGACTCCGATCGCAATTCTCCCGTTTTTGGTGAACTTGGCAGCATTGCTGAGCAGGTTCAGCAGCACTTGCCGGACTTTGGTCATGTCGGCGTGCATGGTGTTGAGGTTTTCTGGACAGTACACTTCTAGGGTGTTACCGTTTTTCTCGACCAGCGGCCTGGCGGTAGCGACAGCACTTTCAATTAAGGCATGAATCTCGAAGGTTTCTAAGTAGAGATCCATTCGGCCTGCTTCAATTTTAGAGATATCTAGGATGTCGTCGATCATCGATAGCAGGTGTTTGCCTGCGGTGCGGATTTTTTCGAGGTCGGGGACTGATTCGCAACTACCCAATTCTTCGGCTTCTTCTTTGAGCATTTCGCTGTAGCCGATGATGGCATTCAGGGGCGTACGCAGTTCGTGGCTCATGTTGGCGAGAAATGTGCTTTTTGCCCGGTTGGCTGATTCTGCTGCTTCTAGGGCCGACTGCATGGCGGATTCTGCGTGTTTGCGCTCGGTGATGTCGGTGACTGTGCCTTCGTAGTATAAAACGCTGTTATTTTCGTCGCAGATGCGGAGGGCGTTTTCCGAAATCCAGATTTTGCTACCGTCTCGGCGATATATTTGGGATTCAAATTTTGACACTTGGCGCCGCGTGCCGAATTGTGCCACAAACTCGGCGCGCCGATCGGGGTCTACGTAAAGTTGGTGGTTGAGGTTTGCGAGTTCGGCGAGCATTTTATCTACTGTTTCGTAGCCGTAAATCCCGGCTAGTGCGGAGTTGGCGCTGAGGTAGCGCCCCTCGGGGGTTGTCTGGAATATGCCTTCGACTGCGTTTTCAAAGATGCTGCGGTATTTAGTTTCGGCTTGTCGAGCGGCGAATTCTGCTTTTTGGCGTTCTAGGGCATTGGCGATTGTTTGTCCTACTATTTTTAGAGGAGTGGATATTTTGATCGATCGATCTGCTGCGGGTTTGCAACTGTCGAATCCGAGAAATCCGACGAGGTTTTTACTGCAAATTAGGGGAATAATTATCAGCGATTGCGGATTTTTTTGAGGTTTGTTTAATTTTGTGTTTGGGGAATCGGCGATCGAATCTGTTGAGTCGGTTGCTGTTTGGGATGGGGAGTGTGTCAGGAATTCTGCTGGATTTTTGCCTCTGAAACAGGCAATTTCGGCTTTGGCTGCGGGGACAAGTTCGCTGATTTCTGGGACGTGGAGGCATTCGGCCCGATCGAGCTTTTGGGCGATCCAAGGGATTTGTGCGATGTCTATTTGTGTGTCGGCGCTGTGTTTTTTGATAGCTGGGATGCCGTCGGCGCACCACTCGTAGGTTTTGTGGGCGCTGGTTTTGTCGAATGATAACAGGTAGATGTAACTGCGGTGAAAGCCGTTGAATGTGGCGATTGCTTCCAGAGTTCGATCGATGCTTTGGTCTATTTCTGATCCGGGCTGGCCGATTAAATCGGTTGACAAACTGGCTATCAACTGATTGAATTCTACTTGATACTGCAAATCTTGTGCTACTTTTTGGCGATCGGTAACGTCTCGAAAACTCCAGACTCGGCAGACTGTGTTCGCTCCGACTTTTGAGGCTGACGAATTTAATTCCAGAATTTTTCCGTCTTTAAATTCTAATAATAAGTCGCTGATTTGAGTATCTGGATCTGCCGACACTTTCATCACGTTTTCAATAAATCCTTGGGGGTCTTTTAATTGGTGCAGGTCGAAGGGGAATCCTGTGTCGATCGAACTTGCGGTCGATCGGCTCAAATCGACGGCTTCGGACAAACCCCACATCTCGAGAAATTTCTGATTATAATTACATACATTGCCGTTGCTGTCAATCGCCAGAATTCCAGCATCTGTAGATTCTATAACTGCTTGCAGCATCGAGGTCGATCGCTGATGTTCTCCAATCTCAAAAAACACCAAGACTGATATTTCGCCACCGTCAACTGCGGGATTGAAAAAATAGGAAACTGGTAAAATCTTGCCGTCGCGACACCGAAATCCGTCATTCCAATTGCTGCAAGGTTGACCGGAGGCGATCGCCTCTTGTAAACCTAGTGTAGGTGCGATCGGCGCATCTTGATTCTTACTTAGTCGATCGGTCAAAACTTGGGATTTCTTCCCTTTGTTTTGCTTCCCGATGCACTCTAGCAGCAAAACGCCTGCAAGTTCCGACTCTCGCCACCCCAGCAAGTGCTCAGCTTCTGGATTCACCGAGATGACTAACCCCTTGGCGTCAAGGATACACAATCCCGCCCCCAAACTGTTGACCTGCGCCCGCAGTCGATCGAATTCTAAAGTTGTTGGAGAGTCATCAGAGGACTGGCGCGAGTGGGTTAAATCCTGGTGCGGTCGTCCTTGCTGACTCTGGGTTCCGTCGTCATAGCTACAACTTACCTGCTCTAAAAATAGCTGCCACTGCTCAGCAGTAGGAGGGGGAGACTCGCCGGCTAAACCGAGCTGTTCGAGTTGGCGCTGGAGGTGGGGGTGCATATTTTCGGGCGCTTTGTAGGCAACTTTTTACAGTATAGCTTTTTAATTAATCATATATATAGGTAGTTATACGGTTAGTGGAAAGGTACGTATGGTGCATCTGTAGTTTTGCAAATATATTCGTAGGGCGAAGCACCTGACGGCGGTAAATCTCTGATTCTCACTAATAAATTGTTTGCCGTCAGGTGCTTCGCCCTTCCCAAAGTCAGATGTACCTGGTACGCGATCGAACTTGCATCACATATTTTGTCCTAAAGTCGATCGTCTCTGCTATCCAAAATCATATATGATATCGTTTCCGGTTGCATCGGAATAGGAGTGATATCAATTCCGGCGGCGCCGGAATGATAAGCGAGGAGACGGCAGTGCCGTTTCCCTACCCCAGATTAATTGTAGGGACTAAGGCCAAGCCGTCTCCTGATTTCGGTAATATTAATAATTTCGATGCTACCGGATTTGATCGATTCCTAATTTCTAATTTTTAACTTCTAATTTCCCCCAGTTTTCGACAAGAATCACTGTCATAAATCGCTACTTATCAGACTTTTCGGTTGATGGGGAAAGGTTGGTAAAAATAGCTGGTAGCCGAATTGTAAAACTAGAACCTTTATCCAACTCGCTGAATGCGGTAATGTCTCCGCCCATCATTTCGCAGAATTTCTTAGTAATCGTCAGCCCCAAACCAGTGCCGCCGTATTTCTTAGTCGTTGAGGAATCGGCTTGGGTGAACGGATCGAAGATTTTGGCTAACTGTTCGGAACTCATCCCTATGCCGGTATCTTTGACTGTAAAAACGATCCACTCTTGAGGGGAAGACGAGCTATTTTCAGCTTTGCCACCTCCTCTATAATGTCCCAGTTTTTTGGTTCTGTTTGCGGCCTCGGCGGGGGTTTCGATGGAGCGGGTGACGGTGAAGGTAATTGCGCCGGAGGAAGTAAACTTTGAGGCATTGCTGAGGAGGTTGAGCAGGGACTGGCGGAGTTTAGTCAAGTCGGTCTGCATCGAGCCAATATCTTCGGGGCATTGTATTTCTAGGATGTTGCTATTTTTGTCTGCCATCGGGGCGATCGTAGCCGCTACTTCTTCAACCAGATTTTCAATGGTGAATGTTTCCAGGTGGATTTCGATACGGCCTGCTTCTATTTTGGTCAAGTCGAGAATATCTTTAATTAACACTAGCAAATGCTGGCCGGCGGTGTTAATTCTCTGGAGGTCGTCGATGAACTCTTCGGCGCCTAAATCTCGGGCGTCTTCTTGGAGGATCTCGCTGTAGCCGATGATGGCGTTGAGGGGGGTTCTGAGTTCGTGACTCATGTTGGCGAGAAAAATGCTTTTCGATTCATTTGCGGCTTCGGCGGCTTCTTTTCCCCGGCGGAATTCTTCGGAACGTAAGCGTTCGGTGATGTCGCTGGTCATGATTAAAACGCACTGACTGCTACCAAGGTCGATGAGTTCTACTGATAGCAACCAATCGCGTACTTCGCCGGTTTTGGTGCGAATTTTGATCTCTTGGTTGCCGATCGAACTTTGTTCCTGTAATATCTGGGCGAGTCGCCGCCCGTCTTCGGAATTAATCCACATTCCTAATTCGCTGGCGCTACGACCGATAAATTCGTGCCGCAGCCAGCCTAAGGAGCGCAAAAAGCTTTCGTTGGCATCGAGGAAGCGTGCGTCAGTGAGGGTGCAGATGCTGATGCCGACTGGAGAAGCGTGAAAGGCCTTGGAAAATCTTTCTTCGGAAGAACGCAGGGCTGCTTCGGAGCGCTTTCTGTCTGTGATGTCTTGGACGGTGCTGGTGATGTAGGTGGAGTTGATGGCGGCGTGTTCGCAGACTGTGCGGTGGCTACCGTCGGGGAGTATCAGCCGGTAGTCGATGCTGTAAGGCTGTTGCTGAAATAAAGCCGATTCGATCGAGCTTTTGACTAATTCTCTGTCTTCGGGGTGGACGTATTCCAAGTAAGCTTCGAGGCTGGGTTCAACAGTTCCCGGCCGCTGTCCCAGAATACGATAAATTTCCTCTGACCACCGCAATTGCTGGGTGTTGCGGTCTAAGTCCCAGTTGCCTAGTTGGGCGATGCGCTGGGCGTTGGCGAGGCTGGCTTCGCTGGCGCGCAGGGAGGCTTCTGCTTGGTGGCGTTCGGCGACGGTGGCGGCTAAGACTAAGCCTGTGACGGCGATGACGGCGATGAAGGCTTGCAAAGATAACAGTGCTTGGGGGATGCTGCTGGCGTGTTTGAGAAAGGGGCCACTACCTCGGGCGATGCCCCAGATGGCGAAGCCGCAGAGGATAAAGTTGGAGAGGGCCGTGTAGCGCTGGCCGAATCGAAAGGCTGCCCAAACTACTAGGGGAAATGGTAAGTATTCGAGGGGATAGCGGGCGTAGGCGGCTCGGGTACGGGAGCAAAAGACGAGCCAGCCGATTGCTAGCAGCAGCACCAGCCAAATCGCTCGTTCGGCAATTTGCTGGCGCTTGGTTCTGGCGGTGGGCAATTTGCGCCAAGTCAGCAGCAGCGGGGCGACGAGCAAAATTCCCATCGCGTCTCCTACCCACCAAGTCCCCCAAATCGTGCCAAAGTTGCTCCAGCTAGATAAACCTGTCAAACACACGAGAATGCTGCCGATGCTGGAGTTGATCAGGGTAGAGCCCAAGGCTGCTAGTCCGACTATTCCTAAAACGTCTTTGAGCCGATCGAGCTCGGCGCTAAAGTTAATCCTCTGCAACAGATAAGTTCCCGTCCACGCTTGCAGGGTTCTGGCGCTCGCCGAGATCAATGCCGTACCGATGTTGGCTTCGGGTACGCTCATGCTGAACAGGAAGCCTCCGATCGCGATTCCCGGCCACAGTTGCCGCCCAAACAGCAGCAGGGCGACTTGGGCAATTCCTGCTGCTGGCCACATGGGGTAAATTTCTGAACTCAGGGTGAGCGTGGAAATTGCGAATTGCGATGTCAAATAGTAGATTAGGGCGATCGCCCCTACTGCGAGGAAGTACCGCCAGGAATGTCCTTTGATTGCGTTAAGGAACTTTGTCTGCATTGTCGTTTGGGGAAAAGGTGGACGGTTGTTGGGGTCTCAGTAGGCGGCGCGGGAGGGGCACAGGGTTTAAAACAGTAGCCGAAAAATCTAGACTTGTCTAGATTTTTCAGACTTTGACGAAAGCAAGTAATAATCGTTATAAACTGGAGAAGCGCTTGATTGGTGCGGGTTGCTAAAGCTGACTGGGCGTGAAAACCACAGAAACACACTTGGCACAAATTAATCATCAAAAAACCAAATATGGAAGTCCTCTGCAAATAAGGGCAGTCTCTAACTGGGAAGATTAGGCCAACCTGAGCAATCAGGAAGCTCATAGCACTTAATCTAGGCTAAACATAGACCGCTAAGTTTGATTTACAGATTTCTGTAGATTTTTAGAAGCGGTAGGGAAAATGTTTCTATTAGGTGATGGTAGGTCATGGGTGGTAGGTAGGGGGAGAACCTTTTGAGCTAATTTGTGGTGACACTGTGTTGAGGACTGGGTTTTTTGGACTGTGCGATCGCATCTGTGCATAAATTTTGGGAGTATCCTTTTTTGCCAATATATCTGTGATGGCTCAAGATTTGGTCTGTGATTTTTTGATTTTGTTAAAGATTTATTACCGATCGACAGCGAGTGTCTTTGACCGTCGGGCGATCGCTACTAAATCTACCCTAACATCTTGTATCATTCTCAATACTAGCGAAGGAACCGATAATAACCATATCAAATCTCAGCTTTCTGGTAAGCCCGTGGCAAGAAATCAATATGATGATTGGAAGTACAGACGGGAGTGATTTCCACTAGCTTTTTAATCAATTAATCCAGTGTGTAAGGGCGAAGCATTCCGGTAGACAATTTATTAGCGATCGCCAGAGATTTACTGCCGGAATGCTTCGCCCTACGAATATTTGCAAAACACAGACGCACCCTCTGTATCTCACTTGATCGCAGCAATATCTAAGGTTATTGTCAAACGCTCTTGAGCTTCTTTAAGAGCATCTTGGGGGTTGCGACCGAGGAGGGTTGCTTCGATCGCCCGGCCGAGGTTTTCTGAGAGGCGGGAGTAACCTGAGATAATTGGGCGCGATCGGGCCCAGTTCATTTGTTCTAAAAATACTCTCAAAACAGGGTTTTTTTCCACAAAGCTTTGATAAGCTTGGCTCTGTCTCGATTTTAAGTTAATTGGCAAGTAACCTGTTCCTAATGCCCATGCTGTTTGAAATTCTTCACCGACAACGTATTCTAAGAATTCTAGAGCAGCTTTTTCGCGTTCTGGCGAGGTTTTCATTAAAAATAAGTTTTCACCCCCAACGACGGCTCCGGGCTGTTTCAGGACTGGTATGGGCATGACTGCGTAGTCGATCGCGCTTTGCTGCAATTGTGCTAGCGTCCACGGCCCGGTGATTTGCATAGCGACTTTGCCGGCAATAAAGTTGTCGAGTTCGTAACCGCGCTCGGGTGCTGAGAGTATTGCTGAACCTTCTGTTAACAAGTCCTTCCACAATTCTAAGGCGGCACGAGAAGCCGGACTGTTTATTTGGGGTACAGAACTTTTCGTGGTTTCTGCTTTGAAGTCGCCGCCTGCACTGAACATGAATGGTAGCCAAGTAAATACTGTCCATTCTCCTTTGCCTAGGGAGAGCACGATGCCGTGTTGGTCTGGGCGGCCGTCTCCGTTGGTGTCACGCGATAGCGATCGGGCTGCTTGCTTTAATTGCGCCCAATTCTGGGGCACTTCTTTGATTCCTGCTGCTGCAAATAAGCTGGGACGGTAAAATATAGCCGCGTTGTTTGTGGCTAGGGGAATTGACCAAGTGTGTCCGCCGAGTTCCATTGACTCGAATAGTGCTGGGTATATTTCGGCTTTCCGTGGCGATTTGTCGAGCCAGTTTTCTAATGGTTGAATTGCGTTTAATTCTGCTAATTTTCCGGCAATTGTAGGAACATTCCACAACAAATCCGGCGGTGCATTTCCAACTATTGATGTTAATATTTTCGGCAGTTGTTGATCTGGCTGACCGATGTAAATTGGTTCTACTTGGATGTTAGGATGTGTTTTGTTAAATTTGTCCGTGAGGGTTTGAAATACATCGCGGTTTGGCGGGGGATTGATGCCGTGCCACAGTGTAAGTTTTATTGGTTCGCCGTTTTTGGCTGCGGGTGCTGTGTTGTTTTGACAACCGCTTAATATTAGCAAACTTAAAGTTAGAAAAATGCAGACTGTACGTTTGACTTGCAGTCTAATTACATTCTGCAACTGTCGGTGAATTGCTGTCCCGAATTGAGATAAAATCATTTTGAAAAAACGCGGATAATTACAAAGTGAAACGAGCTAAATCAAAAAAATCGGCTGGTAGCTGATTTGTCTCTCCTTCCGAGGTATTTTGAAATAAAACTGTGAAAGATCCTGCTCCTAGTTTATCATGCGGCCACATCCGATAGCAAGGAATTTCAGTCAAGTGCGATCGATAAGGGTACATCTCATTTTTGCAAATGCTTCGCCCTGGTAAAATAGAGATGCACCCTTCGATCGTATATAATTGAGGTGCAGCCCGATCGCCTAACGCGCATTTACCCAAAGACCAATCCAAAACATAAAACATATATCAGACTAATAACTAAAAACTTATGAAAATCGTCTTCTTTGGCACTCCCGAATTTGCTGTTCCTACCTTATCCAGCCTGCTAAGTCATCCCGAATTTGAGGTGGTAGCTGTTGTCACTCAACCGGACAAACGCCGGGGAAGAGGTAATCAATTGATGCCTTCACCTGTAAAAATGGCTGCTTTAAATCACAGTCTCCCAGTTTTGCAACCGTCACGAATCAAGAAAGATGCCGAAATAATTGCCAAACTCCGGGAAGCCGAAGCTGATGTGTTTGTAGTCGTAGCTTACGGCCAGATTCTGTCTCAAGAAATACTGGATATTCCTAGTTTAGCTTGCGTTAATGTTCACGGTTCGATTTTGCCGAAGTATCGCGGGGCGGCACCGATTCAGCGCTGTATTTATGACGGCGAAAAGGAAACTGGAATTACGACAATGCTGATGGATGCGGGGATGGATACTGGGGCGATGTTGTTGAAAGCTTTGGCTGGTATTTCACTGTTGGATAATGCTGATTCTTTGGGTGATAGGCTGTCAGAAATTGGGGCGAATTTGTTGATGGAAACTTTGGTTAAGTTGAGGGATGGGAAAATTGAAGCTGTTGCTCAAAATGAGGCTGAGGCGACTTATGCACCGATGATTAAGGGTGCTGATTTTGTGTTGGATTGGTCGAAAAGTGCGATCGCGCTTCATAATCAAGTTAGCGGTTTTTACCCGGATTGTACGACCAGTTTTCGCGGCAATTCTCTGAAGGTGATGGCTACTGTGCCCGTGGGGCCAGAATATTGGCTGCAAATGCCAGCGGAGTTGAGGGTTTTGGAACGCGATTGGGCTGTTTTGTCGGAGTTGTCGGGGGAGAATGGGGCTGTTGTGAAGGTTGCGAAGGGCTTGGGTGCGATCGTGCAAACTGGCAATGGTTTATTATTGTTACGGGAAGTGCAGTTGGCGGGGAAAAAGGTGCAGTCTGGAGTGGATTTTGCCAATGGAACTCGATTGGTTGTGGGTGAGGTTTTTGGGGGTGTGGAAGTTAAGGGTTAGGTAGCACCTGAAACGGGTGATTTGTTTTTTCCCAGTCTTGAATAGCTGCGTAGAGTTGTGTTTTGCAGAAATAAGAAGATTCGTAGGCAAGTCTTAGGTTTTGTTCGAGTACATTTGGCTCAACTTTTTGGGAGTTGCAGGAACCTAATGCTTTACAAAGTGCGATCGACAAAATAGCAATCATATCGTGACCACAACAAATATACCATATATCTTGAGTATTTGTTTTTAAGCTATTCATATTTGCTCTAATTTCTTGCTCGTCAAGCCCCAGCTTTTGAGAGTTATTTTTCACAGTTTTCATCAAGTCGGATTCATTTAATGCCAATGTTTCCTTGTCTACAAACTTATTAAAAGCTAAATCTTCAAATTTTAAACAATAATCAAACTTCAGCGAAGCCCATCGCAAATAACCGATAATCTTGGCACTTTCCAATAAAGTCTGGCGAACATCTTTAGCAAAACCCTTGATTTTATCTTCCGAACCGTGTTCCGAAAGTACCTTTTCAAGTGCTGGCGACTTCAGCAGCATAGTTTCCAAATCATGAGTATCTGTGAACAGCAAATTTTGACGAAGTGGAACAGTTCCCTCTAATATTTCAAAATCAGCATCAACAATAGCCAAAACGCCAGCAAAGTTACCTTGTTCAAGGATATTTAGCACTTTTATAGCATTATCCTTATTATGGGCAATTTCCACACGACACTTTGTCGAGTCTACCAAGTTTTTCCAGACCCGCGCGTCTGTGTCTCCCTCAGCAATTAGAAAAGAATGTTCAGTGTATTGAGGTTGATTTCTCAGTAGGCGAATTTGGTTGGCAATGTAGCTAGGGTTAATATGTTCTTTCATTCAACTGGCCTTGATAATTCCACTGTCAAATCCCATCGGTCATCGATAATACTTGGAGAATGAGTAGCTAACAACACGTCAAAGTTTGCCAGCTTAATAATTGCTTGCAAATCTTTGAGAAACTCGACTTGCCATGCTACGTGTAGCGAAATTTCTGGTTCGTCAATCAGAACCAGCGAGTTAGGTTGAACTTTGAATAATAACTCGTAAAGCATTACCAGTTCATGCTGTTCACCGAAAGATAAGTCTGTCGGCGACAAAGGCTTACCATCAGGCGTTGTAAAGGTAAAACCTTTCTCTTTACTGATGCTCATATTTTTATAGAGAAATCGCTGTTTGATAATTCTTTTAAAGAGTTCTATTTTAGTAGCGAGTTCCTTAAAAACCATGAGTTTTTTTTCTACATCTTCAACATAAACAGACAAAATATTTTTTGTGGTTCCATCAATATGTTGTTCAATTTGAAAATCAGGATTTTCGTCTTTATCTAAAAGACCAGTTTCTATGAGATTAGAACGCTTTTCTTCGATTTCATTTAATTTATTACGAAGAGTTTCTTCTGTTAGCTGGGAGGGTGCTTTGTTGTTAAAAATTCTTGCGGGAAAGGTTCTTTCAAGGGATTGAGACAATGCACCGTATTCAGCTAGCTTTCCTTGGATTTCTTCCGCAAGTTCCTGAGAATATATACTAACCGATGGAATCATTGACGGGTGTTTTGTATCTACTGCTGCTTCTGGAACACTTGAGGGAGTTAACAAACGCTGAGTTTCGATAAAATGAACATCGATCGAGCTTTTTAATTCTGACAGCCACTTTGGTTCTTGCTTAAGCCTCCGTGCTAAATTTGTAAAATTTTCAATAAAGGACATGGCAACATTTTCTATTGGGAATAATTGCGTAACTGTATTTTGCTCCCCTAATTGGATTACTGAATTTACTTCGTCCTCTGTGGCACTTAAATGGAAATCAAGTTTTACTCCTGAATTTGTGAATAAATTCGGTGAGAATATCTCTGGTTCTGCACCAGAATGATAAAAATAAAACGTTAATTTTTCGTCTTTTTCATTTTCATTGGTTTGATCGATAGATTTAGTTATTTGCAAATAACTGCCATCATCAAAGTCTATTCTCAATTCAGTAAATGGAATAGTACGGAGTTCTGAGTAGCGTGAATTGAAAAATCCATTGATTATTCTGAGTAATGCTGTCTTACCGAATCCATTCGGACTATGAATAATCGTGATTCTATCTTCCATGTTGAGCGAAACCGGATGGTTAAAAATTCCAAAAAGTTTGGTGACAGAAATTTTATTGATTCTCATTTTTCCCTCTAGTTATATCAAATCCGTTAGCATCAGAATTATTCATCTCTCTCTGATCTTCCTCTGTGCTCTCTGCGTTCTCTGTGGTTAAATCATCCGGTAAATCAGAATTGATATAACTCACCTAAAATTCCACCAAAACTTCCTCGCTACCGCCCAACAAACCCTGCGCCGCCTCCAACATACTCTCCGCCACATCTTTCAAATCTTCGCGACTTGCCAGATAAGTTTTTAAAGCGTCTAATGGTTCTATACTATTATTAGCGTTCAATTCTGGTAAACGCGGCCTTGCTAACTGACTGACTAATTCCGGTTGGATTGTGTAGCTGTGCGCTTCACCCAAAAGTATGTGCAATTCTGCGTTGTCGATTAAGTCTAATTGTTCCGATCGCAATTGGTAGATCAGTCTCACCACCGCGTCTGCTATCTCTTTCTTCCCAATCGCTCTCACCAACTCGGTTTGCGGGTTTTCTGAGTCGGCGACATTTACCTTGATTGTCTGAAATATTCGCACAGGTAAGGTGCAAAATTCCCACTCGGCTTTTCCCCGTTCCAAATTAACTAATACAAAACCTTTATCTTCTTTCTCTTCACTAAAATCTACTCTTTCGATGCTTCCCGGATAAACCACGGGCGGATTGTTAGAAGCATTCAGATTTTGGTGTTTGTGAACGTGGCCGAGAGCAACGTAATCGAAACACGGACGAGTTAACATGGAAACGGGGATATTAAAGCCTTTTCCTACTGCTAAAAAACGCTCTGCACCCAAACTTGCTTTGTCTGCCATTAAGTGTGCTAAAAGTATGGTGGGGATGTTTCGATCGAGACGGCGGATTTCGCCTTCTAGGGCGATCGTCAGTTTTTCGGTTAATAATTGGTTAACGTCGCCCATAGATAGGCTTTCAGTCTCGGATCGCGTCATTAAGGTCGATCGCGTCAACCAAGGCAATGTTACCACTTGTACGGGGCCGTTGCGGGTTTCGATGAGGTGAGTTTCCAGGCGATCGCCTACAATGAATTTAGGTATACCCAAAGTCCGATAAATTCCCAAACTCGCGCCACCTTGTCCCTGGGAATGTTGATCGTGATTTCCTACTAGCAAAACTGTCGGAATTTGAGCATCAACCAAGCGGCTAAATTGACGCGCAAAAGCCTCTTTGACAAACGGTGGCGGCGTGGAATCGGGGAAAGCATCGCCACCGAAGATGACTAAATCTACGGGTTCAGAAATCGCTCTATCCATACATTTGCTCAGCGTATTCGCGAAGTCTTCTAAGCGTGTATTTAAACCAGTTTCTGGATTGACGCGCCCGTGGGAAAAGCCGCTTCCCATGTGGATGTCTGAAAGGTGTAAGATTTTAATCATTTTGTTATTAGGTATTGGTTATTGGTTATTTGTTGTGAGGACTTAAGAAATTAGGAGACGGCAGTGGCGTGTGCCAACCGAAAATAAAAATTTATGGTAACGACAAATACCGCTCCTAAAAAAAAATAACGAGGAACCGGAAAATTTAAAAAAAAATTAAAAATGGTAGTTTTTTTTAAAATT
>JANMLZ010000079.1:0-43603 GCA_031372825.1 Cyanobacteria bacterium OTE_58_metabat_593 | reverse complement strand
AACAATTTAAATTTTTTTGCGGTGTCCTTCTTTTTTTTCTTTGTCCTTTTGCCGGGGCCCACAACAATATTTTTTTTTCGCCCCCGCCCACGGCCGTCTCCTCATTTCGGCAATAATTTCGATGCTACCTGACATCCGTTACATCCGTTACATCCGTTACAAAATCCGTTGCCGAACTTCTCTATTCCTAATCGCTTTCGAGAATGCCGGCGAGCAAAGCTTGCTGAACGTGCATCCGATTTTCCGCTTGATCCCAAACGCGCGATCGCGAACCTTCAATTACCGCATCTGTAATCTCTTCATCGCGGTGAGCCGGCAAACAGTGCAGTACAATTGCATTTTTATCTGCTAATTCCAACAACTCTTCATTTACCTGATAAGGCTCAAATAAAGGAATCCTGATTTTCGCTTCCTCTTCCTGTCCCATACTCGCCCAAACATCGGTATAAATTACTTGAGAATTCTTGACAGCAGAAGCGGCATCAACAGTTACAGTAACTTCTGTTTTGCCGTTAGCAATCGCCTTCGCCTTTTCCACAATCTGAGGATTTGGCATAAAATCTTCAGGACAAGCAATTCTCACATTCATCCCCATCATTGCACAGCCCAACATCAGCGAATTAGCCATGTTATTGCCGTCGCCCAAATAAGTCAAAGTCACCCCTTCTAACTTGCCAAAACATTCTTTGACTGTCATTAAATCTGCTAGGACTTGACAGGGATGTTCGTCATCAGTCAAGGCATTAATCACAGGGATTTTTGCATAATTCGCAAAAGTTTCTAAATCCTTTTGCTCGAAAGTCCGAATTGCCAAAACGTCTAAATATCTATCTAGAACTCGCGCTGTGTCTACCAAAGGTTCCCCGCGGCTGACTTGAGTAACGTTGGGATTCAGGTCGATTACTTGCCCTCCCAATTTATACATAGCCACCGTAAAACTCACCCGGGTTCGCGTCGAAGCTTTGGAAAATAACAAGCCGAGAACTTTAGGACGTTTCAGCTTCACCATGCCCGATTTTAAACTGGCTGCTAAATCCAGTAAATAATTTAATTCGTCAATGCTTAAATCTGCCAGACTTAATAAATCTCGCCCTTTTAATGAGTCCATATTTACCCCACACAAATTTTTAACTGTGCATTAAATTTTAGCCCGAAGCGGCGGGCTTTGTTTATTTCAGCTTGCGACTAATTGCTCGATCGCGCGATCGATCGAATCGCAACCTTGTTCAACCGTTTCTACCACCGCTAACAAGCCCCGCAATTCCGCAGCACCGGGGAAGCCCTTAGCATACCAGGTCAAGTGCTTGCGCGCTTGACACACACCGCTCTCACCCTTATATTCCCACAAAGCCCGCAAATGTTCTTTAGCACATTCGAGCAGTTCAATTGGTGTCGGAGTTATCTTTTCCACACCTGTTTTGATGAAATGATCGACTTCTCCCACCAAGAAGGGATAGCCCAAAGTTCCGCGCGAACACATCACTCCATCCGCGCCTGTTTCTTCCAGACACCGCATGGCCGCCTCAACTGAAAAAATGTCTCCGTTGGCGATTACTGGAATTGACAAAACTTCTTTAACACGGCGAATCCACTCCCATTTTGCCGGGCCGGTGTAACCTTGCGATCGAGTGCGGCCGTGGACAGTAATCATTTTTGCGCCCGCATCTTCCATCCGTTTCGCAAATTCCAAAATATTAATTTCTTTGTCCGTCCAACCAATACGAGTTTTGACAGTTACAGGAACATCTACCGCTTCCACAACGGCCCGCACAATGGCCTCGGCTGTTTCGGGCGATCGTAGTAGCGAAGAACCGCCACCATTTTTAGTAATTTTGTTAACTGGACAGCCCATATTAATATCAACGGTATCTGCTCCTTCTGCCACCGCTTTCTGTGCCGCTTCTGCCAAAAATTCCGGGCGACAGTCAAATAATTGAATACTAATCGGGCGTTCGTTTGGGTCAATTTCCATAATTCTCGGCAGTTGCTTGACGTAGTGCAAACCCGTAGCATTCACCATTTCCGTGTACATCATGGAATCAGGTGCGTAGCGACGCACTAGGCGGCGAAATACCAAATCTGTAACGCCGGATAAGGGTGATTGCAGCACGCGGCTTTTAACTTCAAAGTCGCCGATTTTTAGCGGAGTTGCTAATCTTTCTTTTAATTCGGGAGATAGAGTAAGCATAGTCGATCGCTTTTTAGATAACAATTTAATTCCAATGTCTGTATATTCTACAACATTAAGTATTTATACTTGGATAAAGTAAAAAATGAATACAAGTGCTACAAGAAAACTGATTCTTTGTGGAACAAGCCGGAGAGCCGGTTCTTAATAAAGGTGCAATATGTGAGTTTTGAACTACAATTGGTTGATTCCCGATGATGCCGATCGCACATTTAAAAAATTGTAGAGAATTCCTATGGACGCCACAGCACTCTGGCAACGCTATCAAGACTGGCTTTACTATCATGAGGGATTGGGGCTTTATCTCGATATCAGCCGCATGGGATTCGACGATGCGCTCTACGCCACAATGAAGCCCAAATTTGACAAAGCTTTCAAAGACATGGCGGCTTTGGAAGCAGGGGCGATCGCCAATCCAGACGAAAACCGCATGGTAGGCCACTATTGGCTGCGAAACCCCGATCTAGCTCCCACACCAGAACTCAAACAAGAAATAGTCGAAGGCATAGCACAAGTCGAACTATTTGTCAAAAAAGTTCAAAGCCGCGACATCAAACCGCCATTTGCTCCCCAATTTACCGATATTATCTCGATCGGCATTGGTGGTTCCGCCCTCGGCCCGCAATTTGTCTCCGAAGCTTTATCCCCAGACATTCCACCGCTAGCAATACACTTCATTGACAACACAGATCCGGCGGGGATCGATCGCATCCTCAACAAAATCGAAGACAAACTCGCCAGCACCCTAGTAATTACTATTTCCAAATCCGGCGGCACTCCCGAACCCCGCAACGGTATGATCGAAGTTCAAAAAGCCTTCGCCGCCCAAAAACTAGACTTCGCCAAACAGGCAATTGCCATCACCGGAACCGACAGCCAATTAGACAGATTAGCCAAGTCTGAAGGCTGGATTACCACATTCCCGATGTCAGATTGGGTGGGAGGACGCACTTCGGAACTCTCAGCAGTCGGACTTTTGCCAGCAGCTTTGCAAGGCATCGACATTCGGGCGATGCTCGACGGTGCTAAAGTCATGGACGAAGCTACCAGAATTCCCGAAATCAAACAAAATCCCGCCGCGTTGTTAGCAATGTCCTGGTATTTTGCTTGTAACGGACGCGGCGAAAAAGATATGGTAGTTTTGCCGTACAAAGATTCACTGCTATTGTTCAGCCGATATTTGCAGCAATTAGTCATGGAGTCGATCGGCAAACAACTAGATTTAGACGGCAACACAGTTCATCAAGGAATATCAGTCTACGGTAACAAAGGTAGCACCGACCAACACGCCTACGTCCAGCAACTCCGAGACGGCGTGTCCAATTTCTTCCTCACATTTATCGAAGTTTTGGAAGATAGGCAAGGAATTTCCCCAGAAGTAGAACCGGGCGTCACTTGCGGAGATTATTTGTCTGGTTTGTTACAGGGAACTCGACAAGCCTTGTACGAAAATCACCGAGATTCCATCACTGTCACAATTCCCCAAGTCAATCCTCGGGCTGTCGGAGCATTAATTGCCCTCTACGAAAGAGCAGTAGGTTTTTATGGTTCCTTAGTGAATGTCAACGCCTATCATCAACCCGGTGTGGAAGCTGGCAAAAAAGCAGCCGCTGCTGTGTTGGAGTTACAGCAACGGGTACTGCAAGTGCTCAAAGATGCTGGAACACCATTGTCTGTAGCAGAAATCGCTAAGAAAGCAGGAACACCAGAGCAAGTAGAGACAATTTACAAAACTCTGCGACATTTGGCAGCTAACGGGCGCGGCGTAGCTTTGAAGGGCAATTTTGCCAAGCCGGCCACTTTGACTGCCAGTTATCAAGAAACTTAAACAGTAGAATTAAAAATTAAGAATGAGTTCCGTCATTTTTAATTTTTAACCGTTTAACTTTTGATTCCCGCCATGCCCTTGACAATTCTAGTTGCTGACGACGATTTCGCGACTCGCTTGTCGATTACCGATTATCTGGAAATTACCGGATACTCTGTAATCGCTGCTGAGAATGGCAAAGAAGCTTTAGGCTTGGTAGAGGAATTTCAACCTCATTTGATTGTTACCGACATTACAATGCCCGAGATGGATGGCTACGAATTCGTGCGGCGAGTGCGGACTCGTCCGGCTTTCCGGTTATTGCCGGTGATTTTTTTGACGGAACGGACGAGCACGGAGGAACGGATTCGTGGCTATCAGATGGGGTGCGACAATTATCTGGCTAAGCCTTTTGAACTTCAGGAATTGGGGGCGGTAATTCGCTCTTTGCTCGATCGATACGCTCTAATTGCCCAGGCATCGCCTCGTTCGGAACCCGAACCGACGCTAACAGAGGCACGCAGCAGAGCCAATGGCAAGTCTCAAGCGGATTTTTTCACTCAAAAGTCAGAAATGCGCGATTCCCTACGGGATAGCTCCGGCGCGCGTGCGTCTATAGGCCCAAGTTCTCCAATGTTGACCCAGCGAGAGCGAGAAGTGCTGAATTTACTCACAGAAGGTCTTTCTAATATTCTCATAGGCGATCGGCTCCACCTCAGTCCCCGAACTGTGGAAAAGCACGTCAGTAGTTTGTTCAGAAAAACTCTCAGCAGTAACCGCGCAGAACTCGTTCGTTTTGCGATGGAACACCATTTAGTGGGGAATTGGTAATTGGGCATTGGGCATTGGTAATTGGGAATTGGGAATTGGGAATTGGTAATTCTTAGTTCGTAGTTCCTCACCAATAACAAATAACTACTGACTACTGACTACTGATTTCTTCACGTAGTGCAACAAACCCTCGCAAGCATCCAGCAACAAATCAATTACCCGATCGAATCCCTCCGGGCCACCGTAGTAAGGATCGGGTACTTCTTTAAGGTCATATTTCTGGCAAAAATCGCACATTAACCGCACTTTATCTTTATACTTTCCCGTATTATCGAGACTAAGAATATTCCGATAATTGTCGCGATCCATCGCCAGAATTAAATCAAAATTCTCAAAATCTTTCCTTTGAAATTGCCTGGCTGCGCCTAACAATTCAATGTCCCGCTTCCTTGCCGCCATTGTCATCCGACTGTCGGGAGGACTGCCAATGTGATAGCCGGCAGTTCCGGCAGAATCGCAGGTGATGCGATCGCCCAAACCAGCTTTTTCTATCAAATGATTCATAATATTTTCTGCTGAGGGCGATCGGCAGATGTTTCCGAGGCAGACAAATAATAATTTAGTCATTGATAATTGGTAATTGGTAATTGGTAATTGGTAATTGGTAATTGGTAATTGGTAATTGGTAATTGGTAATTGGTAATTGGTTATTAGTCAGTTAACAGTTAACAGTTAACTGTCAACTGTTAACTGTCAACTGTCAACTGTCAACTGTCAACTGTCAACTGTCAACTGTCAACTGTCAACTGTCAACTGTCAACTAACCGAAACCAGGGAGATTCAGCCCGCCGGTGAGTTCTTCCATTTTCTCCCGCATCGTCATCGTAGACTTAGCGTAAGCATCCTGCATCGCCACCGTGACGAGTTCAGAAACCACATCAGCACCTTCACCGAGGGCATCCGGGGAAATTTCCACGCGGCGTGGTTCTTGGTTGCCGCTGAGAAAAACTTTGACCAAGCCGCCGCCGGCAGTTCCCTCAATTTCCATTACATCCAACTCTTCTTGGAGCTTTTTAGCTCCTTCTTGAACCTGCTGAGCTTTTTTGAAAGCTTCAGTCAGTTCTTTCATTTTGCCCAGGCCGAAGCCAAATCCTTGTCCTGATTTTGTCATAGCTACTTTATGATGGTGTGTGGGCTGGCAGTCTGCCGTTTCCGTATTACTTCAATAATGCCTTAGAAGGGGAACTCTCCCAGTATTCTAACTTCTGGCTCCAACAACAGCGACCACCGCTGCTCGACTTGCTGTTGAACGTGGCGGATCACTTGAAAAATATCATTGGCCGTTGCCGACCCGCAGTTAAGAATAAAGTTAGCATGGCGTTGAGCCACTTGTGCGCCGCCGATTTGGTATCCCTTGAGCCCAGCTTGTTCGATGAACCAACCGGCCGTCTTCGGGCCAGGGTTGCGGAACACCGAGCCGCAGCTAGGCAGATGGTAAGGTTGAGTTGTCCGCCGCTGGCTGAAATGGCCGTTAGTTTCTGCCATTACTTGCGATCGATCGAATCCGGGCTGCAACTGGAAAGTCGCTTCTGTTACCAGCCGATCGCCCCCTTGCAGCACCGAAGTCCGGTAGCGGTACTCCAACTCTTGGGGAGTCAGAATTTCCACCTTGCCACCAGGGGATAGAACGCGAGCATTTACCAGAATATCAGCAGTACAGGCCTTATGAGCACCTGCATTCATCACCACAGCCCCTCCCACAGTGCCCGGTATGCCGACGGCCCACTCTAGACCTTTCCAGCCCCGTTTAGCCGCCAACCAAGCGAGGCGAGGAATTGACTCCCCCGCCCCGGCTGTAACTTGACCCGTTTCTAGATTAAAAGTTACTTGCTTGAGGTAACGAGTGCCGACTACCAAACCGGACAAACCCCGATCGCTCACCAACAGATTAGATCCCGCACCCAGCAGAGTCACCGGAACTCCTTCATCGTGTGCCCAGGCAAAACTCGCTTGCAAAGCCTCCATGCTGCGGGGAGCAACATACCACTGGGCTGGGCCGCCGACTCGGAAGGAAGTCAGCCCGGCGAGCGAAACTTGGGAGTTAATCTTACAGTCAGTTCCCCGCAAAGAAATAGGAGAATACACTCGTCGATTTTCCTTAACAGAGGAGTCATTCGAGATAGTCACCATCATGAAAATCCTTAAAAATATCTTCTATTCCAGACTTGATTGAAAATTCATTTACCTGTGGTTGTGCCGGTCGAACCCACGAGTAGCCGAACAAAAGTATCGGTACTATCTGCACCGCCGTTATCTCCATCGACTCGGCACTCAGTTTCAAAGGCGATCTAATCCGGGCGATCGGCTGCTTGATAAAAAGCCATAACCTCTGGAATAATCTGATTTAGATTGCCAGCTCCCAAAAACAGAGCCAAATCCCCCGGTTGCAGATTTTCGGTTAAAAACTTACTGACTGACTCTAGGGAACCCCGAAACTCAACCTCTCGGCCATCTTTAGCAATCAAATCAGCAACTTTTTGCCCGCTAATCTCTCCTAAATTCGGTTCCCCAGCACTATAAATATCGCAAACCACAACCAAATCAGCATCCCCAAAAGATTGAGCAAATTCTGGCAAAAATGTCAGAGTCCGGCTGTAACGGTGCGGTTGAAAAATAGCAACTACTCTTCGCGATTTAGTAGGATTCTTTTCGCTACCTGCGATGCGTAACCGAGCCGCCGCCAAAGTAACGAGAATTTCGCTCGGGTGGTGGGCGTAGTCGTCCACAAAAAGAATGTCATTGTGAAAACCCCGCACCTCAAAACGGCGGCGAGCTCCTTCAAAGCCGACAATCGCTTTCGCAATCGCCGAAAACTCTAACCCCAACAATCGACCCACTGCTACCGCAGCTAGTGCGTTGCTGAGATTGTGTTTGCCTAACAACTTCAACTCCATTTCCCCAAGAAAAGCTCCTCGCTCCCAAATGCCAGCCTTGGTGCTTTCGGCTCCATACTTCACGTCCGAAGCTGTGTAGTCAGCACCCTTGTCCGGCTGTAAGCTATAGCTAATATTAGGTTTAAGGCAGTCTTTGACGATTTCGTCGTCAATGCAGCCTATCAAGGTTTGACAATTTTGGGCAAACACCTTAAATGTGTCTATTACCTGGTCGAGGGTATCGTAATGGTCTGGATGATCCAGTTCCACATTCGTCACTATCCCAATTTTTGCTACGAATTTGACGAGAGAACCGTCGGATTCATCAGCCTCGGCAACTAAGTAGGGGCCTTCCCCCAAACGGGCATTGCCTTCCCAAGCATTTACCTCGCCTCCTACCACAATCGTCGGGTCTAGACCCGCTGCCATCAGCATGAAGCCGATTAAGCTGCTAGTAGTAGTTTTGCCGTGAGTCCCGGCTACGGCGATACTTTGGTAATCTTGAATTAAGGCTGCCAATACGTCCGATCGATGAAAAATCGGACAGCCCAAATCTAAAGCAGCTCGATATTCGGCATTTGCCGGGTGAATTGCCGTAGAACATACTACTTGAGGCAATCCCCCAATTGCTTGGGCACTGGAACCGTTGCCGTTCAATTTGAGAGCTTCGGCTGTCGCGACGGAAGTCCCTACCGTGCCAGCGACTGCCGAGGATACAGCCCTTTCTTGCTGCCCGCGATCGGGACTGCTACCGTTGAACGCCGTTTGAAATACTTCAAAATTGCTGGCGTCTTGATGCCAAAAAATATGAGCTCCAATTTCTTGCAAGCGCTTGGTTATGTGACTCGATTTAATATCGGAGCCGTACACAGGCAACTTGCGTTTAGCTAGAATATAAGCAATGGCTGACATCCCGATCCCACCAATGCCGATGAAATGAAATGGTCTACCGCTGAAATCAACAGAACTCGGCATCTTTGCTCCTCACACACCACACCACGTCAATAACACGCGATATCATATCAAGAATTGTTTTTTCAGGATACAGTTCGCTAGATATTTGGGACAAAATTCTCTGCGCGTCCCTTGATTTACGAGACTTGTAGAGATGTTTGTCTTGTATCCTATATGACTTAGTACCGAGTAGTTTTCCGGAACAGTCACAGCTCGAAAATTGCAGGTCAGAGAGAATGGGGTCTGCGGTATGGGCCAACAGACTAATTTTGGGCGGTTGCATATTTCCTGCATTCTTTTTATTTCTATCCGCCTGCTGTGCTGCCGTATGCCAGCAAAAGCCCCACAACCTTTTTAGCAAGATTGAGGGTAAAACCCATAAGGATTTACAAACACTACCACGTATGGTCAAACTTCGCTCATTTCATAGTCATCGAAAATTAGGGTTGCACTCATACATGATGTTGACGGCTGACTGTTGACTGTTGACTGTTGACTGTTTGAACAATTCCGATGCTACCGAAAACGATATGACACGATCGCAAATATAGTATGTACTCTCACTTAATTGTATGTATACAAATTGCTATACATTGACTCGAAATAGTCGAAAAGCGATCGAGCTTACGGGTAAAAGCGTACAAACATCAAATTTGGGCGATGTCTGTATTAATCCTAATTTTTGGAAAATATGGCGAAAATAGCGATTTTGGGCGGGACTTTTGACCCGGTTCACTGGGGACACGTATTGGTTGCAGAGACGGCTGCAATTCAATTTGGTCTCGATCGAGTCATTTGGGTACCCGATCGCTCTCCTGCTCACAAATGGCGCCCGGATTTGGCAAGTTTTGAGCAGCGCCGGGAAATGCTCGCTCTGGCGATCGCCGATCGCCCAGACTTCGTACTTTCACCACCTGATGCAAATCCCTCCGGCAGTTCTTTTGCGATCGACACCCTGCTATATTTGCAAAAATTGTATCCCGGGGATCATCGGTGGTACTGGATTATTGGTAGCGATGCCCTTCTGACTCTCCCCAAATGGCATCGATGCCGCGAAATAGGTGGCTTGTGCGACTGGTTGGTGGCCCCGCGTCCGAGTCAGAGAGATGGTTCGTCAGCAGCCAGCGAGGATATCGGGGAAGCGCCCGAGTGGGGAGATAGTCCGGGTGGAAAGCCGATCGATTCCGGGGACAAGATACAGCTTCAGACAAGTGCTGTTGGCTTGCGAGTTGCCGCACAAATGTCTCTGATGGACGTGGAAATTCGCTTCGAGGTGCTGTCTATGAGTGCGATCGAAATTTCGTCCAGCTACATCCGCCGCTGCTGCGCCGAAAATCGCGACATCCGCTACTTAGTCCCGGAAGTTGTCCGAACTTATATTACCGCCCATCAGCTTTATCAGTAAGCAGTGGTTCAAAGCCCAATGCCTTCAGCCTTGCGATTTCTGCCTTCTCAAAAAGTTCCCGCTTTTTTGATAAACACAAAAAGTTAGAAAGGATCGAGCTTTGCGATATGATCTGGTGTCATAAGTTAATTCTTAAATTTTTCCAAAATTTAAGCCTGAGCTACGGGCTGCCATCGTTAGGAGGTACTACAGTGATTCGAGTCGCGATCAATGGTTTTGGGCGTATCGGCCGCAGTTTTGCGCGCTGCTGGCTGGGCAGAGAAAACAGCCAGCTTGAGCTGGTGGCTATTAATGACACTTCCGATCCAAAAACTAATGCTCACTTGCTGAGATACGATTCCATGATGGGAACGTTGAAGGGTGTGGACATCAGTACGGATGAAAATTCGATTATTCTCAATGGCAAGACAGTTAAATGTGTGAGCGATCGTAATCCGCTCAACCTGCCTTGGAAAGATTGGGGTATTGATCTGATTATTGAAGCGACTGGCGTCTTCGTTGACCAAGCTGGTGCATCGAAGCATATCACTGCCGGCGCTAAAAAAGTGCTGATTACAGCTCCCGGCAAAGGGCCTGAAGTCGGTACTTATGTGATGGGAGTCAACCACCACAACTACAAGCACAGTGACTACACTGTCATCAGCAATGCTAGCTGTACTACTAACTGTCTAGCTCCCGTACTGAAAGTGCTTCACGAAAATTTTGGCATCGTCAAAGGCATGATGACCACTACCCACAGCTATACCGGTGACCAGCGCTTGCTGGATGCCAGCCACCGCGACTTGCGGCGGGCGCGGGCGGCTGCAATGAATATTGTGCCGACTTCTACCGGAGCGGCTCAAGCTGTGGCTTTGGTGATTCCAGAATTGAAAGGTAAGTTAAATGGCATCGCCATGCGCGTACCGACTCCTAATGTGTCGGTAGTTGACTTTGTGGCTCAGGTAGAGAAAAAAACTTTTGCTGAGCAAGTAAATCAAGTCTTCAAAGCAGCCGCCGAAGGCCCAATGAAGGGGATTTTGGAATACAACGAGTTGCCTTTGGTTTCTTGCGACTATCGCGGAAACGATGCTTCTTCAATCTTGGATTCCAGCTTGACGCTAGTTATGGACGGCGACATGGTGAAGCTGTTGGCTTGGTACGACAACGAGTGGGGCTACAGTCAGCGGGTGGTTGACTTGGCTGAATTAGTCGCCCAACGTTGGGAAGGTTAGATCCCTGACTTCTGTCTACTCATTCTACTCGCTCTATTCCCTCTACTCGTTACCCGGCTCTGCCTGGTAACGCAGATCCAGAGGCTCTGCCTCGAAATTTCTGCATTTCCGCTGATCCAAGCGAGGCAGAGCCTCTGGACATCGGTTCCCAGGCAGAGCCGGGGAACCAGTGAATTTGAAAATCAGGTGTTGGGTTTCGCTGTCGCTCAACCCAACCTACTTCTTAGTCTGCGGAGGCAGACTTTGTTTCTGTAGTCGCGGTTTCAACCGCCGAATCATCAACATAAATAATTTATATGAAAAAAGCACTAATTTGTGGTATATCCGGTCAGGACGGAGCTTATTTAGCTAAACTGTTGCTCGATCGAGGTTATGAAGTCTGTGGCACTTCCAGAGACGCCCAAATGTCCGGTTTCGGAAACCTGGCTCGTTTGGGAATTCGAGAGCAAGTAAAACTAGAATCCATGTCTCTCAACGATTTTCGCAGCGTCTTGCAAGTCCTGGCAAAAATTGCACCAGACGAAGTGTACAATCTCGCCGGTCAAAGTTCCGTCGGCCTGTCTTTTGAACAGCCCGTAGAAACCCTCGAAAGCATTGCAACTGGCACATTAAATCTGTTAGAAGCAATTCGGTTTACAGGCGGCAAAATTAAACTTTATAATGCCAGTTCCAGTGAATGTTTTGGAGATACCGGAGGCAATCCTGCCGATGAAAATACACCCTTTCGCCCCAGAAGTCCTTACGCTGTGGCAAAAGCAACGGCATTTTGGGAAGTAGCTAATTATCGGGAAGCGTACAATTTGTTTGCGTGTTCAGGTATCTTGTTCAATCACGAGTCACCGCTGCGCCCGGAGAGATTCGTCACCCAAAAAATTGTATCTGTTGTGTGTCGAATTGCTGCGGGGAGTTCGGAAAAACTGCATTTAGGCAATATTTCAGTGCAACGAGATTGGGGTTGGGCGCCGGAATATGTGGAGGCGATGTATTTGATGTTGCAGCAGGATGAACCGGATGATTATGTAATTGCTACGGGTGCAAGTTATCCTTTGGAAGAGTTTGTGCAGACAGCGTTTATTGCTGCGGGTTTGGATTGGCGGGAACATTTGGTAACGGATGCGAGTCTCTACAGACCGACAGATATTGCTGTAGGGAAAGGGAATCCTGGCAAGGCAAAGCAAAAGTTAGGATGGGAAGCGAAGTATAAGATGCCCGATGTGGTGCGGATGATGGTGGAGGCGAGGCGGCAAGTGGAGGTAATCAGATGAATGATGTGTCTGCTCTCTATGAAACAGATTATTATCTGTGGCTGCAACAAACTTATCAAACGCTAGAAAAGAAAGAGATTGAGCGGCTTGATTTGCCACATTTAATGGAAGAAATTTTAAGTTTGGGTAACGAACAAAGACGCAAAGTAGATAGTTATTTACGACAACTTTTGATTCATTTATTGCTTTACCAATATTGGCAATCAGAAAGGGAGCGTTGTGCTAAAGGTTGGCAAAATGAAATTGATAATTTTCGGTTTGAACTAGAGTTGTTGTTGCAGTCTCAGACTTTGTATAATTATTTCTTACAGCAGATTGAAGAAATTTATGTCAAGGCTAGAAAGCGAGCAATTAAAAAAAGTGAATTAGCACCTGAAACTTTTCCCGAAAAGTGTGCCTTTACTGCTGCTGATTTGTTGGATTCTGATTTTTTGCCCTAATGATTGTTTAAGTTAGTAGGGTGCGTCGCTCAATAATAATTGGAAGCAGCGAGAGTTACTCGTGGCGACGCACCCTACGCATCTGCTGCTGATGATTGTTTAAGGTAGTAGGGTGCGTCGCTCAATAATAATTGGAAGCAGCGAGAGTTGCTCGTGGCGACGCACCCTACGTATCTGCTGCTAATGATTGTTTAAGTTAGTAGGGTGCGTCGCTCAATAATAATTGGAAGCAGCGAGAGTTACTCGTGGCGACGCACCCTACGCATCTGCTGCTAATGATTTTTTAAGGTAGTAGGGTGCGTCGCTCAATAATAATTGGAAGCAGCGAGAGTTACTCGTGGCGACGCACCCTACGCATCAGTAGCTAAAATTGAGAGTACGGGCAATTCATGAATTGCCCCTACCAAAGAAACCGGGTTTTTATCAATTTTGCGGACTGGAACGAGTGATTAAACAATTAAGGTAACAAAATTATGACTCAAATAACTAAAATAAGCGACCATGAGCAGGAGATAATCGCTCAACTAATGACTCTATCTCCCGAACACCAACGTGCGGTAATTGATTTGATTGGTGCGTTGCAAGTCCCCGCTACCAAGTCTCAGGAATATCAACCACAATCCCAGGGTCACGATTCCGATATTAAGATTAGTCTTTATGAGGTATTGGGCAAGTTTGAATTGACGTTTGAACATGAAGGTCAGGTGATTTATCCGCTAATTGCTGAAGCTTTTAATCAGGGCAAGAAAGTGGTTGTATCTTTTGAAAATGTGCAGTTAATTACTTGGTCTTTTGTGACTAAGGCGATTGGTCAGTTGTACGAGCATTTTTCGGAATCACAGATACAATCATGCTTGCATTTGGTTCATATTAGTGAAGAAGATTTGGAGTTTGTTGATCATGTGATGGAAACGAAAAAGGAATTTTTGATCGATCCTGAAAAATTCCGGCAGCCCATGAGTGATGAACAGTTAGAAGAGTTGCGTCGAAAAAATCCAGATAATCCCGTACTGCAAATGTTAGGTATGTTTGAAGACGATCCAACTTTTGATGAGATGTTGGATTACATTGCTGAGTATCGTCGGGAATTGGATGAGGAGTATTTTAGACAACTTGATGCGGAGGAGGCCGGAATTTGATTCTTAGAATATTAGATACAGATCATGTTTCTTTGTTGGAAAGAAAGGATACTCTTGTTGTGGATAAGTTTAGCAGATTGCCTGTAGGTGAAACAGCGATAACGGTGATTACTTGGGAAGAACAAATGTGTGGTCGTTTGAATGTCATTAGACAAGCTACTTCTTCGGAACAAAGAATATTGGCTTATTCTCGGCTACTTTCTACGATTCATTTTTTGCAGAATTTTCCGATTATTAATTTTGATGCAATGGCGGATAACTATTATTTGCAATTACAGGCGCAAAAAATTAGAGTTGGGACTCAAGATTTGAGAATAGCCTCGATCGCGCTTTCTTGTAGTGCGGTTGTAGTCACGCGCAATCACAAAGATTTTGGGAAAGTGCCCAATTTGATGTTGGAAGATTGGACTGTTGCTTAGGTTTATCGCGGGTGGTGTGTTTTGGTCGATCGCGCGCGGTGGTCTTGGTTAATGTATTTTGGGGTAATATGTATCGTTGGTGCGATCGTCTGGGGTTTAGCGCTGATGGCTTGTCTATAATACCGGTTCTGTGGGAACATCCTGAGAGGGCTTGAAGTCTGGTATGTTCGTGGGAGGCTTGAGTTCATTGGGGCGATCGGGCGAAACTGACTCGAAATTGTGGTAGGCTTCTGAAAAACCATTCTGGAAGTGGGTTGTCCTGGGGTGACTGAGAGTTGCAGCCATTGGGTTTGGTGGTGTTTCGATCGCAAATGAGTTTGAGACGAATATTATGGAGTGAAAATATGGAGGCGGAATATACGACAGCGGAGGAGTGGTATAAGGCTAATCGCCGTGAGTTGAAGAAATATCGGGGTCAGCGGATCGCTTATACTAACGAAGGTGTGATTAGTGGCGATCGGGATTATCAAAAGATGAAGGACGGGATTCCGGCTGATACGCGTAAATTGGGTTATGTGATCGATCGTATACATGAAAGCGAGTTTAGTGAGTCTGTTCGCTTCCCAGGATTCCACTGTTGTAAATAGAGAGTTGATGATGTTTAAAAATATGAAACAATGCAAGTAGTTATATTAGCCGGTGGTTTGGGGACACGTCTCCGAGAAGAAACAGAATTTCGTCCTAAGCCCCTTGTTGATGTGGGCGGGCATCCGATTCTCTGGCACATTATGAAGACCTATGCCCACTACGGCTTCCTAGATTTTATTGTGTGTTTGGGCTACAAAGGCAACATGATTAAGGAGTATTTCCTGAATTATGAAGCTATGAATAATGATTTTACTATATGCTTAGGCCACCAAAATCAGATTACCTATCACGAAGAACACCAGGAGCAAGATTTTAAGGTGACACTCGCGGAAACTGGGCCTGACAGCATGACTGGGGGGCGGGTAAAACGTGTGGAGAAATACATTACTGATGATACCTTTATGGTGACATATGGTGATGGAGTTGCTGATATCGATATTGGAGCGCTGGTGGATTTTCACAAGTCTCATGGTAAGTTGGCAACTGTAAGTACAGTTCGTCCGATATCGAGATATGGTATTTTAGATGTGGACAACCAAGGTAAAGTTCTGGAATTCACCGAAAAACCTCAAATAGATGGCTGGGCTAGTGCGGGATTTTTGGTACTTCACCGTAGCATATTTGAGGCTTTGAGCGGGGATGATTGCTTTTTAGAACGAGAGCCACTAGAGCAGTTAGCGGCGGAGGGACAATTGATGGCGTACCGCCACGAAGGTTTTTTCTTTGCGATGGATACTTACCGCGAGTATAAGTATTTGAATGAACTGTGGGACAATGGAGAGGCTCCTTGGAAGGTGTGGGAATGAGTGAATTTTGGCGCGATCGATCGGTATTAGTGACAGGTTGCACAGGCCTTTTGGGTAACTGGTTAGTGGCTGAGTTGCTGGAAAGAGGAGCTTTGGTAACGGGATTAGTCCGTGACTTGATACCACAATCCCGACTGTATGCTGGAGAGTGGTATCGGCAAATTAATATTGTTCGCGGTTGTGTCGAAGATTTGCCAACCGTAGAACGAGCGATTAATGAGTATGAAGTAGATACGGTGTTTCACTTAGCAGCTCAGACAATTGTGGGAGTTGCAAATAGAGAGCCACTGGCAACTTTTGAAACGAATATTAAAGGTACTTGGAATATTCTAGAAGCTTGTCGTCGTGTCGGTGGTGTGACTCGAATAGTCATAGCATCAAGCGATAAAGCCTATGGAGATCAGCTAGTTTTGCCTTATAGCGAGACCACTTCGCTGCAAGGAGAACACCCTTACGATGTTTCTAAAAGCTGTGCTGACTTAATCAGTCGTGCTTATTACGTCAGTTATGGTTTACCTGTTTGTATTACTCGCTGCGGCAACTTTTACGGCGGTGGGGATTTGAATTTCAATCGTATTGTTCCGTCTACTATTCGATCGGCATTACGAGAAAAGCCAGTAGTCATCCGCAGTGATGGCACTTTTATTCGTGACTATTTCTATGCGAAAGACGGGGTTTTAGCTTATCTCCATTTGGCAGAGCAAATGGACAGGAAAGAAATTTTGGGAGAAGCATTTAATTTCAGCAACGAGCTGCAAATTTCTGTGCGGGGCATGGTAGATCATGTTTTGAAATTGATGGGTAAAAGTCATTTAGAGCCTATAGTATTGAATCGGGCAAAGAATGAAATCAAACATCAGTATCTCTCGGCAGATAAGGCGCGAAAAATGCTCGGTTGGGAATCTAAGTATCCTCTAGAAGAAGGGTTGAAAGAAACAATTGAGTGGTATGAGCAATTTTTGATGGATGAAAATCCCTGTCTCATCAGCCTGTGATTAAAGGTACTCAAAACTCAAAATTTTTAAAGGGGGCTAATTCTGTGCCATCTAAATGTCGTTTTTGCAGTCACCCATTGGAGCATACTTTTGTAAATCTGGGGATGTCGCCCCTGGCAAATGCTTTTTTATCTCAAGAGCATCTGAATTGTGCAGAGAAATTCTATCCACTCCATACTTATGTCTGTGCTAATTGTTTTTTAGTGCAGTTAGAAGAGTTTGAATCCCCGGATAGCATTTTCAGTGACTATGCTTATTTTTCTTCCTATTCAGACTCTTGGCTGCGTCATGCTCAGAAATACACAGAGTTGATGGTGGAGAGGTTCGGATTTGACGAAACCAGTCAGGTAATTGAACTCGCTAGCAATGATGGCTACTTACTCCAGTATTTTCAGCAGCAAGGAATTCCCGTATTGGGGATTGAACCTGCTGCAAATGTAGCCAAGGTGGCTGAGTCAAAAGGAATTCCAACTTTAGTCAAGTTTTTTGGAGTGGAAACCGCTAAAGAGTTAGTTTCACAAGGCAAACAGGCAGATTTGTTGCTTGGCAATAATGTGTTGGCTCATGTGCCTGATTTGAATGATTTTGTGGCGGGGATGAAAATTCTCCTGAAACCAAATGGCGTTTTGACAATGGAGTTTCCTCATGTATTGCAACTAATTCAAGACAATCTGTTTGACACGATTTATCACGAGCATTTCTCTTATTTTTCGCTGTTGACGGTTGAGAAAGTTTTTGCAAGTCATGGTTTAACTTTGTTTGATGTGGAGGAAATATCGACGCACGGCGGTTCTCTGCGGATTTACGGGAGGCATAGTGAGGTCGATGGAAAAATTAGCGGTAGCGTCACGGAATTGAAAGCAAAAGAAATTCAAGCAGGGCTCAACCAACTTGAAATTTATGTAGGATTTGGCGAACAGGTTAAATCTACTAAACGTCAAATGCTCACTTTCCTAATTGATGCCAAAAATCAGGGCAAATCAATTGCGGGCTATGGAGCACCGGCGAAGGCTAATACGCTGCTGAACTATTGCGGTATCCGCACGGATTTGATTGATTATACGGTGGATTTAAGCCCGCACAAGCAGGGTTTGTTTTTGCCTGGAACTCAGATTCCGATATATCATCCAGATCAAATTCGGGAGACTAAGCCAGATTATTTGGCTATCTTACCTTGGAATATTAAAGATGAGATAGTAAGTCAGATGGATTATATCCGCGAGTGGGGAGGTAAGTTCGTGGTGTTGATTCCTCAAGTGGAGGTAATCGGGTGAAATTTACTGAAACGAAGCTTAAGGGAGCTTATGTTATTGAGGTAGAACCCATAGCAGATGAGAGGGGATTTTTTGCCCGCAGTTGGTGTCAAAAGGAGTTTGCCGAACATGGTTTGAATCCTAACCTCGTTCAGTGCAATATTTCTTTTAACCTCAAGAAAGGTACTTTGCGGGGGATGCACTACCAGGCTAAGCCTCACGGGGAAGCGAAGTTGGTGAGATGTATCAAAGGGGAAATTTATGATGTAATTATCGATTTACGTCCCGATTCTCCTACTTTTAAAGAGTGGTTTGCCGTAGAGCTAAACTCGGAAAATCGCAAGATGATCTATATTCCTGAAGGTATGGCTCACGGCTGTCAAACTTTGGCAGACAATACTGAGGTTTTTTACCAGATGTCGGAGTTTTATTACTCGGAATTAGCAAGGGGAGTCCGTTGGGATGATGCGATTTTTAGTATTAATTGGCCGGAGATATCTCAGCGCGTAATTTCCGAAAAAGATCGGAATTTACCGGATTTTGTGCTATGAAAAAAGTGCTGGTTACAGGTGCGGGGGGTTTTGTTGGCAGACATTCGCTCAAGACGTTGGTGGAGCGCGGCTTTGAGGTTCATGCTGTAGCTTCTAAGACTTTGCCTGCTGTCAATTCGGATTGTACTTGGCATCTGGCAAATTTGTTAGACCATACATCCATTAAAGAGTTAGTTTGTCAAGTAAAACCTACACATTTGCTGCATTTTGCCTGGTGTTATACAGTACCTGGACAATACTGGAAATCACAAGATAATTTCTTGTGGGTGCAGGCTAGTTTGGAATTGTTGAGGCAATTTCGAGAGCAAGGGGGCGATCGAGTTGTGATGGGTGGAACCTGTGCGGAGTATGATTGGAAGTACGGTTATTGCTCGGAATTTGTAACGCCGCTCAATCCAGATACTCCCTACGGTATTTGTAAAAATGCTTTGCAGGAGATGGTGAGTTGCTATTGCGAGACGACAAGTCTCAGCAGTGCTTGGGGACGTATTTTTTTTCCCTACGGTGCTTACGAGTACCCAAATCGGCTGGTTTCTTCGGTGATTCTTTCTCTGTTAAAGGGAGAGCCTGCTCGCTGCTCTCACGGCAATCAAATCCGGGATTTTATGTACGTACAGGATGTGGCTGATGCTTTTGTGGCTCTTTTGGAGAGTGAGGTGACGGGTGCTGTTAATATTGGATCGGGAAGGGCGATCGCCATTAAAGATGTTGTTTATGAGATAGCTGATCTAATTGGGCGATCGGATTTAGTGCAGTTAGGTGCTATTCAGTCTGCTGCGAAAGAAACACCTTTGTTAGTGGCTGATGTGACTCGTTTATCTAATGAGGTGGATTGGCAGCCAAAGTTTCATTTGGAAATGGGATTAAAGCAGGCTATAATCTGGTGGGAAAAGCAGCTTTTGTCCTAAAAATTGCTGTAGAAGATTCGTTACCTAAATACAATTATAACTAGGAAAAATCGTGAAATTAACACTAGATACAGATGCCCAAAAATTGACTCAAGAAATAGACGGTAAGTCTCAAACTATCCCGCTCTATTCTAAGGAAGCTTTTGAACTGATTTCGCAATACTGGCTGAAATTAGGCTGGAATCAAAAATACACCTATACATTTAGCTGGATGGGAAGACCAATCATTCAACTCCCTGAAGACATGATTCGGATTCAGGAAGTTATCTATCAGGTAAAACCCGATGTCATTATTGAAACCGGGGTGGCTCACGGCGGCTCGCTGATTTATTACGCTAGCCTTTTCAAAGCAATGGGCAAGGGTAGAGTTGTAGGAGTTGATATTGAAATTCGCCCCCACAATCGCAAGGCTATAGAGGAACACGAACTGTCATCATTCATTACTTTAGTGGAAGGCAGTTCTACAGATACCAGTATTGTAGAGCAAGTTAAAAAACTGGTAAATCCAGGAGAGACTGTGTTAGTGAGTCTGGACTCGTGTCACACAAAACAGCACGTTGCTGACGAGTTAGAGGCTTATTGCAGTTTCGTGACACCAGGCTCCTATATAATTGCCACCGATGGGATTATGAAGGATTTAGATGATGTGCCACGTGGGAATCCTGAGTGGAAGTGGGATCATCCTACTGCGGCGGCGGCTGAGTTTGTAGAAAAGCATCCTGAGTTTGTGTTGGAGCAACCTAAATGGCCGTTTAGTGAAAGCGATTTGACCGAGAATGTGACTCATTGGCCAGGGGCATGGTTGAAGCGAAAATAACAAGATTAGATTCTTTTTGGCAAGTTTTGTAAGATTTGCATGAGTTCGTTGTAAATCACTTGCCAATCACAATCATAATTGCGAGTCGTTGCATCAGGGTTATTCTCATCCTCAGTGATATATTCTTTAGATATTAACACTGGGGGTACAGCATTTTCTCGATAAACAGGTGAAAATGAGTCTTCAACCGCATCATAGTAAGCCTTATTTCCATGACCTACCCCAGGCTTGCTTGCTATCCAGGTTACGAAAGTCATTCCTGTTCCAAATGGTACTGCATAAAGATCGATTGCTTCAGCCCAGACAATGGTTTCATAAATGGGATGACCAATGGTGCTGTAAGTTTTAATTTCAGGGGGAAGGAGATTGAGAATAGGTTGTAAACAATCTTTCTCTAATGCCTGGATCTGGGTCTCATTTGAGGCATCTCCTTTCTCTCTTTCGGGTACAGACCAACCATCAAATACAACAGCTAAGTTAGGGAAATTTGTATGGAGGCTTTTAATAATGTTGGCTGTACCTTCTATTTGAGAACACCAAGTTCTTTTATAGTTCCTAAGTGTAATCCAAAGTAAAGGAAAATGATTCTTGGCACTTTCTACTTTTTCTAAAAAATCTTGAGAACATTTTCTAACTGAAATATGATATATCTTCTTGGCTAGTTCTTTTTCTATAAAAGTGTCTATCAGTCGCACTGCGAATAAATTATTTTCTAAAATATTTTTGAAAATAATCTCATTACAGCTATCTAGACGGATGATTTTATCGGACGGTATGTTTGGGAAAATATCGTCAATCAGAATATGTTCATAGGAGCCAACCAAGAATTTATCAATATTATTGATGGTTTCATTTTTATCACAATAGTAAATTCCTGACAATTCATTCCATATATAATGTCCTACGTTTTGAAATATACCTACAACCGCACAAATATTTTTTAAGCCCGGAGATATATAAACTTTAAAATTTTGCCAATTACTAACAGAATAACTTTTGAAACTATTAATCAAATTCGTGAAGTAAGTCATGGGAAAGTTATCCAAAGTAATAATGAGTTCTTGGCTAGGCAAATAAATACACTGTTTACTCCCCATCCACTCACCAAACATTAAATAAAATACTTCCTGACCGACAAAACGGTACAAGAGGAATTGCTCAACATAAAATGACTGGTTTGATCGCAGAATTTTACCAGTGAAAGGACAAACTGAATAAATAAAACCAGTTTCTACTATGCTTTGCTGTAAATTAATAGCTTTGTCCCACTGAAAATATCGAGACATTTTTGGATATCTTTTTACCTTTCTTGAAAATTGAAATCCTTGGTGGTCATCAAAACTATTGATATAGATTTCCTCCAGAGCAATATTTTCTTTCTTCATCAGCCCTATATTATCTATGGATAAACCTAGATTTTGCAAAAATAGCCGATCTGAATTACTTAAATTCCAAAAATTAATAACTGTATATTGAGTATTATCAACAAAATATTCATAGGAGGCTTTTTGATCAATTTTAGATGGGTAATACGGATGCTCTGTATCAAAAGGTATTAATTCATTTAATCCCTTCCATATTAAATCATATATTTTATTACTACTTAGTTGAAGACGGGGAATTTTTTGCAAACAAGTTACAGCCTCGTCCATTCGGTTAGCAGAAGCTAACCGAATGCTTAACTGGTGACAAATGGCTATCGCCTGATCTTTTTTCCCCTGTTGACAAAAAACATCTACTAAATTTTCATAGGACTCATAATGTTCGGAGTTTAACTCAATGGCACGATGATAACAATTAATTGCTTTTTCTAAACATACTGAAACTATTGAATTTTGCCAAATCTTCTGAAATTCTGCTAAGCTTTCTCGCCAATGTTTTAACCCTAGTTCCCGACTATGACCCGGAGTTTGTAGCCAATTAATGCAACCTTGTGTTTCCGCTTCGGAAAGAGAACGTCTCAGATAAACTCTATACCATTCGACCGTATAAGTAGCATCATCCAAGTGGGCGGTAGCTTGCAAAAAGGCTTGGTCATTGAGGAAACAGACTTCTGGTAATTCGGGGTCAAATACTTGGTAGTCTTTATGGGGCAATTCAGCCAGATTGTATTCGGAAAAAAAGGTTTCTGGGTTCTCCATTACCCGCTGATAGATAGCTTCCCCTAACTGATAGTGACATTCATAGTCTTCAGGATTCAATTCTAAAGCACGACGATATGTGGTGATCGCCTCATCCCAATTTTTTTGTTGTGATAGAACTTTGCCTAACTGCTGGTAAAGTTTTTCAGTCAACCCACGATAGACGGCTATCGCATCCTTTAGTTTGCCTTCTTGTTGCAGTTGGTTGGCCTTGTTGACTTCTGTGACAGTAATTTCTGAGTTTATCTTTGTTTCGTTGTTTGGATTTTGGGACATGATTATTTTTAGGATTTGAAGTTTACGACACAGAGTATAAATTTTTCTGAGCAATTATCATTTAGGATAACAAGGAAAGTTAATATTTTTTTCCTTACTTCCCACCAACAATTAATCTCTATTCTGGTTCAAAGAATTGATGATTTTCAAAGTTTCATTGTAAACAATTCTCCAATCGAAATCATAATTTTGGCAGGATACTGACAAAATATAAGGTGAAGCTTCTTGATCGACGATACACTCAACAGGCACAAATACCGGGAGAATGACATTTTCTCGACTATAACTTACTTGTTCTCTGAGAGGTTCTGTATTAATTGAACTGTTTGCGTGCATCACACCTGGTTTATTAGCAATCCATGAAACTGCGGTACTTCCTGATGAAAGTGGTATGACATATAAATCAATAGCATAAGCCCAGACAACTTTCTCATAGCTCATGCTACCAATTGTACTATAAGTCTGAATATCAGGTGGTAAAGTTTCTAAAATTTCTTGCTCGGTTGCTTTATCCTTAGCAATCATTAACTCTCCATGCTCATCCTCTCTTTCTATCCGAGACCAACCATCAAAAACAACTCCTAGATTAGGAAAATCCACCGCGAGACTTTTGATAATATTAACGATTCCGTCTACTTGAGAAACCCAAGATTTGTTATGGCTGCGAAGACCAAACCACAGTAAGGGAAAGTGTTTATTTTTTGCCCTATCTACTTCTGCTAAGAATTTTGGACAACACCTTTTTAATGAACCCTCATATATCCTAGTCGCCAATTTTTCTCTAACAAAAACATTGGTGGCTCTAACTGCTAAATAGTTATTTTCAATAAGAGCTGTAAACATACTTTTTTTATCCGTAATTCTGATGATCTTGTCCGCAATTTCTGGAAAAGCATCAGCAACATTAAAATATTCATTGGGTTCGATTAAAATTTTGTCTAGTTTATGCAAAATATCATTATCTAATAAAAACTGAAGTCCAGTTAATTCATTCCAAAAATAGTGTCCTATGTTTGTTATTAAACCTAAAATTGCCACCACGTCTTTTTTCTGGGGTTTTGATATATATTTGAGGCTTTGTTGCCAACAACTAACCATATGGCTTTTTAATCGGTTAATAATTTCTTGCTCAGAACCTTGACATGGGTTGATCTGAATAATTAGCTCTAAACGGGGAAAATACATAAACATCTTGAGCCCCAAAAAGTGTCCAACGATTAAATAATAAATTTCAGAGCCAACAAACCGATAACTGATCATGGGTAGCCATGCTACATCATAAAAGGATTGCTCTGACCTGATAACCTGACCACTCACCGGGCAAACTGAATAAACATAGCCTGTTTCTACGATACTTTGTTGATAATTATTCGGTTGATTAAAAAGAGGTTGATGTACAAATTGATAATTGGTTTCCTTTGTCAATTGTTGAGAAAGCCTAGTATTTGTGTCAGCCGAAAAACAATTAATATATATTTCTTCTAAGGTTATACTATCTTTTGCAATTAACTGCAAACTTGTCAATGAAAATCCCTCCTTTTCTAGAACAGCTTTGTCCTCTTCGGTTAAACCAAAAAGGTTCATAATAGTATATTTACTGGTTTGACTGAAGTAGTTTGTGATAGCTTCAGGTTGAAGATCAGTGGGATAATAGGAATCTGAGGCTTCCAGGGGAGCTAATTGATTTAATCCCCGCCAAAGCATCTCGTAAATCTTGCCGTCGTGAAGGGGCGGATGGATTGCTTGTTGAAAACAGGCTACTGCTTCTGGCATCTGACCCGCTTCGGCCAATATGAGACCTAATTGATGGCAAAGAACGAGCGCTTCCTCATGTTTCCTCTGTTCGGTCAACACTTCGGCTAAGCCATAGTATGAGGAATAATGATTGGGAGAAAATTCAATGGCACGACGATAACAATTGACAGCCTCTTCTAAACCAACGAGCGTGAAGGAACTTCTCAGCAAACTCTGAAATTCTGCTAAGCTTTCCCGCCAATGTTTTAACCCCATTTCCCGAATATGACCAGGAGTTTGTAGCCAATTAATACAACCTTGTTTTTCCCCTTCGGAAAGAGAACGTCTCAGATAAACTCTGTACCATTCGACCGTATAAGTGGCATCATCTAAGTGGGCGGTAGCTTGCAAAAAGGCGTCGTCATTGAGGAAACATACTTCTGGTAATTCTGGGTCAAATACTTGGTAGTCTTTATGGGGCAATTCAGCGAGATTGTATTCGGAAAAAAAGGTTTCTGGGTTCTCCATTACCCGATGATAGATAGCTTCCCCTAAATGATGATGACATTCATAGGCTTCAGGGTTGAGTTCTAGGGCACGACGATATGTGGCGATCGCCTCATCCCAGTGACTCAATTTCCCTAGAAGCTCCCCTAACTGCAACCAGACTTCCCAGTTATCGGGTTGAACCTGCAAAAGATTGCGATAAGCTTGCACAGTGTCTGGATTGAGTGCTGTAGTGTGGCGGTACGAAGCGATCACTTCTGCTAAATCCGACTGAGTTCGCTGTTGCAGTGTATTTGCCAAGGCATAATGAATCCAATCAGCATCAGGGTTCAACTTAATTGCACGTCGGTAAGTGGCGATCGCTTCATCCAGTTGACCCAATTTTGCTAAACTATTACCTAGCCCCACGTAACTACCCAAATGTTCGGGATTGAATTCAATCGCTTTGCCGAAGGCTACAGCCGATTCTTCCCACTGTTGTTGTTGAGCTAGCGCATCTCCTAGGTGGTGGTAACTCCAAGAAAAATCTGGTTTGAGTTCTATTGCATGGCGGTAGGCTGTAACGGCTTCATCGAATCGACCCAGTTTGGCTAGGGCTTCTCCCATCTGATGGTGTGCCCAGGAATCATTGTTATTGAGTTCAAGTGCCCGACGGTAAGTGGCGATCGCTTCTTCTAGATTACCTTCCTCTTGCAGTTGTTGACCCTTGTGTAATTCGCTCATAGCCGTCTCATCCCTCATTTACTTTGCTTCAGCACTATCAAGTTATTAGTCGAAAATGAGTGGGGCAAGACTTCCCACACTCTGTTGTCCATATTACCTGCTTTTGCTACAGCATCACCACTCAGGTAGAACTACTCTAATATTGAATAATAAATCAATTTCCCGTCTCTCTCCCCCTGTCGCAGTCAAAAATTCCCCTTAGTGGTGCGTGGCTCCTATTTAATGATATAGTGAGAGTCATTCGCTTATTGCTGGCTTTGGTTAGGTTCAAAAGATTAGATTTACTAATAAGCAGTTTGAGAGAGCTACCCAGTTGTACGATTTTAGTTTGAGAACAAGGAGATAAATTATGCCAAAAGTATCAGTTGTAATGTGCGTCTATAATCACGAAAAGTTTGTAAGTGAGACCATTGAAAGTGTCATCAACCAAACTTATCAAGATTGGGAATTTATTATTACAAACGATGGTTCGACCGATCGAAGCTTAGATATCATTAAGCAGTACGATGATCCGCGTATCAAGTTATTTAGTTTCGAGAAAAATAGTGGTGCTCGCGTCGCCAGAAATAATAGCATTAAACACGCTACAGGAGAGTATATAGCGGTTATCAATTCAGATGATGTGTGGATGCTAAATAAGTTAGAAAAACAGGTCAATTTTTTAGATAAAAATTCTGACATAGGTGCAGTTTTTGCTTATGCTGCTTTTATCAATGATGACAGTGAGGACATAGGCTATGACCATCACTACGGTCATATATTTAATCAACATAATAGAAGTAGGCTTGAGTGGTTAAGAGATTTTTTTCTTGCAGGTAATTGTCTTTGTCACCCTAGTGTTGTGATTAGAAAAGTATGTCATGAATATCTGGGTTTGTATGATGAAAGACTTGGACAGTTAGCGGATTTTGATATGTGGGTTAGGCTGGCAACAAAATATCAGATACATATATTACCAGAAAATCTTGTCAAGTTTCGACTGCTAAAAAATCAAGGTAATATAAGTGGCAACACTCCCAACAACAACAGCCGAGTGATCTTGGAATGGTCTCAGGTATTAAGAAACTACTTGAAACCAGAAATATTAGACAATTTGCATCAAATTTTTAACTTAAAAGCCAATATCAATGAAGTAAGCCTTTCAGTAAAACAGCAACCATTTTCCAGAGAGATAGCACCATTTTTTGTGGCAATGTTAGCTAGTAAATCTCAAAATCCAGGACATCAGTATTTTTGTTTCGATCAGTTGTACCAAATGCTTGCTGACCAAGAATTGGCTCAAAAGTTAGAAGATCAGTATTACTTTAATTTTTCAAGCTTGACTGATCTAGCTAGAGAACAGGACATTTTTGGTATAGTTGCTTTAGATAAAGTGCAATCCCAACTGTCTCAAAGTCAAGGGGAATTGGAACAATCTCAGGCGCAACTACACCAGACTCAGGCAGAATTAGCAGATGTCCAAGCTCAACAGCATCAGACAGCGGTAGTATTAGAACAGTTGAACTCTCAACTGCATCAAACTCAACAAGAGTTGGAACAGTCGAACTCTCAACTGCATCAAACTCAACAAGAGTTGGAGCAGTCTAATTCTCAACTGCATCAGACTCAACAGGAACTAGAACAAACTCAGCTTCAATTACATCAGACTCAGCAGGAAATAGCACAAACTCAGCTTCAATTACATCAGACGGAAGTAGTATTGGAGAATTTACAGTCTCAATTACATCAGACGGAAGTAGTATTGGAGCATTCACAGTCTCAATTACATCAGACGGAAGCAGTATTGGAGCATTCACAGTCTCAATTACATCAGATGGAAGCGGTATTGGAACAATCCATTTTTCAACATCATCAGACTCAAATAGAGCTAAAGGAGACTCAAGTTCAATTACATCCAACTCAGCTAGAACTCAAGCATACCAACACTCAGTTACAACAAACTCAGAGAGAACTCAAGCATACAAACACTCAGTTACAGCAAACTCAGAGAGAATTAGAACATACCAACACTCAGTTATATAAAAGACACAAGGAATGGGAGCGAGATCAGTTCCAAAAAACTCTAGCACCTCAGCCAATGCGAGAGAGTCAAATGCATTATGAACTTTTAGTATGGGATGCCTGGAACGCCTACCAAAATGAAAATTTGATTCAAATGCAAGAGTGCCTAAAGCAATCTTTAAAATGTACTCCTTTCTCACCAACAGAAACAGTCCTTAAATGGATAGAAAGTTTTAGTAAGTTAGCCTTAAAAAAGGGTGAGGGATTTGATGCCAAATCACTAACTAATTCAGCAGAGTGGAAGCAATTGATGAGCCGGGTAGTTGTAGCCAAGCCAATTTCATACAGAAGCTGATAGTCTTACGATCGTTAAACTGCTACTTTTTGAATATTATACTAATGAAGGTGAATTGACCAGCTTTTTCGATGAATTGTACAGCGAAATTTAGATAAAATCAAACCAAAGGAGAATGTGATGGAATACTTGAAAGTAGATTTGGGCTGTGGATCTAACAAAAAAATAGGAACTGTTGGTATAGATTATATTGCTTATCCTGGTGTTGATTATGTCCTGAATTTAGAAAAAGACTCACTACCATTTCCAGATAGTTCTGTTGACTATGTATACTCTTCACATTTTCTTGAACAGATAGATGATCCATCTCAACTTTTCAGAGAAGTTAGTCGCATTTGTATTAACAAGGCTCAGTTAGAGTTTTGGACACCATACACATGGGAGAACTCAGCCTTTATTTTTGGACATAAGAAGTTTTACAATGAAGACGATTATATGCACCTATGTGTGTGGTTCCCCCATTTTTGGGAAAACAATTTAAAAGCAAGATGGCTATTAAAAGAATTTGTATATACAATAGAGCCAAAAGTTTTGATAGATTTATATCAAAATGGTATTCAACTCGACTTTGCTATCAAATATTACAAAGGCGTTGTCAAAGAGTTTGGAGCAATAATGGAGGTGCGACACAACTATCAAGGAGAAATTCTACAACCTCAATACAGCTTTTCCACTAATCGTTTAGCTCAAAGATATCCCATACAATCTCTCTCACTAAATTTTAAAGAGAATGAAGACGATCTAGCTGAAGCGATAAACTGGTTTCAGATGAAACAGGAGAGTTTACAAACAAAGTTGCACCCAAATCAGATATTATTGGCTCGATCACAATCACAACCCGATGAGACTGAAGTACAACCCGATCAAGGGCAAATCACCAATAGTAATCCTCAACCAGTGAAGGGTGAAAATCCGACTCACGAACAACACGAAATATTGCTGCCACAGCTACAAAAAATTCAGACCAATCTGAATAAGTCTCAATCTTGGTTACAGGATATTCAGGTAGGATTAACTCAAAAGCAGTTAAAAATTCAGCAGGCTCAAGAGAGAGTACAAAAAAAATCTTTCAGCTTACAGTCACTTGTAAAGTTTGCATTTATTAGTGGCTGTCCTGCTGCTTCCTATATTTACAGATGTCATCATCAAGCCGAAATGCTAAGGCTTGCGGGTTGTGAAGTTGAAATTTACATGACCTGCACATTTCCTTATGATGAACTCATTGCTAAAAAATATCCCATTGTGGTAGCTCATCGTATTGCTCGTACAGATGAATTTGAAAACTTTGTTGTCCAAGCTCATGCTCTCGGAATGAAAATTATCTATGAACTAGATGATCTAATATTTGACGTAGACCGATTGCATCAAGTCGATCTATACAATAACTTTGATATAGAAGAAAAGAAGATTTTTGTCGATCAAGTCAAGCGCAATCGTCAGGCTATAGAACTTTGCGATGGTGTAGTGGTAAGCACAAATAGGTTAGAAGAGGAAATCAGAATTAATTTTCCAGGCATACCCGTTATCATTTCCAGAAATCGGATCAGTCAAAAAATGGAGGAAGAAGCTATCCAAGCTCGCTTAAGGGAAATTCCCAAGGATAAGTTCATTCGGATTGCCTATTTTAGTGGGACGAAAAGCCATCAAAAAGACTTTGCCGAATGCGTGGATGGTTTGTACAATATTCTTCAGGAATTTCCCGATGTTCGTTTAATGATAGTTGGGTATCTAGATATTCCCAAATCCTTGCATGAATTTAGCGCTCAAATTGAAATGTTACCCTTTGTAGATCCGAGCGAGTTACCATATCTGTATAGAAAAGTGGATATTAATCTCGCACCTCTCGAAAGCAAAAACGATTTTACTGAGTGTAAAAGCGAACTTAAATACTTCGAGGCAGGACTTCTTGGTGTACCAACTGTTGCTTCTGGCACGAGTGGCTTTCAGCTAGCAATTAAAAATGGATTTAATGGGCATTTATGTAGTAGTACCAGAGAATGGACTGATACGCTTCGGGAATTAGTAACTAACCCTGAATTACGAGGCAAGATTGGACAAATAGCGCTTGAAGATGTTAATGCCCGATATCTTACCAGAGTAGCTGCATATGAAACACTTGAGGCATGGCAGAACCTGTTCAATAAAATAGGCCTATAGCGGTTTTTAAATTGTCGCGCTGTGTATCTTTTTTAGTACAAGTGGGTGGACTAAATCTTTGTTCGATATGGGTTTCAGGCGGGGTTATTACCCCGCCTGTTAGAATTAATTACTTTTCAACAATGATGGAATTTCCAATCTGTCTGCATCATTTGAGACTGACTGCTGAGATTATCTGCGGTCGTTGGATTTGAGATGATACTAATTATCTTTTGAGGTGAATGTAGATTTCTGGAATTTTACTAAGCTGCTGGATTATCTAAAAGCCACTTAGCTTTTAAATATGCAACAAATAGCGATCGCAAGTCAAGATCAGTTTTCATCGATTTGTTTCTATCGTATTGACTAACTTCAAAATTTGTATACTCTTGCAAGTATCGTTGAGCCATCGTCTCATAAGAAATCAAGGGATATCGTTGAACGTTTGCCTTCATTCTAGTTAGTTCATCAGGATTGCTAGCTAAGAAGGCTAAAACTTCTAGCAAAGCATCCGTCGATGCTGATTTACTAACCCATCCTACATTGTATTCTCTCACTCGTTCAGCGATCGCGCCTAGATGTGTCGTAATAATTGGTATGCCTAATGACAAAACTTCATCTGCTACCAAACTGTAAGTTTCAGACCAAATTGCTGGCAGGATAACCACATCGGTATGTTTTAGCAACTCTGGCAGCTCTTGTCTATTATAAGCACCGCGAAACTCAATATGTTTCTTAAGCGACTCCATAGTAGAATTATCTGTCGTTTCTACACAACCACCATACCCTTCAAAAACAAAGTTATTTCTTAAGTTTTCTTGAGTTGCAACTTTTTCTAATAAATCTATGATCAAATGTGAACCTTTTACATAACTGACAAAATTTCCGACGAAGGCTACTTTAATTGGCAATGCTTCATTTTTGACAACAGTATTATTTGTCCTAAATTGCACCCGTCTATCGTTCTCTAATTTTTTCAAAGCCCCATGCCTAATCACCTTCATTTTATCGCTAAAATCTGGATACTCTCTCGCAAAGTATGACCCCGCAGCAGCAGAAGGTGAAATTATCTCAGAAGCACCGGCGAACAGTTCTTGACATATACTATGCCAATTTTGTTTTAAATCTTGTCCTTCTCCGAATAACGATTGACTGCATTGCTGACAATATGCCTCGCTTTTGTATTCAAAGCAAAATTGTGCATTTTGGTCTAGCAGATTATAGCTGGGGCAAATAAAGTAGTAATCATGTGTGGAGACAATGTAAGGTATCTGTATTTTCTTGAGGACAGATACAACATCTCGTAAAGGCCAGCGAAACAAATGGTGAATATGTATTATGCTGGGAGCAAAATATTGTAGTATTCCTAGAAATGTTTTCCGAAAATCTGGATGATTGGACAGGTAAGGACGATGTTTTAGACCAGGGCAGTTAAATTCAAATTTAAACTTTTCTTCTTTGAAAAACACAGTAACTACAACTGTTTCTTTTTCTGTTGCATACAGAGTATAAACAGGTCGATTTGGACTGATTTCTGCAATCAATGCAGCGCAATGATATTCAGTTCCTCCCAGAGGAGCATTAGCTATACTCTCTGTATCGTTGTGAAGAATGAAGCAAATTGGTGACAATCGCTTAAGTTCTGCCAAACGCTGATGAAGCTGGATATTAGCAATAATATATTGAAATGGTCTGGCGTTAATGAAATTGCCAACGTCTTCGAGATATGTTGGATGTAACTTAGACATCTGCTGTAAGTTGACATTGACGATTTCTTGCTTTTCCGATCCAAAAGATTTACTGCCTGCATGGTAAACAAATGTTGAATCATCAATGATGTGAGAATATCCCTTCTGAGCGGCTCTGTAGCAAAAATCATTCTCTTCTCCATAGCCTTTCCCAAAATTTAATTCGTCAAAATAACCTACTTTATTCAAAACTTCGCGTTTAATATACATACAGAAACCGACACCAGTTGGAACTGTCGGATAGTGCCGCCAGGAAATTTGATTAATTAAATCTGCAAAACTATCAATAGTTTGATTGGGTGGAATATTATTTTCCTGTAGCCAACTTGGAACAGAACATATTGTACCGTTATTGGTCAAAGGAGTAACAGTAGCTATTTTAGGGTCGGAGTAGGCAGCAAGAATTAGGTTTTCTAGCCAATTTGCTGTCAATACTGTGTCACTGTTAACCAAGATAATATCTCGCCCTATAGCAGTTTTAAACGCCAAATTACAAGTTTTGACAAAACCAAGGTTTTTGGCATTTGTTATTAACGTTACCTGGGGGTAATGGGATGAACATTGAGTGGTCAACTCGGTTATCCTTTCATCTGTACTGGCATCGTTAACGATTAAAATCTGGTGTTTACAGTCTGTATATTTGAACAAAGATTCTAGACATTTTTTTGTGTCTTCATAGGCATTGAATATGGGTACGACGACAGTTACATCAGGCTGAACATCAATGACTTTTGTTTGGAAACAAATTTTACCATCCAGTTCTCCCTGGTTAGCTAAATTACCTCCCAAATATTCATAACACCAAGCAGTATCTGTTTTTGGGTTAAGTTGAAATGCACGGCGGTAACAGGCAACAGCTTCATCCCAGTGTTCCTGTTTAGTAAGAGCTTCCCCCAAGTAGTAATAATCTAAATATGAACTCTGGTCAAGCTTAATAACATAGCGATAATGAGCTATTAACTCATCTAAGTCATTTTTTTTTTTCAGTACATTCTCTAATTTGCGGGAGATTTCAGCATCGCCCGGCCGAATCTGCAACGCCATCTGATAAAAGACGATCGCCCCATCCGGCCAACTGTGCCGCACCAAAGCATTCGCCAACTCAACATACAGGTCAGCATCATTCGGCGCAATCTCCAGCGCCTTGTGATAAAGTTGCACATCATCACGATTTTCCTGAATCGCCTTGCGGTACAAACCCATAGCATCCCGCAAATCCCACTGCGATCGCATCCTCAAAGCATCGGCCAACTTTTGCGAAATCCACGGCAAATCCGGCTGAATTTCCACAGCACAGCGGTAAGCGGCGATCGACTCATCCCACCGTTCCAGCTTCTCAAAAGCCGTCCCCATGTTGTAATAAGTCCACGCAAAATCGCGATTCAACTCGGCCGCGCGCCGATAAATCTCGATCGCCTCATCCCACCTTTCCAGTTCTAGCAACACGTCGCCCAACTTGCTATGGGACCAGAAGAAATTCGGATTGATTTCGTTAGCGCGCCGATACGCAACCACCGCCTCATCCCAACGTTCCAAATTCACCAGGGCTTCTGCTAGATTGTTGTGCGCCCAAAAATGGTCGGGATTAAGTTCGATCGACCTTTGGTAAGCCGCAATCGCCTCATCCCACCGTTCCAGTTTAATCAGCGCGTCGGCTAAATAGTTGTGAGACCAGCTAAAATCAGGATTTAATACTGTTGCTTTGGTGTAAGCCTCTACAGCTTCTTCCCACCGTTCCAACTTCAACAAAACATCCGCTAAATTGTTGTGAGACCAGCTAAAATCAGGATTTAATGCGATCGCCCTCCGATAAGCATTTACAGATTCCTCCCACCGTTCCAACTTAACCAGGGACTCAGCTAAATTGTTATGCGACCAAGAAAGATCGGGATTAATTCTAATCGCATTGCTGTAAGCATCTACCGCTGCTTCCCAATGTTCTTGATTCTTGAGAAGTTCCCCCAATTCGTGATAAGCTGCACCAGCATTTGGGTTCAATTCCACCGCGCGCTGGTAACAATCAATTCCTTTATTTACCTTACCTTGCTCGATCAAAGTTTTAGCTAAATTCTCGTGCTCCTCAGCGGTGCCCGATTTTGGGTCGATCGCAAATGCTCGATACAAAGCCTCAGCCGCCGCCTCCGACTTGCCTAACTGAGTTAATAATTTGGCAAAATTGCGGAAAGCACCGGCAAAATCCGGCTTCAGGGCGATCGCCTTTTCGTAAGCAGAAACCGCTTGCTGCCACTGTTCCTGCTGCGCGCAAATGCTGCCATAATTAGCGTAAGCTTCGGCAAAATTCGGATTAATTTCTATTGCTTTGACATAGCAACTTTTAGCTTCATCAATTTTCCCGCCAGCTTGCAGGGCGTTACCCAACATTTTGTAAAGTGGCGCTTCCGGCTTAATTTGTAGCGCTTTTTTGCAAGCAGAAATTGCTTGTTCCATTTTGCCCTGAGCAAAATAGCCTTCTGCCAATATTTTGTATGCTTCTGGATCTTCTATATTAATTGTAGAATTAACCTGTTGACGCTGAACTTGCTGTTTAATTTGTTGTTTAATCTGTTGCGGTATTTGTTGCAGTATTTCCTGCGGTATTTTTCGCAATATTTCTTGCGGTATCTGTTGTTGAACCTGTGCTTGTTGAACTTGGGGCGCTATTTGTGGCTGAACTTGTGGCGACTTAACAGCACCATTTGTGCCATTTGCACCAGCCAAAGTTTGCTGTCCCTCGCTACCGTTTCTGGCATGAGCGGCGTTGAGTTCGATCGCCCTGCGATAATATGGAGTCGCTTCATCTAACTTGCCTTGTTTTTTCAGCGCTTCGCCCAAATTTTGGTAAGCAGTCGCCAAATTAGGATCTAACTTGATTGTGCGCTGATAACAGGCGATCGCCTCGGGGAATTTTTCTTGACGGAACAAAGCGTCGCCCAGACTCAAATGTTCCGCAGGTGACACTTTTTCCGGTTCCAAACTAAATGCTTGATACCAGCACTGTTGCGCTTCGGCTGGCTTGCTAATTTGTCCGAATACTTTTGCTAAATTCCGGTAAACTCCCGCGAAATTCGGCTTAATCGCGATCGCTTTTTGGTAAAACTCGATCGCCTCCGACCATTTTTCCTGCTGTGCGTAAATACTACCCAAATTCGCGTATACCTCCGCAAAATTCGGTTCTATTTCAATCGCTTTAGCGTACCAGTGCCGTGCCTCTTCCATCCGACCTTGAGCTTGCAGCACGTTGCCCAAAGTCTTGTAAGCCGGTGCAAAATTGGGATGAATCTTCAAAGCTTGCTCGCAGGAGGCGATGGCTTCTTCTAATTTTCCTTGGGATAGGTATGTTTCTCCCTGTTGGTTAAATTGAACCGCTGTTGATTCTGTACTCACTGTTGATGGCATATATAGGCGGTGGCGACCGAGGCAGGAATTAAGTAGGGTAGTCTAAACGTTTCACAATTATACTCGGGTTTGACACTAACAGTAGCAGGCTTGTTCCCCGAAGTATTAATTTTTTTGAGGGACGGTGCTGTTAAACAGTTGACAGTTGACAGTTGACAGTTGACAGCGAAGTGATCAGAACGGAGATTTAAACTCCGTTCTTATCACAATCTGCCGACCTGAGTAAGGGCTTCAAACCCCTGCTATTCGGTGAGAAACTGGGATTCTCTGCTGATTTTTCGATCGGGCTGGTAAGGATCGCGAATTAAATAATTTACACATATTTGTGGGATGGGCGTCTCGCCCGTCCAGAAAGAACGGGCGGGACGCCCATCCCACAAGAACAATAAAAATTGTAAGAGACGGAGGAGACGGCACTGCCGTGTCCCTACAATCGATCGCGGTAGGGAGACGGCACTGCCGTCTCCTCGCTTGTCATTCCGGCGCAGCCAGAATTGATATCATTGGGTCTTCTCCCATAGCAAAAAACGATCGCCCTTTTTGGATCAAGCGATCGCCCTTTGTCAACAATGAGTTAACAACTCTTAGCAATTAATAATTAAGCTGCTGCGGCTGCTGCTTCTTCTGCTTCTTCTTCAGGGCTGGCTTTAGTTCCCAGCACGGTAACAACCACCTGATCTGGTTCGCCGAGAGCTACTGCTCCCTCTGGCAAAACTAATTCGCGAATGTGCAGCGCATCCCCAACTTTCAAATTAGAAATATCTACTTCAATTGCATCAGGAATACTGTCAGGTTTGCACTTAACTGCGATTTGCGTCAACACAGTCTCCAACATACCAGCTTCTAATTTGACGCCGACAGCTTCGCCGACAAAATGCAGCGACACTTCAACTTCCAGGCTGTCTTGAGTTGCGACGGAGAAAAAGCTCAGGTGGTAAGGAAAGCCTTTCCAAGGATGAACTTGAACTTCTCTGAGCAAGGTTTTTCCGCTCCAAGAGAGTTCGGGAATGCTGAGGTCAATTAGGGCATTGTTGACTACGCGCTTTTTGAGCAGTTGTTCAACTGTTTTAGCTTTGATGGTGAGGGAAATAGATTCAGAGCCTTTGTGTCCGTAGAGGACGGCGGGAATCATTCCTGAGCGGCGGAGGGCGTTAGGTTTGCTGCCTTCTGCCCGCTTTTGACATTCTACTGCGATTTCCATTTTCTGACTTTCGGCTGATTGTTTTCACATTTTACCAGGATTGTGGTATTGCGATCGCACTTAATTAAATTCGCTGAAGGTATTGATAGTTTTCGTTTTCCACACACTTGAGCAATTCCAGCATTTTTCTCAGACGATAAGTTCCTGATTGATACTTTTCATTAAAGGACTCGCTGGAGATACTGATAATTTTCATTTTCCACACACTTCAGCAAGTCTAATAATTTTCTCAGACGGTAGGTTCCTGCTTGGTACTCTTCTTTGAGAGGGGAATCACCCAGCTTAGCAAGGACGGTATCGCTTTCGGAGATGATTGCGTCGCGGAAAAAATTTCTAAACTTCTGGCGTATATCTTGATCTAATTCAACTAAAGGTAGTTTTTCCTCCTCTTCATCTATCAAAATATTTCTGGGGACAGATTTGCCGATTTTGGAAAATTCTGATTTTGCCAACCACTCGTAAACGTCTTCAGACATTCCGACATAGTGCGGTGGCTGATTAGTTTTGAAGGCATAAAAAATCATGTCTAACATTAGCTTTCCTCCTGACCTTCCTGATTCAACAACTTACTCTCTGGAAAATTTTCTACCCAAGCTACGTCTGCTTTATCGAATACAACCTTAGCTGGTTTAGTAATTCCCCCTGTGGTAATAACTCCAATTACAGTTCCTTTTTGACATATTTCCTTAGCTTTTGTGGAATCTATTTTTTTGTTTTTCCAAGCTTTGATTTCAATATGCGGTTCATTCATTATTATTTATACTTTTTATTATTTTGATAAATTAACCATTGAATTCGATATGAAAATTGCGGAGTAGCTGTTTAACTCGCGGAACATCTTGCTGGTTGACTATCAAAATATCACCTTTGGGATTGTTTCCGGTTGTTCTTTTGGCTTCTATTCCTTCTTGGCTCAACTCCATTATAAGCCATCCAATCATATCTCTGTGAACTTCTAGCCGTGCTATCAGTTCATCTTCGTCAGTCATTTACTTGACTCCCTGTAAATAATGATACACTTGACCCACGCCGTGGGTCAAGTGTACTAAGTCTCATGGAACCTTGAACTAAGCTGGAGTACCGTCAACCGACAATAACCCGCGCTTCGGGCCGTGAATTGGGTCTTCGACAATGATAGTTTGGTCGCGGCCGGCACCGAGAGATACGATCGCGATCGGCACTTCCATCAAATCTGCCAAAAACTTCAGATAATCCAATGCTTGCGGTGGCAAATCTTCCAAATTACGGCACTCTTCGGTTGATTGTTTCCAACCAGGAAGAGTTTCATAAATCGGTTTGCATCGAGCAAATATCCGGGAATTTTTGGGAAAATCGATACAACGTTCGCCATCAATTTCGTAAGCAACGCAGACTTTGATTTCTTCTAATTCATCCAAAACATCTAGTTTTGTAACTGCGAGACAGTCAAGTCCGTTAATGCGAACTGCGTAGCGGCCGATTACCGCATCGAACCAACCGCAGCGGCGTTTCCGACCAGTTGTCGTGCCGAATTCGGCGCCTCTCTCGCCCAAAATTGCGCCAACTCCATCTACCATTTCGGTAGGGAAGGGGCCTTCTCCCACACGGGTTGTATAAGCTTTGGCGACTCCAATAACTCGATCGATCGCAGTTGGTCCAACTCCAGTTCCTACACAAGCACCACCTGCGATCGGACTGCTGGAAGTAACGTAAGGATAAGTGCCGTGATCTAAGTCTAATAAAGTGCCTTGTGCGCCTTCAAACAGAATATTTTTCCGCTTGTGAAGTCCCTCATAAATCTTCAGGGAACTGTCTACTACGTGGGGGCGCAAACGTTCCGCATAGACTCGGTATTCATCAATCACATCTTGTGGATTGAGAGGAGGCAAATTATAGAGTTTTTCCAGAATGACATTTTTATAATTAATTGTCCATTCCAGTTGTTCTCGGAAGCCTTCCAAGTCCATTAAATCGAGCATCCGAATCCCTGTACGTTCGGACTTATCCGCGTAGGTAGGGCCGATGCCACGTCCCGTTGTCCCAATTTTATAATTTCCCCGCTGTTCTTCCGATGCCACATCAATTAATCTGTGGTATGGCATGGTAACGTGAGCAGTCTGAGAAATCATCAACTTGGCAGTAGAAACGTTCAGTTTTTCTAACTGATCCAATTCTTGAATTAAAACTTTAGGGTCAATGACCGTACCGCAGCCGATGATACATTCTGTTTCAGGGTACAGAATTCCAGACGGAATTAAGTGAAGCTTAAAAGTCTGACCGTTGACTACCACGGTATGACCGGCGTTGACGCCCCCTTGGTAGCGGACAACGATATCTGCGGATTTGCTGAGCAAATCGGTAATTTTGCCTTTTCCTTCATCGCCCCACTGGGCGCCGATTACAACTACGTTAGCCAAGGGTTTTCGCGTTCCGTTCTAGTTGACACAATCTTAGATTATGTATGAAGCTGTCCCGAATGTCAAGGAATTTTAGATTTTAGATTTTCGCTACGGGCATGGGGCATGGGTAATAGGTAATAGGTAATTGGAACAGTCAACAGTCAACAGTCAACAGTCAACAGTCAGCAGTCAACAGTTAACAGTCAGCAGTCAACAGTTAACAGTCAGCAGTCAACAGTCAACAGTCAACAGTCAACAGTTAACTGACTTCTTCCTTACCTTCGATCAAATTAATTTTTGTTAAGATCGAGAAAATTGAGGCTGTGTTGCCATGACTTTACACGCTGAGTTGCACCGCCATCTGGGTGGTTCTGTGGTTCCTAGGGTGCTGTGGCGGTATTTCGATCGCCACCACAATGCTGAAATAGCTAGCCGATTTCAAGCATACTCGGAGTTTGAGGATTTTTACACTCGTCCGCGCAATACTCTGGATGAGTATCTGGAATTGCATACGTTGGTAGAAAGCGTTCAAACTGTTGAGACTTTGCCTTATTTCATCTATCGGTTGATGCGGGGCGCTTACGTGTTTGAAAATCTGGCTTATTTGGAGTTGCGCTATACGCCTTATTTGCGGACTCCAGAGCATTTGGATCAGTCAGAACGGATTGATTTGATGGCAGAAATTGTCCAAGTTGTGGGTAAGGCCAGTCAAATTAGCGATTGTCCGATTGTTACTAGCCAAATTTTGTGTATGCACTCACGTTTACCCTATGAAGTGAATCGGGCGATCGTCGATTTGGCGGCACAAATGGGAGAATATGTTTGTGCGATCGATCTTGCGGGCGGCGATGCTGCTATTGGCGATCGCCTGGACGAATTTGTGGGATTGTATGAGTACGCAAGGTCGATCGGCATTAAAACCACCGGACACCTCTACGAAACTACATCAGGCTGTTATCCCGAACTACTGCCCTATCTGATGCGAATCGGTCACGGGATTCAAATTCCGTTAAAATATCCCGAACTGCTACCAGAAATCGCGCGCAGGGGTCAATGCTTGGAAGTTTGCCCGACTACCTATCTGAAAACGGGGACGTTGCAGGATATGCGGGAATTGAAGGTTGTGTTCGATCGCTGTTTTGAAGCCGGTGTCGATATTGCAATTTGCACCGACAACGCCGGATTGCACAACGTGCGGCTGCCTTTTGAGTACGAGAATTTGTTGACTCTTGATATCATTGATTTTCGGCAATTGCAAGCCTGTCAAAGTGCCGCTTTTCGCCATGCTTTTGCGTGGCCTTACGACGAGAAGCCAGTGCAAATGCTGACTGGTCTGTTGCAGCATGAGTCGGTTGGTGCGATCGTGAATTAAGCTGGTTTTAACTGGTTCCTAGGCTCTGCCTGGGAACCCATGTCTAGAGGCTCTGCCTCGTCGTATACCGAGTAAAAATGGAGGCAGAGCCTCCGGATCTGCGTTACTAGGCAGAGCCTAGTAACGAGCAGATAGAGAGGTTTAATTCGTTAAGTAAGCTTTAGTTAAAAGACGCAAGAGATATTTGTAAAATTATAATAAGCATTAGGCGATCGGCCATCAGTAACAAGTTATAGTTTGGAAACAAAAACATCAATATAAAAAGATACAAAAAATAATGACAAATATGGACGCTTACTGGATGCCCTTCACGGCCAACCGACAATTTAAAGCGAATCCGCGAATGTTGGTTTCGGCAAAAGATATGCACTTTACCAGCGATGATAACCGCTCAATTCTTGATGGTACTGCGGGGCTATGGTGCGTGAATGCTGGCCACGCCCGCGAGACAATTGCCGAAGCAGTTAAACAACAAGTTTTGAATTTAGATTATGCGCCGGCTTTTCAAATGGGACATCCGGCTGCTTTTGAATTAGCGGAACGTTTGGTAAAGCTGATTCCCGGCAATTTCGATCGCGTTTTCTTTACTAATTCTGGTTCGGAATCGGTGGAGACTGCGTTAAAAATTGCCATTGCTTATCATCGAATTAGAGGTGAAGGAACCCGCCAAAGATTGATTGGTAGGGTACGCGGTTATCACGGCGTTGGTTTCGGGGGAATTTCGGTCGGCGGCATTGGCCCAAATCGCAAGTTTTTCGGCAGTTTGCTGACAGGAGTCGATCATTTACCTCATACTCACAGTCTAGAACATAATGCTTTCAGTCGCAAACAACCGGAATGGGGAGCGCATTTAGCCGATGAATTGGAAGGGATTGTGGCTTTGCACGATGCGTCGAATATTGCGGCGGTAATTGTGGAACCGGTGGCTGGTTCTACAGGGGTTTTGATTCCGCCAAAAGGTTATTTGGAAAGGCTTAGAGCGATTTGTCACAAGTATGGAATTCTGCTGATTTTTGATGAAGTGATTACGGGCTTTGGGCGTTTGGGTGCGAGTTTTGCTACTGAATATTTTGGAGTTGTTCCCGATATCGTGACTGCGGCAAAAGGGATAACCAACGGTACTGTGCCGATGGGGGCGGTGTTTGTGAAGGAAGGAATTTATGATGCTTTCATGAATGCTGCTGAAAATGCGATCGAGCTGTTTCATGGTTATACTTATTCGGGGCATCCGGTGGCTTGTGCGGCTGCTTTGGCGACGCTGGATATTTATGAGGAAGAAAAGTTATTTGAACGGGCTGATAAAATTGCTGGTTACTGGGAAGATGCGGTGCATTCTTTCAAAGGCGTGCGCCATGTTATAGATGTCCGCAATTTGGGACTTGTGGCGGGGATTGAGTTGGAATCTATTGCTGGGAAGCCGGGTAAACGAGCTTTTGATTGTTTTACAAAGTGCTACGAAAATGGGTTGTTGATTCGCACAACTGGGGATATCATTGCTTTGTCGCCACCGTTGATTATTGAGAAGGAACATATCGATCGCATTGTGGAAATTTTGAGTGGGGTTTTGCAGGAACTCGACTAGGATTGTTTGCGGTGAATTGCGAGGCGGAGCCTCTGGATCTGCGTTTCCAGGCAGATCCTAGTAACGACAATATGTTAAAGTAATGTGGGTAGTGCGATTCGTTTAGCCGAAACTCGAAAGGGGGGATGGCTAGCAGCGATGGGGTAAACCCATTAGGGCTAGAGTTCGCACTTTAATCCCTCATCGCCGAAAACTTACTATTCATGCAGGTGAGAAAACCTAGTCGAGCATCAAGCTAAGAAAACCAGGGGAAAACGGGAAAGATGAAGGTGCCAATCAACATCATAACCAACATCCAAAATAAATCAAGTCCTGACATCATGGTGCGTGATTGAAAGCAGACAAAGAACCAAAGTTAAATTTGGTTTCCTCTACACAAAGATTGACAACCTTGGTGTAAAGCGAGGGTGAACGCGGTCAATCAGGATAGCTGAATACCGACACCGCCAGCAAAAATCCTCTAAGGGAATTAAAGCTAACTGGCAAATCCCAACCGACTAGAAGAGTTTGGATACCAAAACCAGGAAGAGCCTGAAAAACGCCCACTGGGAATACCTGTGATATATGACAGAGCCTTACAAGCCGTAATAAAATCCGCACGCTTAGCCGGAATGGGAGGCAATTTTTGAGCCAAACAGCTATGGTTTTAGACCGTGCAGGTCATGCCACGATGCGATTAAGCAGATTAAACTCTGTATTCAACATAAAGCAAAATTTGTACTAGATGCAGATATAGCTAAGTGCTTTGACCGTATCAACCATGATGAACTACTCCAAAAGTTGAAGATCAAAGGCAAAGTCAGGAGACAAGTAAAATCCGGGCTAAAATCTGGAGTAATTGACGATGGAGTATTCACTGCTACATCTGAGGGTACGCCAGAGGGTGGGGTCATTTCTCCGTTACTGGCAAACATTGCCCTCCACGGTTTGGAACAACACATAGAAAAAGAGTTTCCACAGGATCAAGCAAACTACATAAGAAAGTCATTTTCCCGATTTGGAAAATATGTAGGCAGACCGAACATAATTCGATATGCCGATGACTTTGTAATTCTGTGTGAAGAAAAAGCCGTAGTCCAAAGATGCCGAGAGCTAATCTCAGAATGGTTAGCTGGTATGGGTTGAGAGTTAAAACCTGAAAAAACGAGGCTAACTCACACTTTCAAAGATGAATTAAGTGAGGATGGTAATAAAGCTGGCACATGACTTTTGAGGTCATCACATAAGACAATACCCTGCTGGAAAACACCGAAGCAGTTCAAGTACGCACGGTGAAATATTAGGTTTTAACACAATCATTACCCCAACTAAGCAGTCAAGTAAGGCACACCAAGAGGAAATCGGAAGAATCATCAAAAAACGTAGGTCATCGCCACAATCGGCGTTAATTGAGACTTAAACCCTGTCATAAGGGGATGGACTTCTTTCTCTACAAACTCTGACGCTAAAACCGTTGGAGACCTTGCTAAACAAGAGCACCTCAGATACCTGAAACTTCGACATTGGGCAAAAAGCCCTTGTGGAAATATCAATGCAGGACATCAACTGTATTGGCACACCATTGGCGGTGATCGCTGGGTATTTTCAACCAGAAAAGAGGGTG
>JANMLZ010000005.1:0-25128 GCA_031372825.1 Cyanobacteria bacterium OTE_58_metabat_593 | reverse complement strand
ACCCAAAATAACATTGTAGGGACACGGCACTGCCGTCTCCTAATTCCGGTTACTAATAATTCCGATGCAGCCGGAAACGATATAACGTCTTCCGTCTTCCTTCTTCCTTCTTCCGTCTTCCGTCTTCCTTCTTCCTTCATTTAAGGCTAAATCAAAATGACAAATACCATATTAAAACCATCTTCCCATCCTCTAGCTGAATACATTGACATCTTGGAATCAGGCAAAGCTTTACTACCTGACAATAAAGAAAATGTCATAGAAGTTGTCGGAGTTCTCAAGAGTTACGCCATAGTTCTCGATGCCTATTCCCGCAATCTCAACTACATCGCCGAAGAACAGTTTTTAGTGCTTTTCCCATTTTTCAAATATTTCAATGGAGAAGTCACTTTCGCGAAATTGATGCGCTATTTGTGGCACGATCGCATAAATTTTGAATATGCCGAATACTGCATGAGAACCATGCTTTGGCACGGTGGCGGCGGTTTAGACAGCTATTTGGATTCCCCAGAGTTTGATAATTTGGTCGAAAAGGCGATCGCAGCTAAATTAAAAGGCAATATTTTCATGCAGGGACTCCACAAAGCATTCCCCAATTTTTTGCCAGAACAAGTGCGGATGCTGGCTTACTACACTGGTTTAGGTCAGTTTTGGCGAGTAATGAGCGATTTGTTCATAGACTTATCTGATTCGTACGATCGAGGCGAAACTAAATCTATTGCCGATATAGTTGATTTTGTCAAAGCTGGCTTAGTCGCCGCCGCCAGTTTACCAATTACCTACAGCGTCAAGATTGGCGGTCAAGTCTACGATATCATTCCGAAAGAAGCTAACTTAACATTTTTAGCAGATACTGCATTGCCTTATGTAGAGTCAATTTTCTTTCGGGGAACTGCATTTTTTGGTACAGTTTCATACAACGCGCAAGCCCATCAAATCCCAGAAGAACAAAAAGAATTTGGTTACGGGGCCTTATTTGCTGACCCTTTACCTATAGGAGGTGCAGGGATTCCGCCAACTCAGTTGATGCAAGATATGCGACATTATTTGCCGGAATATCTGCATGAAGTTTATCGGAGTAGCTGTCGTGGCGAAGATGATGTGCGAGTCCAAATTTGTCAGAGTTTTCAAAAGTCGATGTTTTGCGTGACGACTGCAACTATTTTTGGTTTAGCACCTCATCCCATGAATACATCAGATCCAGAGGAAAAAAAGGCGAATCGGACTTATTTGGAAGGTTGGATGGATCGGTTTGGAAATTCTCGTTTGAATTGGGCTAATCAGCCAACAAACAGGTCTTGTCAACTGTTCCCGGAACGGTAGATAGGCGACTGGTTTAAATTGTTAATTGTTAATTGTTAGTTGTTAGTTGTTAATCGTTGCTTCTAATAAACCAATTCCCAATTCCCAATTCCCAATTCCCAATTCCCAAATCATCTAAATTCGGATTAAAAGACTTAAACCATGAGAGTCTGTTCCACAAGTTCCAAGCAAGTCATAAGTTTCTGCTAATTCTTTGACTAAAACAGTTTGTTTGGGACTTGGTTTCCAAGGATTGGGGTTATTGTAGGCGTAGTAAGTTTCTACGCCGTCAATGCCTAAACTAGCAGCTTCTGGGATTAATTTATCTGCGGTAGAACGATATCTGCAAGGATGTGCCAGAACTGCTAAACCTCCTGCTTCCTGAATAGCTTTAATTACTTTGGCTGCTGGATAATCATCGCTACCTTCAGTACCTTTATCACCTCGCAAGTATGGTTTGAGACTGGGATGTTGCGGATCGAAAGCGTAAGCGAGAATGTGCACGTCGTTGTTGAGCAATTCGGCATTGATTTCAGCGCCAGTCCAAAGAATTGGTGCTGTGACATTGCTATCGGGATGATTTGATTTCCAATTATCCAACCAAATTTGAGCTTGCTCGTAGCCTTTGGTGCTATGGTGATCTGTGATAGCTAAGCCTTTGAGTCCGATCGCGATCGCCTGTTCCATCACTTTCTCTGACTGCGATCGCCCGTCAGAGTTAACAGTGTGCATATGGAAGTTATAGAAAGCTGGACAGCTATCGGCATCAATAGTCTGCAAGACTTGTTTGAGGGCCGAGACATTTTGGGCTTCAGGTTTGAGACTAGAAGTGGGTGAGGGAGCGACTTTGACATTCATAAGGGTTTTTATAAAAATACCTAACCATGTTTAATATATCGAATAAATTGATATGTTGCACTTGTCGCCATAGTCGCTTCTGAGCAACAGGCAAGATACCTGTTCCACAAAAAGTTAATTTTCTTGTGAGGAGTACGCATTGGGCATCCTCCCGCTCTTAAAACCTTTGTTAAGAATGCTGTCATACCAGTTTTTTATGAGGCTGCATAGAATTCCGATCCCCCCTAGCCCCCCGATCGAAGGGGGGGACAGGGGGGTGAAAGTCCCCCTTCTTAAGGGGGATTTAGGGGGCTCGAGATATATGCAACTTCACATTAAATTGGTATCAGATCGTTTGCATTATTCAAACAGTCAACAGTCAACAGTGAACAGTGAACAGTCAGCAGTGAACAGTTAACAGTCAACAATCACCTGACGGTGGAACCAGAATTGATATTACTCGCATTTTAAACCTGCGGCGGCTGCTGTCGGAAATTCGATCGGCACAAATGTCAGCCCAAATTGTTCTCTAGGACACCGAACAATGTGTCCCACTCGTTTAGGAGGGTTTTTCCGATTTCCAGTGTTCGAGTCAAACTCAATTATACCTGTAGCTCCCTCAGCTTTAAAGTTTGGATCGGCTAAGGTTTTTTGCATTCCTTCGCGGCTTGGTTCCGGCTGCATTTCTAGGGCTTTAATCAGTGTTCGGGCGGCATCGTAGGTTAAAGCCGATCGAGTATTGACCTGGCCTCCCCACAATTTTTCAGCATTTTGGGGAAACTTTTTGTCAAAGCTTGCTAACGGATGCCAAAACACGGATATTCCTAGTTTGTCAACAGATTTCAACTGCTTTGCTAATTTTAATGTTCTCGTTTCGTATAAAGTCCAGGGCCCGACAATCCAATTACGATTGTCGTTAAATTTAATCATTTCGAGGGCATTTTCTACAGAATTAGTGACTTGACCATCTGGAACAACCAGTAAAGCGGTTTTCCCTAATTTCTCAACTTCTTTGATTGCTGCTTCGGCGTTAAAATTATTTTTAGATAAGTCGTAATAATTACTAATTCTAAAAGTCTTGCCTCCTTTGGCTTCAAATTGCTTTTTGAATTCTTCCCACAAAGAAGCACTGAACGGACTGTTAGGATTGTAAAATACTGTAACTTTCTTTTCACCGACTGAGATGAGTTGATCGGCTAAAGATTCAGCTTCTATGCTAGTTGTCGGAGCCGTCCGAAAGAAAAACTTTCGGGGTCTTCGTGTCAACTCTTCTGTGGTGCTTCCTGGAGAAATGGCGACCAGTTTATTGCGATCGTAAATATCTACTGTTTCCACAGTCATGTCGCTGGTGTAGTGTCCGATGACTGCTAAAATATCTGGTTGAGCAACTAAGAAATTTGCCCTTTTAATTGCCTCTGATTTGAAATTTGCATCATCAGCGATGATTACTTTCAGACCCTTGCCGTTAATCCGTTTCGGTTCGAGAAATTTTTGACCGGGAAAGTCTTGATTGAGGTTGGGAGTGAGAATACTTAAATTGACTTCGGTTTGAGCTTGAGCAATACCGCGCAGCAGTTCTTCGGCTAAATTTGCGTCGAGGATTCTACCGTCCTGATTTTTGCGGATGGGAACAACAATTGCGATCGTGTAATACTCTGCTTTTGTTGCCATCAGCAGCGAATTGTTCATACAAATTAAAGTTTCTGGATCTTTGCGGTCATCTCGCCATGACTGTTTGAACAATTTCAAAGCTTCTGGATAATTTTTATCGGCAAACTCTTTAATTGCTCTTTGTTTTGACCACAGGGCGGAGGTTTGCACTAGGAGTTTTTCGCAAGAACTTACACCATCTGTGAAGGGTGTAGACAATGGTTGTTGTGGCTCCGATCTGGAGATTAGCGGGGAAATTCTGGGGATTAAAAGTACGATCGCCAATACAGTGGCCAATCCCCCAAATCCGAATAGTAACGGGCGAAAGTGCGATCGACCTTTCGTCGGTTTCGACTTGGGCAATTGAATCGAATTCAAGGCCTTCAACAGCTCAACAACAGATTGATAGCGCTCCTGAAAGTTGAAACGCACCATTTGATTTAAAATATTTGTTAGATCATCACTAACTCGCTCTGCTGTTGAAAAAATCCAGAGTATTTCACCTGTTTCGGGGTCGTGTGGTAAATTTGTAGGACGTCGCCCGGTAAGAGCTTGAATCGCGATGATGCCTACTGGATAAATATCATTGCAGGGTTGCGGGACAGACCGCGGATTGTATTGTTCGGCAGGCATATAACCGCTTGTACCGATCGCCTGCGATGTCAATATTTCACCTGTACTGTTAGAGGTAAAAGTGCTGATTTCTTTGACCGCTCCAAAATCAATCAAGACAAGCTTACGCTCTTTTTTGCGTCGAATTAAATTAAAAGGTGTAATATCGCGATGAATAATATTTGCTTTATGAATAAAAACTAAAATTTCTATAATTTCTCGTAACAAAGCGATTACATCTGCTTCCTTCCACTGCTGACCTTGAATGAGTTCTTGACTTAGGGGAGTTCCTTCTATAAATTCTTGAACTAAGTAAAAATTTTCATTTTCTTCAAAGCGATCGAACAATTCGGGAATCCGCGAGTCCTTTCCCAGAATATGCAAAGCGTTAGCTTCTCTTTGAAATCGGTTCCTGGCTCTTTCTAATACCAGGGAATTTTCAGATTTAGGAAAAGGAATTTCCTTAATCACGCATGGGGGATTGCCGAGGTTTTGCATATCTTGAGCAGTGTAGGTGATCGCAAATCCTCCGCATCCTAATTTATCGATGATTTTGTAGCGTTCAGCCAATATATCTCCGGGATTGAGACACATAAATTTTAGAGTTCCCCTTGTGGAGGTGCGATCGTTAGTGGTAATCATCATACCAAATCTCGGCTCATTAAGTTATTTATGTGATATCAATTTCGGCTGCGCCGGAATGATATAGAGGAGACGGCAGTGCCGTTTCCCTACCCCAGATTCATTGTAGGGACACGGCACTGCCGTCTCCTCATTTTAGCTAATAATTCCGATGCTACCAGAATTGATATGATTGCATTCCACAATCAGATTAAAAGTTTGTGGAACAAACATCTTGCCTATTTCTACTCCAAAAACAAATTCCCAGGCATAACCTGGGAAGTATAAATATTAACCAAAAATAGTGCGGTTTTAATATATTTAATTAGCTCAAAAGCTTTCATAATCCAGCATCCCCAGTGGGAGATTTGAAGGCAGGCGCCGGGGCGGGTATTCTTTTGAGGAATCCGCACCCGATCGCACTTTCCAGTCTCAACAAAACGGTTACGTTCATGTTTTAGTACCCGTTAAGCTTGGCTACTGTTGCGAGTCTGGCTAGCCAGATCCAACAGTTGCGCCCAGCGTTTTTGGACTTGTTTCGGAGTGCAATTGATGGCTGTGGCGATCGCACTATCGCTTTCTTGATTCCGCTTCATCGCCAACAGTTGTTGTTGTTCTGGGGAAAGTTGAGCGCGAAATGCTTCCCACTTGTCCGAAGTCATTCCCAGTTTTTGATCGACATCAGCACCGAGCCATTCGTGGACGAGTTTCCAGTTTTGAGTGCGGGAAAATTTTTCGACGTGGTACTTGAAACGTTGTTGCAAGTAGTCGCGCTGGCGGGAAGACAAACCGAGAACGCGATCGATTTCGGAAGCTGAAAGGTCTTGCAGTTTTAAAGTTAGGTAGCTAACACATTCTGGCTGATTTTGCAACTCCAGATAAGCAATCAATTCGGATACTACTCGATCGCGCAACACAGCATCAGCCGGATCGATGGTTTCAGACACCATTTGCTCGCGCACTTGTTGCAGCGCCGGAGAGCGGCTGTGCATTTCCGCATCTTCTCCCTTGCCGGATTCTACAGCCATTTCAATGTCGATCGCCATTTCAGGAGGTTGGCCCTTGGCAAATCCTTGAGCACGGAGCACGATCAAGCGTTGGCGGTTGCGGCCTGGTAAGCCGATTTGGCGTTTGGCGTAGTGTTCGGTGAAAGCCATGTACTCAGCCAATTCTAGCTGCGTGCGGGGCTGGTAGGTAGCATCGACTTGGTGTTCGCGGCGGAAAGCCCGCAGAGATTCGATGTAAAAGCCTTGCAAAAAGTCTTCAATCATGTTGTAGCGAGCTTGGAAGTTCAAGTTCGATCGAAAAGAAGCAACATGGCGGTAAATCATCGATGCGAGGTGAGAGTGAAGTTCGACGCGGCCTTGCTTGGAACCGAGGCGGTAGTATTGCAGGGTTTTTTGCAAGCGGTGCTCGGCCAAGGTGATTTGCCAAGCTTCAACTTCGCCGGAAATTTGGATGCGATCGCTTTTTTCGCAAATCCGTTCGACTTCCTTAGCAATCCGCATCGCCACTGCTTGAGCGCTGCGAGTGGCAGTTTTCATCTCTGCTTCCAATTCTTTGAGGGCGAAGTCAGCCAAAGCCAGGATATTGATGCTGAGAGGAGTATCGATTTCGGCGGTTTGTTCGATCGAGGCGCCTTGAAGGGAGTTGATTCCAGAAGCGGTGTTGCAGTTGACGGTGTTGGTTGCAGTTGTGACAGTCATAGCGTTTATCCGGTAGTAGATTTGCCAGAGAGTGAGTGATGCAGTTGGCGGTTTCGCTCTTTGTGCTGATTCAACTCTCTATACATTGAATGTAAGGGAAGTACAAACAGTGCAGTGACGCCAGTGTTCCACTCTCTCATGCAACAGTTTTTGGCTGCTGAATCTGATTCTAAGCTTTGGCTGTTGGGTATGACTTTTATGCACCTTTAACCCTTACTATACAAGCACTATGAGCTTTTAGTCGGGTGGGCGATCGCCAGAAAGATTGAGGATGAGCCCAGGCCGCTGAGTGGACAATTTAGCAACTGGCTGTTTGAGGCGGTTTTGGGCGTTGGAGATTCGGGAATCGCCAGCCTGCGGAGTGTAGCGAACCGCAATGTATTCTGAAGCTACGCCACAGCAGTTCCCAAACCCGGTTAATTTAGAAATTTGATATTTAACAGAAGGAAGAGGCCAGAAAAGTTTTGGACGCACTCAGACTAAAGAAACCGGGTTTTTTACCGAATGTGCAGGCTGTAATATCAAATCCGTTTGCATCGGAATGATATAAACGGAGGAGACGGAGGAGACCGCGAGTGCCTTAGTCCCTACAATTGATTGTGGTAGGGACTAAGGCACTCGCGGTCTCCTCTATATTATTCCGGCGCAGCCGGAATTGATATAACGCCTCTTTTGGTAAAAACCCGGTTTCTGAGTCCCCGCACACTTCTATCTTTAGCTTCTTCCGAAACCTTTGCCGCGATTGGGTGAAGGCGTGCAGAGACAGTTTTCGAGTTGCGATCGCAAATCCTCGATATCCAAACCCTGACCGATCAGGACAATCTGGTTTTTTGGCTCACCTTTCCATTCATCATCGTCGATCGAAAATCGCTTGCCGCTTAAGTGGAAAATATGCCGTTTGGGACTTTCTTCAAACCACATAATCCCTTTCGCGCGAAACACGTTTGTTGGGAGTTGGTTGTCTAGGAAATACTGAAATTTTCTCAAAGAAAACGGCTTGTCGCTCTGAAATGAAAGTGAGGTAAATCCGTCATTTTCTAAATGGTCGGAGTGGTCGTGATGAGCGTGGTCGTGATGTTCGTGATGGGCGTGGTCGTGATGAGCGTGTTCATCGTGGTCGTGATGTTCGTGGTCGTGATGACCGTGGTCGTGATGTTCGTGGTCGTGACTGCTAGGAGTTTCCTCAGATTGGAAATATTTGTCAGACTCAAACAATCCGATGCTGAGGACGAGCGGTAGTGGAACTTCCGATTTTACAGCTCGCAGAATTCGAGCACCTTCTTTGATATCGCGAATCTTAACTTCCAACAAATCTAAATCTGCTTCTTCAACCAAATCAGTTTTGTTGAGGATAATTATATCGCCGTAAGCTATTTGACTGTAAGCTGCTTCAGAGTTGAACAAATCCAAACTGTAATTGGCCGCGTCTACTACCGTAACGATCGAATCGAGACGAGTCATGTCTCGTAATTCAGTGCCTAAAAAAGTCAGAGCTACTGGTAGCGGGTCGGCGAGTCCGGTGGTTTCAACTACTAAATAGTCTAACTTTTCTTGACGTTCTAAAACTTTGTAAACTGCATTAACTAAATCTTCGTTGATCGTGCAGCAGATGCAGCCGTTATTCAGCTCAACCATGTTGTCGTCGCTGGTGACAATCAGTTCGTTATCGATGCCGATTTCGCCAAATTCATTGACCAAAACTGCTGTTTTCAAACCTTGCTGGTTGGTCAGGATGTGGTTGAGCAGGGTTGTTTTGCCGCTCCCGAGAAATCCTGTAATGATTGTAACGGGTATGCCGTGTTTGGGAGCGTCCATCGCCGGCTCTGTCTCGGACTGAGTTATAGATTGCATAGCGTTGACTGTCCAATAATATCGATCGCACTTGCCTTGTGGTTCTTATTGTATCTTACTTAAGACAAGGCCTCATCAACCCAGTTTCTCGGATAAATGTTGGGTTTGGTGGCATGGTATCTACGCATCAACCGGGAATCAGCCCCAGAGTGCAAAATAAGTGGGGCACTAATTATCCGCAATTGCTAACGAGTCGCGACCGCTTTTTTATTTTTTGATCGAGTTGTTATCCAGAGTACCTGTTGCAGTTTACCTCAAACCAGTTTTTTGGGTAAATCCAGCAGCGACAAATTTGGGGCCGACTCAAGCCCAGTGCGATCGGCAAATTCCCGCTGCTCTATAATAATTTTAATTACCGAGCTGCCTAAAATATTTAAGTCTCAAATATCAACTCAAACAGGGCGGCGGCTAACTATAGCCACCGCCCTCAAGATAGTATTGGGCTATCTAATTCCGTGCTTACGCAGGAAGCAAGACTGAATCGATGATGTGGATGACGCCATTATCAGCAACAACATCGGCTGCTGTAACGGTAGAATCATTGATTTTGACGCCATTGGAAGCATCAATTTTCACTTCAGAACCTTCAACTGTCTTGGCAGATGTCAGCTTGACTACATCAGCAGCCATAACTTTGCCAGCAACGACATGATAAGTCAAGATTTTTGTGAGCTTAGGAATGTCCTTAAGCAATGCCTCTACAGTACCAGCGGGAAGCTTAGCAAAAGCTTCGTCTGTAGGAGCGAAAACTGTGAAAGGGCCAGCGCCTTTGAGAGTATCTACTAAACCAGCGGCTTGGACGGCAGCAACTAGGGTAGTAAAAGAGCCTGCCGAAACGGCGGTATCAACGATGTCAGCCAAGTGAGTCACCTAGGTTTTGTAATCTGTAAATCACTATAACGCTAAAAAGTTAATTTAGCTACATATATTTTTTTCTCGTTCAGTTTGGTTTTCTTATATAAAATAGAACATTTTTTTATATAACTCATTTCAGTACACACCTACCTTTAGGTAGATTTGAATTTACCGATTTTACTGTATTTTTATTTAACAATGTGATCCTCAATACATTGGTAAGCCGATCGCGCCAAAAATCGCCGTCGTGGTGTTGAAAGTAAACCGAAGGGCGATCGCGGGCGAGTCCTCGCCCGTGCTACAACATTTTGATTAACTTGACAAAAAATTCAATATCCAGTCCAGCGCCTTGGCACCGCAAAATGCCACCACCCCCGACTGATGGCAACAGTTCGGCAAATCCCGATCTAGACTGTTAACAGTCAATAACTAACAAAAGCTTGACATGAGATACAAACTACTAGGTCACAGCGGACTTCGCGTTTCGGAAATCTGCCTCGGAACCATGACTTTTGGCGAAGAATGGGGTTGGGGCGGTTCCTACGACGAAAGCCGCAAAATGTTCGACGCCTTTGCAGAAGCGGGCGGCAATTTTATTGATACCGCGAATCTCTACACCAACGGTACTAGCGAAAAATATGTCGGCGATTTCATCGCAGCCGATCGCGAAAAATGGGTAGTTGCCACTAAGTATAGCCTGAACATGAAGAATGGCGAAATCAATGGTTTCGGCAACCACCGCAAAAACATGGTACAAGCAGTAGAGGCCAGTTTAAAGCGGCTCCAAGTTGAATACATAGATTTGCTGTGGCTACACGCTTGGGATTTTACCACACCAGTCGAAGAAGTGATGCGCGCTTTTGACGATTTGGTACGCGCCGGCAAAGTTTTATATATCGGCATTTCCGATACGCCAGCTTGGATTATTTCTCAAGCAAATACGATCGCCCATTTACGCGGCTGGACACCATTTGTCGGCCTACAAATAGAATACTCCTTAAAAGAACGAACACCCGAACGAGATTTGCTGCCAATGGCAAAAGCCTTCGATATTGGCATCACAGCTTGGAGCCCCCTAGCAGGCGGTTTGCTGACTGGAAAATACAACACTTCAGAAACCGCCAGCGAAGCTAAACGGCTTAATTCACCTGAATCTGCAAAAATTAGCGAACGCGATCTCAATATTGCTGGCGAAGTTAGCTTAATAGCCACCGAAATTGGGAAACCTGCTTCTGGAGTAGCCCTAAATTGGCTGCGTCAGCAGTCAGTCGAAGTTATTCCGATTATTGGTTCGCGCAAACTCTCGCAACTCCAGGAAAATCTTGCTTGTTTGGAGTTTGAATTAACTCCCGAACAAATGCAGCAGTTAGACAAAGTAAGTGCAATTGAATTGGGTTTCCCCCACGATTTCTTAAAGAGTTCGATGGTGCAAGATTTTGCTTTTGGAGGGGGAATCGCCAAAATTGACAGCCGCCGACTGTAAAGTTGCTGCTATCTTCTAAGGAATGAGAATTAAATAACTTACAATTTGACGGTTCTTGTGGGATGGGCGTCCCGCCCGTCCTTTCTGTACGGGCGGGACGCCCATCCCACAAACTTGTGTAAATTATTTAATTTGCGATCCTAATCACGGGTTTACTTGAATATTTGGGACGGGAATTGCAGATCTCGGCGAACCCGCCCTTAGAGGGATGATTGAAATTCGTACTGTGGCGTGACTTTAAATTGGCGCCCCGAACACCAATCTCATCACCTTGGTTTCTTGTCGCATACTCGCGTAAAATCCTAGGTTTTTTGTCAAGAAACGCGGTTTCTCAGGTATTGTTGAGAATGGTGCTCTGGGCGTGAGTTTAACCGGAGTCCATAAACTGTTACAGTCTTGAACGCACTCCGACAAAGAAACCGGGTTTTTTACCGAATCTACGGGCTCGAACCCGTCTTTTCGTAAAAAAACCCGGTTTCTGGGCCCCATGTAAGTCCTATGTTATTTGTTAATCTATCGCAAGTTAGAAATGTTGGCTAAAATTTTGTATATTACGATACACAATTTTTCTAGCAGCGATCGGATCAGTTTAAAAAAGGTGAGGTTTGTCAAATAAAAGGGCAACAAAAACCCGCGCGATCGAAGCTATCCCGAAGGGAATCGCAAATTTTCTCTACTCTACTAAATACAGCAAATAAAACTCGCTCGGTTTTAACCCCGTACCTGCCAGTTAAGAGTCATTTTACAAGGTCGATCGGCATTTTAACCGCTTTTGAACCAAGCGTGCAAGCTAGGCGCGCCCTGAGAACGAAGTCATCCTTCAGATAGAAGTAATGGCAGAAAAATTGGGTTAGATTTAGCAACAATAGCAAGTCTAACAATATTAACTTATCTCCAAGTTTCAATTTTGAAAAAAGCAGATAAGCGTGTTTTTCCGCAGCCAAACATTTGGTGTGTTTTGCCCCATGAATGTGACGCTTGCTAGTCAATAAAAATTCTCAGATCGATGCTTGCGAATTTCAGTAAGACACTACTGAGAAGGATATCCTCTTGACAAATTCCCGAGGCTAATTATGTCCACGCCCAAAAACTCAGTAAACAATAATTATAGCAATAAAGGTCGAGCATGGGAGATCCGATTTACCTCGATAGATCCAGCAAAATCGCCCTCTCAATTCGCTCCCTCGCCCGCATTGCGCGCCAACTTATCAACAACTGCTGCTTTAGATAATACACCGGATTTAGTTTGCCTGTCTCATTTGCGGTGGAACTTCGTCTATCAGCGTCCGCAACATCTCTTGGGTCGCTGCGCCAAAAATCGCCGCGTATTCTTTGTAGAAGAACCGGTTTTGAGCGCTGGTACAGATTGGTGGCTTGATGTCAGCATCCACGAAAGCGGAGTCTGGGTAATAGTACCGCACTTGAGCGAAGGAATTAGCGAAGAAACAGCACAAACTGCTCAGCAAGCCATGCTAGATGATTTGTTTCAAGCTGCAGAAATTAGCCAGTACATCCTGTGGTATTACACACCAATGGCTGTCAGTTTCACAAACCACTTAAAGCCGCTAGCTGTGGTCTACGACTGCATGGATGAACTGTCAGCATTCCAAGGCGCGCACCCGGAATTAAAAGCAAATGAAAACCAACTATTAAAGCGCGCCAGCGTAGTATTTACTGGCGGACACAGCCTTTACGAAGCCAAACAGCACCAGCACCCAAACATTCATGCTTTCCCCAGCAGCATCGAAAAAGAACACTTTGTCACAGCCAGGAATCTTTCAGAAGAACCGGCGGATCAAAAAGACATTCCTCACCCGCGTTTGGGATTTTATGGCGTCATCGACGAACGCATGGATATCGAACTGCTAGGCGGCATTGCCGAAGCGAGGCCTGACTGGCATTTAGTCATAATTGGCCCTGTCGTCAAGATCGATCGGGCTACTCTGCCAAGTCACCCCAATATACACTATCTCGGCGGCAAATCTTATCAAGAACTGCCAGCGTATCTTGCCGGGTGGGATATAGCAATGCTGCCTTTTGCGATTAACGAATCGACTAAATTTATTAGTCCGACGAAGACTCCAGAATACCTCGCTGCCGGGAAACCAGTGATTTCGACTCCGATTCGCGACGTGGTGCGGCCCTACGGAGAAAAAGGCTTGGTGCGGATTGCTAGCAATGCGTCAGAATTCGTGATCTGTGCTGAAGAAATCCTCAAGGAAAGTGCAGATAGCACGAGTTGGCTGGAGGAAGTAGATGCCTTTTTAGCAGACAATTCTTGGGACAATACCTGGGGCGAAATGCTGGGGTTGATCGAAAGTGCGATCGAAGTCAACAGTCAACAGTTAACAGTCAACTATCAACAGTTAAGAGTTAACAGTCAACAGTCAACAGTCAACAGTCAACTATCAGAGGTGTTTTAATGTTTGACTATTTAATTGTCGGAGCCGGATTTGCAGGTAGCGTCATTGCCGAAAGACTAGCAAATGAGGCAGGAAAAACAGTCTTGATCGTTGATACCCGCAGCCACATCGGCGGCAACGCATACGACCATTACGACAACCACGGCATCCTCGTACACAAATACGGCCCCCACATTTTTCACACCAATTCGCGCCCAGTTTTCGAGTACCTTTCGCAGTTCACCGAGTGGCGACCCTACGAACACCGAGTCCTTGCCAGCGTTGACGGTCAACTGCTGCAAATTCCGATCAATCTTAACACTGTAAACCAACTTTACGGACTGAACCTCACATCATTTGAAGTCGAAGATTTCTTCGCAAAAGTAGCAGAACCAAAGGATTACATTCGCACTTCCGAAGATGTCGTTGTCAGCAAAGTTGGTCGCGAACTTTACGAGAAATTCTTCCGTAATTACACCCGCAAACAGTGGGCAATGGATCCGTCGGAACTCGACAAATCAGTGATTGCGCGCGTGCCCACCCGCACTAACCGGGACGATCGCTATTTCACCGATACCTATCAAGCAATGCCGCTGCACGGCTACACTCGGATGTTTGAAAAGATGCTTTCTCACCCAAACATCAAGGTGATGCTGAATACCGACTACCGCGAGATTGAGGGTTTTATTCCTTATGGGGAAATGATTTACACCGGGCCGGTCGATTCCTATTTCAATTACTGCTACGGCAAACTTCCTTACCGTTCCTTGGAATTCAAGCACGAAACGCTGAACGTACCCGTACACCAAGTAGCACCGGTGGTAAATTACCCCAACGAGCATTTATATACTCGCTGCACGGAGTTTAAATACCTCACCGGACAAGAGCATCAAAAAACTAGCATTGTCTACGAATATCCGCAAGCTGAGGGAGACCCTTACTACCCGGTTCCGCGTCCAGAAAATGCCGAAATTTACAAGAAATATAAGGCTTTGGCTGATACAACTCCGGGAGTTTCTTTTGTGGGAAGGCTGGCGACTTACAGGTATTACAACATGGATCAAGTTGTCGCTCAAGCTCTGACAACTTACACTCAAATTACTACCAAGCCGGTGATTGAATTGGTGGAAAATCTTAACGGTTCTGCCTCTAATTTAAGCTCGGTGAATAAAGTTTCCGAGAACCCAGCCACAGCTTCTCTAGAAGTGGCGGCAGTCAACGGAAACGGCAACGGTAAATCTGGAAACAATTAGTAGCTGGAAGCTGCGAGTTTGCACGGGTAAAAATGTAAGGTGCGCGGGCGCACCTTACTCGGTTTTCATCAAAATTTCTGTAACAATTAAAACAATCGTTGAGGTGAAAATGAACGTTCTGATTAAAATTGTTTTATCTCATGAGGTGTTGGAAAGTTCTCAATTTGCTAAGTTTCAGAAAGAAATAGAGCGCCTAATTCAAAGCGGCGGCAAAATTCTGATGATCGATTTCTCAAATATCATTTTCCTGAAAAATGCGGAGTTAATGGCTGTAGTGGCGATCGTGAAATTAGTTAGAGACAGCGAATGTATACTTTTGATATCTGCCATGAGCGAACAAGTTAGAATGCTATTTGAACTTACGGGACTAGAACAAATATTTCAGTGTTTGCCGCCTTCGGAAGAAGTTGCTCTCAAAAGTGACCTAGCTGAACCGTTAGGAGGTTTGCAAAGTGTTGCCGGCTAAACTAAAAATTGCAGATACTCGGCGATAGAAAGAGACTGCGGATTTAATGTGGTTTTCCCGATAATTTGTCCGCTTAAGGCTCAGTCTGTTCGCCTTAAAGCTCAGGCTGTTTGAATTGAAAAGTTTTGATTTTTTAGCGGGAAATTAATTCGCAAAAAACTTGTCAAAGTCGGGGCAATTGTCGCTAACCTATAAATATAACTTCGGGTAGATGTGCCGATGAGTTGGTTAGGTAGAGAACTAGAAAATTGCGATATTGAAGAGTCTTCCACTCTCGACAGTAAGGTGACTGTTCAAGGGCGGAAAACAGGTTATCCGCGCCCCCAATTGCGCCGGAGCAACTGGATTTGTCTTAACGGTCAGTGGCGGTTTGCTTATGACGATGGGGGAGGCTGCGTGCAGCCGATCGACATTACCGACTGGACTCATACTATAGAAGTGCCGTTTGCTCCAGAATCGGTCAAAAGCGGCATCGGCGACACGAATTTTCACGCCAACTGCTGGTACGATCGCGAATTTGACCTGCCCCACACAGAAAGCAGAGTTCTCCTCCACTTCGGCGCCGTAGACTACCGCGCCCGCGTCTGGGTGAACGGTCAGTTTGTCATCGAACACGAAGGCGGGCACACTCCTTTCACCGCAGACATTACAGCCGTTTTGAACCCCACGGGGCCGCAGCGAATTACCGTCTGGGCCCAAGATGACCCGCAAGATTTGGCAAAACCGCGCGGCAAGCAAGATTGGCAGGTGGAACCCCACAGCATTTGGTATCCGCGCACGACGGGCATTTGGCAGACGGTGTGGGTAGAATTGGTGCCTCATACTTATATCGATCGCATCCGCTGGACTCCGCAGTTTGAACGCTGGGAAATCGGTTTTGAAGCGTTTGTGGCGGGCGATCGCCAATCCGGGATTCAAATTAAAGTTAAACTGTCGATCGGCTGTATCCTGCTCGTCAACGACACCTACGAAGTCATCAACGGCGAAATCCACCGCCGCATCGCCCTTTCAGATCCGGGGATCGACGACTACCGCAACGAACTGCTGTGGAGTCCCGAAAAACCTACATTAATTAACGCACAAATCGAGCTGTGGGCCGACGGCAAACTGCTCGACGAAATTAAATCTTACACCGCGATGCGGACTGTCAGCATTCAGCGCGATCGCTTCATGCTCAACGGCCGCCCCTACTACCTGAGACTGGTGCTCGACCAAGGTTACTGGCCAGACACCCTGATGAGTGCGCCCTCCGACGAAGCCTTGCGCCACGATGTCGAATTAGTCAAAGCAATGGGTTTCAACGGTGTCCGCAAACACCAAAAAATCGAAGATCCGCGCTTTTTGTACTGGGCCGACGTGCTGGGGCTGCTAGTTTGGGAAGAAATGCCTAGCGCCTACCGCTTCACTCGCCAAGCCGTTGACAGGCTGACGCGGGAGTGGACGGAAGTAATCGATCGCGACTCCAGCCACCCCTGTATCGTAGTCTGGGTGCCGTTCAACGAATCCTGGGGAGTTCCGAATTTAGTCGAAGCAGCCGCCCACCGCCACTACGTGCAAGCTTTATATTTTTTGACGAAAACCTTAGACCCCACTCGCCCCGTCATCGGTAACGACGGCTGGGAAAGCACAGATACCGACATCCTGGCGATTCACGACTACGACAACAACCCGCAAACTGTAGCAAAACGCTACGGGCCCGAAGTCCAACTAGCCGATTTGTTCGATCGCGGGCGTCCCGGCGGGCGAGTCCTCACCCTCGACGGACACCCGCACCAAGGACAGCCGGTGATGCTGACAGAATTCGGCGGTATCGCCTGCGCCGGTCGCGAAAACCCCGATTTTCACAGAGTTTGGGGCTACGTGCGCGCGTCAGACACCTCTGAATTGCAACACCGCTACACCGCGCTGTTGAAGGTGGTAAACCGAGTGGAAATGTTCAGCGGATTTTGTTACACGCAGTTGACCGATACTTTCCAAGAAGCTAACGGTTTGCTGTATGCCGATCGTACTCCCAAATTTCCCCTAGAGGCGATCGCAGCGGCAACTCTCGGCTGGGATATTCCCGAAGAAAGTGCACAGCAAACTACGACTCAGTGCTAAATAGACTAAGTAAAAGTAGGGTGCGTCGCTGCGACAATCCCAGCTATTTACCAAGATCCCGCAAGCGACGCACCATAACGCCATAAGTCTAACGTAACTCACATCTTGCACCATTCTCAATAAGTCTTTTATGAACAGGCAAGATGCCTGTTCCACAAGAAATCCACTCTTTGTGGAACGGGCATCTTGCCCGTTAAGAAATCCACTCTTTGTGGAACGGGCATCTTGCCCGTTAAGAAATCCACTCTTTGTGGAACGGGCATCTTGCCCGTTATTGAGAATGGTGCAAGATCTCAGATGTAACTTACGGTTTAGTCTGGTGCGTCGCTACTGAGATTTTTGGTTTGAGTTGAAGCTAGTCGAGGGCGACGCACCCTACGATACTAAAGGTGCGTCGCTACTGAGATTTTTGGTTTGAGTTGAAGTTAGTCGAGGGCGACGCACCCTACGATACTAAATTCTTTACTGCGAACCTTAAAACCTCGCTGTCAACTGTCAACTGTCAACTGTCAACTATTTAACAATGTTTCAAAGTTTTTTCATGGGCGGTTTTGAATGTTCCACCCACCGAGTAAAATCTGGAAAACGCCTCGATGTCACAGCCGCCACCGGCCACGATAAATTTGCAGCAGCCGACTACGAACGCTTGCAAAATCAAGGCATTTACACAGTCCGCGAAGGCCTCCGCTGGCACTTAATCGAACAGACTCCCGGAAAATACGATTTTTCCAGTTCCCTCCCCATCATCCGCGCCGCCCGCGACCTGAAAATGCAGGTAATTTGGGATTTGTTTCACTACGGCTGGCCAGACGATATTGATATTTTCAGTCCAGAATTCGTGACCAGATTTGCCAAGATGGTGCGCGCTTTTATGGAAGTGCTGACTGCGGAAACCGACCAAACACCTTTCGTGACACCTGTCAATGAAATTTCATTTATTGCTTGGGCGGGTGGCGAAGTTGCTTATATCAATCCTTTTGCAAAAGGGCGGGGAGACGAGCTGAAAATCCAGTTAATCAAAGCAGCGATCGCAGGGATAGAATCAGTTTGGGAAGTCAATCCCAGCACTCGCATCGTTCAAATCGACCCCGTAATTAACATTATTGCCGATCCTGACAAACCGGAGGATCGAGACGCGGCGGAAGGTTATCGTTTATCTCAATATCAAGCTTGGGATATGTTGGCGGGACGTTTTCGCCCCGAACTCGGCGGCCAGGAAAAGTATCTCGATATTATTGGGTTGAATTATTACGATCGCAATCAGTGGATTCACAATGAAGACCCGATGAAATACACCGATCCGCTGTACCGCCCGTTTCGCGAACTGCTGCGAGAAGTTTTCGATCGCTACGGCCGCCCCTTATTCATCGCCGAAACAGGCACTGAAGACGATTTTAGACCTGTCTGGTTGAATTATGTGTGTACGGAGGTAGCGGCGGCAATGAAAGCCGGAGTTCCGATAGAGGGAATCTGTTTGTATCCGATTGTCAACCATCCGGGTTGGGATGACGATCGCCACTGCTACAATGGTTTGTGGGATTATTGCGATGCAAAGGGCGATCGGGAAATTTACCAGCCTTTGGCGGATGAATTGCAGTATCAAAGACAGCAGATTGAACCGTTGTTGAAGTTGCAGGATTGACAATCGGGGCGATCGGCGATTTAAAAATAGGCGATTTCAATCGGCGATTGAAATCGCTTCTATACAAACGAAGTCCGCGCAACGCGAGACTAAGAAGAGATTGAGGGACTATTTAAGCCTGATTTGGGATTAGATGTAAAAGTGCGATCGCTTTTGACTGACGTTTATTCTACAAACTTAATCCAAGGTGGAAGTTTGGCAGAATTAAATCTTTCTATATATTTAAAAGTTCGATCGCACTTCTCATAACAAATCACACTTAAATACCCCCTCTATTCTTCAGTCCCCCTCTGCTCGGACTTTGTTTGTGTAGACGCGGTTTCAACCGCCGAGTATCTTTTTAACATAAATTGCGACTTTAGGTAGGGGCGGATTCTCACAGCACGAAGTTATACTCCTAACATCTATTAAAAGCGATCGCCCGCCCGACAAAAATGCACTCCCAAATATTGCGAAAACCAGACGGCCGCCCACTCACACTCTACAGCCGCTACCCAATTCCCGAAGGTATCGCGGCCGTAAGTCCCAGCAATGAACCCGTACAAGCAAACCCGCACTTTCGCTGGCATCCTTTGCGGGGGGAATGGGTAGCATACGCCAGCCACCGCCAGGGAAGAACTTTCATGCCGCCGCCGGAATACAACCCGCTGGCTGCGACAATCAATCCCAAATTTCCCACAGAATTGCCACAGGGAAAATACGATGTCGCAGTATTTGACAACCGCTTTCCCTCGATGACTTTGCAAGCGAATAACCCCCCTCAAAATATTGTCGAAACTCTGCCAGCTAAGGGCATTTGCGAAGTGGTAGTTTTCACTCAAGATCCGCAGGCTTCCCTCGGTTCTTTAGAGTTATCTCACTTGGAATTGCTGTTAGAAGTATGGGCCGATCGCACTTCAGTAATCGGCAGCAATCCCGAGATTCAATACGTCTTGCCCTTTGAAAACCGCGGCGTCGAAGTAGGCGTGACTTTGCACCATCCCCACGGTCAAATTTACGCTTATCCCTTCGTGCCTCCGGTGCCCGCGCGGATGTTAGAATGTCAGTCAGTTTACTATCAAAAAAACAGTTCCGGTTTGCTGCAAGATTTGATTCAAAAAGAGATTGCTGATAAGCAGCGAATTCTTTATTTAGACGAAGAGGCGATCGCCTTTGTGCCCGCTTGCGCCCGCTACCCCTACGAAGTGTGGATTGCGCCCATAACTCCCGCTGCCACATTTATCGATCTTACCGAACCACAGCGCCAATCCCTCGCTAAAGCCTTAAAAACAGTCACCCTCAAATATGACGGTTTGTGGCAGCGCCAATTCCCTTATTTGATGGCTTGGTTTCAAGGCCCCACAGACGGGAAACCGCATCCAGAGGCGCATTTGCACGCCGAATTCTATCCGCCCTATCGATCGAGCGATCGGCTAAAATATCTAGCAGGAACCGAACTCGCAGCCGGAATGTTTGCTAACGACGCATTACCCGAAGAAAAAGCAAAAGAATTGCAAGCAGTAGCCGTGAATCTATGATAAACTCTTTCAACCAAGAAGTCGATCGCAAACTCGAATTCATCCGCAAAACCTTAACAAAAACCGGAACAATCGCCCTTCGCTTGCGTGGCACTGACTGGTTTGCATGGGCCACAGCGGGCGGTTCCAATACAGTATTGCTAACCGCAGAAACCGGAGTTGCAGAAATTTTAATTACCGCCGAAAACGCTTTTGTGCTGACAGATGAAATCGAAGCTCAACGCTTGCAAGATGAAGAATTGCCAGCCAACTTTCAAATGCACATCTATCCTTGGGCGGATGTTGCACAGCGCGAAGCTTTTGTCAAAGAAATCACTGGTGGCGGTAACGTGATGTGCGATCGACCCAATGCCGCAGAAATGCCGATCGCCCCATCCTTACAATCCCGCAAACAAACCATGATGTCAAGCGAATTAGAGCGCTATCGGCGAGTCGGAAGTTTAGCCAGCGCAGCCATGACAGAGGTACTTTCGGCAGCCAAACCAACATGGACAGAATATCAGCTAGCGGGAGCCGGTGCAGAAGCATTGTGGGCGAGAGGCTTGCATCCAGCCCTGACATTAGTTGCTGGAGAAAGGCGTTTGCCGCTGTACCGCCACGCCACCGCAACCGGCGAACAAATCGGCAAGCAAGCAATGCTCGTATTTTGCGCGAGGGGATGCGGTTTGTATGCCAATTTAACCCGATTTGTCTGTTTCGGTTCCCTTGCAGAAAACGATGCACATCTGCACCAAAAAGTCAGAGAAATTGAAGCCGCCGCGTTGAATTTTTGCCAGCCCGGAGTATCGCTGAATGCGGTTTACGAGACACTGAAAACTGCTTACGAACAGCACGGATATCCTCAAGCAATTCGGGAACACCATCAAGGCGGAACTACGGGATATTTGGCGCGGGAAATTGTGGCGAATCCGACGACTTCAGATGTTTTATTAGAAAAAATGGCTGTGGCTTGGAATCCGAGTTTGTCGGGAGCAAAAATTGAGGATACGTTTGTAGTTTCCAGCGATGGAAAATTGGAAAATTTGACATTCGATCGCAATTGGCCGAGTGTAGAAGTAGATGGCAGATTGCGCCCGGTGCCGCTGGAAATATAGGTCGATCGACCGTTTTGACATCTCCCCATGCCTAAAGGCGAGGGGATTCATAAGACCACAATTTAAGTCTTACAGGTGCTGACAAGTCACCTCTACCAACTCCACTTAGATCCAATCCAAGCATTGTTGCTACTTTACGGCCAATATTTGCACACCCATTGCAGTCTGCATTAACTAGCCACCCCTTTGCAGTCCGATACAATCCACGTTTAATTCTGGTTCCAGAAGCTTTCCACCCTTCGGGTTTTTCGCCGAATTTAGGCAGTTCGTCAGCATCAAGAAAAGAAGTTTTTGAGGTATAGGATTCTTCGGTTTCTACGAATTTGATGACCTACTGTTCGCACAGTTGAGCAATTCGAGCTTTTAACCTACCAGTGGGAATCTGCACAAATTTTTGATTAGTTTTTGTACCCAGATTTATCGAATCTTTTTGATTCTTGTTCCATCCAAATATGACTGTACCAATCTTGGATGATACACAATGATTAATCACCTTACGAGCAGCTTTATTAACTGCATCCCGCATTGTTCTATTTCTGCTTTCGGTCAGCCGTTCCAGTCTTTTCGACCAGAATTCATTGTTTTTTCCAGACATCAAGGTTGCCACTCGTTTGTTGTAGCCTTGGTTGATGGACTTGAGATGCCTTCCGTCTACGATGAATGAAGTTCTAATATTGCTGATACAAGTTATCCAGTTGTCCATCCCGTGGTCGATCATCAATACAGAATCAACGTTGACATCGGATTTAACAGCTTCTTTTTGGTAAACTAATTCTAGATAAAAACATCCGTTTCTGGGTAAAATTCTGTACTCTCGAATAGAAGCATATTCTAAGTTAGATGGCATCGTCAGATAGAACGCATCTATGCCAAACCAAGCTTTAACTTGCTTTCCTAAAGGAAATCGCAACATTCCATTTTTTAATTTGACCGATCTACCTGTAAAAGTTACAAGTGCTAATCCGCCTTGTCTGTATCCAGGAAGTCTTGGATGTTGCGTCACAGTCCCTTCTTTGATTCCAGCTAGCAAGCCCAAATAGGATTGGAAAGATTCAGCAACGCTATTCAGTATCTGCTGTGCGGTATCTGAATAAAAAGCTCTATAATGAATGTTTCGATTGTCCGTTCCTAAAACTTTATGCAGCTTGCCTCTACTCGGTATCCTGCCAGTTTTGAAGAATAGTTGTCTGGCATAATAAGTTCCACAATTAATTAACTTTGAGGCTTCACTACACAACAATTCTAAGACTGCTTTCAAGTCTTTGTCTGGACTAATTAGATTTTGCTGGCATCCATACATTCTGTTTTCACGGTTTGGTTTATATTAGCATGGTATTCCTGATTGAAGATTCAAATATGAATACAAAAAAACCAATTCCAAAAAAAATATTGAAGGCGGTTGAAACCGCTACCGACTTCCTCCCCATGTCTAAAAGCCAGGGGCTTCCGTCTCGTTTTTCGGTGATTCTGATCTGTTTGCTAAAGTAGCAGGATGTAATTATTACGCTGAAACATCAGTTGGAGAATTTGCGCTTGGTAGTCGGAAAGAGGATGGTGCTGTGGAATAGGTGCGATATTTTTCACCAAAATTTAAAATTCAGGCAGGATTATACCGTCATTCAGCAACGATCGAAAATCAGAGATCGCTAACTTCGCCGAATATTAAAACAACACCAATCTTGGCGCTTCCACAAAGTAGCGACAATCCAGCCGTTCTGTTCGAGAGTATCAGCAATTGGCTTAGCTTGGTCGAGCAAAATGCCGCTGAGTATGGCCCAAGTCGTGGGTTTGCTAATTGAAGTGAATTGCGGGATTAAATCGATGATTACTTCTGCTAAAATGTTGCACATGAAACCGTCTAAAGGCTCGTCGATCATTTCTTTTAGCCGATCGATACTTCCGAGCTCTGAAACCAACTGCTGCGCGTTAACACGGTTGAGCTGTCTGTTGCTGATGGTCGATCGCACTGCCAAAGGATCTGTATCCAGAGCATAAACTTTTGTGGCGCCCAACAACACAGCGCCGATCGACAAAATACCCGATCCGCAGCCAATATCGGCAAGTATGTACTCTTTGTCATCAAAACCGAGACGCATTTCCAGCGACTCCAGACACAGTTGAGTTGTAGCATGAGCACCTGTACCGAAAGCTACACCGGGATCTAAACGCAAAATAATGCGATCGGTATCAGTCGGTGGCGGCAACCAAGCCGGATTAATTAAAAAGCGATCGCCCACTTCTTGAGGCTGCCAGTGCTGCTTCCAAGTAGTTCCCCAGTCCTCCTCCTCAATCAAATCCCACTGCATTGCAGGTATGGGAAAGCCCGCACACAGAGCATCTTGGCGCAGCCACAAGGACAGGGCAGCCAAATCTAACAATCCTGCCTGTTCTTCGGGCAAATAAGCCGACATTAGGCAGGAATTGCTTTTGAGTTCAGTAGCAGTTCCCTGACAGTTAAACCGTTCCAGACGCCAAAAGATGATATCTTCCAGCGCCGGATCGCAAAGAATTCTAATTTCCCACCAGCTATGTGCCATAACAATTTTAGATTTTAGATTTTAGATTTGCGATTGTAAATTGATATTATGGACGATCTTTATTTTACATTTAATTAGGTGGATTTACTTAAGGAAATTTTGACTTGAATTTTGCAACCCGATCCTGGTGCTGTTGTTAAGTGAAACTCGCCGTCTAAGGCTGCGATTCGTTCTTGCATTCCCTTTAGTCCAAATCCAGTTGTTTCCCGATCGCAATTGAATCCTTTGCCATTGTCTTTAATCTCTAGACAGACTCCTTCGGCTTTGCCGTCTCGGAGAGAATCGCCGATCGTAACCAGTTGAATTTTAACTTGAGTCGCTTGAGCATATTTAGAAATATTAGTCAATGCTTCTTGAACGATTCGATAGATTGTTTTAGATATGGATATGGAAATAGGTTTCATTAGGTGAGTATGAACAGTGGGAGTAATACCTGTCACTTGACGAAACTCTTCTGCTAAAGTTGCGATCGTCTCTTCTAAAGGCTGTTCAGCTTGTTCATCGCTTCGCAGCGTTCTGACTGATTGTCGCACTTCTTGCATCGCCGTTTTGCCAAGGCGTTGCGCCTGTGTTAGAAAAGACTGAGCTTGAGTGGGGTCAGAAATCAACAGCGACGCAGCGGCCTGTAGTTGAACATTTAGGGCGGTGAGGGAATGTCCTAATGAGTCGTGAATTTCGCGAGCAATTCGGTTACGTTCTTCGATCGCAGCCATCTTTTCAATGCGTTGTTTGAGCGATCGCTCTTGCTGTAGTGCTTGTTGCAAAGCCTGAGTACGTTCCTCTACTTTCAATTCCAATGTCTCAGAATAATCTTCTAGGCGTTCATAAAGTCGAGCATTTTCTAAGGAAATTGCAGCTTGAGCGATTAGTAATTGTAGCACTTCTAAGCGATCGCTGGTAAAGGCTCCTGTGCTCAGATTGTTTTCCAAATAAAGAATGCCAATCGGTTTGCTTTGTTTGATAATCGGAATACAGAGGAGCGATCGCGGTTGTTGCTGTTGAATGTAAGGATCGGCCGCAAAAGTGGGTTCGATCGCCGCATTATCAAGCACCAGGGGTTCTTGGGTACGTTCTACATATTGGATAATCGCGATCGGAATATCAGGGTAATTTGTGATCGGTATTCTTTCCAACTTGCAGTGTTTAGTACCAACACATTGAGCTACAATCGACAATTCCTCGTCTTCTAACAACATCAGG
>JANMLZ010000207.1:0-4236 GCA_031372825.1 Cyanobacteria bacterium OTE_58_metabat_593 | reverse complement strand
TTATCCTCGCTTGACTTTGAGCCACTGTGGATAATTAAATCAAAGTCATGTCCACCCCTGACTTGCATTTAATTCGACTTTTTCATGATCCTTAGCCTGTAAAGCTTGTAGTATCGTTCCAAAAACTGTCCGAAGTATTGTTATAAAGCATAGCTTCTTAAGGGGGATTTAGGGGGATCTCCGAGGAATAAACAGTTTTAACTGAACCGTATTGACCAATGCCCCATGCCCAATTCCCAATTCCCAAATTCTTCAATCATCTCGAAAACCCGGATCGTTTTGTCTGGATGCCGGCCGGCTGGGTGCGGGTACGTTAATCCCTCGTGAAGGCCCTGAATTTGCAGGTGAGATATTGCCGTCTCTGAATCCCAGCAGCAATTTAGCATCGGCAAAATATCTAGTCCACTGTTCGATTCTCGAATCTTTTTGCCACTGGCTGTGCGATACTCTCGATCGCAAAACCGGAACTCTTTGTCTGCTGCGATCGGCTGTAATGATGATTGTAACTTCTGTTAATGCCGGATTTTCTTGAAACTCGCGGGCGATCGACAATACGGCTAAATCTTCCGCCTGCTGAACTAAACCCGCGAAAGATTGACTATCGTCCGAATTTAAGGTAAGATATATTTCCTTAGTTTGTGCTAAACCGATCGATACACTTGTTGTTAAATTGATAGTTACTAGAATAATGGCAGACAAGAGGCGACGGTGCAAATTCATTAATTTTTTAATTAAATACTGAAGATTTATCAATTATAATCAACAAGAATTAAAAACCTATTAAGCTTTGATTAAATTTCCAATTCCCAATTCCCAATTCCCAATTCCCAATTCCCCATTCCCAATTCCCCATTCCCCATTCCCAATTCCCCATTCCCCATTCCCAATTCCCCATTCCCCATTCCCAATGAAATTAACAAAATGCGCGATCGCCCTTGGTAGCAATTTAGGCGATTCCCTCACAATTCTCAAAAGTGCGATCGCCACCCTCAACAGCACCCCAGAAATCGCCGTAAAATCTCATTCTAGCTGGTATAAAACCGCACCCGTCGGGCCGCCGCAACCCGATTACATCAACGCCTGTGCAATCCTAGAAGTTACACTAAAACCAGAACAATTGCTCATCACTTTATTAGAAATTGAAACAAAATTTAATCGGATTCGCCGAGAAAAGTGGGGGCCGCGAACCCTAGACCTAGATTTGTTGCTGTATGATGATTTAATCCTAGAAACTCCGACACTGACTTTACCTCATCCTCGGATGACCGAAAGAGCTTTTGTATTAGTACCTCTGGCAGAAATTGCCCCGGATTGGGTGCATTCAGTGACGGGAAGTGCGATCGCACAACTCTTGGAAATGGTAAACTGTTCGGGAGTGCAAAAAATTATAGTGTAGAACCGACATAAAACTCATCTAAACTTCCCAATTCGCAATTCCCAAAAAAGCGAATCATGTTTGATGCAGCTAGATTTGATATCATGTCTTAAATCGGTGCAATCAAACATTATTCGCTTCTCGCTTATGTCGATCGGTCAAGAACTACCCCAACTCCTCAAACAGCGCCTATTTTACCGCGGGCGCAAATTTAACTTTGACGTAGCTAGTCTCCGGCTTCCCAACGGTTCCGAAGGCGAGTGGGAATGTATTCGCCACCCGGGCGGAGCACTTGCAGTTCCCGTCACCCCCGAAGGTAAACTCGTCTTAGTGCGACAATACCGCTTCGCCGCCAAAGGGCGGATTTTAGAATTTCCCGCCGGAACGATCGAAATCAATGAAAACCCCGCCGAAACTATCAAACGCGAAATCGAAGAAGAAACCGGATATCGCGCCGGAAAATGGCAGAAATTAGGGCAATTTATGCTCGCCCCCGGTTATTCCGATGAAATCATTTATGCTTTTTTAGCGCAAGATTTGGAAAAACTGGAAAAGCCACCAGCACAAGACGATGATGAAGACATGGAAACAGTTTTATTAACTCCCGAAGAATTGGAAAAAGCGATCTTAGCTGGCGAACCAATTGACGCGAAATCAATTTCTAGCTTTTTCTTGGCGCGTCCATTTTTGACTTAAATAGGACTTACAAAAACAAACCCGGTTTCTGATAAAAATCGTGCATCAAACCGATAAATTTTAACTTAGAAACCGGGTTTTTGACGGCGCTTGTCCAAGACTGTAAAATCTAAAATCTAAAATATAAAATCGAATGTCCGATCTAATTTTATTTTGGCACCGCCGCGACTTACGTATTTGTGATAACATCGGATTGGCAGCAGCGCGCCAGCAAAGCTCGAAAGTAGTCGGTATTTTTTGTCTCGATCGCAACATTCTCGATAGCGATGACGTAGCGCCAGCCAGAGTCACCTACATGATCGGTTGCTTGCAAAAACTCTCCTCGCGTTATGCTGAATGTGGGAGTCAATTACTGATAATTCAAGACGAACCTAGTCAAGGAATTCCGAAATTAGCTACAGCTATCAACGCGAAAGCAGTATTTTGGAATTTGGATGTGGAACCCTATGCAAAAAATCGCGATTTGGTAGTATCAAATGCTCTCCAACAAGCAGGAGTTACCATCCAAACATTCTGGGATCAACTGCTACACGCTCCAGATGAAATTCGTACTGGCACGGGAACTATATATACAGTTTATACACCATTTTGGAAAAAATGGAGCAGCAAACTCAAGACCGAACCAGTAGAGACACTGCCGATAATTTCTTTGGAATTAATGACAGGATTAAGCCCAGAAGAACAAGAAATAGCCAACCAAGCAGGTGCAAGTGAAACACTGCCAACTGCATCTAGTTTGGGATTTATTTGGGAAAATCTATTAGTAATAGAACCCGGAGAAGATGCAGCACTAGCCAAATTGGAAGAATTTTGCGATCGCACAATTTACCAATATCAAGAACAGCGCAATTTCCCCGCAGTTAGCGGCACATCCCAACTCAGCGCCGCCCTCAAATTTGGTGCAATTGGCATCCGCACTGTTTGGCAAGCTACCCAGAAAGTAATGGACACTTGCCGCAGCGAAGAAGCGCGCACAAGCGTCCGCACTTGGCAACAGGAAATAGCGTGGCGGGAATTTTACCAACACGCCATATATAACTTCCCTCAATTAGCAGACGGCCCCTACCGTCAAGCATTCAAAGACTTTCCTTGGGAGAACGATGAAAAGCTTTTTCAAGCTTGGTGTAAAGGCAAAACAGGCTATCCCATTATTGACGCGGCAATGCGGCAGTTAAATCAGATCGGTTGGATGCACAATCGCTGCCGCATGATAGTCGCTAGTTTCCTCACCAAAGATTTAATTATTAACTGGCAGTGGGGCGAAAAATACTTCATGCAAAAATTGATTGATGGCGACCTTTCTGCTAACAACGGCGGCTGGCAGTGGAGCGCATCGAGCGGCATGGACCCGAAACCTTTGCGAATATTCAATCCCGCCAGTCAAGCTCAGAAATTTGACCCAGAAGGGGAATATATTCGGCACTGGGTTCCCGAATTGCGCCGACTTGATACTAAACGTTTGCTAACCGGAAATATTTCGCCTTTAGAACGCCGGCTTCTTCATTATCCCGATCCGATCGTAGACCACAACGAGCAGCAACGCAAGTTTAAGGAACTTTATAAACAGCAAAAAATAGTTGAATAGTTGAATAGTTATTAGTTATTGGTTATTGGTTAACAGTCAACAATGCCCAATGCCCAATTCCCAATTCCCAATTCCCAATTACCGATAGAGACAAGTTATCATAAACTTAAATAAATTGGAGGTTGAAATGGTAACTCTGCAATTAAGACAAATCAGTGTACCGCCTGGACATAGAGTGCTGTTCCATAATGTCAACTGGCAGGAATTTGAGGCAATTTTAGAAGAGTTGGGAGAACATCGTGCCTCTAGAATAGCTTACAGTCAAGGAACTTTGGAGATTAGGATGCCACTACCAGAACACGAGAAAGCTAAAATTATTATTGGCTATTTAGTGAATATTTTGTTTGAGGAACTAGAAATCGACTTTGAACCATTTGGTTCGACGACTTTCAAGCGAAAGAGTACGTTGCAAGGAATTGAGCCTGATGAATGTTTTTACACAGAAGTGTTGAACGCTTATTGATAGAATCCTGAAAATAGACATACGAATCCTGTAAACTGCTGATTTCAGCAATTGAAAACAAGTTCCTTGAACCAGTGAATATAGCTGATTTTTTCACACATAAAAGCCTGTAAATAC
>JANMLZ010000197.1:0-16245 GCA_031372825.1 Cyanobacteria bacterium OTE_58_metabat_593 | reverse complement strand
ACTACCCAAAGCCTTAGCTTGAGCCGCTTCTAAAGAGGCAAAAGTTCCACCCGTGAAAATCACCAACTCTTTGCCAGTAATATCAGGAGCACTACCGCTAACACCATCAAAGTTCGTAGTAGTCAAATTCCCGAATTCGCTGCTGACAAACTGAAATTTGTCAACCCCAAAGGTAAAGTCAGAAATCTTATCGCCACCTTCTTTCGTTGTCCTGTAGACAAAGACATCGGCACCGCTGCCGCCACTCAGGACATCTAATCCGAGGCCGCCAGTGATGGTATCGTTGCCCTCATCGCCGTTGATGGTATCGTTAAAATTGCTGCCGACAATGTTGTCATCGCCTGCTTTAGCCTTGAAATTAACTGCGGCAGGAAAAGTGCCGAAATTGAAATTGTCAGGGCTGTCAGTACCGACAGGAACAGTTAACGCTGGGCCGATGAACGTAAAGTTAGTGACTCGCAGGCTAATTTGCGCCGAGAAACTGGTCAAAATTTCAAAGCGCGCGCCAACAGCAAATACCAGCACAGAACGGCCGGTAGCGGCATCTGTAAACTGACAGAAAGTAGGTGTGTCGATGTTGCCGCCCAAAGCTGCAAACCGCAGTTGCAAACTGGCGATGCTGGTGACGGTGATATCGGCGCTGAAGTCGAGCAAGTTAGCAGTATTGATGCTTCCAACAGCAGAAGTAGCCGTAATCGACAGTCGAGTCAAGCTAGTAACGTTGAGAGCAAAAGCAGCATTAGAAAACTCTAAAACATCGTCATCGACATTAAAGTCAGTAATTAAGTCAGCTTCTGCAACCGTTGTAATCTCTTGACGGGAAGTGCGGTAAATAAAGCGATCCTTCCCAGCACCCCCAATTAGATTATTGGTTCCTGCGCCGCCTTCGATCGAGTCATCATCATCGCCGCCTTTAATTTTGTCGTTGCCCAAGCCTCCTTTAATTTTGTTTTTGCCCTTACCGCCTTCAATATCGTCACCGTCATCGCCACCTTCGATATCATTATCTCCATCGCCGCCTTTAATCTTGTTCTTGCCTTTGCCTCCTTTTATTTTGTTTTTGCCCTTACCGCCTTCGATATCGTCATCGCCATCGCCGCCGTCGATATCATTATCGCCATCGCCACCTTTAATCCTGTCCTTGCCTTTGCCTCCTTTTATTTTGTTTTTGCCCTTACCGCCTTTAATGTCATCGCCACCATCACCGCCTTCGATGTCGTTATCGAGCGTCTCTGAACCGACAATAACTTGAGGAGCCGTATTGCCAGCAAACTTAAAGACATTTTGCTCGATTTTCAAGCTAAAACGCTGGCCGATGATAACGTTTGTGCCTTGGTTAACATCAAAACCAAAACTAGCTACACCGATAAAACCTGTTACTGCTTGGAAAGTTAACAAACCGAGGCTAACGTCTGCTTGAGTGAAAGTAACACCGAGTTGTGTTACCGCTACTCCCTTAAAGAATAGTTGCCCTGTTTTGGTATCAGGCAGCTCTGTTAGCTTGAAGACTGTGCCGCTAGCACCTTGCGGGCCATCGACAAACCGCAACAACTCAGAAGTAATGGTAGTTTGGCTGCCGCTGGAACTGGCAATCAAGGTATTATTAGCTCCCACGCGCGGAGGGGTATTAATCACTACCGGGGCTGCCACTGGAGCTGGAGTTGGAGTTGGAGTTGTACCCGTAGCTCCCAAAAAGTTGCCAGCTTTCAGAATGCTCGCGTTGACATTCAACAATAGGGCCAGCACAAAGTTACTGCTGCCCCGAATTTCGGTATTGAGACCGACTTGTACGAAGGACAAACTGCTAAAATTCAAGCTGCCAGACACCAGAAACTTGTCATTTTCTGTGTAGTCAGTAATCACTGAACTTGGCCCTGAGTTGCGATCGCTGATCGCAAAAACGTCATTTCCAGCACCGCCGACACAGGTATGGTTGCCAGTACCGCCCACGATCGTATCGTTGCCTGCACTCCCCATCAGCGTATCGTCACCCGATCCGCCGCCGACAACGCTGTCGTCACCGTCGCCGCCGTCTGCCATGTCATTGCCGTCGCCAGCAACGATCGTATCGTTGCCGACACCGCCCATCACGCTGTCGTCGCCCTCGCCGCCCATCACGCTGTCGTCGCCGTCATCGCCCATGCAAACGTCGTTGCCGACACCGCCGATTACGGTATCTTTGCCGGCACCGCCCATCACGCTGTCGTCGCCGTCGCCACCCATTACGCTGTCGTCACCGTCGTCGCCACTGCAAACGTCGCTACCAGCGCCACCCATCACGGTATCGTCACCGACACCGCCGCTAACGCTGTCGTCGCCGTCGTCGCCGCTGCAAACATCACTGCCAGCACCGCCGATCACAGTATCGTTATCTTTACCGCCGTTAACGTTGTCGTTGCCGTCGCCGCCGCTAACGTTGTCCTTGCCTGTGTCGCCCCTGACGGTATCGTTGCCTTCGCCGCCCTCGCACTTGTCGTCGCCTTTGCCGCCGTAGACGGTATCGCTGCCGGTGCTGCCGTCAACGTCGTCATCTCCGTCGTTGCCGTGCACCCAGTCATCGCCGTCATCACCTTTGCAGGTATCTTTGCCGCTGCCGCCAAAAATACTGTCGTTGTCTTTACCGCCGTCAATCTTGTCGTTGCCTTTGCCGCCTTTGCAAGTGTCGTTGCCGCGATCGCCCTTTATTTCATCGTCGTCATCGCCGCCCTCGCAATCGTCGTCACCTTTACCTCCGTAGATTTTATTTTTTTTGCCACGGTTTCCTTTGATTTTGTCCTTGCCTTTCTTGCCGAATATCTCCTCGTTAGCGCCGGTGGCGACAATTAAGTCATCGTCATCGGTACCGGACAGGGTTCGGCGGCGATCGCTGATATCATCATCTTTGATGCCGACACCTTCTTCGGGTACGCCGTTAAATTCAGCAATTTTGCTGTTATCCTCAGCAACTTTTGGGGATACGCCGTTAGATTCAGCAATTTTACCCTGATCCTCAGCAACTTTTGGGGGTGCGCCGTTAGACTGATTCGCAACTTTGCCATTACTGCCGGTGCTGTTTTCAGCGATCGCATCGTCAATTAACTTGACTAACCCTTTGTCAGAATTTGTGGCGGTGGCGCTGCGGAAGCCCCCAAGTCGCTCAAGATTGCTGACTGAAAGCCCGAACTCTGCTTCGTCGTCTTCGAGGGCGATCGGCACAGCACTTGTTACATTGGCATTAGAATTCGGCATATTTAACCCGGTAGAGGAACTGGTTTTTGTCAGATCGGGAATTTCGGTTTTAGACCGATCGGGAAAAAGTGTTCCCGATACATTTCCTAACAATATATCATCTTCCATCTTTGATATTTCCCAAAAACGGCTGAGTTTATTCGTATCAGTTTATCAGCAACCAGGAGGCACGAGAAGATAAAAAATCTAACTTCATACTTTCGCCTGGTAAAAGAGCTGATATCCCACCTTTGTGTTATAGACGCTCTTTAAACTGCAAGGGGGTTATTTCGATTAATTGCGAGTTTTATCTTCGGCAGTTGCACCGTAAAAATAATTGAGCCGCCACATACACCGTAAGTGCTGCGCCGAAGCGCCGAGCGCTTTTGATGTTCTACGTAATTTCTACAGTAAGCTGCGCCGAAGTGCACCGAAGTGTACATTTCCTACGTAATTTCTACAGTGAATTAGCAGAATTTAAACTCGCAATTCACAACTCCCACATAACTCCCCAAAACCTTTATCCCCACAATTTTACCTTGCTTTTCCTGCGATCGAGCCTGGGTGCATTGAAGTTTTGTAACACTCCCAGCTCTGACAAATCCTTCCCTGACTTAAGGATTTGAATTCTTTGTGTAAGTGACTAAACGTTCCTAATTTTAGTTCCCGATGATTAATTAGAAATTTAGATTGTTCGCCTCGGCCAATATTTGTTTTAATTTTCAGTCTCACAATTTTGTCTCGATTCGAGGAAAAAAGCGAACTGAGCAATATTGTTCTCCTCTTACTAACAATCATCTAATAATTTATCTATCTCAAGACAGATTGTAAAATTCTGAAACGAAGAAAAATAAACGCAGGAGTGGTTTTTGGTAAAAGTTGCAAGCTCGATCGGCATTTTGAGCGGGAATGACCCCTGGCGAGACCCAGAAACCGGGTTTCTTTGTAGATGTATAGCAACCGCCACAGCGGTTAGGAGATTCAGGAACTCATGAATAGAGGCGCCAACCCTCTACCATCAACGATTTGATACCTGTAACTGTCAACTGTCAACTGTCAACTGTCAACTGCTATAGGTTGCCTTTCCCCATTATTTCTGCGAGAAACTGGCTTTACGAGGCTTAGTCCTCTAGATGATAAAAATTCTTGTTGCTTGGGAGGAAAGAGATAATTTTCTGGTTGTTGTATTGTTGAGAAGTCTTTGCTCCTTAACTTGATTTTTCCTGCTTAACTTTAACTAGAGTAAGACAGTTTAATAAAAAAAAATCAATAAGGACTAAGCGGTAAATTAGCAATTATTGATTAGCAATTGTCGATGGTCAAATATCGATGACCGATCGCCGCTGAGGACAGACAGCTCGGCACCCGCCGACTTACGGATGAGGGCGGATGGCTGACCAATTAATTAATTGACACAAATTCAAGATTTATGATGGGGGGGTGGTGGTAGAGGATAAGCGGTTAGGGCAGATAGACAGATTGCCACCCCAAAAATTTTACTCAACTTTGCCTCCCATATTGCCCTGAAACCGGTTGGCGAGAGCCGAAGTAATTTTAATAAGAACTAGAGATCCGCCTGGTAAAGTGCTTCCAATTTAACTTTACTCAGCAACGAGAAACTCAAGTTCGCGACGAATGTAAAGGGGTCTGCGGTAGAGGTGCAAAATGTTAAAGATAGCAAGATTGGAGAAAATTCGGCTTTCACTGAGCCACAGGGCAATCAAAACTAATAAACTGTTATTAAAGTACAAGTTTTATAACCTCAAAGTGTTTGAACAAATATATTTGATCCCAGCGCTCGCCCGATCGGGGGAAGCGCATTCAGAAACTTTGATTCCAAAAGTAAAAATCAGTTTGCCGATCGCTATTGCTAGTGGCAAAAACGCAGGCAAATTCAGAATTGATGCGGGAGGGCGCTAAATCTGTGACCCAGGAATTTAAACTCTCAGTCACCCCAGTTGGGGACGACGAATATCTAGTGCGGACAGAAAGGGTTGCACCCGGTGTACCCTTAGCAGAACAACAAGTCCGCTGGCCGATCGACGAATGGCTGGCACTGTCAGCTCAACTAATGAACGACCCGTTGGTGGGCGTATTCCAGCCAAAAGCATTGCAGGGAAAAGGTTCTGCCGGTCGCGGACTCTCGCTATCAGGACAAAACGCAGCGCCTTCTTTAGTAGCCCTCGGGCAACAATTATACAGCGGGCTATTTCAAGGAAACTTGCGCGATAGCTGGACTTGCGCTCAAGGCATCGCCCAGCACCGCCGAGAAGTGTTGCAACTGCGGCTCGGACTCAAAGGCCGACGCTTGCCGCGGCTGCCGTGGGAAGTTCTGCACGCGGGCGATCGCCCTTTAGCAACCGGCACCGATGTCGTGTTTTCCCGCTACCAACCTGGTACAAGTTTGTTCAAACAAACCCGGATACTGCCCAGTGGCGGGCCGCTAAAAATTTTAATGGCGATCGCCTCTCCGGGCGATCGAGACAGCTTGCAGCTTCAGCGAGAAGTGCTCCACCTGCAACAAGAACTCCAAAACCGCAGCGCTAACCCCCTCAAAAACAGCCCCCACTCGGAAATTCAACTGACTATTCTCGAACAGCCCGATCGAGAACAGCTTACCCAAGCCCTAGAACAAGGACACTACCAAGTCCTGCACTACGCAGGCCACAGCAACTTAGGTTCCAGAGGCGGCGAACTCTACCTAGTCAGCAGGCGCACTGGCTTAACCGAAACCTTGAGCGGCGACGACTTAGCGGGATTGCTCGTCAACAACGGCATTCAGATGGCCGTGTTCAACTCCTGCCGCGGCGCCTACGGCGACCCCTCAGACATGGCGGACGACAGCCCCGAACGCAACTTAACCGAAGCTCTAGTCAAGCGGGGCATTCCGGCAGTGCTAGCAATGGCAGAAAGCATCCCCGACGATGTAGCCCTAACTCTGACTCGGCTGTTTTACCGCAACCTCAATCAAGGCTATCCAGTCGATCTCAGCCTGAGCCGGGCCAGGGCCGGACTAATTTCTGCCTACGGTTCTCACCAGTTATACTGGGCTTTGCCCATTCTCTATCAGCACCCGGACTTTGACGGCTATTTGACCGGAGCCCCAGCCCAAAGCGCTGCATCCGGGTCTCTGCTGCAAATAATCGCGCCGGGAACGCAGCCGACGGGACGGGGTACAGAATGGAAGCCGCCGCATTCGGTCTCGGCGATCGCCCCACAGGCCCCAATGCCAGACAATCGACCGCATCAGTCAGACAGTTCTGAGGGCGAAGTCTGGGACTCTTCTGCTGACCAATTAAAAGATCGCACGGATTGCCTTGACCAGAACGATCGGCCATCGGCTAATAATTCACCGAACTCTGTTCCTAATCGTGACTCTTCGGGCCGAGCAACTCGCGACCGTAAATCGGCTCATAAACCTTTAAAAACAATAGGATTGAAACAATATCTGGCCCTGACGTTTTGCTTGTTGCCCGTTACTTTGAGTGCTGGCTTTTTTGGGTGGCGGTACTGGCATCAGCGAGGCACGAAACCGGAAGAGTTACTGCCGGCGGTACGGACTCCTCTGTCACAAAATTACCTGCAACAGCGCCACTAAAAAGCGAGATGCGATCGCACTAATGAGTTTGGGGTTTCTTCGGCCTGCTCCAAACTGGCTGCGATTGTCGCTGGAAATTCGCGATCGGCTGCCACTAGAAAAGTTATTAATAGTATGCTGCTCGATCGGATCTCGGACTTACGCTCATCAACCCAGTTTCTAACCAAAATCAGCAGCAGGGCAACCAAGTCTCTAAGAAGAAACCCGGTTTCTCGTGGAGTCATATCAATTCCGGTTGCACTCAGATAAGCGAGGACACGGCAGTGCCGTGTCCCTACAATTGATCGTGGTAGGGACACGGCACTGCCGTGTCCTTATTTTGGGTAATATTAATTCCGATGCTACCGGATTTGATATCACTCTGCACAAGACAATAAAAGCAAGAGTTACAACTATAGTCTTGGACGCACGCGGGTCAATCGATTTTAGATTAAAGATTAAAGATTAAAGAATTGAAGAAAGCGACCCCACTGATAAATCCGGGGGCTGGCGATCGGGAGCGAGGAGCTTTTTTCTCCCTCCACGGATGAATTCGGCGGCCCCGGATCAAATTACTTGATTTTGAAATACTCACCGACTATCAGGTGCGGTGATTCTTGACGCTTCACAGGGTTTTGCTACCGAAATAGTCTGACAATCCCTCTGCGTCCGTTTATAGTCGTGGCGATTCCCCATCCCGACTTGTTCTATATTTCTAGCAGCATTTTCATCTCTGTCTTGCTCAGTGCCACAACTCAGACAAAGCACTGAACGAATAGACAAATCAATTTTGCCCCACTTAAAGCCACAATCCGCACAGACTTGGCTAGTAGGTTCCCACCTACTAATTACTTGAAACTCTCTGCCGAATTTCTCGGATTTGGCTTCACAGAGAGTCCTAAATTCTCTCCATCCTTGCTGACTAATCGCCCTAGCAAGTTTTCGATTCTTGACCATCCCCGATACATTCAAATCTTCCAAAACAATCACTTGGTTTTCGTTGACTATTTTGGTTGACAGTTTGTGCAGGAAGTCTTTGCGGGTGTCGGTAATTCGATTGTGCAGTTTAGCAATTTTGATTCTAGTTACATTCCTTCTCTTAGAATCCTTTGGCTGACGGGCTAATTTGCGTTGCAGTTTGCGAACTTTCCGGTCTAGCTTTTTATAGCTAGGACTTTCGGCTTTTTCACTATTGCTCATTACCGCAAAGGTTTTGATTCCTAAATCAATCCCGATACTTGGATTCTTGGCTTCGGATTGAACTGACTCAACCTCTACAACAAAACTTAAGAAATAGCGGTTTGCACAGTCTTTAATCACTGTCACAGAACTAGGTTCCGAAGGGAGGTTTCACAGGCGATATTGGATTAACAATTCCAATCTTGGCTAAGTAGACACCATTACCTTTGAATGAGAATCCTCCAATTCTCAAACGCGCCGATTGGTTATTCGTTCTTTTCTTGAATCTAGGATATCCGACTTTGCGGCCTTTCCGCTTTCCTTTGCAGGAGTTGAAAAAGTTCTTAAAGGCAATGTCCAAGTCGGCAACCGACTGTTGTAGTGGAATATTTGAGACTTCAGACAACCAAGCTCTTTCTTCGGTCTTTTTTGCTTGAGTAATTACTATTTTTTGTAGTTCTGCGGAACTTGGCTTTTTTTCAGACTGCTTACAGAGAGCTAAAGCATCATTCCAGACCACGCGAACACAACCAAACAACTGAGCTAGGCTCTGTCGCTGTTGGTCGGTTGGGTAGAATCGGTACGAGTATCTTGCTTTCATGTTATTATCTTAGCATAACTGACGGCATATTGACGGCATAAAAAAGTTAACTATTAGATGTTATGATGAAGAATATGAGAAACTTGCGGAATATTGTAAGCTTACGAATAGAACGCAAAACGATGTATTTAGGGAACTCATTAGGAAAATAAAGATAAAGCCGTCCTAGAAGGACGGGGCTTGTATCCCAGTTTCTTCGGTCAAAAACCCGGTTTCTTCGTAAATACTTCCCTACCAAACCCAGATTTATCGCAGAAACCGGGTTTATGAGACGTAAGTCCTGAACAATTAAGAACATCCTGACCCTGATGCGCGGTTGCTATATTTCACAATCAGGCGTTGCTGAATTTAGGTATAATTCACTCGCTATAGCAATCCCTGAAACTCGCTACTAGGGGCAATTCATGAATTGCCCCTAGTAAATTTCGGAGGCCAATCATACTCCTTTCTCAGCAACGCCCACAATCAGTAATGGTGGAAGCGGCTGTGAGTTTGACCTGTCCCTACAGCTTGCACATAAATTTTGAGAGTCTGGCAGTTGGCAGGTAATGAGTGGAAACCAGTACATTTCCAGCGAAACTCCATGCCGGAAACGGCTGCTAATTTGTAGTGGAGCAAACATTTAAGCTGTTACGCATTTAACTCGGTCTTTTTCAATTTCCTGTGGAAAAAACGTCAAATTCTGTGGCTTTGGGCGGTTGGATGAAGATTTTCACTGATTGCTCCCTCGGACTCTACTGAGAAAGCGACAAAGCCTTAAGAGTGGCGAAACAATAAGAGTGCGATCGAAACTATTCCCCTCAATGTGGCTGCGCGATGTTTCTCCACGCCCATTCAGTCTGGTTTAAGCTCAAACCCGTTCAACTCGCTGGGGGTGAAATTTCTGGCAATTTTTACCGGATTGTCTTCCCCGGACTGCTTTCTATGCAAGTTATATGCCGAACACCTTAATAGAAGATTGCTCCTTGGTATTTGGCGTTTTGAGGGGATTATGTGCCCAAAAAACCGGGTTTACAAGTAGCTGGCAGCGACATCTAGAACCAGTCCTGCCTCGTCTTGTTGAGGTAAAAGTTAACCCCGCACTGGTAATTGCGATCGGCAGATTTGCCTGCGCCGCGCTCTAGGTATTTCCATTTATGGCCGTCTGGCTTTTTACCTTAACCGCAGACAGGATCTGGGATTGGATTCGGCAGGGAACAGACTTTACTGTAAAAAAGTAAAGCATTTAATTTGCGACAATAATTCCTCGCGCGATCGCGCTGTGAGTCTTACGCAAGCATTACAGCGCGATCGGCAAATAGATCGCCCTTCGAGCATCCTTACTTGTACCCTCGGTCTTGAGGTCACAAAAATTTATCCAGAATCTTAATATTCTGAATTATTAGTATTGACACTGAAACAAACTTCATCTAATGTGTTGTAATTGAAATAAGTAAATTCCAATAAGCGAGGTACGGTCAATGGCAGAAACAGCTACAGCACCCTTAACAGGAAAAGGTCTGCTTCAAAAAATCAAAGGCAGCGATTTGCCGCGCAGAGAACTTGCAAAGCTTTGTGGCTACTTCACGGTCAGCAAGAGTGGAGAAACGCGGATTAACTTGGCTGAGTTTTACGATGCAGTATTAGCTGCTAAGGGCATTGAGCTAGAGAAGTCGAAGGCAGACGGACGCGGGCGAGAAGCGAGTTATCGAGCTAGCGTTCACAAGAATGGATCGATCGTGATCGGGGCGAATTATACCCAAGAAATGGGATTAAAGCCGGGAGACGAGTTTGAAATTAAACTCGGATACAAGCACATTCGCTTGATTCAGATCGATGTAGACAGACCGGATGTGGCATTGGATGATGAAGAGGAGGATACAGAAGAATAGAGGATCTCGCAATGCAGTCAGCCGATAGCAAGGCGACTGGATTTGGCATTCGCTACATGAGTATTTGCGCGCCACCCTTCAATTTAACTGATGAGCTGTCTTGACTATTTCTATTTTCTCTTGTCCCGTAAAGACTACAGTGCCTCTGAACTTCGTAAAAAGGGGCAAGAGAAAGGTTTTGGCAATGAGGAAATATTGGAGGCGATCGCGCAAATTCAAGACCGAGGCTATCAGTCTGACACTCGCTTGGTGGCAAACTCGATCGCCTCTGCTGTGGGCAAATACGGGAAGTCTGCCATCAAGCGCAAGTGCCTGCAAAAAGGAATTACCAGCGATTTGTTCGAGCAAGTCTGGGAAGAAGAAATTGCCGAAAATCAGGACTCCGAAGCCGAAAAACTGGCCGAATTAAAAGCCAAAGTCATGCGGAAATACAAGATCGATGCTTGGGGTAAAGTAGAGCCAAAAACCAAGGGTAAAGTCTTGAATTACCTGCAATACAGGGGGTTTAATGGCTTTGAAATGTGGCGTCAGTGGGAAACTGAAGACGAAGAAGATTAAATATAGCCTTTGTTTGAGTAATATGAGGTGGGCATAGGGCATAGGAAGAAGCCCGCATACCTCACAACGCTTGAGAACCGCTATGGTACGGCATCGGAATTAATATTACGCACACTCAGGAAACGGCACGACGCCGTTTCCTGAATTGCTGTTTTTCGACTGATATCAATCCTCAGACTGGCTTCAAAAATTTTCGTATAGCAACCGCCACATCGGTGAGGACATAAATAACCTGATGAATGGAGACGAGAACCCACAGCATAAACGGTTTGATTGTCGTACTCTGTAACTGTCAACTGTCAACTGTCAACTGTCAACTGCTATACATCTGCCGATGTCTGGCTAAAAGCTGGAGATATTTTTCGTTGATTTTGGCCTCCATCCATTTCTCTTTAAAAATGGCGGCGGATTCTGCTTTCACCGGATCTGCTTCTAGTGGCAAAATATCTTTTCGAGCTGCGGTTTGCTCTGCAACAGACGGCAGCTTCTGAGGGTTCTGCTGGTATTTTCGGCCACTTTTGTGGTTGGCTTAGCGGCGCGATCGAGTGTACCCCATCTGCAAGAACTTGCGGGCCATGTCGGCTCCCACAAAATCTTCGCGCGATAGATACTCTAAAAACAAGGAGTAAATTTTGCTGCTGGACTCCCTCGCAATTTCAGGAGTCTTGAATCTCCAAAAAGGCAGAATTTCTCCTTTGTAGGGCTCGACCAACAGCACTCCCTGTTCTCCTTTCCCTACCTGATAAAGTTCCGGGTGCTGTCGAAAGTCGATGTTCTTAAAATCCTGATGGTAGTCGAACTGCTTCATTGAGCGTTTTTTGTTAGATATGGAACTATAGTACCCATTTCACATCTTTTGCTGTCTTCAGGTAATGTCACCATCCAGCACCATGTTGTACTCTAGCAGTTGGCACGGACAAACGAGTGGGAAATCCACAGAACTCTCGGCAAAACCATCGAAAGCAGAAAAAAAGCGCTGCGTAAAATCTGGAGAGAGTTTCGGTTGTTGCAAGGTGACTGATTGAATGGTTAAATGCCAGTATCGAAAGATCCAAAATTCTCGGTTGTGAATTTTGAGGGAACTCTGACTCATGCTACTGTTCGCAGTCAATCTTTGTTTTATCAGGCTGATGATTAAGAGGCTTGCAGACTCTTATTAGGCTGATGATTAAGAGGCTTGCAGACTCTTATATCTCACAGTGGTTCTATAGCCCAGCGAAGGATTTGCAAGCCTAAATCTTGTGAAAGTACGATCGCCCAAAAAAAACCCGGCCAAAATTGGTCGGGAGTTAATTAATCAGGGTGCATCTACTAAATTAGTCTCCGCCTCCACACCACCTCTTTCAGGACAATTTGACAGAATTTGCGATAATTGGTGGTGAAAGTACGTTGGCGTTAGCGTTAGCAAAGCGATCCGAAGGAAAGCGATCCGAAGGAAAGCCCTCGCAGAGGATCGCCCAAAAAAAACCCGGCCAAAATTGGTCGGGAGTTAATTAATCAGGGTGCATCTACTAAATTAGTCTCCGGGCTGACAGCACCTTGTTCAGGACAGTTTAGGGAATTTGTGTGAAAAGTTCGTTGGCGTTAGCGTTAGCAAAGCGATCCGAAGGAAAGCGATCCGAAGGAAAGCCCTCGCAGAGGATCGCACCCAATAAAAAACCCGGCCAAAAATTGGTCGGGAGTTAATTAATCAGGGTGCATCTACCAATTAAGCTTCCTGAGAATTCGATCGCAATCCGGGCACTTACCTCAAACTTTTTCAGCCTCAGCCTCAATACCAAAAAAAAACCCGGCCAAAAATTGGTCGGGAGTTGATTAATCAGGGTGCATCTACCAACTAAGCTTCCTGAGAATTTGCTCGCAATCCGGGCACTTACCGCTAAAAACTCAAAACTCTTTTCGGTGAACCAGAGTTGCACTAGCTTGGTCTATCGGAACTAGCAAAATTTCGCTAATATTGACGTGGGGCGATCGCGTCGCACAAAAATACACCACATCCGCTACATCATCAGCAGTCAGCGGTGTCAATCCTTGATAGACATTTTTCGCCTTTTCTGCATCGCCGTGAAACCGGACATTGCTAAATTCTGTTTCCACCAAACCCGGTTCTATTTCCGTCACTCGGACAGGTGTTCCTAAAAGGTCTTGTTTTAAGCCTTCAGAAATCGCTCTCACTGCTGCTTTGGATGCACAATAAACATTACCTTTGGGATAAGCTTGGCGGCCTGCGATCGAGCCGATATTCACTACGTGGCCGCGGCCTCGACTGACCATTCCCGGCACTATATAGCGAGTCATGTAAAGCAAGCCTTTCACATTGGTATCAATCATTTCTTCCCAATCTTGAAAGTTGCCTTCGTACAGTTTGTCTAAACCGCGGCTCAATCCCGCATTATTGATCAGAATATCGATGTTTTTCCACGCATCGGGAAGCGCAGTTATGGCAGATTCGACTTGCGGGCGATCGCGCACGTCCAATTCTAGCAAATAAATCTCGTTCGCCGACGCGATCGATTTTGTTTCTACAAGTTCGTTGGCCAGTCGATCGAGCTTTTCCAGGCGGCGGGCTGCTAAAATTAGTTTGGCTCCACCTTTGGCGAATATCTTGGCACAGGCTGCTCCGATACCGCTACTCGCACCTGTAATGAAAACAATTTGATTTTGGAGAGAAATCATTTTTAATCAGTTGGCTGTTGACTGTTGTCCGTTGTCTGTTGACTGTTGTCTGTTGACTGTTGTCTGTTGACTGTTGTCTGTTGTCATCACTCAACGCCGTCAACAGTTAACAGTAGTCAACAGTTAACAGTAGTCAACAATTCCCAATTCCCAATTCCCCATTCCCCATTCCCAGTTCCCAATTCCCAATTCCCCATTCCCCATTCCCCATTCCCCATTCCCCATTCCCCATTCCCAATATGAACATGGTTGGTCAACTTCTAGACGGACGTTACCGCGTAGTCCAAATACTTAGCTCCGGGGCTTTCGGACAAACCTATTTATCTGTCGATACTCGTCGTCCCAACCATCCTCAATGTGTAGTCAAACAACTACGACCACCCAGCAATACTTCCACAGTCCTCAAAACTGCTTACCGCTTATTTAAACAAGAAGCAGAAATTCTAGAAAAACTCGGAAAATACGATCAAATTCCATTTTTACTAGCATACTTTGAAGATAGCAATCAGTTCTATCTCGTCGAAGAATTTGTGCCGGGACAACCACTAAATAGAGAAATTATAGCTGGTAAAGCCTGGTCAGAAGAACAAACAATTTCCCTGTTAGAAGAAGTTTTAGAACTTCTAAATTTTGTACATTCTCAAGGAGTGATTCACCGCGATGTCAATCCGTCAAATCTAATCCGTCGCAAACCAGACGGAAAATTAGTTTTAATTGACTTCGGATCGGTAAAAGAAGTGACAACTCACCTCGGTGAATATGATACAGAATTTCCGAGAACAATTGCGACAGGGACTCCGGCTTATATGCCGATCGAGCAATTTCAAGGAAACCCACAATTTAGCAGCGATCTTTATGCAGTCGGAATGATGGCGATCCAAGCTATCACTGGATTACCGGGTACAGATTTGCCAAAACTGCAAGATCCAAGCCCTTCTCATACAGGAGAAATTGTCTGGCGCAACCGAGCTCAATGTTCGACGAATTTGGCTAATATTATTGACAAAATGGTCTGTCATCAATTTGGCAAGCGCTATCAGTCTGCTGAGGAAGTTTTGGCAGCTTTAAGCAAGATTAGACATCGCCAAGATTCAGGAAATAGCGCTCAAAAAAATAGTATTTCGACTGATAAATTCAGGTCTTCTGGTGTCAACTTTGCAAATTCTGGAATGCGATTTTGGTTATTAGCTTTGGCTGGGCTAGGGGTAGTGCTAGGTTTAATCATTTTGTTCAGTTACTGGAACCGTCCGAGTCCTGTGAAAGCTAAGGAATATTATGAACAAGGAGTGGTAAAGTCTCGCAATCAAGATCATGCTGGGGCTGTCCAGGCTTTTAATAATTCAATTAAATTCAATCCTAACAATGCTGAGGCTTTTTATCAGCGAGCAAATGCTAATTACGATTTGAAGAAATATCAGGAATCGATTACAGATTATTCTCAGGCTATTGCTCTCAATCCTAATTACTATCTGGCTTACTTTAACCGAGGCTTAGCTCGCTATGATTTTAATGACAAGCGAGGTGCTCTTGAAGATTATACTCAGGTTTTGAGTCTCAAACCCAATGATGTTGATACTTATTATGAGCGAGGTATTGTTTATTTAGATTTGCAAGATTATAAGACGGCAATTCAGGATTTTAGTGAGGTGATCAAGTTGCAACCAAAAGTTGCTAAAGGTTATCATTCACGGGGATTAGCTCGCGCGGCTGCTGGCGATTTGCAGGGAGCGATTGGGGATTATACAGAAGCAATTCGACTGGAACCTCAAGATACTAAAGCGTTGTATAGTCGGGGGAGAGCACGCTTTCATTCGGGAGATTATAAGGGAGCTTTCGTGGATTATTCTCAGGTAATTGCGATCGATCCAAACAATGCAGATGCTTACGCTAATCGTTGTAGTACGCAGTTGAATTTGGGAGCACATCAAGCAGCCATTGATGATTGTACTAAGGCAATTTCACTCAGCGACAAGGATTCAGTTTCTTACAATAATCGCTGCATTGCTTATTTGAATTTGAAGAATTATCAGAAAGCAATTGATGATTGCACTCAAGCGGTGACTGTAAATCCCAATGATTATAATGCTTTTAGCAATCGGGGTTTAGCTCGCAATGGAGGGGGAGATGTACAGGGTGCGATCGCCGATTATACCTCAGCCATTGGGCTCAATCCCAACGATGCTGAAGCTTTCGCCAATCGAGCCAAAATTTACCAACAGTCAAATAATTACAGTAGTGCGATCGCAGATTATGTCCAAGCAATTAGAATCAATCCGAATTATGCTGCGGCTTACTACGGTAGAGGCGCAGTTCGCCGCTCTTTAGGAGACAAAGCAGGAGCGATTAGCGATTACGAAAAAGCCGGAAAACTTTTCCTAGATCAAGGACTTACTGGCGGTTACAAAGACTCACAATTTGAGATATAAAAACTCAAGTAGGGAAACGGCAATGCCGTGTCCTAGGCCATGAGGAGACGGCAATGCCGTGTCCCTACCGATAATTGTAGGGACACGGCAATGCCGTGTCCTAGGCCATGAGGAGACGGCAATGCCGTGTCCCTACCGCTAATTGTAGGG
>JANMLZ010000194.1:0-26869 GCA_031372825.1 Cyanobacteria bacterium OTE_58_metabat_593 | reverse complement strand
GAGCTGACGCACCCTACAGGCCTTGTTAGTGGTTTAAATGCGAAACAGCTTATCATGTTAACGAACAGCCGCCGCTACGATTTGCTGCCAATTCAAGACAGGGCTGTTGAAGAACAGCAGCGGATTAGTGAAATTTTCTTTCGATTGGGACTGCTTCCCGATCGCATTTGGATTGAAGATGTTATCTGGAAACAAAAATTAGATATATAAAACCAGAACTTAGGCAAAGGTAACGATCGATCGGCGGTGGCGATGGTACAAGTCTTAAAAATTCAATAGCGATGACTCCCCAAGAAAACTTTAATTTTATCAACAGCTACCTCAGCCGAGTCAGTCCGGTAATTCGCGCTCATCAAGGTTTTATTGATAAATATATTGGCGATGCGATTATGGCACTATTTCCTGAGTCGGCAGACGATGCTGTTCGGGCGGCGGTGGAAATGCAAAAACAAGTGATTATTTATAACCAGCACCGACGACTCAGCAATTATCCACCGATCGCGATCGGCATCGGTTTGCACGCGGGAACTTTGATGTTGGGGACAATTGGCGAAGAAAAACGGATGGAAAGTACAGTGATTGCTGATGCGGTGAATCTCGCGTCTCGTTTGGAAGGATTGACTAAGGTTTACGGCTCGGGAATCCTAGTGACTGAATCAATTTTAGAGCGTTTGGGCGATCGAGAACAATATCTGTGCCGATTTGTCGATCGAGTCCTAGTAAAAGGTAAAAAATCGGTCGTGTCGGTGTTTGAAATTTATGATGGAGAAACAGCACACAGCATTGAACTCAAACAGGAAACTGCTGCTGTATTTCAAAAAGGTCTGAATTTTTTCCTTGAGCAAGATTTTACTAAATCGCAAAAATTATTCAAGAAAATTTGCGAAACAAATCCTCAAGATAAGTTAGCAGCAATCTACTACCAGCGCTCTCTGAAAAATCGAATGTATGGAGTGTCCGAAGGGTGGTCTGGGATAGAAGCTTTGGATGACAAGTAGTAAAAGTAGCATCAAGTTGACAGCAGATTTTTTTATGTATTTAAGCTGTACTGCATTTAAGTATATTTCCCTGAAATATTTCCTAAACAGCCAAATCATCTAACCATCTGACCTTTTCTCCCTCTCTCCCTCGAACATAGCAGACAATTTTTATGGCGAGAAGAGCCGAGCCAGTTTTTTGTCTCTAGTATCAGTCATAATAAATTCAGGGCGAAGCCTGAGAACCCAAAATTGGTAGTTTTCCTAAAAGATGCGCCGTCTAGGGTGCTGCTGCGTGACTTCAATCTCAAATATAATGCGGAAAGCTATGCGAGAAAGAAACCCAGTTTCTCTGCAAAAAAAATTCAGGTTTGACAGCGATTCAGGAAGAAACCGAGAATCAGACATTGCTTGCACAAGTTTTGTTCAAGTACAAAAAGGTTTACAATGCTTAACAGTGGTGCAGCTTCGATCGCCCGTATCAACTGTGTTTTTCAAGCTAAATTAATGTTATGTCAACTCTTTCTCTCAAGCGCTTAGTTGCCAAACTTTCACCAAAAGCGACGCTGCAAACTGTCCTCATAGTTCCGTTTGTCTTGCAAGTATTTGCAGCGGTGGGAATTGTGGGATATTTATCATTTAGGAACTCTCAAAGAGCAGTGAATGACCTTGCGGATCAGTTGATGGGGGAGGTGAGCAATCGCATCGAGCAAAATTTGAGAACTTATCTGGAAACTCCGCACCAAATCAATCAAAGCAAGCTGGATGCGGTGAAACTGGGTTTTGTGAACATGAAAGACTTGTCAGCTTGGGAAAAGTATCTGTGGCGGCAAGTGCAATTATATCCTTATATCAATTTTACGTCGATCGCCAATCAAGAAGGAGAATATCGCACCGGCGAAAAAATGTCGGATGGCACTTTATTGATTAACGCATCGGGCCCGTCTACGAATTTTGATTTTTATTCTTACAATACTAATGATACGGGCGATCGCGCAACAGTAGCAGCCACCGTCAAAAACTTCGACATCCGACAGCACCCTTCCTACGCCTATGCGACTCTAGCAGCCAAACCAACTTGGAGTTCAGTTTATGTATCCTTCCTAGAACCCACATTGATCCTCAGCGCGCTGAAACCCGTTTACAACAGCCAGAAACAGCTAGAAGGAGTATTAATTGCTGCTTTGCGTCTCGACAGTCTAGGTCAATTTTTAAACAGCCTCAAAATAGGCAAATCCGGTCAAACTTTTATTATCGAAAGAAACGGCACGCTGCTAGCAACTTCAACACCAGAAAAACCTTTCCACAGCAAAAACGGCAAAAAAGAACTGTTTAAAGTTACAGAAAGCAGCGATGCAGTAACGCAAAATACAGCTAAATATTTAGAAAATCACTTTCAAGACTTGCCCCAAATTAGCAAATCGCAGCAACTCAATTTTGAGATAAACGGCAAGCAGCAATTTTTAAAAGTCTTGCCATTCCAAGACGGCAAAGGTTTAGATTGGTTGATTGTCGTCGTCGTTCCCGAAGCCGACTTTATGGAACAAATCCATGCCTGCAACCGAACTACAGTGTTGCTATGTCTGGCAGCTTTGGGCATGGCAACTGTTCTAGGAATTCTCACTTCTCGCTGGATTATCAAACCTATTTTAAAATTAAAAGATGCAGCAATAGCTTTGTCTGAAGGACAATTCGACAAAACTGTAAAGCTCGATCGCTCCGACGAGTTGGGCGTACTTGCCACTGCTTTTAACAGCATGGCAGCACAACTGCAAGCATCTTTTACTGCCTTAGAAACTAAAAATACCGAATTGCAGCGACTCGATCAACTGAAAGACGAATTTTTAGCCAATACTTCCCACGAACTCCGCACTCCCCTCAACGGCATTATTGGAATTGCAGAATCTTTAATAGACGGTGCTACCGGACAACTGCCAGAACCAACAAATTTTAACTTAGACTTGATTGCCTCCTCGGGGAAAAGATTGTCTGCTTTAATTAACGATATTATCGATTTCTCTCAACTTAAACATAAAACGATAGAACTGCAAATTAAGTCCGTCGGTATTCGAGAAATAGTCTCTGTAATTCTCAGTTTGTCTCAGCCATTAGTAGGCAAAAAAAACTTGCAGTTGATTAACTCAGTCGCTCCTGAATTGCCGCCAATAGCAGCCGACGAGAATCGCTTGCAGCAAATACTTTACAACTTAATCGGCAATGCGATTAAATTTACCGAAAGCGGCCGAGTTGAAATTTCAGCAGAATTAGTAACTGGAAACGAACAATCACCGCCTAATTCTCAATTAGCCATTACTGTATCCGACACCGGCATTGGCATTTCCGAAGATAAATTAGAGCGAATTTTTGAATCCTTTGAACAAGCTGACGGTTCCACTGCTAGAGAATATGGCGGCACGGGTTTAGGGTTAACTGTTGCCCAGCAATTAGTAGAATTGCACGGAGGTAAAATTTGGGTATCTTCAACTGTAGGCGTCGGTTCCCAATTCACCTTTACTTTGCCCGTATCTGAGAGTCAGCCGGAATTTAGCAGCAGACAGCCGCGTTTAACCGAGGGATCTCGCATTTTAATAACTCCTGAATTCGCCCACCAATCATCTATAATAAATTCTCAGGTATTAGTCAAGAACGACTTGCTAGAAAGTGAAAAAATAAAAATTTTGGTAGTCGATGATGAGCCGATTAATATTCATGTCATCATCAACAGTCTTTCTAGAGAAAACTACGAGATAACTCAAGCGAGCAACGGCTTAGAAGCCTTAAAATTGATTGAAGAGGGATTTAAACCAGACTTAATGTTACTCGATGTGATGATGCCGCAGATGACTGGTTATGAAGTATGTCGAGAAGTTCGCAAAAAATACTCGCCGTTAGAACTGCCGATTCTGATGCTGACGGCAAAAAATCAAACTACCGACTTGGTAGAAGCTTTTAACTTAGAAGCAAATGATTATGTAACTAAACCTTTTATCAAAAAGGAATTGCTGGCGAGAATTAACACGCAAATTCGCCTTGCAAAACTGAATGCAGCCTACGGCAGGTTTGTGCCGCACGATTTTCTCAACTTGCTGGAAAAACCGAGTATTATTGAAGTTAAATTAGGAGAAAATCAGGAAAGGGATATGACAGTGCTGTTTGCTGATATTCGCTCGTTTACGGCGATTTCAGAACAGATGACACCGCCAGAAAATTTTGCATTTATTAATACTTACTTGGGAAGGGTTAGCCCTGCAATCAGGAAAAATAACGGGTTTATTGACAAATACATTGGGGATGCTGTCATGGCTTTGTTTCCTATATCTCCATCAGATGGTGTGCGAGCAGCAATTGATATGCAAAAAGCAGTGAATATCTACAACGAGCAGCGAGAAAAAAACGGCTTGTTTCCGATTAAGATCGGCATTGGTTTGCACGCGGGTAATTTGATGTTGGGTACAATTGGGGAGCGAGAACGGATGGAAAGTACGGTGATTGCTGATGCGGTGAATCTCGCGTCTCGTTTGGAAGGATTGACTAAGGTTTACGGCGCGGGAATTATCGTTAGCGGTGCAATTATCGATCGCCTGGACGATCCAGAAACATATAAGTACAGATTTGTCGATCGAGTAACGGTGAAAGGAAAGACGAATGCTGTGTCGGTATTTGAAATTTACGATGCTGAAACAGAGAATAGCATTGTACTCAAGCAGCAAACTGCGGAGGTTTTTCAAGAAGCTCTCAATTTTTACTACCAGCAAAAATTTGTTGCCGCCCAAAAAGTATTTGAGAATATTTTACAAATCAATCCTGACGATCGGGTAGCAATGCTGTATTTCAAACGATCTCGCAAGTATCGAATGTACGGAGCGCCGGATGGGTGGTGTGGGGTGGAAGCTTGGACCCAGAAATAGGGCGCGCACGGCGATCGCCCTACTCTGTTTAAAATGTAGAGTGTCAAACTACGGAAAACATTAAGCTGTTACGCATTTAAACCACTAACTATCTAGGTAGGGTGCGCCAGAAGTGAACACTGACTCTACATGGGAAACGCCTTAAAACTGACGCACCCTACAATCGTCTTTTAAATGCCGAACAGCTTAATGTTACGTCAGCCATCCTCTTGTTAGTTTGATTCTTTCGTAGATGCGGTTCGTGTTTTTGAGTGGGAATTTTGGAGTTTTTTCTTGAAGAATTTAGCTGGAATTTAGGAGGCCAATACTTACTTAAAATCAACTTAATTTCCGGTAGCTGACCTCCCCTGTTTTCCCAGTCGGATTAGCACAAAGTATGACAAGGAAAGTACATAAATCGCTAAACCGATCAGACCCAACAATCCCAAAAATTGAGGGTTTGCTGTAGCGTGAAACATCTGTTTGTACAGCCAAGGCGGGTCAAACCAAACACGGCAAAAAGGTTCGTCAATTACCTGAATTTGAGATTTAAAGGCACAGCTTAAGAAGGGAATTTGAGCGATCGCGCCCAAACCGCTGTAAACAGTAATCGCCCACCGCCAAGCTGTAAATGCAAGTTTCAAAGACGAGGAAGGCCGATCGGCAATTTCTTCGTTTAAATCCTGCCAAAACCACAGACAAGCAGGAATCAAGGCTCTGCCCATCACCGATGACACAAAGCTCACAGGGATCGCAGCCATCATCAGGTAAAGTGTAATTGCCAGCAAACTCGCCACCCGCCAATAAATCATCAACAAACGGACGATCGCCTCAGATGAAGCAAAAACTGCCCAAATCAGAACTACCAGAGGGATCGAAATTGTTAATAACACAGACAACCGATAATCCATCCAAACTAGCGGTTGAAACCAGGGATCGGTGGCTGCCAATAAAAGACTCAACATCTTTGGGAAAATATACTTACTTATTTGTGACAAATTTTACTATAAAAGTGCTCAAAAATCAGCAACTGGAACACGCTCTTAATGTTCCAGTTGCTGCAATGATTGCCAAATTCACTCTTGCGGTTTCAAAGCCACTTGAAACAGGAAATGGCAAATCTCGCTCTTACCTGAAGGCTCAACCGTAAAATTATCCCGCGCCAAAAGTTAGATTCCGGCGCGGGAGCGAAGGCCAGCGAGCTAAATTGCTCGTTTATTCGTCGTAGATGCGGCACTCAGCAGCGTCAGGATTGTCATCGCAATATTTTTCAAAGGAATTTTTAGGTTTGACTTGCTTTTGGTGAGAAGCTTCTGCTTGCAGTTCTTCAACTGCGTCCCACGCCGCCGCGCATTCACCAGAAGTTGCGCCCTTCACGTCACAGACGGTACGAGCGCTTTCTAGTTCTTCTTCAATTTTTTCTTGGATGTTGCCCGGGGGTGTTGTTGTCATAGTCACCTTATTGATTAAGAAAGGTTTTCTTTTTGGATGTTAGTTTGTGTTTGATTGGCAGTTTCGGTCTGGCCACCCAGCTAATAGTAGCTTGAGATGGGCTGCTGTTGCTGCTGCGCCTGATAGAACCCATCCATAACTGCGATTGCACCAGCCGTCTCTACTTCCTGCTTTACTTTAGCCTGTCGGCGGGTTCTAATCCACAGGCATTCAGGCAGGTCGAGCCGACCTTACTTTTGATAAAAACATTACACGAGGTTGGTGTGTCAAACTGTATTGAGCTTTATCTTTTAAGATTTAGCTAAAAACGGCATTTAACACTCAACAGATTTATTGAACACTCATGTTAACTTATGTTAACACAACAACGGTCTGCTGGGGGAATCGATCGCCCAAGAATACCGAGAAGGCCAGTGGCCAGTTCCGGTTAGCCTAATGTATAGAGATAGTTTTATAGAGAAATTCGCCCTATGGACACCGAAAACCAAATGCAATGGGTCAGCGCTTTATCAACTCGTCCGTCTTTGGAATCTGCCCTGAAAGAAGTTGTAGAACAAGCCGATCGCGACTTAGAAGGGCCCGCCGACTTGGCGCTGATATTTATCTCGTCTGCCTTTGCGAGCGAGTATTCTCGGCTGATGCCTTTACTCCAAGAACTGCTGCCAGTCCCAGCGATTCTGGGCTGTGGTGGAGGAGGAGTCATCGGCACGAACCGGGGCGGCCTCACCGAAGAAGTCGAGGGCTCTCCCGCAGTCAGCCTGAGTCTAGCCCGCTTACCAGGAGTGAATGTCAGAACTTTTCACGTTGGTGCAGAAGAACTGCCGGACTTAGACAGTCCCCCGGATACTTGGGTGGATCTCTTGGGCGTGCCAGCCGAGGAAGAACCGCAGTTTATCATCTTGGCCGACCCTTTTTCGGCAAAAATTAACGATTTGCTGCAAGGGCTAGATTATGCCTATCCGGGTGCGCCAAAGGTAGGGGGACTGGCTGGCGGGGACGGTACTAGGGGTGCGGCGCTGTTTAGCAACTATCAGTTGTACCGAGAAGGGACGGTGGGAGTGGCTTTGAGCGGCAATATAGTTTTGGAAACGATCGTCGCGCAAGGTTGTAGACCGATCGGGCATCCGTATCGGGTAACGGAAGGAGAGCGGAATATTTTGCTGAAACTCGAAGAACAAACCGACGATACCGGCAGTGGGGGCATCGAGCGATCGCCCTTAGAGGCCCTGCGAGAGTTAGTTCAAACTTTGAGCGAATCAGACCGAGAATTAGCGCAGCACTCGTTATTTGTAGGCTTAGTCAGCGATGAATTCAAACTGACGTTAGAGCCGGGAGATTTTTTAATCCGCAATCTGTTGGGAGTAGATCCAAAAGTGGGGGCCATTGCGATCGGCGATCGAGTCCGTCCCGGACAGCGCATCCAATTTCACCTACGGGACGCCCGCACCTCCGCCGAAGACCTAGAAATGTTGCTCGATCGTTATCAGCGGGCCGCTGAGTACAGCGGCACATCCAGCGCCGGCGCGTTGATGTTCTCTTGTCTGGGGCGCGGCGAAGGGCTTTATGGTCAGTCGAACTTTGACTCGCGACTGTTCGGCCGATACATCAAAAACATCCCCCTGAGCGGCTTTTTCTGCAACGGCGAAATCGGCCCCGTTGGCGGCAGCACCTTTCTGCACGGCTACACCTCCGTATTCGGGATTTGCCGCCAAAGTTCATAGTTTGTGAACTGTTAACAGTTAACTGTTCACTGTTGACTGTGAACTGTTAACTGTTGATGCAAAGTAAATGATTTTCTAGAAACTTCTTGAATAATTAGGTAAAAGCTGGTAGTGTAGATTTAAGGACAGAAAACGCTCTAGCAACTAAAACAGCTAAGGCGGTGGTCACTTTGAGTCATTATTTTTTCAGTAAATGTTGAAGCATCAAGCTGTTAAATATTGCAGTTTTGTAGTAGACATAACGGAAGAATACACATCAAAAACCTGTTCAAAGTGTGGATAGAGATTTAAATGGCGCTTTCAATATCTTGTTGAAAGCTTTGAGAGATACCTCCTTGACGGGAGAGCTTGCAACTTTCACCCGTCTTGCCATACACAGCTAATTCTGGCTTAGTCCTGGATTTGCCGGGTTAAATGTATCTGTTAATGACTAAAAACTTACAACTTACAAATTATATTGTTTCCGGCTGCGCCGGAATGATATAGAGGACACGGCAGTGCCGTGTCCCTACAATTAATGGGGTGGGGACACGGCACTGCCGTGTCCTCGGTATCATTCCGGTGCAACCGAAATTGATATTACAACTTAAAAGTAAAAGCGGCAGTCACCTGCCGCTTTTACTTTTAACTAGATATCAGGAAACCTTAGAAACTAAAGGTAGTACGGAGGAGTCCGACCCAGATATCGTCGTTTTTGTTGTTGTGTTCGGGATTCATAATCACATAGACGCCCGGTGTCACTGAGATAAAGTCATTGACTTGGAAGCGATAGAAACCCTCTAGGTGATAAGAGGTGTTGCGGTTTCTGGTGAGATCGCTCTCGGTAACTTTTGGGGGTACACCGAAGACAAAACCGAGGAGGTTGCCTTTACGACCAAAGTCGGACAAAGCCAGAGTGATAGCACCATTCTGGATGGTAGCCTCATTGTTGGATCTCCGCAGTTGTTCAGCCTTGGTGTAACCGTACCAACCGCCAATCTGAAAGCGACTGCTGGGTTTGAAGTTAACTTGCACGCCAAAGTTATCTGCTCCGGTGGCTGATTGACCGAAGGGCCGGTTAGCCAAGGAACTGCCCGTACCGCCCATGATGCCAACATCGCCAGCCCGATTGTATTTCCGGGTGTAAGTCAAGCCCAAATCAAATGGCTTGCTAAAAAAGCCGATCTGACCCAGAGCGCTGAAAGAACCGTCGAAAACGCCCCTGCCGTTTGCGGGGTTAGGAGCATCGCTGTCGCCGGCCAGATAGCCTGCGGTAGCTCGGATGTTGCCGAAGTTGTAAGTTACACTTGCGCCAGCTCCCTGGGCTCCGCGGAATACGGCGGGGTTGCGAACTCCAAATCGGGAAATTGAACCAGTACCCGTAGAGTTGAAGGGAGTTACCGTGTCTGCAATTTCATCTAGGTCAAGTCCTTTAGGGCCGACAAAGACTGTAGCCTTACCGATCGGGAAACGATAGTACAGCTCGTCTAGTGTGAAGTTGCTGTTATCAGCCCCATCAAAGGCTAGGCGAGCCATGTTGGTGCCCGTAGCGGTTGCTAGTGAGTAGTTGGGGACGTTGAGGGCTTGCAAGCGGGTTCTGAGCAAGTCTCGACCGGTGAAGCTTGTCAATAAGTTCAAGCGCACCCGGTAGCCGAGGGTGGTGGATGTTTTGTCGTCGTGAAGGCCGACACCATTTCCGAAGGTGTCGCTGGCGGCAAAAATCACTTCTCCAGCCAATTTGGTGGTGGTGGAGAATTGATTGGCTTCGACTTCTGCGGTGCGGGCTTCTAGGGCGTCTACTCGTCCGCGCAGGGTAGCGATTTCGGCTGCAAATTCTTCTTGCAGGCGTTGCAGGATAGCTAAGTCATCTTTGGTGACGAAGGTAGAGGTTGAAGAGCTAATTAGCTTGGTTACTTGGTCTAAGCAAGCGTTGACCCCTGCTGCAAATTCAAAGCGTGTCAGGGCGCGGTTGCCGCGGTAGGTGCCGTCGGGATAGCCTGCGATACAACCGTAGCGTTCGACTAGGGATTGCAAGGCTTGGAATGCCCAATCTGTCGGCCGCACGTCGGAGAGCTGGGATACCGATGTCACCTGTGACATGGCTCCAGACTGTTCTGTCGGTTGGGCTTGGGGAGCTGCTGGGACGATGGGGCCGCCCATGCCAGCGGGTGCTGTCTGAGCAATTTCTACCTTAGTCGCTGGGGGGACAGCGGCGACTGCTGGCACTTGAATTTTCGCAGCGGTTTCTGTCTGGCTGCTTGGCACTACCAAGTTTGAGGCTTGGGGCGACGGTTCGGCTGTGCTTACTGCTGCCAGAGGTTCAGTCGCTGCTGCTGTGCTGCCGGGAGCGCTAGCTGTTGTTTGCAGTGCTGCCGCGCTGGTGTCTGGTTCGATTGAAGCCAGTTTTTCAGTGTCTGCGGTGTTGGCGACGGGGGTAACGGCCGCAGGTGTGCTGCTGTTTAGAGCCAGTTTTTCTGGGGCAGCAGGGGCTGCTGCAACTGGTTCTGCAACTATTTCTGTAACTATTTCTGCAATTTTTGACTCAGATGACTGAGTTGTAGCTAGCCCGTTGGCTTCAGCGGTTGCGGTTGCTTCTGCGGCGATCGCAGTGGGACTGACGACTGATGATAGACCCAGAATTGCCGGGGATACTAGCAGTAAATTCCAAAAAGTTCTGTTCATTTTCCTCACACCTTCACACTCTAATTCAACTAAATCAGCAATTCCCAACAGTTCATTTTTGTGGTTTCTTGCCTGTTGACAATAACTGTCACAATAGAACCTATCCATAACTGTTGATGCACAGTAGGCGTGTCTAGTTTCTGCTTGAACGTAGGGGACTGATCCTTCTACGGCAAGAGCATCTATTCAGGTCAAGCCCACATGACATTACAGTTGATTATACCATCACCTGCTAGTTTCATCTCTCGATCGCCAGACTTGCTTAAGTTGGTCGATGGTAGGCGATCGACAACTCGCTGTATGGGTCCTCCCACAATTTGCCTCAAACTGACAACTGCTCGGAGTCCTCGGTTACGCCAGACTTAACAAACAGTTGTAGGTAGGGTTGTAGATGCTTGTCGCATCCCTTATACAGCTTTTGCTCCTATTCTGTCAAGCTTTTTAACCTAACTTTAAACCTCGTGACCCGGAACGGGCTATTTTCCCGCATGGAGTGGGGAACTGAGGGCTAAAGGCCGATCGATGCACCCGATCTGGGCCCAATTTCAGGCTTGACTAATTTGGGTTTTCTGATGCTCCCAGTAATCGCGACTTACCGCAGACGATCGTCATTTTTTGCTCCGTCGGCGGGTTTAACTTGGCAATATCTTAACACAATTTTTTGTGGTCTGGCAGCGACAGCCGACTAAATATCTGTTAGCTGAAATTACAGCTTTGTTGTGTCGCTGCGATCGCGTTTCACAGGAGATTATTTTTTGGAGATAGCCTCTGTCTCTCAAATCACCTTTTCGATGTGATTGATGCTACTACCGAAGTATCCCTTGATTCTCCAGCATTCTGAACGCATCAACCGGGTTGGAGGCAAATACAAAGCTTGTAGCCGCCGCCGTCAAACTTTAAAAAAAACTGGTTTATGAGACGAAAGAGTGTACCCAGGACTGTCGTAATTTGCTAACAGCGCCAGTAAATCGCGGAAGTTATTGAATGGCAAGCAAAATTAAACTGTAGATTTGACAATAGACTCGACATTGATGTGGTATCTTAGAGCGAGATGCCTCATCTAGATTTTTTGAGACCCTGTGTAAGTTTAAATGAACAAAAAACTCCAGTGTTTAGTAGTTGTTTTATTAATACTAGGATTGTTCTTTCGATTTGTGAACATCGACAAAAAATTTTATTGGTACGATGAAGTATTTACTTCCCTGCGGATTTCGGGATACACGCAAACAGAAGTGCTTCAGGAAATAAGCAGCAGTCAGTTAGTAGCGGCCAAAGATTTGATGAAATATCAGCGCCTCAATCCGACAAAAAATTTTGGCGATACTGTTAAAAGTTTGGCAATTGAAGAACCTCAACTGCCACCACTGTATTTTCTGGCAGTCAAGTGTTGGGCAAAACTATTCGGTGATTCTCCGGCTGCGACGAGAAGTTTCTCAGCTTGGATGAGTTTGTTAGCGTTTCCTGGGCTGTACTGGCTGTGCCGAGAATTGTTTGCACCACCGGAAGTGGCGTGGATAGCCGTGGGATTGCTAGCAGTTTCTCCCTTGCACGTGCTGTATGCTCAAGAAGCGCGTCCCTACAGTTTGTGGCCGGCGCTGATTTTGCTTTCTTGTGCGTCTTTAGTGCGAGCAATGCGGCTACAAACTAAGATCAGTTGGAGCATTTACGCAGTAGCAAATATTCTGGGAATTTATACTCATTTATTTAGCCTGTTAGTTGCGTTCGGACACGGAATTTATCTATTAGGGACTCAAGGTTTTAGGTTGAATAAAAAGGTAGTTAGTTACTTGATTGCAAGTGCCGTATCGTTGCTAGCATTTCTGCCTTGGATGGGAATTTTAATGGTAAATAAAAGGGCAGCAGGCGGGGCAACAAATTGGTCAGCTCTCGAAATTAATAGGCTATCTTTAGTTAATAATTGGGCTGGGAATATCGGTCGCGTTTTTTGGGATTTTGGGCTAACTTCTAATGCTAGACCCATATATCTTATTGCCTTGGCTGCCGCTACTTTAATTTTAGTGGCAATCGTAGGGTATGCAGTTTATTTTCTGTGTTCTGAGACGAGCAAACAGGTTTGGCTGTTTGTGTTGACGATGATGGCGGTGACAGCACTGGCAGTGGTGCTGCCGGATGTTATATTGGGAGGAATCCGATCGACTAAAGCTCGCTACCTATTTCCGACTTATTTGGGGATGCAAATCGCTGTTGCTTACCTGTTAGCGACCAAAATTAGCGCGCTGGGCGTGCCAAGCTGGAAACGGCAAGTCTGGAAAGTTCTGACAGTGGTACTGTTAACGGGCGGGGTGCTTTCTAATGCCGTTAGTTCTGAAGCTGAGACTTGGTGGACTAAGGAATGGGGGCGGGAAAATCCTGCAATTGCTCGCAGGATCGATCGCGCCCCAAAGCCGCTGGTTGTCAGTGATATCTCGGAAGTCAGTCTGGGAAATATACTGTCAATGAGTCATTTGTTAGAACCGAAAGTGCGGCTGCAATTGGTGTTGCTTGACCCGGAAGCGCGCCGTCAGGCTCAGTTGTTTGATAAACCAACTATACCCAAGATTCCTAGCGGTTTTAGCGATGTTTTTGTGTACGGGCGATCGCAGAAATTTAGTGCTAAGCTGGCGAAAATGCAAAACTCGAAAATAGAGCTGCCGTCAGAACAAGAAACTGCAACGCTGTGGGTGGGTAAGTTAGTAAAAGAGTGAGGGTTTATGGAAGATTTTGGTATTATTATTGCCTGCTGCGACCAAGATTATCTGTTTGCTAAGGGTTGCTGTGCTAGCATCCGATATTTCCTGGGAGATGTGCCGATTTGTCTGTTGATTGATGGCACGTTTTCGGTGAGTGCTTTGGAAAAGTCTTATGGGGTGCGAGTGATCGATCGCACAACGGTTTCGCAAGAGGTTCTCAGGAAAAGAAGTTTTGGTTGGGGAAAAACTAAAATGATTGCTTTCTGGGAAAGTCCTTGGTCAAATTTTATGGTTTTGGATGCGGATACGATCGTCTGGGGCGATGTTCTGAAGTTGGCTAATTTTCAAGAATTTGATTTTATTGTAGATCGGCCTTGTTACGATTACTCGGATGCGGATGTTTCGGAATTTTTCTTTGATATTCCGGGCGTTGAACGACATTTTCCGAAGTTTAAGTGGTCCCAATCGCGATCGAACTATTTCTGTACGGGTACTTTTTTTGCTAAACGTGGTGTTTTTAGCTTGGAAGAATACATAGAAATTTTAGATTTTACGGCGGCAAATCCGGGGATATTTAAGTACGGAGAAATGGGGTTTTTGAACTTTATGATTTTCCGGGCGGCGCAAGAAAATCGCCTGCGGGTGCAGAATGTGGATATGCAGTTGTTGGTGCCGGATTTTGACCAGGATTTGCTGAGAAAGCGGTTTCCGGTGGAGTCAAGCGGGCCTGCGGGCGATCGAAGTGAGGCGACTGTGATTCACTGGTGCGGGCCGAAGCCGACTTTATCTACTTCTAAAGTTTACTCGGAACCGATGAATTTTTGCCGCCGCAAGTGTCAGGAGGATGTTTGGAACCGCACGGGTTTGGCGGCCGATATGTCGCTGCAAGTTGAGGATTGGCAGCGATCGATCTATGTGTACAAGAATAAGTTTAAGAAGAAGTTTCGCCAGTTGATATCTCCCCCGGTTAGAAAATCGGGGGATTCTTAGAAGTTGCTGCTACGGGGTCTATCAGAACCCCGTAGCAGCGTCTACGGTATGATTTACGGGCTCGAATCATTAGATTTGAGCCAGTAAATCGTCAATTGTCCAGCGCTGAAACAACCATTTTTCATTGAGAATCATTCTACTGGACTGGCGCTCTAGCGGACTCGGCGTTTGACAATGCTACTCCACAAGCTTGCTTCCGCCTACGCGGACTAAAAAATAAAGGGAATATTTAACCTGGATTTACGATTTACTATGAGATTCGAGATTTAGCGAACGCTAAGTACTGAAAAATGCCAACCCAATCAACAACTGGTTCTGAGGACGAAAATCAAACAAAGCTCGTGTTTGTAGGTAGAGTTTTGCTTGCTCGTAACACTATTTATTATATCCGTAATATCAGCAGTGTTCAGGTTAGCAAAAAATCCCAAACCTTGACAAAAAAACTACCTAAGTGGTACTGGATATTCCTAGGAATTGGTCTGGCAACTATCCCCGTCAATATAAATGTATTTCCCTTGCCAATGGCATTATTTATTTTCTTAATGTGTGACTATATAATAAATCGAGTTCAAATCATAGAAAAGTATGGGATTACGATTGAAATGAATTCTGGTTCCATTTCTATGTTTTTTGTAGGTGAAAAAAAGTTTATAGATGAAGCTATCATCAAATTATATGAAATTCTCAATGAAAAAGAGTCCAAACCGCTGATTTTTGACTTCAGTCGGAATATAATTAACGATAACTCTATCGAGGTGGAACAAGCTATAGGCACAGCTTTAAATTCCGGTAATGTGAGCGGAAATATTAATACCCAATCCAACTAATTAACAGGAGAAGATTGAAGATGCAGAACCGTTCTAAAAATCATTCAACCAACAAGTCAATCCGTGTCGGTCAATCTGATAGCAGCGCGATCGTCTCCGGCAGAGTTAATGGTAACATCACAATTAGTTCTAACTCTACCCATCAGAGTGGCAACTTTGGTGTGGGTGCAAACAATGGAACAATCGGCACCGACAAACTGGCTGGAACTATTAATGAAGCGCCATCGCAGAGCCCTGGCAAACAAAATGAGGTTTTGCGAGTACCCAAATTCCTGCTTTATGCCATAGACCATGCACAACGCTTTATGTTTGGGTGGCAGTTTTTCGCAGTCATCTTCGTTTTGCTGATGGCAATAATTGCAGGAATCGGAACACAAATTTACTTCGATGGTCTGCTGGCGAAGCAGAAAGAACAAACTACTCAGCAAAAACTCGCACCAACTGATCCGGAGCTTAAATAAGCTAAGAGACTTGCAACATCAGCGCCACCAGAGAGAGCGCGTTGAGGTTAACTTCCCTTAGTGTCCTGCCAATCTGCCAACGCACCGATGACAAAACTAGCAGCCGGATGGTTAAGCAACTGTTCAAATGCCGAAATGCCTCCAGCTTTCAGGGCGCTAAGGATTCGACCAGCTAGCGTTGGATTGCTATCAATTTGCGAAATGGCTTCAGTGGCAATTTGCATCTTGCCCATCGTAGTATTAGTTGGGTAAGACTTCTCCAGTTGTTCGAGTAATTGCTGGATTTCAGCAGCAACTTCTGCAAGGTTCCGTTGCTGGGCTTCGTTGATAACTCCAGCGATTTTCGCACCGGACTGAATTGTGCCACCACTCATGTGACCGATGCCGAAGTTTCCGCTCTGGTTGTATCCATACGCTTGACCACCGGAAACATTAATACCAACATTCTCAGGATCGGGCTGATTTTGATTTGACATAACTGAGTAACTCCTTTTTGCAATTGAATCGAGGACTTATTAAATTTATTCGTACTTTGACAAACTTTCTTGTCTCGTTGTAACTTGATTAGGTGATTTAGATTGACCCAGATTTACGTAAATAGGAAGAACTTGATTATTCATCACACTTTTTTGATACAAAAATTCATCTTCTTTGGTTAAATAAAAATCAATTTGTTCCCTCAAGTGAGGTTTTCCTTGAGCTTTTGTCCACGCATAGATTCTTAAGGTGTACGACCCTTCTCTGATTTCTATTTTTTCTCCTCGAAGAGGACTCCAATCAAATCTAACAAATTTAGTTAGAGATGATTGAGATTGAAGAGCCAGTGGGTGTGCCATCGTGTCACTTTCCCATCGGCTACCCCCATCTAAGAATTTTACAAAACTATTCCAGGCAATGTCAAAACATTTAGTAGGATTTTCTTTACGTTCTATTAAAAATTTTATTTCTTCGATTGAGCTTCCTTTAGGACTCCAGTTGGAGAAGGTGATTGGCAATATAAAAGATAATCCGCCCCATTCTCTTCCAACGTCTGTATCTAAATAAGTATTTGCAATTATAAAAATTCTGCCCACCAACATTCTACCTTGAGAGGGCTTCAAATAAGCAAAATATGCAGTCAGAATTGATATTACTAAACTGAGCAAGGCGATAGTCATTGAAACAATATCAGCAATTTTCATATTCTTAGCAGTGAAATATAGAAGAGACAAGAAGAAAGAATTTTTGAGATAATAACGAAACCCAAACCCACCTCAATACAATCTTGAGGTTAACTTTCCTTCGTTTCCTGCCAATCCGCCAACGCACCGACGAGAAAACTGGCAGCCGGGTGATTGAGCAACTGTTCAAAGGCCGAAATTCCCTCAGCTTTTAGGACACTGAGGATTCCAGCAGCTAGCGTTGGATTGCTGTCAATTTGCGAAATGGCTTCGGTAGCAATCGCCATTTTACCAGCAGTTGTATTAGCCGGATGGGACTTTTCCAAGTTTTCGAGTAATTGCTGAATTTCAGCAGCAGCTTGAGCGAGGTTCCGTTGCTGGGCTTCGTTGATAACCCCAGCTACTTTTGCACCGGACTGAATCGTGCCACCGCTCATGTGACCGATGCCGAAGTTTCCGCTCTGCTGGTAGCTATCCCCAAAATTATTATCTTTAATTGTAATATAACTATTATGATAAATATGAGCAGGGAAATTTTCAGTCTGCTCATCAGGTTTTTCGATAGCGTTTTCTACCTCACACAAGCCCTTATGTGTAATTGAGATCGCAACACATCCTCCATGCATTCCAAACATAGATCTGAGAGGAGATCTTTCTTTGATCAAATTTTCCTTAAGTAAGAACTTTAAAATCAAGTATAATTCATTCCCTGGTATTTCAGTTGTGTTTTTGATTTCATTAGTGCTGATAGATTTCTGTTCATCTTGTGCAGCCAAATTGTAAATAGTATTCAAAACTACAAAGCGTTTCTTTGTAGTTTCTAACACGTCATTTTCAGAAGGCATTGATGTCATCTTGATACATGGTAATCTGATAACTAAACTCTAGCGCCCATCGGAACAGCCTGTTTAGAGTTTACCGAACCCAGCAAATACGGGTTACTGCACTACCATATTATTCACCCCAAACAATAAGGTATGGGCATCAACCCGTTACCGAACTTACTTATTTCACGCTTTAACCTTCCAGAGGCAAAGTGGGCGCCGCTGGGGGTAAAACTTGGCGGTGAACGCTTATTTTGTGGCTTTCCCGCTGAGTTTGCATTTCGACGGCGATCGCCTCAAATTCGACTTCCATGCAGCCGTAGGGAATCTCTAATTCTATACTTGCTCGCACGTTTCCCAATCCGTTAGCTTTGAATTCGGTGATCCAGCGCGGGCCGTCGAGAATTAGGTAGGTTTGCCGATCGAACACCCAAATTTTTACATAAATCCGGGGCATTAATTCCGGCAGTTGCACTTGTACTTTTACGGAGGTACCCGCGAGGATTTCGGCGCGTGGCAATTCCAGAATGGGCATCGGTACTAACTCGTCTTCTGACAAAACGTAGGGAGTTGGGGGAGTTACTTCTGCTTGGACAGTTGTGGTTTTTTGAGCAACTTTTTTCGGCGCGGGCGGTTCGTCAAAAACGACAAATTCTCGGGCTTCCGGGCTACTCGATTTGAGTTGGGAAATTGTGTCGATGCTTTTGGGTGGCTGCTGGGTTGGGCTGCTTTCTTCCACAACGGTAATTGCTTCGCTGCTATCTGCGGCGGCTTTTGGAGTGGGGGAAAGGGTGGTTGCTTTGAGCCAATCGGGGGATTCGCTGTTGCTGGCTAAGGAACTGAGCCGCGACCAAAATCTATTCTGGACGTTTAAGGTTTGAAATGCCTTTTTTGAGGGTGCTGGCGCAGTTTCTGGGGCTGGTTTTTCTGGTTCGGCGCTGTTTTCTGGTTTTTGGTCGATCGCTCCGATTTCTGCTGTTTGAGGGGCAGTTGGGAGGTCTAAGGGTTTGGTTTGTGGGTCGTAGCGAAGCGGGGCGTAAGCCATCGCCCCTGCGACAGTTTGAGGTGCATTGGAGATGCCGGACAGCAGTTGCGATCGGCTGCTGTCGGGCAGTTTGTTACCGAATGCGGGCAAATCTAGCCCGCGGGCACTTGGGGTTTGGCGGGAATTCAGTTGAGGGGGTAAGGGCTCGTTGGTTGGCGATTCGGCGGGGGATGGAGGGTCTAAGGATTTTTCTACTAGCTTGAGGAAGGATAGATTTGTGACTTTCCGAGGCGCTATTGATCCGGCCCAGGAGGGTTCGGCTTGATGCTTTTCTTCGATAAAATTGTCTTTAATTTCTTCTAGAAGATGCTCTAAACGGGCTGTAATTGTGAATAGTTTGGTGGCTAGGGTGACGCCGCCGCTGCTGAGTATTGCTTCTCCTAAAATTAGGCGGCTTTTGCACTCGGTTGAGATGTATGTAACGCAGGCAAAGATGCAGGGGGGAGCTTGTTCTGGCATCGGCTGCTGGATTTGGGCGAGAATTTTTGAGGTTTGGGGATCGCGTAGGTAGATTTGCAATTGTGCTGAACCGATGAGTTGTTTTAGTTCTAGCGCTTCGGATTCCGGGATGAGAGTTGCTGTTTTTCGGATGTTTTTGGGGGGTTGGGGAATGTCGATTTTGCCGGAAATGGTTAAGGGGCGACCGGGTTGAGTCACGAAGGTTTCTTGATCGAGCACGAGTTCGAGTTTAACCCCGGGTTTGACTGCAGGGGTTGGGGGACTCGGAAGTTTGTAGATGCTGGGCTGCTGCGGTGTTGTGATGGCTGGGAGTTGGGCTGCTGCGCTAACGACTGGTGCTGCGATTTCTGGGGTTCTTCGATCGGCAGAAACTAAGTTTTGGCTGGCTGAAGCGGATGTTGTGGGTTCGGTTTGGTCGATCGGGCCACTTAGTTCGGAGGTTTCCGATTCTGCGGGCAATACTTCCAACTGAACGCTGTACTGCCAAGGTTTTGCTGGTGTCGATCCCGGATCTGGCAAGCAGGAGAGTTCCCACATTCCTGGTTTGAGACGTGTGTAGGGAATGATCACGACTAATCCTTCGGGATTGGTGCGGGCCGATCGACTTTGGACTTTCCGCTGGGGGGCCAATTCGTCGAAGGATGTATGGGTGATCCGAATTTCGATCTCGGTGTTGGGGTGCTGGATGCGAGCAACGACGCGATATTTGCCTTCTAGAATTTCCACGTCGGGGGTTTCTAGGGGCAACCAGGCGCGATCGCCTTCTTTCTGTAGCAAAAATTCTAATTTTTTCATCTTTATTTCCCCTTGAAGGCTCCCGCTCGATCGCAGTTGGTGGTTTGTTGAGCGACAGCTACAGATATTGAATTACTATATGTTGTACAGTTTATCACCTCGATCGGTCAAGACTTACGTTCAGCAATTCTGTTTTAGGCGTTGTTTTATAGTCACCAGAAGATTCGGCAGAGAAGAGTCAACGTACTCTGTATATTGTCCTGTCCGAAGCTGCCCGGCCCCGATCGCGATTTCCTGCTTCAGGGTTTCTCGATCGACCTTTGTAATATCTGAAGTTTGATTTGGAGTTAGAAGTTTATGGATCAGGATGTGGCGCTCTTCCTCGGTAAGAGCCAGGATAATTTCGGTGAGGGTATCGATGAGTTGAGTGTTGATAGTGGCGGCTTCGGTCATATGCGATCGGAGAATGGTTGCATTAGAGGATGGATAACGTTATTTTAACTTAGCCATTTTCAGTCATAATTTACCAAGGACTGCCGATAATGCTGAAAGCTGCCCAATAGTACGGGTGGGATAAATCTTTGCTGTCGAGTTTGGGGATGGACGAGGGCAAGGGAGTTTCGCCCCGGGAATTTCGCAGTTGACGGTTTTCGATCGTCAGTTTGCCTTCAATTGCAGCAATTTGCGATCGCCGCATCGCTTCAGCTTTAATGGTTGGAGGGTCTTTGGGCGTGCTGTTTTTTAATTGCTGGTAAAATTCTGTCATCAACGCCAGAGTCCCCGCATCGCTGACGTACCACAGGCTGGCGAGGGCTGATTTTGCTCCCGATTGCAGCGCTAAACCGGCAAATCCGAGTTCTGCTTCTGGGTCTCCCAATGCCGTTCTACAAGCGCTTAATACTAACAGTTCAAGGGGCGGATTGTTCCATTTCAAATCTCTCATTTGATTGAGTGTAAGTTGGGTGTCCCAAAATTGAATGTAGGAGTTCTCTGCGGCTTTGGGGCGGAATTCCGCATGGGTGGCGAGGTGGATGATTCCGTATCTTTGTTGCAGCCGCTGGGATTGCAGGTTTACTATGGTGAAATCTTCGTTGATAAAAGATTGACCGGGCCACTGTCGGGCGATCGCGCTCAATTCTAACGGCACTGCCGGCAGCGGTTCTTTGTTCGCCGTTTCTGAGAAATTTGAAGCTCCCATTGCTAGGACTTGGGTATTTTTGAGGTCAGTATAATTACTGTCTGTGAGTTTGAAGGCGGGGATGCGGGAGAGGCTATATTTTTGGATCAGAAATTGCTGTCCGTCGTGCATTGCTGCTAGCGGTACGGTTCGCAAACCTTCGCCCACGCAGAACAGCAAGGTTTCAATTTTTGCTGTTTGCAAATCTGTTTCTAGGGGGGCAATTATCCATTGGTAAAGTTTTTGGGCTGGTTCTAGATAGCTGGTGGTGTTGATTTTTCTGGGGTTGGTGATTTCGCTGTTGAATTCTTTAACTACTGACAGCAAATTCTCTTTTTTGGCTGACGGGATGCTGCGGAGGATTGGCGGGCGATCGGGCAATATTAAGATTAATTCTAGTTGGTCTGTGCGCGGGATGGCGTAAATTAAAGCTGGTTTTTTCTTGGTTTGAGTTGCTAGACGGGAGAGAGTTTTTGATATTTCTGCGGCCGTTTTGGCGCGGGCCCCAAAGTCTTGTTTAAAGTATTTTTGATAGTCTTCTTCCCAGTCTAGTTCGATTCTGGTGACGGCTTCGGTGAGGTTTCCCCGATCGAGCAAATTTCTCATTTCTTGCCCGTTCAGCCCGCCCTGGCCTGTATTTTGGGCAATTGTAGCGAGGTTTGCAGTGCTCCAGCAGAAAAATATTGCTGTCAAACAGTAAAAAATCGCTGTTTTAATTTTTTTCTGAATCGCGTGTTTTGGGCGGTGCTGCGGGGATTGGTGGTGCATGGTTTTGGGGCGGTAAATGGCGCAGTTGGCGGCAGCAGTTGGGAAAAGTTTGGATGTAGGTGGGAATGTTCGACTGTGCTGGCGAGCCGCCCGATCATAGCATTCAATACAAACCCCAAATATCTGCTGTAGGGTGCGCCATAAGCATCGCCGAAATCCCAACGCCAACAAATTCGCGGTTTGCAGGGACACTCCAAAAGCCCACAGGTGTCAACTTAAGCCTGAAACCTATGAAAAATTTGGGTTTTACGCTCCCGTCTAGATCCCCCTAAATCCCCCTTAAGAAGGGGGACTTTGAGTGCTTCATGTCCCCCCCTTCTTAAGGGGGGCTAGGGGGGATCTGGCCTCAATCGTCAAACCGCCGTCTCTGACTGGGTTTAACGTTAAGTTGACACTAATGGGCTTTTGGAGTGTCCTGACATCTATAATATAAACTTTTGTAAATTATGCAGCGATTTTGCATAAAAATCCCAGATCCAGACAGATAGAGGAATAGAGGGCTATGCAGGAGGATGCGATCGATCTCCCGGAGGGGTCGCACCAGCCAATCTCGCGCCGAGAGAATTAGCGGAACTCCGCGACTTGCATAGCTGGTTGAAGACAATTTTTCTGAGTATCCTTGGAACAAGATATGTCTAGTAACGGTGAAATTGACGATCGACTTAAACAGCTAGCTATAGCTGCTAAAAATCACCCGCCTAAAACTGTAGAGCGACAAAAAGCTGTTACCAAATTATTCATGGAGCTCGAAAAGTATAAAATCATTAATAGTCCTAAAAATCGGAGTTTTTCCTACGATGATTATCAGGAGATTCTTGTCGAAGCAAAACAGGATTTGATGTTGCGGATCTGCAAGGAAGTTCACAATTACCGACCTGACAAAAAAGTCAGCCAATGGGTAAACTTTTTGATGATTAAATGTTTTCAAGAAGCTACACCTAAAGTTATAGGTATAAAGGATTTAAAACCTTTATACTATGGAAATATGAACTTAATCTTCAACAAGCTACAACAGCAAGCTGAACCTGACTTCTATCGAATTGAAGAAGCTTTGATCGATATGATTCAAGAAGACCCGGACGATGCTTTTAAAAGCGAAGCGATGACAAAGTACCCGCACGTCAATTTTCAATTATTGCTTGTCAAAAGAGTAATAGAAGATGCAAGTTGGCAGAAAATATCCGAAGAATTAGGAGTAAGTGTTTCAAATCTGAGCAGTTTTTATCGGAGGTCTTTGGAGAAATTTACGCCCCGATTCAGGGAATACTTATAGGATATGGAAAACTCAAAAGCAGAGATGGATTATGAATAACACAGAAGTTGATTTTGGTTTGACAATTCCGATCGCCCCAGCAGCACGGCGAATCGCTCAAACGCTCTCCCAGCAACAAAATGACCCGAAAAAAGTCAAACAAGTTTACCTGAATGCTTTGGCCGTACACTGCGTCGATTTTTACTTTCAGTGTTTGGAAATAGAGACAGATTTAGCCGCCAGCGGTATTTGGAATCCTGTAGTCCAGAAATTCATGGATGTTGCGGATTTGGATGTCAAAGATATCGGCAAATTGGAGTGTCGGTGGTTAGGCAAGAGTGAAGATTTTGTCTCGATTCCGGCAGAAGTGCGATCGGGCAGAATTGGTTACATTGCAGTAGAGATGACTGAATCCCTCCAGGAGGTGAAGTTGCTGGGATTTGTACCAGCAACCCAACAAGAAAAAGTTGCACTCAGCGAGTTAAAATCCCTCGACCAAATGCTAGAATACTTAGACGAACTCAAGCCTGTAAATCTCAGTCACTGGTTGCAAAATGTTTTTGATACAGGTTGGCACACAGTCCAAAACCTGTTCGAGTCTGAACCAGAATTGCAGTTTGCTTTCCGAAGCCCCCAAGTTTTAGAAAGCAGTGCTTCAACAAGCGGGAATCTGCCCGTGAGGCGAGGCAAATTGCTCAGCTTGGAGCGAGGAAAAGAGCAAGTGGCTTTATTTGTGGAATTGATGACAACTGATGCACCAGATATCGATATTTCCGTAGAGGTTTATCCCACAAATGGTCAAAAAAACTTGCCTAACGATTTGCAGTTAATGGTGCTAGATGATGAAGGTGAAACTCTGATGCAGGCTAGAGCAAATAAAACCGAAAATCTGCTGTTTGAGTTAAGCGGAGAACCGGGGGAACATTTTACCGTCAAGTTGGCTTTAGGCGATGTCAGCGTGACTGAAAATTTTTTGATTTAGTTGTCAACTATCAATCGGGGGGTGTGAGTTATGGATAAGTTAATTGTTTTGAAATTAGACGGAGATTGCGAACAAGGTTTTCGCTGCACTTTGAAAATTGGGGAAAACAATCAATTTCCGTCTACGGATTTTACGGGAAGCGAAAACTTGCCTCCCAACCCACAATTAGCAGCTTTTGAAGAAGAACATTGGCGAGAAAAATATCGAGCTTTGGGTTCGCATTCCCGCCGTCGCCAGCAAAATTTGGTGCATCTAATCTACCCGTTTTTGCACTCAGATACTAAAAAAAATACTCCTGTGAAATCGGTGACGACAGGATTATCTTTTCGGATAAAACCTAAAAGGATGAGCAGCAGACCTTCTCTAAATGATTGCAAAGAATCTGGAGAAAAACTAGCTCAGATGATGAATGATTGGCTGAGTTCTCCTGAGTTTGCGAAGGTTGATAGGCTAATTGGCGATAGTTTAAATAGAGATGAAGAGGCAAGAGTGCTGATTTGTACGGACGACAAGCACTTGCAGAAATTGCCTTGGAATCGGTGGAATTTGTTTACAGAAAGATTTCGGAATGCTGAACCTTCACTGAGTAAATTAAATTATGTAAAATCGGAAATTCCACGAAAACCGATTCGCAAATCTCGGGTGAAGATTTTAGCGATTCTGGGAAACAGCACTGGAATTAATGTCACGAAAGACCAGAAAATTTTAGAGGGTTTGTCTAATGCTGATGTCAGATTTTTGGTAGAACCGAAACGGGACGAAATTAACGATAGACTTTGGGAAGAAGCTTGGGATATTATATTTTTTGCGGGACATGGTGAAACTGAAAATGATACTGGAAAAATTTATATTAATCAGACGGACTGTTTGACTATTGATGAGTTGTGGTACGGTTTGAGAAAAGCGGTAAATAATGGTTTGCAATTGGCAATTTTTAACTGCTGCGATGGATTGGGTTTGGCTAGGAATTTAGATGATTTTCAGATGATTCCGCAAATGATTTTGATGCGGGAGTTGGTGCCGGATTTTGTAGCTCAAGAATTTTTAAATTGTTTTCTGAAAGAGTTTGTGGATGGTAAGTCTTTGTATGCAGCGGCGAGGGAAGCGCGGCATCGGTTGGAGGGTTTTGAGGATCGATTTCCTTGTGCTAGTTGGTTGCCGATAATTTGGCAGCATCCGGCGGCGGTTCCCCCTGTTTGGAATGATTTTTTGCTTGAGCCTAATTCGCCTGTTGTTGCGGAGGTTTTGACTGCGGTTGCTGCTCCGAAAAGACCGCAGGTTAAGGGTTTTTCGCGGTTGCGAGCGGTGGTTATGGCGAGTGCGGGGTGCAGTCTGGCTGTGATGGGAGCGCGCTCTCTGGGGGTGCTGGAGCCGCAAGAATTGTTAATGCTCGATCGACTCCTCAGACAGCGCGAACCAGAATTAATCGACAATCGGCTGTTGGTTGTGGAAGTCCCAGACAAGGATGCTGGCAAGTACGGTTATCCTCAAAACGATGGTACTTTAGCGGTAGCCATCGACAAATTGCAGCAGTTGAAACCTTTAGCAATTGGTTTGAATATGCACCGCAATTCGGCAAGAGAACCGGGACGGCAAAAATTAATTTCCCTGTTCGATAACAATCCTAACATTATTACTGTATGCAGCTACGGTTCCGATAAAAATTTCGATCCGCCGCCGGAGTTTTCCGAAAATCCATTAACAAATCAAGTTGGTTTTAGCAATTTACCCAAGGATGAACGGGGCAACGAAAAAGGTAACACGATTCGTCGCCAACTTCTATCCTATCACCCCAATCTTTCTAATTTCGCTAATAATTGTAAAACTCCCAACAGCTTCAGCTTGCTGCTGGCTTTGCGGTTTTTGGAAAATCAAGGTATAAAATCACAGATCACTCACAATCAAGAGTGGCGAATTGGTGGCGTTACTTTCCCAAAATTGGCGAATCGTACAGGAGGTTATCAAGATTTAAAGGCGTCAGTCAATCAAGTATTGCTCAACTACCGCGCTAACTCCAAACCAGCTTTAAAAGTGACGCTTGAAGAAGTATTATCAGGAAAAGTAACCTCTGATTTAGTCAAGGGTAAAATCGTCTTAATCGGTCATACTTCGGAAATTTCAAAAGATTATTCTGATACTCTTTATGGTAAAATGCCGGGAGTGTGGATTCACACTCATATGGTGAGTCAAATTCTCAGCGCTGTCATTGACAAAAGACCGCTATTGTGGGTTTTGCCTCAATGGCAGGGGATACAGTGGGGAGATGGTATTTTTGTGTGGTTGGTGGCTGTGACGGGCGGGTTTTTGGCCGGGCGCGGACGATCGCCCTTAGTATTGGCGATCGCAGGTGCTGCTACAATCTTTGTGGTGTATCAAGGCTGTATGGCAATTATGGCTTTCGGCGGTTGGATGCCTTTGGTTCCTTCGGTTTTGGCTTTAGTTGCGACGGGTGGTATCTTGTTTATGTACGATCGATCTTAAGTATTCTCAGCAGTTGAAATCGCGTCAAAAACCTAGTCCGAGCTAAGAGTGACTGGAATAAACAAGAAATATATGTATAAAATGCAATTACAGTTAGTGTTACCTTTAATTTGGGCGATCGAGTCTGGATTTCTGATTACAAATTCGACCTATTCTCCCATACAACAAGTATCTTCTACCACAGAAGTGTTGAATGATAGGAGAAAATTGCTAAAATTGGCCGAGCAATGTATAATTTCAGAGTGATAAATTATGAATAATCAACTGAAATGCTATTTTCTAACTTCCCCAAAATTGTCAAACGGTATCTGGCCCATTTA
>JANMLZ010000156.1:0-8131 GCA_031372825.1 Cyanobacteria bacterium OTE_58_metabat_593 | reverse complement strand
CGGACCCGCTACGACGAAATGCTGCATTTAATTAGTAACAAACTCCAAGAAACATGGACTCGCTGGCAAGAAAGAATGCAGAAAATTCTCCCCCACTACTGCGACATAGAATGTACCGACGGCATGGATCACATGATTTATGTCGGAAAATCTGTTGATAGCAGATTCAGTCAGTTTCACCTGCACAGTTTGCGGTACGAACAACTGCGGGCAATTTGCGACTGCGGGCGCACAGTTTTTCGCCTGCAAGCCGAGTCGCAAATTAATATGGAATTGGCGCATTTAGTGTTAGTTCAAAATACCACAATCGATATTTTTCATAACGAAAATACAGAAAAAATGTTTGACGTAAAAGGCACCCGCGACATCCGCTACGAACTCGTCAAAAAGCGGATCGAAAAAGCCGTTGACAAAGACGCACAAGAGCGAATCACCCAATCAGGAATGTTGACAATTGTTTATTCAACCGAGGATGAATGGGAAGAGTATGAGCAATATTTGCTCTATTTATCTCGTGAAGGTTGGGTAGAGTCAAAAGTTCAGACTGGCATGGTAGAATCGCTGCAAGGAGTCAGCGGTTTGAAATTTGCCCGCGTCCGTATTTTACCGGAACCCGACTCAATTGTTCATATCAGTGAAGTTACGGTTGTAGAAGATTAAAAATCGGTAATTTAAACGAGAAGAACACGGCGGAGAAGGAGACGGCAATGCCGTGTCCCTACAATTAATTAGTAGGGACACGGCACTGCCGTGTCCTGATTTTGGGTAATATTAATTCCGAGAGTTGCATTGTTATTGGGAACCGAGCTAAAAAATTGTCAGAAACCTCTTGATTTCCCAGCAGCCCGGTTTCTGAGGGTATTAATTGATATCCTGTGCAGTTTTTGATTCGATCGCTTTTTGGATTTCCTCGATCGCCCGACGTGCAACTTCTTCAGCTTTTTCGCCTTCTGAAATGCAAACTCGGACATCTGCTTGAGCGTAGAAACGCTCTCGCTCGTTCAAAAGGCTTTGCAACTTAGATTGGAGTTCGCCCTCCCGCAGTAAGGGTCGAGCAGTGTCCGAACGCAGCCGATCGTACAGTCGATCGACAGGCACATCCAGCCAAACCACGATACCGTAGTGCAAGTAACTCCAATTGCTCGATCGCGCCACAATACCGCCACCTGTCGCAACAACCGAATTTTGATAAGCACACAATTCACCGAGGACTTTAGTTTCTAGTTTGCGAAATGCCTCTTCGCCTTCTCGATCGAAAATCTCAGCAATTGACTGATTAGCAACTCGAACAATCAGTTCATCAGTATCAAAAAAACGGTATTTTAACTCCCTTGCCAAAATCCGTCCCACCGTTGTTTTTCCCGCACCCATCATCCCGACGAGATAGATATTCACTCCCCTCAACCAATCCACTATCAAATCCTCCGATATTTTGCTATTTTTTCAGGTTAATCGGCCCATTGGGGCGATCGTCCTCATCGTCAAATACATCATTTTCATCCAATCCCCAATCATCCTCTATTTCTACACTATGATTTTTCGGTGCTTGGGCGGCGGGCTTAGGTATCGGATCGATCGGGGGAACCAGCACCCGATACTCCGCATCGTAGACAGACTCAGTTTGACCCACCCCGGACTTGCTCGGATCTCGATAGCCGTAAGAGTATACCGAGCCAGCCCAAGACTTGCTTTTCGGTTCCTGGTTAGCTTCGTAATCCCTGGGATTTGCCCCTACAGCGTCATTTACCTGCGGTCGATCGGGCAAATCGCGATCGTCCCCCCAATCGTCACCGCTGCCATCAGAGCCAGATTTCGAGCCATCTGAGACCCAATCGTCCTCATCGTCTGCCGCTGCATAACTCTCTGCTCGATCGTCATCCTTCGCCCCAACAGGATTCGGAGTTTCTTGCTGGAAAGTAGTCCGGGCGCTGTAACCCGCCGGTGTCCCGTACTCAGTTCGGTATCCAGAAGCAGGCTGAGTTTCCCGATCGCGATCGGGGTCGATGTCCTGTTTTCTAGGAGGGGGAGGCGGTGAGTAAGGTGTCCGGTTGTCCTCGGCGAAAGTATTGCGGCCGCCACTGTTGCGATCGTTGCGCCCTCGCGGTTGAGATAGGTAATTTGAAAAACCGAGCAAACCAGAAATCAACAAAGACGTGACAACTCCCGTCGCCATGCTGAGTAAAATCCAGATAGATAAGGGCGCTGCGGGCGATCGAACTCCCAAAAATACCAGGGATAATACTGGTTCCACATTTTGCAGGGAAAAAATAGTCAGCCCTACCACAATTACTAGCAAAAATACAGCACGCATATCAATAATATTGGGAATGGGGAATCGGGAATCGGGAATTGGGAATTGGTAATTGGGAATTGATAATTGATAATTGAAACTAACAAATCATCAATAACAAATAACAACTGTCAACTGTCAACTGTCAACTGTCAACTGTCAACTGTCAACTGACTTCATCTTCCTTCCAGCGTTTGAGAGGAACGCAATCAATCCCCAACTGGTCTAAAGCGCGAGCCACCACAAAGTCTACTAAATCTTCAATAGTTTGGGGATTGTGATACCAAGCCGGAATCGCTGGTACAATTCTAGCTCCAGCTTCCGCCAAGGTCGTCAAATTCCGCAGGTGAATCAAGCTAAAAGGCGTTTCTCTAGGTACAAGTACCAATTTTCGCCCTTCCTTGAGCTGAACGTCGGCCGCTCTTTCGAGCAAATCCGAACTCAACCCAGCGGCTAATTTGCCCAGTGTACTCATGCTACAGGGAATAATCACCATCCCTTGGGTGCGAAAGGAGCCGCTAGCAATATTAGCACCAACATCTTGCCACGGATGACACCGAAGTTTGCCCATTGTGGCTACTCCTGCTTGTTCTCGCCAGAATTCTTCTTGCAGAGTCGGTTCTGCCGGCATTCGGATGTTCTGTTCGCTTTGCCAAACCATGTAGGTAGATTTCGATGCTACCAGTTCCACAGGTCGATCGGCCTCCAACAGATATTTGAGAGTTCGCACGGCATAAATCAGCCCCGATGCTCCAGTCACTCCTAAGATTAGGGGGTAGTTATTGGTCATTAGTTATTAGTTATTAGTTATTAGTTAGTTGACTGTTGACTGTTGACTGTTGACTGTTGACTGTTAACTGTTGACTGTTAACTGTTAACTGTTAACTGTTAACTGTTAACTGTTAACTGTTGTTACAGCAGATTCCAGGTTTAGGTCGTATACTCAATATCCCGTAGGGACACGGCAGTGCCGTGTCCCTACAAGAACTATGTATCTCACATACCTGGAATCTGCTGTATATCAAATCCGGTTGCACCCTTGGAGATGATAGTTTGGAGACGGCAATGCCGTGTCCCTACCCCAAAATAACATTGTAGGGAAAAGGCATTGCCGTCTCCTAATTTCTATCAACTGTTGACTGTTAACAGTCAACTGTCAACAGTTAACAGTTAACAGTTAACAGTCAACTGTCAACAAAGTTATTCATCATCATCAAAAGCTTGGCTACCGCCACCAACTGCAACTAAATCAATTTGCTGGCGGTAGTAGTCAACGCTCTTAACTTGCACTTCCACCCGATCGCCCAAACGGTATTGATTGCGGTTTTTTCGGCCGACAAGAGTTTGCTGGCGCGATCGATATTCGTACCAATCATCCTTCAGCGAAGAAACGTGCACCAACCCTTCAACTCGCAAGATGTCGCTCTCGGGCGGCCGCACCTCAATTTCCACAAAGAAACCGTAAGACTGAACACCCGTAATCAAACCCTGGAAAGTTTGACCGGTGCGTTCTTTCATCAATCCGGTTTTCTTCAATCCCTGCAAATCGCTTTCGGCATCTTCAGCAACCCTTTCGCGTTCCGTCAGATGTACTACCGCCGATGCAAACTCTGTCTCAAATTCGTGGTGCAAATCTGGCGGGAGAACGTTCCAAGTAATTTGACCGTGACAGGAGGAATGATGCAAGTCAACTTTTTCCTTAGCCCGGGTTGTGCGACTGCTGCGCCCTTGCTCGAACACCGCTTGCAATACCCGCAGCACCAGCAAATCGGCGTAGCGGGAAAGTGGCGAAGTGCAGCGCGTGTAACCATCTGACAGCCCTAAGCCGAAGTGTGGCTTGGGAGTTGTGCTGTAAACAGCGGGCTTCATCGTGTCTTCGAGCAGGTAGGTGAGCACTCTCTCTGACTTCAATCCGGCAAACTGTTGGGTAAATCGTTGAAAGTCAAAGGGTAGAACTTCTTCTTCGCTTTCGAGATACAGTTCGCCTCCAAGGTTGTTGGAGAGTTTGATGAACTCTTGAATGTCTGCTGGGTCTGGCATCGGCTGGACGCGGTAAATTGCAGGGACACCCAAGGCTTGCAGGTGGGTGGCGACAGCTTGGTTGGCGAGTACAACTAACTCGGAGACAGCCGACTGGGTGGCGGGAGCCGTTGCAAATGCTCCTAATTCGCCTTCGTCGTCGAAGTGAGAGTTAGCGTCGGGCAAATTTAGTTCAAAAGCTCCTCGCTTGAGCCTCGTCTGTCTGGCAGCCTGTGAGGCAGCTAATATTTGATCTAGGAAAGGACGGAGGGCGGAGGACAAAGCGCGATCTTCGGCATCTGAACCAGGTTCGAGAATTGCTTGAGCATCGGGATAGCTGAGCTGATAGTCGATTTGAATGACGCTGGTTTGAATTTCGTATTCCAGCAGTTCTCCTGATTCGCTTAGGGTTAGCAGTATGCTAAATGCCAGCCGTTCGGTGTCTAGGAGCAGGGAGCAGCGATCGTTCAGGAGTTCTGGGAGTACGGCGATGATTTTTTCTCCCAGATGGGCGCAGGTACCTCGTTTGCGGGCTTCGCGGTCGATCGGGGTTTCTGGCTGCACGTACTCGGCGGCATCGGTGATGTGGATTCCGACTTGCCAACCACCAGATTTTAGGGTTTCGATCGACAAAGCGTGTTCCACTGGCGGATCGGAGAGGAATGAGGTGGGGTCGAACTCGTTTTCGTCGCCCTCGGATAAAATTTCCTCTTCAATTTGAGGGGCATCGTTTTCGCTGTTGGTTTCACCCGGTTCGTTTTTGCTAAAGGTGACTGTCAGGATGTTACGCAAATCTAACCGTTTTTTGATATCGGTTTTTTTGAGTTTGCTGGGCAAGTTTTCGGCTGCTTTGATGACGGCGACGGGGAAGGAGCGCGGCAAGTCGTGTTTGCAGCATACGATGTCGAGGTCGTCTGCGGCTTCGGCGTCGGAACCTAGTACCTGTACTACTTTGCCGACTGGGCGGTGGGTGCCGAGGGGGTAGCGTTTGACTTCGACGTGTACTAGGTGGTCGATCGCCTCTTGGAGATTTGTACCATTTGCTAGCAAGTCTAGTTCAAACAACAGGCGATCGTCCAAGGGAATTGCTCTGTAGCTGACGCGGCCGGTTGGGGTGGCGGTTTGCTTGACTCTCGCGAGTACCGAAGGGTTGGCGCGTTCGAGGATCAGCATCACTTCGCCTTCGGGCGATCGACGGCGGCTACCTTCTTTGATAATTTTGACTAGGACTCGATCGCCATTCCAAGCTGTCGAGAGGTGACTTTCTCGCACATAAACGTCTTCTGAGCCTTCAGCGTCTTGAATTGCAAAGCAAAATCCTTTGCTCGAACACCGCAGTTTTGCTTCAACTACGTCCTCTTCAGCTACTCGGCGATAGCGGCCTTTGTCTTTGATTAATATGCCAATTTTCTCTAGAGCTTCTAATGCAATTTGAAGTTTGAGTTGACTGGTGGCGTCGTTGCAATCGAGTTTTTTCTCTAATGCTTTGGGAGCCACTAATTTGTCTTCTGTAAAATTTGCCAGCAGTGCAGCGATAGAAAATTCCATGTAGCGATTGATCCTCTTTTTTCCAGCAATTAGTCTAATTTTGGCGAAATCAGCCGCACCCTTTCAGGCCATCACCGAATGGCAAGGGTTTGAAGCCCTTACTCATGAAGGCAGATTGCGATCGGAACGGAGTTTAAATCTCCGTTCCGATCGCTTCGCCCTCAACTGTCAACTGCGGTGCCCTGAGCGGAGTCGAAGGGTCAACTGTCAACTGTTTAATGTGTCTGCTTCCTTTCCAAATTCGCGGGTTAGTAGGTGGAAACGCGAGCACAGTCAGTACGATCGAGCGCAGGGATTGAGAGCAAATTTTTTCTCGACACCGGCAACTAATTGTCTGCTGTCTGTCTGCAATTGACAGATGATGTTGCAGACAAATACCCCGCACCCTATTCCCCAATACAATTTTTTAGCGGTGGTTCCTTTGCTTTTGGCGATCGGCACGGAGCGCTTTTCGCGAATTAGAAAGCCCCTGTCGGTTCTTAAAAGATGCCGGAGATGCTGAAAGCGATCAGTTTAGTCGGAGATCGGGAGATGGAAAGATCGAGAGAGAGAAAATTTGCATTTGGGCCTCCTGTCTTTTTCCTTCTGCCTTTTTCCTGCTTTTTGCTTCCTGTTGAAGTGCCTCTTGCCTTTTACTAAAGCCAAAGAATTGACCGGCGATCGGCCTGCATTGCTGGTAGCTCGCCGCTGCTATGCCCCTGTTTTTTGCAAGCGCTATGCCCTTGCGGACAGAGGTGCAACGAGCGGGTCGGGAGCAATCTATGGTGTAGAAAGTGCAAGGTACACACGCCCGACCGGAGACTTTTACTACTTTTGCCTAGTTGCTTTGTCATCTCCTATAGGTAGAAATGACGCCCGGTGCTTGGAGGCTTAAACAGCCGGATGTGGGATAGGGTTGAGTGGCGTGAAAGGTGGCGCGGATGATTCACCTTTCATTTATTGTATGTCGAATATGTGCTTTCAGAAAATTGTTTTCTCTTCGTCTGCTTTTGAGCCAAGCGTGACGAAGGGTAATTTTTTGAATTTTCCGGCTCTGGAGTCCGAGACAGCAACGACTCGCTTTCTGTTGCACGATCGCCCTGCCGTTTTCAGCAAATGTTGAAGAATCAAGCAACAAGCGCCTGTTTGTGTACTAAACTTAAGCGATAAGCCCCTTCTGGTTTCGGGGTCACAAAACTATGCTTGCTCAATTTCGCGCCCTTTATCCAACTGGACAGTTAATCTGTGAGTTGCTGACTATTCATCACGGTAAGTTTGTAGTTCGCTGTCTGGTGCAGGTTGACGGCAAAACTCTCGCTACTGGTATGTCGGCTGCTGAGTCTGTTGAAGATGCTGAAGACCGCGCCCGGTTGCGATCGCTCGCCCTCCTCGCATTTGCTGCGCCGATTCCGGCTCCGATCGAGCCGGTTCCGGTTCCGGCTCCGGTTGCTGCTGTTCCGATTCCGGCTCCGGCGATCGAGCCGGTTCCGGTTCCGGCTCCGGTTGCTGCTGTGCCGGCTCTTGCTCCTCTTCCTGTTTTAGAAATGCCTGTTGCCGACCAATTTGCCTTACCACATCAAAGCAATTTTGTCAATACCGAATCGAAATTCAATGAAGAGCCGATCGCACCTGTACCGGAACCACTGCCGCCAACGGTCGATCGGGTGGAGACTACTGGATTTTCACCCAAACAAATAGACTCGGACGCTTGGCTTTCTTCCAGCTACGGCGAACCGCTTCCAGAACTGGAAGTGCCGAGTCTTAGCGATCGCGAACTGTCGCAGGGTGCAGCCGAAGTCAGAGAATTGCAACCGATCGCAATGGGAATTCCCAGCGATTCGATCGAGGATGCTTCTGATACGATCGCCCAAATAGACGCCATCCTGATGCGCTTGAAATGGAAAAAAACTCAAGAAAGCGACTGTCTCAAACACAACTACGGCGTGTCGTCGCAGAGAGAGCTTTCTAACGAACAGTTGGTAGATTTCTTAGAATATCTGGAAATCTACAGCAGAACCACGGAGGAAATCAAGCGGTTGGGCTGGACTCCCAGCCAAGGAAAAGATTATCTCAAACAAGGTTATGGTCAAGAAGCGCGGCATTTCTTAAAACAAGAACAATTGTTTGACTTCCTGCAATATCTCGAATCTTTGGGTAGTTAGAGAAATACCAAGAATGGCGGCAGAATTCAAGCACTCAGAGAGGATATATAGCGATCCTAAATCATTTGCATAATTCTTGTAGGGGCGGTGCCCCCGTGCCCGCCCTCCGAGCGATTGGGCGGGCACGGGGGCA
>JANMLZ010000149.1:0-49178 GCA_031372825.1 Cyanobacteria bacterium OTE_58_metabat_593 | reverse complement strand
TGTTCATAATCCAAGCCAATTAATCGCTGTGTTTCTTGAGGATGCTCTTCAATATGATTTAGTATGTCGCTCATGTTTCTGTGTTAAAAAAGCTTTATGATGTTATTTTACCACGAATGTTACTATTTTGGAGATGTCTATTACTCAGCGTTACCGTTCCGTCAAAAATGAACAGTCCGCCTCCCATACCGGCCGCCCCGCCACCGCCACCGAAGCCATTTCCGCCTTGGGCTCGTCCCCCCGTGATGGTGAGGTTAGATAAAGTGACACCTCCAGACTTGATAAAGAAGGGACGAACATCCCCGCTATCATTTGTGCCGTTATTATTGACATCCCCACTGACACGAAACCCACCGCCATTAATTACAATATTGCTGTCAATGGCGATGGTGGGAGCTGCGGTAAACCGGACATTATTTGCCAAAGTAATAGTGTCATCGCCGGTGGCGGTATTTGCCTGATTAATTGCCCAGCTTAGGGTGTTAGCTATCGCCCCTGTGCCGTCATCAGTTGTCTGGCTGACATCAAAGTTTGCCAGCACATAATCGTAATTTTGCATCGCCTCGGCTGAAAAGGGCACTGTGGTTTCAACAGCACCAGATACGATTTCTAAATCCCAATCGCCACCTTTTTTTGAATTGCCAGTTTTGTCGTTACTTGCGGCAATATCCGCGCCGGTGATTTCACTCAGGGTTGCAATGAAAGAGGAATCAGCCGCTACATCACAGCCATACAATAAAATGTCAGCATTTTCACTCAAATTAGCTCGCCATTGCTGCAATAAATTTGAGTAGCTTTCCACGTTTTCGCTGTTAAGGTGGGTTGCACCAAGTTTTAAACTACCCTGACTGCCGTGTGAAAGAATATGCACAGCGCTAAGATTAGAAGTGTCGGCCAGTATTTCTGTAATTTGCTCAACGCCATCGCGGGTTTCATCCAGCACCACAACTTGCGTACCTGCGGGAATGTCGGCTACGAGTTGCTGGTAATTTTGTACAGTTGGATCAATAATGATAATTTGCTGGGCTACGAGATTCATTAATTTGGTCATGGTTTTCGTCGGAAATTAAGTGAGAAAGAAGGATGATTTTTTGTATCGGAAATGTGCTAACTCCCGAAGAGTTAAACTGGGTAATTTCCCAACTTTCAAACGGTGAGTTTGTTGATGGAAAAATCACTGCTGGTGTGGGGGCATCGGTGAAGGATAACCTGCAATTAAAAGCCGATTCTCCTCTAGCGAACGAACTCAATAAGCTTATACTGCAAGCTCTATGGCGTGCAAAACCTTTTCAAATGGCGGTGCGCCCAAAGATTATACGTCCTGCTATTTTTAGTAAATATGAACCGGGGATGAAGTATGGAACGCATATTGATAATGCCCTGATGGGTGAAAATTATATGATGCGGACCGATCTTTCTGTAACGATATTGTTGAGTCAGCCATCCAGTTACAGCGGTGGGGAGTTGGTGATAGAAAGTCTGCATGGTGAGCAAGCTATAAAATTGGATGCCGGAGCGTTGGTTGTCTATCCTTCTACATCTTTGCATCGCGTTGAAATGGTGACGAAAGGTGTTAGGTTTGTGGCAGTTACTTGGGTGCAAAGCCTGATCCGCGATGCTCATCAGCGGGAGATTTTACTTGATTTGGATACGGCGATGCAAAGCATTTTTGAAAAAGATGGAAAAACTCCTGAATTTGACTTGATTTGTAAAAGTTTTACTAATTTATTACGGCTTTGGGCTGAGGTTTAAAGTTGTCTGTGCTGCCTTAATTGCCATTTATTTCTATTCCTGAGAATGGTACAATATCAGGGAGTTAGTAATTCTTCTAGGTAATCCTTGGCAAATTTGTCGTGAATAAATGGAACCCTGCTTAAATCCCTGTTTACTTAGCTTTTGCTACAATAGCGCTGGCGCGACTATTGGTCGGCTCTGTCCAAAAAGATAAGCTATCAAATCGCTCGAATAAATCGGGGGGTAAAATTGTTTTTCTCGGTTTAAACTCGACTTGAGAACGCACTTGATACAATCCTTTTGTTTGCAATTTGTTATCGAATTCTGGCTCTTGATATTGAACATTCTCGAAATCATGCTCGAAAGGTTCTTCGACCAGAAATTGATAAATTAGCGACATGGTTTTAGCCGGCTTTAGGGTTAATAATTCATAATCTACCAATAAAATAGATGCACTCTGTTCGCTATAAAATGCTTCTTTCAAAGCGTTATAAGCATAACCAACTAAACGTGTCCCTTGGCTTAATGCCTCGGTGCGGGTGTAGACGGTAGCCCGTTCCACTGGATTATTAAATAACCGGGAAACATCAAAGGCGTTGCGCCGAATTAATATCTCGATGCTGTCCATAATCCAAGCGATGTTTCTGACACAGCAAATCACTTTTGCTTCGGGAAATAGTTCCAGAATTAATGGTAATTTACTACACCATAGACGATTGGTGTCGAAGATCACTTCTTTGTCAGATTGCGGGTGGTAGTAGGCAGAAAAAATGCCCATAATCAGCGCCCGCTTTTGTTCAGGGGAAATGAACACGGAACACTCGTTGTCTTCGCTCATGGCTTCCAATATGCGATCGACTAAACCACCGACGGGGCTAGTCATAGCCGCATGAAAACGCGGATCTTGTCGTAGTAGTGCAGCCAGCAAAGTAGAGCCTGAGCGGGGTAGTCCTGATATGAAGTGGGCTTTTTGGAGCATCAAGTTTGGATATCTTGAAGGTTTGCAAGTCGCCTACATCTCTCAAGCAACAGGCGATCGCTAGGTTGGAGATATGTGCTTTGATGGCAGCAGGCGATCAATATTTAACAATCTGCCGATCTATAGCGGTTATCAGATAGATGAGGTATATATCAAAGGTCGAAAACCTTGATGTACATAGAATATGAGATACCTCACCTTTTTGATAAAGGCTATAACGATCGTGCATCCGATGCCTCAGACACCACCTGCTACAAGCTCGATTTTGCATGACTTTATGGAATTACCGCCCGATCGCCGGCAAAATTTGCCTTTTGGTAGATGGCAATTAATTAAAGCTGGTTATTGTAATTCAACAAAAAGTTATAAAAGTATACGATCGCGATCAGTTGATCGCTGTAATTTGTGTCATTGCTTTTTGCAACAAAATGTGATATAAAAACGTTTTCCGAATCATTAACAAGAAATTAGATATCGTCCGGTTGTGCCAAAATTGCCTAGTAGACGTAAGCTCGCGATCGTACTGACAGTAAATTTTCGGAGGCTCTTGGCTGCAATCGATCGTAGTGCGGTGCTTGAAAGAGCCGCTGAGCGAACTCACAAATATCCAGATCGGGGCGATCGAGGAATCACGCATCGGGCCATATTTATACCCACCCTTTCCCAAAGCGCGAATTTTATGCAACTCTCACAACAGTTTTTTGAGTAATCTTACTGATTGACAAATGCAATTAAGCCTTAAGCTGTCAGCAATGACCGTGGGGCACGCGGGCACTAACACCTCTTGTCGGGAACTCCCTCTGCTTGGCTAATTCTGGGAATCACCGTATAGCCGGGGTTTGAAGCCTTTACTCATCAAGGCAGATTGTGATAAGAACGGAGTTTAAACCTCTATTCTCATCACTTCGCCCTCAACTGTCAACTGTCAACTGTCAACTGTTTAACGTCCTTTCAAAACGCTGAGGATGCCAACTCATCGACCCGCTACAGCCAAATATTTTCGTAAAAAAACTCGGTTTCTGACGCACCGCGCCCAACTCTCGATCAAAAAACTAAAATCGAATCGCCCCCGTGGATATAGAATTCTAGAATATACCGTCAAAATCCGCCGTCAGCCGTCAGTGAAGTTGGTGGTTTCAGGAAACCCGTGGACTTAAAACAAATATTCAAAACGCCGAATCCCATAATCGGTGTCGTACATTTACAGCCTTTGCCAACTTCTCCCCGCTGGGGCGGGAACCTCAAAGCTATTATCGGAAGAGCCGAGCAAGAGGCTACAGCGCTGGCTTCTGGCGGCGCAAACGGTATCATCGTCGAGAACTTTTTCGACGCTCCTTTTGCCAAAGACAGCGTAGATCCGGCTGTTGTGAGCGCGATGACTCTGGTAGTCGAGAGGCTAACCAATCTGGTCACACTGCCGATCGGCGTTAACGTGCTGCGAAACGACGCCCACAGCGCGCTCGCCATCGCCTCCTGCACGGGAGCCCAATTCATCCGCGTCAACGTCCTCAACGGCATCATGGCTACAGACCAAGGCTTAATCGAAGGCCAAGCTCACCAGCTACTGCGCTACCGCCGGGAATTGGGCAGCGATGTCAAAATATTAGCAGACGTGTTAGTCAAGCACGGGCGACCCCTGGGCAGCCCCAACTTGACCACAGCCGTCCAAGAAACGATCGGGCGCGCTTTAGCCGATGCCGTGATCCTTTCCGGCTGGACAACCGGCAGCCCTCCCAATCTCGAAGACTTGGAACTTGCAAGTGCAGCAGCGGCGGGAATTCCAGTTTTCATCGGCAGCGGCGCCTCGTGGGAAAACATTTCCACTCTCATGCAGGCGGCTGACGGCGTAATTGTTTCGAGCTCCCTGAAGCGAAATGGGCGCATCGAGCAACCGATCGATCCGATCCGCGTCAGTCAGTTTGTAGAAGCAGCCCGTCGCGGCTTGGTAGAAAAAGCAGAAAACACTGAGGCTAACGGTGCTCGCCGCCAACCACCGGAACTAGAAAAAGTAAAAAGTAAAATTGGGAAAGGATAATTGCTAATTTGTTGGTTGTTAGTTGTTATTTGTTATTTGTTGCCCTCATAACTAATAACCAATAACTAAGAACCAACAACCAATAACCAACAACCAATAACCAATAACTAAAAAAATGATTCGCCGACGTTCAACCCCTTGGATTCATCGCTGGTCTAGGACTGTGATGGCTGCGATCGCAGCCATCGGCGTCGTAGAAACGGCCTATCTCACGATCGCTAAATTCACGACAGGCTCGGTCATTTGTCCCACCAGCGGCTGCGACAAAGTTCTCAACAGTCCCTACGCTACAGTTTTTGGCACAGTGCCTTTAAGTTTGTTAGGGTGTCTGGCTTATCTGAGCATAGCAATTCTGGCATTCGCTCCCAAAACTGTCAATCCCGACACCAATAAAGGACTGCACTCTCAACTGGAAAACAGGACTTGGCAAGCGCTATTTATCATCACCTCTGCGATGGTAATTTTTAGCAGCTATTTGGTTTATTTGATGGCTTTTGAAATTAAGGAACTGTGCATTTACTGCATTAGTTCCGCCGTATTTTCCCTGTCGCTGTTTGTGCTGGTGCTAGTCGGCCGCGAGTGGGAAGACATCGGACAGTTGGTGTTTACAGGCATTTTGGTGGTGATGGTGAGTTCGATCGGCGCTTTGGGACTCTACAACAGCGTCAACGCACCTACTGCTTCTGTCTCTACCCCTGGAATTGTACCCCCTACCGTCACTACAACTTCTGGCCCGGCACAACTTGCTTTGGCCCGCCATCTGCGACAAATCGGCGCTAAAGAATACGGCGCTTACTGGTGTCCGCACTGTCACGACCAAAAAATGCTGTTCGGCAAAGAAGCAGCCAAAATAATTGATTATTTTGAATGCGATCCCAAGGGGCAAAATTCTCGCGCTGAAATTTGCCAAGCTGCTGCTGCAAATGTTAAAGGTTTCCCGACTTGGGAGATTAAAGGTCAGTTTTATTCGGGGACGCAAACTTTGGATAAACTCGCTGAATTATCCAGTTACACCGGCCCGCGCAACTTTCAAAACTGACATTAAATCCGGCTGCATGGAAATAATATAGCAGCCGCCAAGGCTGTTAAGGCTGCGCCAGAATGATAAGCGAGGAAACGGCAGTGCCGTTTCCCTACCGCGATCGATTGTAGGGACACGGCACTGCCGTTTCCTCCGCTTATGTCATTCCGATGAATAGCGGATTTAATCTGACAGAAAAGTTGAAAATTTTAGATGCGATATTTTTTTTTTGGATAAAACATCCTGGTTTTTAACTTAGTTTATCGTTGTCTAGTCCTGCGAAATCAATCTCAAATCTCGCATCTAGAATCCTCAAAAATTAGTGAAAAATAGTTAGCTCGCAGAAGTTTAAAACAAGTTGTGGGTGTAATACGATCGCTGTGAATAAATCATAGGATTTTTACACAGAAACTCTCATAACCGAGTTTCTGCGGCCCAACTCATTGTTGAAATCACATATTTTGGTTGAAAAACCCGGTTTCTGCTGTTGTAGCCCGATCGCACCAAAAAACCAAAAAATTGGATAATCTAAAATCTCTAATCTAAAATCGATAGATCGCCCCAAAGACGTAAAAGCGATATTTAATACTAGCTTATATGCTCGAAGGGCGAGGCAAAAATCCCTAAAATATGCTGAAAACTATCAAAAAATGGCTTGATCGAGAACGCCGAGTATTGATTACTGCGAGTGCAGTTGCCAGCACAGTCATTGTACTGCGCTGGTTCGGATTTTTGCAGGTGTGGGAATGGGCTGCTTTCGACCACTTTGTGCGCCATCGGCCTGCCGAACCAATTGACTCGCGCATCGCCATTGTCGAAATTAACGAAGCTGACTTGCAAAAATACGGCTACCCAATTTCTGATGCTGTATTGGCCCAGTTGCTGCAAAAATTGCACGCCCTTAAGCCGCGGGCGATCGGGCTCGACGTTTACCGAGATTTGCCAACTCAACCGGGCAGAGCCGAATTGCTCAAAACTTTTAAAACTATTCCTAACTTAATCGGCATTGAGTTGATGCCAGACGAAACCAGGTTCGGAGTTCGGCCCCCTCCGGTACTTGAGGCGCTCGATCGAATTGGTTTCAACAACGTTGTGATCGACGCTGACGGTAAGGTGCGCCGAACTTTGCTTTACGCTTGGCCCGGAGATGGCAAAAGTCATCAAAGTTTCGCGCTCAGACTGGCTTTGCTTTACCTGGAGCGCGAAGGGATTTCCCCTGAACCAGCAACAGTCAATCCTAAATACTTGCAGTTAGGTAAGGGGGTTTTTCAGCCTTTTCAACCGAATGACGGTGCTTACGTTCGATCGGACAGTCGTGGCTATCAAATTCTGGCTAATCCGCGCGGGCCGATCGGCAGTTTTCGCACTGTATCGATGAGCGACGTGCTTTCTGGCAAAGTACCACCGGATTTTGTACGATCGCGCGCTGTCTTAATCGGCTCAACTGCGCCCAGCCTCAAAGACTTTCAGCAAAATGCTTACAGTTCCGGCTTGTTTGCTCCTCCCCAGCCAATACCTGGAGTCGAGCTTCAGGCTCATTTCTTGAGCCAAATTCTGAGTGCTGCCCTCGACGGGCGCCCTGGTATCAATGTCTGGCCCGAGGCTGCGGAGTTGCTGTGGATTTTACTGTGGTCTTGGGCGGGAGCAAGTCTGACCTGGAACTTGCGATCGATCGGTCGATCGGCTTGCTGTTTGTCAAGTATCAGCCTCGGCCTGAGTGCCAGTTTATACTTAGCCTTTTTAGCCGGTTGGTGGCTGCCCTTAATTCCTCCAATCCTCAGTCTTTTGGGTTCTGGCTGCGCCGTTGTGGGTTATCTGGCTAACTTGCAAGAAGAATTAAAACGATCTAAAGAATTTTTACAATCGCTAATCGATACAATACCCGACCCGATTTTTGTCAAAGATCGAAATCACCGCTGCGTTGTTTTGAATCACGCATATTGTCGGTTTATCGGCTATCCTTTAGAAATTTTAACCAGTCGCACAGATTACGATTTATTTCCCGAAGCCGAAGCCGATATATTTTGGCAGCAAGACGAATTAGTATTGCAAACTCACCAGCCTCTAGAAAATGAAGAATATTTTACCGACGCTCACAGAGTTACGCATCTGATTGCGACTAAAAGATCCATGCACAAAGATGCTGCAGGCAACCTATTTTTAGTCGGAGCAATCAGAGATATTACCGATCGCAAGCGCCGGGAAGATGCCCTAGAACAAAAAAATGCTGAACTCAGCCATCAAGCTTATCACGATCCTCTCACCGGTTTGCCTAACCGCCAAATGTTCTACGAATGCTTGCATTCCTCTTTAGAAAGAGCCTCTAGCAATCAGGAAGTGGTAGCTTTACTGTTTTTAGATTTAGATGGATTTAAGTCAATCAACGACACTCTCGGACACAATATGGGCGATTTGCTCTTAAAAACAGTTGCCAGTCGGCTTAAAAAATGCTTGCGGGGTAGCGATACTATCTCGCGGTTGGGCGGCGACGAGTTCACAGTCATTCTACCCGCAATTCCCGGCCGCGAGGAAGCTGCAAAAGTAGCTGAAAAAATTTGCGATGCCATTATGCAGCCTTTTATTTTACAAGAACATACAGTTTCTGTAACTACAAGTATTGGCATTTGTTTGTATCCAATTGACTCTCAAGATCCAGAGATTTTAGTCAAAAATGCCGATGCTGCAATGTATCGTGCTAAGGATTTAGGTAAAAACCAATATCAATTTTATTAATCTTGCTTAGGTTGATTATTTTGAGGCATTAAGTAATGAGAAAGGCTCTCTAAATACTGTTTTTTAGTATTTATTCAAAAGCAGATATTTAAGTTAGACTAAGACAATCTGGAACAAGGACTAGAGGAATTATTTAAGGTGAGAGATGGATAGATGGCTATGTTTTTAATCTAGCAAAGTTAGGAGTACAATTTTCGGCGTTGCTGAATTTAGGTATGATTCACTCGCCATAGCAATCCCTGAAACTCGCTAGTAGGGGCAATTCATGAATTGCCAGTAGGGGCAATTCATGAATTGCCCCTATTTCGGAGGCAAATCATACTCCAAATCAGCAACGCCGAAATTTTTTTTTCTACAAATAAACGCAGATAAATTAGATAGTTATCTGCGTTTATTTCTAGATTTTGTATCGAACTTGAATAACTTTCCGCAGTATATTCGAGTTCCACATTAGAGCATCTGCGAGCGCAAATTTAACCACCAGCAACTGCTGGGACAATGCTGACTTCATCACCATCTTGGAGAGCAGTTTTTGAGCCATCCAAAAAGCGGATATCTTCGCTGTTGACGTAGAAGTTGAGAAATCGGCGGGGTTCTCCCTTTTCGTCGCACAGGCTTTTTTTGATGCCTGGACAATTGGTTTCGAGAGATTCAATCAGTTCGGAAATGTTGCCGCCTCCGCATTCGATGGTAGCTTGATTGTTAGTGAATTTTTGGAGTGGTGTAGGAATTAAAACTTTAACAGTCATGGTTAGTTGTTAGTTGTTAGTTGTTAGTTGTTAGTTATTAGTTGTTAGTTGTTGATTCCAATAACCAACAACCAATAACTAACGACCAATGACTATTAAACCGAAACTTGTTGCCATTCTAAGCGTTCGAGGGTGCGAGCACGTTCTAGGGCGCGCTCGAAGGCTTCTAGTTTTGGTTCGAGGGTGATGGGCTCACCGATGTAGCCTTGGACTGCTTCCTGAGTCTTCAAGCCGTTGCCGGTGATGTAGACGACGGTGGTTTCGTCGGGGTTAATCTTACCTGCTTCTACAAGTTTTTTCAAGACTGCGATCGTGGTGCCACCTGCGGTTTCGGTGAAAATGCCTTCGGTTTCTGCTAGCAGTTTCATGCCTTCGATGATTTCGGTGTCGTTGACGGATTCGATGTTGCCGCCTGTTTTGCGGGCGACTTCGAGGGCGTACATACCGTCTGCTGGATTGCCGATCGCGATCGACTTAGCAATTGTATTCGGTTTGACTGGTGTCACAAAATCGCGACCTTCGCGGAATGCTTGGGCGATCGGGGAACAGCCGTCGGCTTGAGCGCCACTGAAGCGGACTTTCTTGTCATCAACTAAGCCAACTTCGACGAATTCTTTAAATCCTTTGTAAATCTTTGTGAACAAAGAGCCGGAAGCGAGGGGAGCGACGATGTGGTCGGGCAATTTCCAGCCAAGCTGTTCAGCAACTTCGTAGCCGAGGGTTTTCGAGCCTTCTGAGTAGTAGGGACGCAAGTTAATGTTGACAAATCCCCAGCCGTGTGTATTGGCGACTTCGCAACAGAGGCGGTTTACTTGGTCGTAGTTGCCATGAACTGACATCACAGTTGGATTGTAAATCAGAGTGCCGAGGACTTTGCCTGCTTCTAAGTCGGAGGGGATGAAGACTACGCAGTCGAGTCCGGCATGGGCGGCGATCGCCGCAGTAGAGTTAGCTAAGTTGCCAGTGCTGGCACAGGATACTGTTGTGAAACCCAATTCTCTCGCTCTGCTGAGGGCGACTGATACCACTCTGTCCTTAAAGCTCAGAGTGGGCATATTGACGGCATCGTTTTTAATGTAAAGATTTTTTAGACCGAGGCGACGCGCCAAGCGGTGGGATTTTAGTAAAGGAGTCATCCCGGTGCCGACATCGATGACGTTATCTGTAGCGACTGGTAAAAATTCGCGGTAGCGCCAAATCGAGTTTGGTCCGGCTTCGATGGTTTGTCTGCTAACGGTGCGGCGGATAGCTTCGTAGTCGTACTTGACTTCTAGCGGGCCAAAACAGCAATCGCAGACGTGTTTGGCAAGGAGTTCGTACTCTGTGCCGCATTCTTTGCACTTGAGGGCTGTGAAGGTAGCTGCTGTGGATTGTGTTCTGGTCGCCTGGGTCATAGCTCAACTCTCTAGTTTTGCGATGTTTTCTAATTCTTAGGAAAGATTAGCACGGTCAATTTACCCCGTCAACCATACCCGACTTTTTTAGTCGGGATTGATTTTTCGGCCGTATTCAGTCCCGAATTGCAGGGAGTTCGATCGCTCTCAATCTCCTTGTGGGATGGGTTTCCAGCCTCTGCCGAAAAATGCCAAACGAGAGCAAAAACTTCTCAAATAACCGAACTCAAGAAGGATTTAGTGGCAAAACTAATTTCAAAACTTTATAAAGTTTTTTTTGCTTGGTAAATCACAACTATTAGGCGGTACTCTTGACACCGCTTCTACAACTCACAACTTAGCGGGTTCGCGCATGGGGCTAGAAACCCGGTTTCTACGAGATTTTGCGAATAGTAACGAGAAATATAGCAATCCTAAATGATTTGAAAAATAGTACGCGAGCAAGATGCTCGCACTACAAGGATTCTGATAGAGATCGATTTTGTGACTGATTTAGGACTGCTATATAGGAAGAAACCGGGTTTCTGAGGTCAGCGGGCGCGAGCAAACTAAACGAAACTATTCTCCCGATCCGCCGCTGACGGGGGGAATCATGACAACTTCGTCGCCGTCAGTGAGGATGGTGTCGGGGGAGACGAATTCTAGGTTGATCCCGAAGCGGGTGCGCGAGCGCCACTGTTCTAATTGAGGATATTGAGCGATCGAACTTTCGAGCACTTGAGATACTGGGGTTTCGGAAGCAAATTCTAGTGTAAGTTCCGAAACGCCGTAGGCTTCACTGAAGGCGGCGAATAGTTTAACGGTAACGGTAATCGAAGAGTTAGACACAGCAGTTTTGGGCGATCGATATTTTGGCAATGATTAACTAAACCATACAATTAATTGGGAATTAGGCGCGCTCCCGGCTTAGAATTGAAATCGGCAATCTCTAGTTAAGTTTTACCTCATGGGGCAAAACTTAACTAGAGATTGCAGCAGAAAGTCCAAACAGCATTGTATGTCGATCGCTCTCACCAACCAGGCGTTAGAAATAGTTGGCATCCACTTAGATGCAGCCCGCTAATGTCTAGTTTTCTGCTGTGCGAGGCTACTGCAAAAGTATTTTTTGATGATGCGGTATAGATACTTTACGGTAATTGTGGGAGAGTACAAAAACATCGCATTAAATTTAGCGAGCAACAACGCAGACAATGCCCTGAAAACTCGCTGCTTCCCGACTAAAAATCAGGTTATCCAGTGTAGTTGAGAATGCCAAAAGCTTAACAGAGCGAAGCCTGCGTGCCGTTCTATCTAAGAATAATAGTGAAATTAACGCGAACCAGATATTTATGGCAAATAACGATTTCAAGGTGCTTCAAATTATTGAAGCTAAAGGCTGGTATGCCTTTGGCAGTACGAAGCAAAGCCAGCACGTTGAGAGGTGGGTAAGACCTGTGGTGTGTTGGGTTTTAATAGAAGATAAAAAAAAGCGGCGGATTGTGACTGCTACCGCTAGCTATCAGATCGAGATTGATGACAAAGAAGTCGAGTTTTTTGCCCACGAAAGCGAAATTCAAGATATCGAGAGTCTCCCGAAGTCTGTGTCGGTCTCGGAATTTCTCAAAACAGAAGATTGAGGGAGCGAGAGAAAGACATTGTTTAACTTGTTATTAATTATTCCTTAGTAATTTCTTAAACTTGCTATTGGATTTTAGTTCAATAACAAGGGAGAGTGTCCGAGTGTCCGAGGGGAGAATTGGGAAAATCTGCCCTCTTCCTTCTTCCCTCTTCCTCATAAAAAATAAAGAGGCCGGAAGATTGCGGGCAATGCCAACACGCTTCCGACCTTGCTGAATAACAGGGTATGCATATGTTTTTAAAGTATGGCAGTCAGGCTTTATAGATAGCAAGAGGACTATTGCAATCACCCACTTTTGCTCTCTGGGTATGTTTGCAAGGTTCATACCATTTTAGACAAAAATTTGAAATTTGAGAGCAGGCGATTGTTACAGGTTAAGGATTCTAGCTGTTTATCTGTAGCGGGTGCTACCAAAAATCATTGCATTGGCGGTCGATCGCCCATTTCACCTAAATCCTTTGCAGTCAAGGCCGAAAGTGCGTAGGCGTAAGCCGGGGCGTAGCCATCGACCGCTGCAACTGCTGCGACTTCAAACCGCACTAACAACTGGTTCAGGCCTCTGCTGTGGCATCCGCCGCCCCAGCAGCGCCATCCGCACGCCGCCCGCCGGCCCCAAAGTCACCCCTCGGCGTTTGGCCTGTACGGGCTTTTTCTCGGCCAATATTAGGTCAAAATCCCGCAAAATCGTCGCCAGCACCAGTTTCATCTCCAACTGCGCCAGCGCCAAGCCGATACAGCGGCGGCTACCGCCTCCAAACGGCAAATATTCATAAGGCGAGAATTGTCTCTCCAAAAACCGTTCCGGTCTAAATTGCAGCGGTTCTGGATACAAATCCTCCCGCCTGTGGGTCAAATAAATTGAGCCGAAAACCACCGTACCCGGTTCGAGTTGATGTCCCAGCAGTTCCACGGGCGATCGTACCACTCGCGGAAACGTCAGCATTCCCACCGGGTAAATTCGCAGCGTCTCTTGACAAACTGCACTCAGGTAAGGCAAGCGGGAAAGCTCCATCGGGTCGGGATTTTCCCCCAAACTGTCCAATTCTTGCAATAACTTTTGGCGGACTCTTGGCAAACTGTGAATCCAGTAAAATGCCCAAGCTAGGGCCGTTGCTGTGGTTTCGTGGCCGGCAAACAGCAGCGTCATCAACTCGTCGCGCAATTCTTGATTCGTCATCGGTTCCCCGTTTTCGTCGCGCGCGGCCATCATCAAGCTGAGAATGTCGGTGCGGTTGGCGTCTGGTTGCAGTCTGCGTTCGGCAATTTCCGCGTCCATCAGTTCTTGAATTTTCCGCTGCTGCTGTTTCATGCGCCCCCAAGGACTCCAAGAACCCCAATCTTGCTGCATCCAGGGCAAAAATAGCATACTCGATCGTAAAGGAGAGCCGATCGTCTCGATAATTGCAGCCAGCAGCGGGGACAGTTGCTGCAATCGTGGCCCCTCATCCAGTCCGAAGACAGCTTGCAAGATTACCCGCATCGTGATTTCTTGCATGGCGGTACGGGTGACGAAAGGTCGATCGACCGTCCACTGGCTAGCGACATCATCCGCGATATCGCAAATTTGCTGGCTGTAATTCCGCATCCGTTCCCCGTGAAAGGGCGGCATCAATAATTGCCGATCGCGTTTGTGCTTTTCTCCCGAGAGCACAATCATCGATTGTTCTCCCAGCAAGGGTTTGAGAATACCGTTGATCTCGCCTGGAGCATCAAGCGCTTTGCTGTTGAGCATTTCTTGGAGCGCTTGCGGGTTGTGGATCATCACGAATGGTTCGAGATTCCCCCATCGAGTCGTGAAAATCTCCCCGTACTTTTTGGCACATACATCCATGTATGTAAGTGGATCGGCAATCCATTGAATTAGCTGCACGAAGCGGGGGGTTTTGGGGCCCTCAGGTAGTGTCATAGAAATTATGGTGTTTGTTCGTAGGACTTGGGAAACGTCAATTGGACTAGGGCAAAAACCGGGTTTTTTGGGGAGAAAATATCCTGGAGGGCGATCGGCTTCGGTTAGAAAAACCGGGTTTTTGGAGTTTTTGTGTGTCAGTCGCGATCGACAAAAATCAAAGGCTTTGAATTTTTATTCAAAGTTTCCAAACTCCGCTTTTTTTAGCGGAAATTACGCAATCCCAGTGTTATAAAAAATGCAACTGTAGGCAAACTCCTCACCCGGATAGCGATCGGTCAGTCCCAGGGGAAAATCAAAAATCGGCAATAGTATCATCTCAATTCCGGTAGCACCGGAATGATCGGTCGGACACGGCAGTGCCGTTTCCCTACTAGGATTAATTGTAGGGAGACGGCACTGCCGTATCCTGATTTCGGATATTAATTCCGATGCTAACGGATTTGATATCAGTCCTATCTTCAATAACTAATTGTAAGATTTTATTCTCGAACGGTGCTTAAAAGATCCTCTCCGACCTCTGTAAAACGCACGGTTTTGATTTGCCAAGGAGCATAACTAATCAAAGTTTGGCGCACGCCTCCGAACAAACCTAACATCTGACAGCTCGAAAGATTTTGCAATTTTTGCCGCGAACTCCCGGCGGCCCGTAAATCCACGGTAGCTATTCCGAGTTCGCGATCGACGTGCAGCCGATAACCGACCAAACCGAGACTGCTGAAAATCTGCTGGTTTAACACTTCGTTCACAGCGGATGACATTAATTGGTTGTTTGGGCCTGTAACTGTTTCCGGCTTCAGAGTTTGACACTGATTGTCTACCTTATAAACCGCAACCGTTAGTGTATTTTCTGATACTGCCAAAGTGCCTAAAACTGAGGGGACAGAATTAGAGGGCTGCGTTAATTGAGTCGATCGAGCATCAAGTTGATTTCCCGTTAGCTGTAGGTGTGGGAACTGATGAGTGCTTGCTGAGGGTTGGCTCTGGTTTTTGGCTGATTTAGCTGCATCGTAGCTAGAACAACTGCTACCCCCGATCAAAATTAATCCAGTCGCTAAATACCCGAACTGTTTGCAGATAAGGTTCATAACTTTTTAATACTCAACTAAACATCAGTGTAGGTCGGGCGGAATTTTGGTGGTAGCAAGCACTTAATCCCTGATTACACTCACTTAGAAGTATTTCCGCAGTACGAAGACGAAAATAAGTTCAGAGTTCTTGTTTAATAGTCCCGACAGTTTTTAGAGCGCAGTCTGAAATCCTTGATTTACAAGGGAAGCATATCCTGTGCCTCGTTAGCGTAGCCCTCGCAGAGGATCGCCATGAAACCCTGATTCTACGGTCGGCAATCAAAAATGTCCGAAATATTGCTTGCTAATACCTTTGTTTTAGTGTTAAATAACACAAGAGGGGTATCTCCCCTCATTGGTGCAACCCTGCCTTCTCCGTATCTCCGCAGATATACCTTGCGATTTAAATCGCAAGTTAGATCAAATACCTTGTCAGTGGTGTGATGTACCCCTTGCAAATTTAGCTATCCCAAGGTCTGAGGTAACAGCCTCTTTCCGGTTGGCGAAAGCTTGAGTTTGCTAGTAGTAATGACGACAGAATTTAGACTCTTGCCACGTATTGCGGCATGGTTCAACAACCGTGCCGAAAGCACCGCGATAAGGACTGTGCAAGTAGCGAACAACATACAGAAGATTTCAGCAAACTGAAGTACAAAAAAACTGGTTTCCCTAGAGCTGCACCTGTGAGAGTCGGCCATGATTCCGAGTTTCTAATGTGCAGTAGTTCGAGCTGAAATTTGGTGTGATCCGGATCTCTAATTAACTTGCGTATCAAGATTATTATCGCAGAATAAGGTGCTTTTTGTAACAAATCTACTAAAAATCGAGCGAAAACATGATCGAACAGCAATTAACAAAAGTTTTGGCGACAGCAGCGATCGCCCTGTGCGCTCTGACAGCGGCTTCTGCGCCAAGTTATGCCCGGCCGACAGTGGGGGAAAGCGGATTTTGGTGCAGCAGCTCAACCAGTGCGCCCGTGACGCTGTACCAAAATCCTCAAGGTGCTGTAGAGCCTTGGATTGAGTGGACTTCTGATTATTTTTCCGGTTCGGGCTACGATCCGGCAACTCGGTGTCAATTGGTCAGCCAACGCCTCGAAAGCTATCGCCGCAACCGAATGCTGAGGTACATTACCGTTGGTCAGATGAACGGCCAAAATGTCATCTGCACGGCGAATCAAGTCAATGGTGTGTGCCAAAATTTGATTTATACCCTGCGGCCCGGCCAAGACCCGATCGGCTCTTTGTATAATTTGTTAGCTTGGCGTCAAGGACAGGTGGGGATGCCCTCTACGGAAGAAAGCAGTAATATTCCTTACATTGATGTGAGAGAAAAGCTAGGGGAAAACACGGAACAAGAGGCGCAGTTGCCCCCTTTTTCTCGGCCCTCGGAACTGCGGTAAAGACTGGAAAATTGCCAATCTCATTGCCAATTCCCGGGGGTGACGTGGAAAACTTGGCGCGACAGGCGACGATACGCATCAAGACCTCGAAATCCTCGGGTTCTGGGGCGATCGTCCAACGCCAGGGACAAACCTATACTGTGTTGACTAGCTGGCACGTTGTGGCTTTCGACCGGGGCGATCGCACAATTATCACGAGCGACGGCCAGATCCACCAACTGTTGGGAGTTCCGCAGCGACTGGGGGATACCGATCTGGCGATCGCTAAATTTCGCAGCGTGATCGAATATAAATTAGCGCCGATTGGTGCTGGGCCGCCAGCGGTGGGAGAGCCGCTGCTGGCGGCCGGATTCCCTGCGGAGACTGGGGCGTTGGCCGTAGCCCCGGGGTTCGTAGAACTGCTGCTGCCGAAATCTTTACCTCAAGGCTATAGCTTGGGCTATACAAATGAGGTTAAAATTGGCATGAGCGGCGGCCCGATTTTTAATGCCAAAGGTTTATTAGTTGGGATTAACGGTCGAGGTAAGTATCGAGATCCCGGTTTTGGCGTCTATGCTTTTGAAGATGGAAGTGAACCGACGCCGGAATTATTGGAAAAGATGGTTAAATCGAGTTGGGGAATTCCTATCAGTACATATTTGCAGTTCGTCTCGTCTCATGTGGAGAGTTAGCGATGAATTCGTGGGGTTTGCGGTTTGATGCCCTAACGGTCATGTTGACCGGTGCAGTAGCGGCGGCAGCAATTGTCGGCCCACAATATGCTGCTTGTGCTAAAACAGCCCAAGAAGTTGCGGAGCTAGCGATGTTCACAACTGTAGAAGTGAACAACACGCTGGGTTTTGCGGCTGGTGGCTCGGGAGTAATTATTGCTAAACAGGGGAATATTTACACTGTTCTGACGGCGAATCACGTAGTGGCAAGTCTCGCCCAAGAATACAGCATTCGCACTCATTTGGAAAAAAATTATAAGGCAATCAGAATACAGCGCCTGCCGAAAAATAATAGGGATATAGATTTGGCTTTGGTACAGTTTCAAAGCCGAGAACAGTATCCAGTAGCACCAATGGGCGAGTCAGAACGTGCTGTTGTCGGTTCTACTATTTACGTTGCTGGCTATCCACTGCCGATCGCTGCCGAATCCGAAAGAAAACTGGAGTTTACTGCTGGTATTATCTCTTCTCGCCTCGGGCGCGCAGCGTCGGGGTACGGACTGCGCTATCAAGCTGTGACCAGGCGCGGCATGAGCGGCGGGCCTGTATTTGATGTTGATGGGAGAGTTGTGGGAATTCACGGTCGAGGAGATACTGTCGGTACTGTTACGAGCCAGTGGAACGGTCAGAGTGAGGAGATTAAAACGGGGTTGAATGCAGCAATCCCGATCGATGCTTTTACGGCGTTGCTATCACAAACTAAGCGTAACGGGTTTGATATTCTCAGCAATATTTCTATCAGCCGCACCTTTAGCCAAAGTCAACCGAATGTCAGGCCCGGAGGCTTTATGTGCGATACCTCGACGGGCGAGCCGATGACTGTGTATCAAAATCCGCAAGGGTTCAGGGAGCCTTGGATTCGCTGGAATTCTAATTTCTTTTCTGGTTCTGGGTACGATCCTCTGACTCGATGCCAACAAGTAACTCAGCGCCTGGAAAATTATAACCGCAACAAACAGCTAAATTATGTGACTGTCGGTATAGTCAACAATCAAAGAGCGATTTGCACCACCAGCCGCGTTAACGGGCCTTGCGAAGGTTTGATCTACACGCTGCGCCGCGATCAAGATCCGGCTCCAGCACTTAGCAGTTTCTTTGTTTGGCTGGCGAATCAAAAGGCTAGACCTTCTCTTTTTGAAAGCAACACTGTACTTTATATTAATGTTGGGGAACGGCTGGGTTTAGATATTGCCGAATGAGAGTTGACAGAAGGAAGAAGGAAGAAGGAAGAAGGAAGAAGGAAGAAGGAAGAAAGAAGAAAGAAGAAAGAAGAAGGAAGAAGGAAGAAGGAAGAAGCAATCTTCCGTAAGGGTTTTAGCAATTAAAAACCTTCTCACCGTTTTGGCGGTTGCTATGAAAATTTAAGATATTTGACTGATTTATCATTGGCAGTAGCAGAAGTGATGATTTTTTGCAACACAGAAGCTATAAAATTACTGTTACATTAATTCAAGTCAATTTTTTCAGGTATCAACGCATGACTGCAACTACGCCGAAGCCAACGTCAGCAATTCCCAGTTTTTGCGAAGGAATCCAGTATTTCTCCGAGACAGTGCCTGGTTTTGAGACTTACGGGAAAGCACCTGCGATCGCGCAAGGAAGCAAATCGATCGCCGATCCAGCCGATCCGAGCGCCGTCTTTCAAACCATGCTCGCAGCAGACGCCCTGCGCTACCTGACGCTGCAAGTAACAGCCAGTAAGGCATCGGGACACCCGGGGGGATTTGCCAGCCAAGCCGAGGCCTACGCAGCACTGGTAATGCTCGGACACAAGAATATTGTCACCGAAGTCGGGCACCACGCACCCGGATTTTACAGTGCCATGTTTCTCGATCGATCTTTAGAAGACATGGGAATTGTCAACGTACAGCAAGTGCGCGATAAATTCCGAGAAAAAGACGGTTTGTTAGGACATCTTTCCGGTTTCATTCCCGGTCTTTTAGCACCAGCCGGCCCCCTCGGACAAGGACAGCATTTTGCAATGGCGGGTGCACTTTTGCACCCCGACAAACTGTTTGCTTTCACAATGGGCGACGGCGGCATGGGCGAACCCTATCCGATGAGCAGCATGGGGCATTTCCACACTGCTTATCCGAAAGCTACTAACTTTTTGCCAGTGTTAGTTTGGAACGGATATTCTCAGGAACATCACAGCATGGTTTCCACCAAAACCAATGCGGAAATGATTGCTTATTGGCAAGGAAACGGTTTTAAAGAAGTCATCTTAGTTGATGCTAAGGAATTTGACGACAAAAATCAACCGGAAAATTATGTTGACAGCACTGCTTTTTCACTCGAACAGCGCATGGCATTTACCAAAGCTGTTTTGCAAGGAGTTGACAAAGCAGCAAAATCTGCTCTCGGTGGTAAATTAACTGTGTTTATTATCAAACAGTTAAAAGGTGCGGGCGTCCACGCATTGGGTGCAAAATCCCACAACCTTTATCCGAAAGATACCCTCGATGCTCCGCACATTATCAGCGCTTTAAAAGAGCGCGCTTTGACTGCTGATGCTTGGCAGTTGGTGCGGACAAATGCTGAACGCGCGGGCGGCGGGCCTGCTGCGAAAACAGTTGTGACTGAGTTTACATTGCCACTAGCAGATTTAGGCGAATTGCCTCTAGAGGAATTTGCAGTTGGGGGAGAACCGAAGATTTCGACAACTGCAATGGGACGTTTGGTAGGGAAAGTCGGCGAGCGCGATCGCACTTTTCTGGTTACCAATGCTGACGGCAACGAAGCATCAGCAATTGCCAACATCAACCAAGCCCTGAAAATCATTCACCCGACGACAGATGACTTGTACAATCAATCGCCAAACGGTCAAGTTTACGAACCTTTGAGCGAAGATGCTTGCGCGGGTTTAGCCGTAGGTTTATCGCTATTCGGAGCGCGGAGTTTGTGGTGTTCTTACGAATCTTTTGCCATCAACGGTTTACCAATTTGGCAAACTGTCACCCAAGCAATGGCAGAATTGCGCCGTCCAACTCCAGCAACTGTCACCTTATTTACCGCAGGTGCTTTAGAGCAAGGCCGCAATGGTTGGACGCACCAGCGCCCGGAAATTGAGGCTTATTTTGCGGCGATGATGCGGAACGGAAATGTGTTTCCTTTGTTTCCGCCGGATGCTAACAGCATTCAAGCTTGTTACGAGTGGGCTTTGACTGCCAGAAATAAGGGAGTTGTGATTACTGCGAGCAAGTCGCCGCTGCCAATTCGCACTACTTTTGAACAAACTCGCCAAGGTTTGCAAGACGGTGCGATCGTGCTGCACGAAGTCGATTCCCCGCAAGCTCCCCACAATCAAGGGGGGAGCAAGAAAGTTGTGTTTGCAGTTGTCGGCGACATGACTTTAATGCCAGTGTTTGAAGCGGCGGCATTTTTGGAAACAGAAGGTATTGGAGTGCGGATTGTTTCTGTTGTGAATCCCCGGCGTTTGTACCGCCCAACTGATGTTGCTTGGGATACTTGTTCGGAAGCTGACGGCGGCTTTTTGAGCGATGATAAATTTGCCGAAATGTTTGGCGGAGATGCCTTGATTGGCGTGACAGGCGGTGCTTCTGGGATGTTGGAACCTGTGATGCTCCGCAGCAATTGCAAGCGGGATACTTTCGCTTGGAAGCGGGGGGAAACTACTGCTAGTGCGGGTCAGTTGATGGCGTTTAATGGGTTGACTGCTGAGGCGTTGACTAAAAGGGCGATCGAGTTAGTTCATTAGACCTTTTGTATCGGAATTGATCTTACCCGAAATCAGGACACGGCACTGCCGTGTCCCTACAATTAACCAGGGTAGGGAAACGGCACTGCCGTGTCCTCTATATCATTCCGGCACAGCCGGAATTGATATAATATTTAATAGCGGTAGGGAAGCGGCACTGCCGTGTCCTCTATATCATTTCGGCACAGTCGGAATTGATATAATATTTAAAATAGGATGGTGATACCTATGACAGCACAACTTTTAGAAGAAACAGTTACCCTTGCGGAACAGCGATTGATTCTCCCCAGTTATTATAGTTGGGAGCAATTTGAGGCTTTGGAATCTTTGATGGCAGACTCTTCTGGTTTGCGGATAACTTATCTTGATGGGTGGATCGAGTTTATCACATTAGGTGAAGCACATGAGACAATCAGTTGTCTTCTGAATTTTTTGCTACAACTCTACTTTTGTGAAATGGGAATTGAATATATTCCTGTAGGAAGTGCAACTCGCAGAGACCGCACCAGAGATGTATCATTTGAACCAGACGAGTCTTATTATATAGGTTCAATAAAAGAGCATCCCGATTTAGCAGTAGAAGTGACGATTACTAGCGGGAGTACAAATAAACTAGCTAAGTATTTGCGAGTTCGCATTCCTGAAGTCTGGTTTTGGGAAAATAATCAGTTGGCTGTGTATGGGTTGCGGGAGGATAATTACGAGCAAATTTCAAGAAGTGAGTTGCTGCCGGAGTTGGATTTAGAATTGCTGGTACGTTGCGTTTTGATGCCTTCAAGAATTGAGGCAAGGACGGAGTTTTTGAAGGAATTCGGCCGCAGTAATTGAGCAAAAGATTAGGTACATAAGCTACTTTTTTTGGCGCAATGCTTTTTCAAATCGCTCAGCCAGCATAATCGCCATAAACGGCTCTACGAGTCCTCCAAATAATGGAACTGATCTTATTAGAGCTAATGATACAAGTGTTGGATCGACCGCTTTATTAAGAACTCCTAAAATAGCACTTTCTGCGGCTTTACGAGTATAAGAGCGACAAATAACGTTTGCATTTTTCATGTATACTTCAATCATATCGGATGCGTTATTTACAGAAATTAACTCAACGTAGACACGATCTCCTGGATTCAATAGCTCAATAGTCAGATCTAGTTCATCATTTTGATGTTGCAACTCGTGAATTTTTCCAAAACCAAATTCAGGTTCTGTCTTGAGGCTGTAACCAACAATCTTTGCTTTGCTATCCAGCCGGATTAAAATTGGTTGATTCGGAACAGCTTGGTTCCCAGAATTGAAAACCTCAAGATTGAACAAAAATACAGATGTTGCTTGTTCTCCTGAATATTTAACCTCTAGTTTACTACGAATTTCATCTGAAAATGTCAATAATGAAGAAGCATCGTCTATAATGCAATCGATTCGTTTAACTATGCTTGTTTTTTTTGAGATGAATATCGATGCTAGTGCTGTTATAACTGCTCCAACAACCGCACCAATAATTGCTGCAATTGTTGGATTTTCATACCAATTCATCTGTTGCATAAATCCTTAACTGAATGTTTTAATATTCTCATAATAGTAGACTTTTAATGTAAAAACTTAAAGTCAAAAAAAGTAGGAAAAAGTTGGATCTTTTTCAAATGAGCACAAACAATTTAGAGACGAGACAAAAAAAGTTGGAAAAAGTTGGAAAAAGTAGGGTATAGTAACGGCATTCATCTCATCTGCGTACCTATGGACATTCCTCAGATATTGCAATCCGTCGATGAAACTGTCTGCGCTAAGACAGGTAAGCATCTCAACGACTTGCAACGGAGAATTATCGCGGGAATACTGAATCGTCAAAAGTATGCTGGGGTTGCAGAAACATACGGTTACAGCGACAAACACGTTAAAAAAGTCGGTCACGAACTTTTGCAAATGTTATCTGATATCTTTGGTGAACAAGTTAAAAAAAGTAATCTTGAATCTGTCCTAGAACGACACATAAATGTCAATATAAGTTTTGCTACTAAAAATACAGGTCATAAAAATATCGTTGGTATTGGTTACATTAACAATTGCCCCGATGCTTCAGCTTCAACCCCAGATGAAAGTCAGCCTGCAATTCCTGACTTGCAGCCACAAAGTAATAATTACACTGCGATCGCAATAATTGAACTAATTGATAAGCTGCGTCAGTTTGGTTTGACCGATCAGCAAATTGCGGAAGCGCTAAATCTACCATTGAATGAGGTCGATCGAGTGGATTTGGAAGAGTGAATATATCCGAGAGAGATACTGATTCGTGTTGTGCGCCCTTCACCGTAACTTAGATGGCAGTAATCCCTTGCCCTAAATGCTTCAAGACTTGAAAAGCCGATCGCAATTCACGAAGCACAGTATAAATCAAAATGCCCGCGATAACCCGTATTCGGGTGTAGGTTGAGCCCTGAGTTTCACAAACAACACATCATCGCCATTCGTCAACATACCAAATCTTGGTTTATCCAGATCGGGATTTGCCATCATGTATGCTAATGCGATCGGTAATGCCGATCGCGTCGAAACCGTAGTCTTCTTACACTCCAAAACCATTACCCAAATCAGCTAATGTCGCATGATTTTTGAGAATTAGTATTAACTGGCGCGGATGTCAACTATCTGAAAGCATAAGATTCATAATAGCACACAGGAACCTAATGTTTTTTTTAACCTGTCTGAGTGACGTACTGCCAACAATTGTTAACAATTTGCGAGCGCTTTGCGATCGTGATTAAGATTAAATCACCATCTGATTGAGAGTATTCCGGGGATTAAAAGTGCGATTTGCCTTGATTTTCTCATAGCATTCGCGTTCCTGGGCGGTGAGTTCTTTCGGCGGCACGATCGCAATTTTGACCAACAAATCAGTCCGTTCATCTTTCTTCGGTTTCGGCCATCCTTTCCCCCGCAACCGCAAAGATTGGCCCGATCGCATCCCCGCCGGAAATTTTACAGTGATCGTACCTTCAGGCGCCGGCACTTCAATAGAAGCCCCCAACACAGCTTCGTCGGGAGTTATCGGCACTTCGCAGACCAAATTCTCTCCCTCAAACTGGAAGAAAGCGTGAGGCAAAACCTCTAATTTTAGGTACAAATCTCCCTGCTGCTTCGTATATGGGTCAACTTGCCCTTTGCCTTTTATCCGAATTTTGCTGCCCGTTTTCACTCCCGCAGGAATCGAAACTTCGCCCGTAGCGACTCGCTTAGAAGTGCCCCGAAATGCTTCCCCCAGAGTCAGGGAAATCGTCACCTCAGTGTCGCGAGAGGTTCCGGCGTTGCGGTTTTCATACCCCGGAAAATCTTCAAATCCACTGGGCCCGCCGGTGCGGTAGTTGCTGTAATTCCACTGGCCATTGCGGTTAGTACCCGCACTGTTGCCGGCTGCGCGCCCAAGCAAGGTATTGATAAATTCGTCAAAACTGCCATACTGGCTGAAGTCAACGCCGCCAAAATCTACCGCAGTACCGCCTCCGCCTGGCCATCCGCCGGGAGTTGCTGCTGCTTGCTTCCAATATTGACCGTATTGGTCGTATTTTTTGCGTTTTTCTGGGTCTGAGAGCACTTCGTAAGCTTCGTTAACTTCTTTAAAACGAGCTTCGGCTTCTTTGTTTCCTGGGTTCATGTCCGGGTGATATTTCCGGGCTAGTTTGCGGAAAGTTTTTTTAATTTCATCAGCGCTGGTGGTTTTGTTGAGTCCCAAAATCGCGTAATAGTCTTTAAAATCTGTTGCAGCCATTAAGTAATCCCCTCTTTATTAGTTGTTAGTTGTGGTGCCCTGAGCCCTTCGACTACGCTCAGGGTAAACTCCGTCGAAGGGTTAGTTGTTAGTTGTTAGAAAGAATAAATCCCAAATTAGCAGAATGGCGAATTAGTTTGATGCCACGGGCAGAAGTACCTGCGGCATCTTATTCAAATTATAGGTTATCAAAGGTTGGGGCTCGATCGAGTTCGGTTGTTGCTTGGCGTTCGATCGCAATTTCCGCACTCCGGTGCTGTTTGAGATTTTATCGCATTCGGCTCTAGAATTCCTCTTATGCAGCCACAGCCGCCACAGCAAAAAGCATTCGACAACAAAAACAATGGTTCGATCGATTAAGAACGTCCTAACCCCATTGGCGGTTGCTATATCTTGGATATTTTACACTCTAAAAGTGTTGCCACGAAACGTTTTGAGGAGTTGTGTGCTGTCGGGACTTTGGGGCGGCGACGAAAGCTTTAGGGTGCGGCCCTGTTGAGATCCACCAAAAGCTGAGTCCGGTTTAGTGGCGCGGACGATCGATCTTTTTTCTCTGCGGTGCGATGGCTACGCCCCGGCTTACGCCTACGAACTTATCGATCTGAACTTTTACACCCAATCCGAACCCTAGCACGTTCTCATCAGCAAGTTTCGTCGCATCTGCTGCCTAAATTGTGACCGAATTATACCCTAATAGGGTTCAGTTAATACCGTTAATTCCCCGGAGATCCCCCTCGCATCCCCCTGGTTGTAGGGGGACTTCGCAGCACCTTCTTGTTCTCCCCTTTTTAAGGGGGCTAGGGGGATCGGTCTTATCTGAACCGTATTGAATTATACCCGATCGCGCGCAGTAATTCCACAACCTTTCGAGATTTTTTTTTCTTACCCCAGACTGATGCTATAAAATCTAATTTTTACTAGCTCTGAATAGATTTAAGTTAACAAAACCTCACAAAAAAAATTAATTACTTTGTTAACTAGAACACACACATTTAGAAAAATTAAGATAGGATGGTAGCTCAATAAGTTATTAACGCTACCAGGGTGCTAAGATGATCGATTATTTGCTAAGTTGGCCTTGCGGCTGCTGCGACGACTGGAAAGATAATTCCGAGAGTTGTATTGTACTCAGAAACGGGCAGCGCATTTGTCACTCTTGCTACGATCGCAAATACAAAAATCAGAAGCTATCCGCCAGACGCAGGCGATCGAACATATCTGTATCACCGCAGACCGTAACAGAGACAGTCCTTTATTAAGGCGCGATACTTTGAATACAGCCAACTATTCCGATAACCTCGACTCAGCATTGGCAATTAATAATGAACTCAGAAAAAGAATTTCGTCATCAGTCATCGGTCATTGGTAATCTGTCACTAATTTAGTCATTTATTATCAGTCACTTGAAAAACAGGTAACAGATTTTAACTTAAAAAATTAATGACTGACAACTAATGACTAATGACTAATAACTAAATGATAGTTCCATCAGGAATTGTGGCATTTTTCAGGACTACGACAATGCCGCTGCGGATGTAAAAACCTTGGCTTTCGCGGTTGGATTCTTCCACTCGGTCTTTATTAATGATTTGAACATTGCGACCGATGCGCGCATTTTTATCCACAATCGCGCGGCGAATTGTAGTATCTGCACCGATACCGAGGGCGACGCCGCCGTGATCCAAATTTGAATGCCGTTCGGCATCTGGTTCGTAGAAGTCAGCACCCATAACCAGGGTATCTTGAATCGTACATCCAGCTTCAATGCGCGATCGAACTCCCAACACAGAATGGTCGATCCGGCACTGTTTGAGAATGCAGCCTTCAGCAATAATCGATTCCGTCACGTGACTGTCTAAAAGCTTAGTCGGCGGCAAGAAACGCGGGCGAGTGTAAATCGGCGCATTTTCATCGTAGAAACTGAAAGGCGGCTGAGGCTGTTTTGTCAGAGCCAAGTTAGCATCGTAAAAAGCCTCAATGGTTCCGATATCTTCCCAGTAATCGTCAAACAAATAAGCCTGAACGTTGTGGTCTTTTGCAGAATTCGGAATAATCTCTTTACCAAAATCAGTTTGGTTGGGAGATTCTTTCAGCAGTTTAATCAGAACTTCTTTTTTGAAGACGTAAATCCCCATCGAAGCAATGTAAGGGCTTTCCTGAGCCTGCTGCGGTGTCAGTCCCAGTGTCGTAGTATCCACCTGCATTTGTTTGAGCGCATCGCCCTTCGGCTTTTCGCTGAAAGAAACAATACGACCGTCGCCGTCGATTTTCATCAAACCAAAATCCGAAGCCCGCTTCTCGTCCATCGGCAAAACTGAGAGGGTGATATCGGCGTTGGTTTCGCGGTGTCTCTCCACAAACAAACGGTAGTCCATGCGGTAGAGGTGGTCGCCTGACAAAATCAGGTATTCGTCAACGTCCCACTGTTCTAGCAGCGACAGATATTGGCGAACCGCGTCGGCTGTCCCTTGAAACCAGTCGGGGTTTTCCTGAGTTTGCTGGGCGGCGAGCACCTCGACAAATCCCTCGGTGAAGCCGGAAAACTGGTAGGTGCGAGAGATATGGCGGTTGAGAGATGCCGAGTTGAATTGGGTGAGGACGTAGATTTTGACTATTTCGGAGTTGATACAGTTGCTGACTGGAATATCGATGAGGCGATATTTGCCAGCAAGGGGAACTGCGGGTTTGGCTCGCAGTTTGGTTAGGGGGTAAAGGCGGGTGCCTACACCGCCACCGAGGATGATGGCTAAGACTTTTTTCAAGGAACTTTCTCCCTAGGGTCGATTAACTCTCCAAGTCCAGTGTCCGATGGTGAGGGCTTCTTGACAAGGGGGGGAGCGAGGAAGTTTTGAGTTTTGAGTTATGGGTTAAAATACTCATCAATCCACAGTGGATATTTAAAAAAGTTGCGAGTTGTGAGTTAAAATACCCCTCGTTAAATAACGTCTGTTTAACGAAAGAATAAGGTTTGAGGTTTTGACTGTTTCCCGATCGGCAAAACTTGACAAAGTATCTATTCTCTACCAAAAGCTAGATCCGCTAGAAACCTCTGCTACTGTAGCCTAAGCCGTAAAAGCCAAAAAAATTGTATGCAAATTCAAACGCCGGACTGGGTTAAACACGCCGTATTCTACCAAATATTCCCCGATCGCTTCGCCAAAAGCAAACAGCCCCGCAAACGCCTGCTGCAAAACTTCATGTGGGAAGAATGGCACGAAATCCCCACCCTCCAAGGCTACAAAGGCGGCGACTTGTGGGGCGTGATGGAACAGCTAGACTACTTGCAAGACTTAGGCATTAACGCAATTTACTTCACCCCCATATTTCAGTCGGCCTGCAATCACCGCTACCACACCCACGACTACTATCAAGTCGATCCCATGTTGGGCGGCAATCCAGCTTTTAAAGAGCTTCTAGACGCCGCCCACGACCGCAACATCAAAGTTGTTCTCGACGGCGTATTCAACCACGCCAGCCGCGGCTTTTTCTTCTTTCACGACATCCTCGAAAACGGCCCCAATTCTCCTTGGGTGGATTGGTTTAAAATAGAAGGCTGGCCGCTATCCGCCTACGACGGCAATTTTCCTGCTAATTATGCCGGTTGGGACGGCAATCGAGCCTTACCAGAATTCAATCACGAGAATCCAGAAGTACGAGAATACATTATGGAAATTGCCGAATACTGGATTAAATTCGGCATCGACGGCTGGCGGCTGGACGTTCCTTTTGAAATAAAAACACCGGGCTTTTGGCAAGAATTTCGAGAGCGAGTCAAAGCAATTAATCCCGAAGCATACATTGTCGGCGAAGTTTGGGAAGATGCCAGAGAATGGCTCGATGGCAGTCAATTTGACGGGGTAATGAATTACCTTTTTGCTGCACCGACTATTGCTTTTGCAGCGGGCGACAGAGTAGATTTAGCTCAAATTGAAGGCCGTTCTTACCATCCCTATCCGCCGCTTTTTGCTAAAGAGTACGGCGACAAAATCCAGCAAGTTTTGGAACTGTATCCCTGGCCGATACAGCTAACTCAACTTAATTTGTTGGCCAGTCACGATACTGCGAGGTTGTTAACAATTGCAGGAGGCGATCGAGCTAGCGTCGAACTCGCTAATTTGCTGCTGTTAACTTTTCCCGGAGCTCCCAGCATTTACTACGGCGATGAAGTTGGTTTGCCCGGTGCTCTCGATCCCGATTCCCGCCGCGGTTTTCCCTTAGAAGCTCACTGGGAACTTGATGTTTTAGATTACCACAAGCAGTTGATAGCTTTGCGGCACAAATACGTTGCCCTCCGCACTGGATCGTACCAAATTCTGTTTGCGGAAGGAACGGTTTACGTTTTTGCCAGAATTTTGGGCGATGAGGAAATAGTTGTTGCTATTAATGTCGCTACCGAAGAAGCTCAAATTAGCTTTGAGATGCCGGTCACTGAGCGAAGCCGAAGTGTGAAATCTCCTCACGAGAAATTGCTGTTTGGTAAAGGCGAGTTTGTTTGGAAAGGTGAAGGGGAAACTCGGCAGTTAGAATTGATGCTGCCGGCTCGTTCTGGCTTGATTTTAGGTTCGGATAATTAAGCGATTGATACCAATTTTTTATGAGGCTGCATAGAATCTGATCCCCCCTAACCCCCCTTAATAAGGGGGGGACAAGATTCTTCTCAAAGTCCCCCTTCTTAAGGGGGATTTAGGGGGATCGAGATATGTGCAACGACCCATTAAATTGGTATGACCGCTACTGAATAGAAGTTAGAGAGTCCAGACTTCTTTGATAAGTCTGGACTCTAAGGGCTACGAAATTTTACATTTAACAATTAACTTTAGCAATAAATTCATGTGAATTTTTAGTTATTGTTTGCTTCACCCTTACCTAAAAACTGCTTTAAAATCTCTCCTGGTTCTCGATCCCAGGTGTCAACGTGTTCGTAAATTAAGCCGTGTTCATCCAGCTTATAAGTAGAATAGCCCTTGAAAAAGATCCTAGCTTTCCAGGGAACCCGTAGCGTGCCGCGAACAGTCCAATTTGCCACAATCGTATCAGGGGCTGTCTGACTTGTGTCGTGCAGGTCGAAGTAAATCTCGGTAAAGAATAGCTGGCCGTGAAACCGCAGAGTCCAAAAAATAATCCGATAGTTGATTTTTCCTTTAAATGTGTTAACAGGATCTTGAAAATAGACACCTTTTGTGTAGATGTCGTAGGAGATGTCTTGCTCAAAAAGGGTCGGGAGATCCGCTTTCAGGGTTTCTACTGCTTGTTCTACCTGGATTTGATATTCGATCGCGCTCAAGATACCACCTTGTGACAATATTGGTTGTAAGTTTAAATTAATAACTGCGATCGATCGCGCTCAGTATCCCAGATTTGATACTCGATCCAGCTCTGATTGTAACTCTAGCGATATTATCCGCGCCAGCTTTTCTGCTGACCCGGACTTGGGATTTTGAAACCTTGGCACAGATTTGACTGAACACCCCCACTCATCTGACATTCTCGCAGAAATCAACAGCGGCAAACTGTTGATGGTTGATAGCCGTCGCCGGAACGGTCTAATTTTGATTAAACGCTTCCACGCGGAGTTTGCCGGGCCAGGGGCTGCCGTTGGGGGTGCTTTTGATGTTGACTCTGTGCAGGCGATTCCGGTGGGCGATTTTTGTTTGGTTTCCCCTCAATCTCCCGAAGAGAGACAGAAAGCTTTTGGGATTCGGCGGCATTGGGTGCGGTTAACGGAACAGTTAACGCGAAAGCCTGTAGCTTTGGAACGCGCGCAAATAATTTTAACTCAGTTTGAACAATATTTTGATGCGGAAACAGTAGTACAAATTCCCGATCGAGCTTTGGCACTTTTAGTCGGCGTATTCCCCCAGACTATTCGCGCGGCGCGGCAGATTGATAATTAAAAATGGCCTGGTAATTTGCTTGAATAAATACCATTTTTTAGGATTTTTGTCAAGTCAAAATCGCTGCGATTCGATCGCAAGTTCGCTGATTTTCCTCCGGGCTACCCACCGTAATCCGCAAACCTCCGCCAGTATGCCGAATTAAAGTACCTCGCTCTTTTAGCTGCTGCATGATTTGTTGGTGTTTGTGTTCTGGCGATTCGCCCTCAGCAGCTTTCACCCGCAGGTAAACGAAGTTAGCCGCACTCGGCCAAACTTGCAATTTTTGATGCTGAGTTAGCGCTGCAATTAATTTCGCTCTTTCTGCTATAATCTCGGGAATTACTGCTAGCAATAACTGTCGCTGCGCTAAGGTAAACTCGGCTGCGGTTTGCGAAAAAGCGGGGAGGTTGTAGGGGAGACGGATTTTTTCTAGGGCGGCTGCGAGTTCGGGATTGGCGATCGCATATCCGACTCTCATTGAAGCCAATCGAAAAGCTTTGGAAAATGTTCGTAAAATTATCCAATTTGGATGTTGGTGCAATCGGTCTGCTAAAGTGTTTTGGCTGAATTCAAAATAAGCTTCGTCAATTACTACTAACATATTTTTGGGCAAATTTTCCAACCAATCCACCTCGTCCGCTGTCAAAGGATTAGCTGTGGGGGAATTGGGATGAACGACGAAAACTACCCGTACTGGCGGATTTTGATTTTGCGAAATCGCCCTTTTAGCAGCTTCGAGATCGATTTCAAAATTCTCCTCTTTTCGCGGAACACTGACAACGGGAATCCCGAGGGTGGTGGCGGTAATTCCGTACATGGAAAAGGTGGGATTCGCCACTAAAATCGAGCCGGCGCCACCCAAGCAAGTTGCTATTAAGAGCGATCGAATTAGTTCGTCGGAACCGTTCCCGACAGAGATATTGTCGGCTGTAATGGCGGTTTTTGGCTGTGGAATCCCCCCTAGCCCCCCCTTGGTAAGGGGGGGGACAGGAATGGATTCAGCCCCTAGCCCGGGGGGGACATTTAGGGATTCATTGACGTATTGGGCGATCGCCCCTTTAAGCGCTGCGTGTCCGCCGTCGGGGTAGCGATTTGTCTCAATTAGCTGCTGGTAAGTCCAAGCTAGCTTTTGTTTTAATTCCGCTGGTAAGTCGTAGGCGCATTCATTGGTATCCAGGCGATCGATCGCACTTTCGGAGTGCGGTGATTCTCCTGACGCGCCGCCCGGATGGGGAGTGTAGGCGGTAAGTTCGGCTAAATCTTTTCGGATAAAAGGAAGCATGGTATAATTTACGAGTTTTTATTTTAGATTATCTGCAAGCACAAGCATCTGAACTTAGCATAGAGCTTCTTCTATCTCGAAAGCAAGAGGAAAGGGGGAATTGAGTTTCTGTCGATCGATTGATGCGCCGACTGCGGCAAATTAATTATATTGATAGAGTAACTCCTAAACTTTGGAAACAGACGATGAATAAATATGCAGCTTCGGCGCTTCTTGCTTTGAGTTTAGCGATTCTCCCTTCAGCCATGCCTGCTCAGGCTCAAACCAACTCCGCTCCAGCACAGAACAATACTGATTCTAATCGAGTTATTCTAGACACAACTCCGTTTCAAGAAAGCAAAGGGGATAACAATCATTGGGGTGCTTTGGGTTTGTTGGGGATCCTCGGTTTGGCGAATCTGTTTCGCAAGGATGAACCCAAAAAGTACCGCGATCCGATGGGTGGCGAATAATTGTTTTAAATGGCGATCGTCTTTGAGGATTCCGCTAACGCCCAAGCCAAAAACCACATCAACTGTCTGTCTTGGACGCAGAAACCGGGTTTTTCACGAAACTACTAGATTATTGCCTTTAATCGTGACAAAAAACCCGGTTTCTTTGATGTTCATGGACACTTTCGCCATAAAATTATTAATCGCGCCACAAAGCAATCCCGCCCAACAAACCGCTGACATTCGGTACAATTTTAACCGGCTGCGGTAAATCAAAAACAATCTTTTTAGTGTTGCCGCCGCCGATGTAAAAACGATCGCAGTTAAACAGATTTTGCAGCGAGACGATCGCCTTTTCGAGACGGCGGTTCCACCTTTTGGCACCTATTGTATCTAAAGCCGATCGCCCTAATTGCTGTTCGTAAGTTTCCCCTTTGCGAAACGGGTGATGTCCTAATTCTAGATTTGGCACCAATATACCATCCACAAATAAGGCAGAACCGAAACCTGTGCCGAGGGTAACTACTAATTCTACCCCAGTACCAGCAATTGCTCCCAATCCTTGAATGTCGGCATCGTTGGCCACTCGCACTGGTTTTCCCAACCGATCTTTGAGGGTAGTTGCTAGGTCAAAATCAATCCAAGACGGATCTAAATTGACTGCGGTTTTGATGACACCGTGACGCACCACGCCGGGAAAACCGACAGATACTCGGTCAAATTCTCCTTGTCCGCCGGCTAAAGAGGCGATCGCCTCTAATACGGGTTCTGGTTTCGGCGGTTGAGGCGTTTCTACCCGGCTGCGTTCCGTTTGGGGTATACCTTCAGCGTCCAAAACCATAACTTTGATGCCGCTTCCGCCAATGTCAACGGCTAAGGTGCGAGTCGATCGATCTTGTTGAGTCATTTGAGTGTTCAGACTTGCAAGTTGGTCAAATTTTAATTATTGAATTGGCAAAACTTTTGCATCGCTTCCCAAATTTCCCCCAGGACATTTCCCAAAGAATGGTCGTCTTCTAGTTCCATTAATTGCACCCAGGGACGGTTATCGGCAAAATTTTTGCTAGCTTGAATCGGTATTATTGTATCATGCTTGCCGTGAACAATTAGCGTAGGGACTGACCGCATTAATTTTTCTTCAGGATATTGAGCCATATCGGCCACAAACTGATAATTCAACGGCAGATATCGCTGTTCGCCGTAGTGGTAAACGGGCAAATATTTCTCAGACTCCCACTTTTCCAACTGTTGCTGTCCCAACAGCGGTAGCCAGTGGCCGAGAAATTGAAAAGCCGGTGCTAACAAAACTATTTGCTTTACTGATAATTGTCGCTGGGCCAACCAAGCCGCTGTCAGCCCCCCAAAACTCGACCCGATTATGGTAACTTCCCCTAATTTTTTTATGTTTTCTGTCGTGGATTGAGAGGATTGAATTGGCAAAAATTCTGTTTCTATTTGCCGCAACTGGCGGGTGAGAGTGAGACCTGAAAAATCGTCTTGATTGAGATCGGGAGTTTTCAGGTCAATTCCGAGGGAAGAAAAGCGATCGCGGAAATATTTAGCCTTAGCTGAATCGGGACTTGAAGCAAATCCGTGTAAATAAATGTAACTCGAATCGTTTTGTAGATTCATCCAAAAAGTGATATTTAACAACAAATACTAAGTATAACACCCAAAACCCCGACTTTTTCAAGAAGTCGGGGTTCTAGTAAACCTCGAAGAAAATGGAACTATTACTGCGGTTTTGGGTTATTTTGCATCCGGTTTTTAGCCGTTTGTCGCCGCTGCTGCATTAATTGAGATAATTGGGTGCGCTGTTCGGGTGTGAGCACTTCTCGCATTGCTAGCGTACTTTCAAATTGTACCTCTTCCAACTGCTGTCTCAATCCCATAATTTGACGATGTTTTTCGCGCATTTGGCTGACATTTGCCGTCGAACTCGACATCATCGTTTCCAATTCTTGTCTGGCTTGGCGGACTGCTTGCATCCGCTGGGAAACTTGCTCTTTGTAGCGATCGCGAACTGTCTGCATTTTCTGCTTTTGATCGGCACTTAAATTGAGTTTATCGAACAGCCCACCTTCCCGACCAGCAGGTCGATTTGGCTTTTCGTTTTGGGCAATTGTTTCAGCTTGGGCAGGGCTAGGAACGGCTATTGCAGCGGCTGTAGTGCCGACAGTAAACATTAAAACGGCTATTGCAGAAATTCGTTGAATCAACATCAAAAATTACCTCTTTGAAATTAGTTGTTTGTTGGCGGTTCGGTGTTAGTATTAACAGCGAACTCGGGCAAATTTTCGCCGTGAGAATCGTTCAATACACCTTCCCAATTATTTACCAGAAATGCTTCTAGGTGCGCCGCCTCATCCGCCTTTTGTGCGGTAATTAGCACGCGATAGCCAGACCAAAAAACTAGCAGGCTAGCGGCGATCGCAGAAGGAAAAACCCACTTGGGAAAACCGAAGATTCCTGATTTTTTGTGAGATCCAGTAAATTGGGAATCTCCCAGGTAATTCCGCTTTCTCGCAGCCGCCTCATTCCTGTCTATGGCTGCTAAAAGCTTTTGCTCAAAATCGGGCGCAGCTTCGGGAGAATTTGGGCGATATTGCTTTAAGAAACTAACTAATTTTTCGTCGCTATTTTCGTCCTTCATAGCTCGTCAACCCCCTCTTTTTGCAAAAATTGCCGCACCGAGTTTCTGGCATAAAACACGCGAGATTTGACAGTCCCCGCCGGCAGTCCCAAAATTTGGGCTACTTCTTTTTGCGGGATGTCTTCTAAGTCGTGCAGCACCAAAACGCTGCGGTGTTCAAAGCTCAATTGCTCCAGTCCCCGCTGCACTAAATCTTGATAGTGCAACTGCATCAACTCCGATGTGTTATCTTTTAGAATAACCCGATTCATTGTTTCTTGATTTTTGAGTTTGGAGTCAAAAGAATGCTGTTTAGCAAATGCTTGTCTTTGGTCGGAAGCCACATTCCAAGTGATTCGATAAAGCCAAGTAGAAAAGTTGTCCTGGTGCTTTAGTTTGGGTAATCCTTTCCACACTCGCAGGAATACTTCTTGTGCTAAATCGTCAAGCAGCGACGGGCCGCAGAGTTGGTAAAGGGTTGACCTGACTTTGTGTTGGTAGCGTTGGTAAAGGTGGCGAAAGCAAGTGCGTGAAGCAAAGCTATCCCGTAGGGAATCGCCCTTTAGACACTCAGCAACTAAGTCTGAGTCGGAACAGTTATCGGTTAAAACATTTGCTGACACACCTAACACCTGTGAAGTCTCCCTCACCAGTTCGTTATCTGAGGGGTTTAGACAGGACAAGTTCAAAAAAGGTTCAATTTGTTTAAAATATTATTTTTGTGAGATCGGACGGCGGTTGAAACCGCGTCTACACAGACAAAACCCGCCTCCGCGGGTTGAAGAGGGAGGGAAACGGCAATGCCGTTTCCTGATTTTGTCGCATCCCGATTTAAGATTTATCGCAGAGTCACAAACTCTTCAGCAGTCGATGGGTGAATGCCAATAGTCACATCAAAGTCCTTCTTCGTAGCTCCCATATTAACCGCGATCGCCATTCCTTGAATAATCTCGCCCGCATCTTTCCCCACCATGTGCACGCCCAAAACTCGATCGGTATTAGTCTCAACAACTAACTTGACAAAAGTCTTCTCATCTGCGCCTGTCAAAGCGTGAAACATCGGCCGAAACTTGGCTGTATAACACTTGATTGAGTCGGGAAATTTTGCTCTAGCCTGCGCTTCATTTAAGCCAACTGTAGCCGCTTCCGGCTGCGAAAATACCGCTGACGCTACATTTTCGTAACTGATTGCTCTCGGATTGTTGCCAAATTCAGTATCTGCAAAAGCGCGTCCTTCGGCGATCGCAATTGGAGTCAAATTAATCCGGTTAGTGCAATCTCCGACAGCAAAAATGTGCGGCTGACTGGTGCGGCTGTCTTTGGTAACTGCGATCGCACCTTTGTCTGTTTCTACTCCCGCATTTTCTAAACCCAATTTTTCTAAGTTGGGCCAGCGTCCAGTAGCGCACAACAGCGCATCTACTGTCAATGTTTCTTGGGATTGTCCCGACAGCGTTAATTTTAATCCTTCTGGGGTTTTCTCAATTTTTGCGATCGAGCTTCCTGTCACAAATTCGATTCCGTGCTTAACCATTCCTTCTTGGACATTGGTGCGAATTTCTGCGTCGAATTCGTTCAAAATTAAGTCGCGGCGGATGATTTGAGTTACTTGACTTCCCAACCCGTTCATGATGCAGGCAAATTCGACACCGATGTAGCCTCCACCCAAAATTGCCAACCGTTTTGGTTGCTCTTTTAGCAAGAAGATTTCGCGGGAAGTAATCGCGTGTTCGATGCCGGGAATTTCGATTCTGTGGGCTTCTCCACCAACAGCGATTAAGATTTTGGCTGCGGTGACTTTTCTGTTACCAACTTCGACGGTGTGAGGGTCGATAAATTTGGCGTATTCTGGAATTAATTCGACTCCGGCTTTTTCGAGAAAGCTAATGTGCAGTTTGCTGAGTCGTCGCACTTCTGTGTCTACAGTGGTGACGAGTTTTTCCCAGTCGAAGCTGCTTTCTACTGCACTCCAACCGTAGCCGATCGCATCTTCGTACAAATGCGAGAATGTAGAGGCGTAAACCATCAGTTTTTTGGGCACGCAGCCGCGAATTACGCAGGTTCCGCCTACTAAGTCATTTTCCGCGATCGCCACTTTCGCCCCGTAGGATGCCGCCCGCTTAGAACTCGCCAATCCGCCGGAGCCTGCACCTATCACAAACAAGTCGTAATCGTATGTCATAATTGTCGCTAGTTTCCTGTCTCTATTTTACCAATTTTACGCTTTACTTTTTTTAATGATATCTCAAAAAAATTTTCGTTTTTTGGAGGGGAGATTGCTTTACTTCTTGCGGTTGACATGATATCATTTAATAATGGAAATATGTGCATTAAATTTTAAAATTACTCACACTCCCATTATTAGAGTATAGCACAAGCAACTGGCAAAAAACATATAAAAATATAACTATTTTTGAGGCGGCCGCTGATGAGGGAATTGTTGGTTTTAGCTGAAGTCTCGATCCCCCTAAATCCCCCTTAAGAAGGGGGACTTTGAGAAGAATCTTGTCCCCCCCTTTTTCAAGGGGGGCTAGGGGGGATCTGGCCTAATCGTAGCTACAGAAAACCTATACTATCCTAACCTATTGGGGAAAAGACTGGGATTGCCCCTACAGTTTTTTGAGCTTCACAAATCACTGAAAATTGCTATATTATAGAGATAAATTTATTTGTCGGGCTAGCTTTATGATTGATTGGCTTGTCGTCTGGGGAGTAACGCAAGGAGTCGGCATTCTCGTCCAACCCATCTTAGAAGAGTTAGCAGTAGACGGCGCGAAGGATTTAGTAAAAGATTTTTTTAAAGATTCCCTAAAAAACGTCATGTTTGGCGAAAAAGACCCCCGACAAGTCGCAGGGGGAAAAGCGCTGAAAAAGTTTTTGGAGTTAGTGCAGCAGCAGTTGAAAATCAGCGGACTTTCCCCAGAACAGATTAAGCTGTATATTAAAGATGTTAAAAATTTTATCCGCAACAAGTCAGTTAAGGAAATTTTGGGTAAGGCCTTTGAGAGCGATCGCGAATCCCTCGATGCAGAACTTCTCGAACAAACCTGGACTCAACTAGATTTAGCTGTTTTACCGACCAAATTTAAGTGGCAAACCATCGCCAATCAGTATCTCGCCGAAGTTCAAGAAATTCTCTTTGACTCAAAAGACTTGCGGGATATCTTGAATGCTCAAAATCTGGACAGCATTCAGAAAAACTCTCAAGAAATTGCTGGGATAATCCCCGATTTTGATTTGAGGCAATATCAAGAGGCTTTGTGCGAACGTTACAGCAATCTGGATTTAAGCAGCGTCGATAGCAATACCTACGATTATCGTGAAAAGCTGAAAGTTTGGCAAATCTTTATTTTCCAAGATGTGCGCTTAATTTACGAGTCATTTCTGCCCCAAGCTTACGAAATTCCCAAGGAACATCAACGGCGGTTGGAAGACAGCGATCGATTAGAGGCGATCGCACTTGAGAATGTAGAGAAATATCGACGCGGTTATTTTTCACAGGCGATCGTATCGGTGTTAGATGTCATCAATGACAAGTCAAATTATCCGTACATTGTGATTTTAGGCGATCCGGGTGCGGGCAAATCTACTCTGTTACAATATTTAGCATTAACCTGGGCGCGATCGCCTTTAAATAGCGTCACATCTCTCCCGATTCCGCTGCTAATAGAATTGCGGATTTACATTCGCAACCTGGAATCAGGACATTGCCAGAATTTCCTGGAATTTTGCCATAAAAATTCGGGTTTTATTTGTGACTTGAATCAGCATCAATTGCACGAACAGTTTAAAGCAGGCGACGCTGTGGTGATGTTCGACGGATTAGATGAAATTTTCGATTCTGGGAAACGAGAAGATGTAATTACGGCGATTCATCGGTTTACCAACGAGTATCCGCGCGTGCGGGTGATTGTCACGTCTCGGATTATTGGTTACAAACCTCAACGGTTGCAAGATGCCCAGTTCCATCACTTTATCATCCAAGACTTGAATCCCGCACAGATTCAGGATTTTGTGCACCGCTGGCATGAGTTGACTTTTACGGATGCTAGGGAAAAAGTGCGAATTTGCGATCGGATGAAAAGAGCGCTAGAGTATTCATCAACAATTCAAGATTTAGCCAGAAATCCGTTATTGTTAACAATAATGGCAATTTTGAATCGCAGTCAAGAATTGCCGAGAGACAGGGCAGAACTTTACAATCAAGCTTCGCGGGTATTGCTGTATCAATGGGATGTGGAAAGGTCTTTAGTAGAGGATAGCAGGCTCGATCCAAAAACGATTGATGCGAAAGACAAGCAAGAAATGCTGCGGCGAGTTGCTTGGAAAATGCAAGCAGCACCTGAAGGGTTGGCTGGCAATATTATTAGTGCGGAAGATTTGGAGGATATTCTGACAGAATATCTGAATAATAAAGATTTTGACCAACCGAGAAACCGGGCGAAGTTAATCATTAATCAACTGCGAACCCGCAACTTTATTTTATGTTATTTGGGTGCGGATAGTTACGGATTTATACACCGGACTTTTTTGGAATATTTCTGTGCATCGCAAGTGGTGAATAGGGTTCAGGCTTTAGAACTATCGCTGGATGAGTTAAAAGCCGAAGTTTTTGGCCCGCACTGGGATGATGAATCTTGGCAGGAAGTTTTGTGTTTGATTGCGGGATTGATTGCTGGAAAGTTGACAGGAGAAGTTATTCAGTTTTTGATGGATCAGGATGGGGAAGCGCAAAAATTTACTAACCTGTTTTTGGCGGCGAAGTGTTTGGATGAGGTGAGGGATAGAAAGGAGATTTCTGCCGTTGATAGTCAATTGCTGGAGCGATTGAAAGAGTTAATGAAATACGACCTCAATTACTATTATAAGCGTTACGGAGAAGAGGCAGGTTTAGTTAGGAAAATTCGTACTCAAGCAGTAAGTGCGATCGCCTTTACTTGGAAAGATGACCCGCAAAGCTTACCTTGGCTCAAACAACTCGCTCAATCTGACGATGATTCGACTGTGCGCTCTTCAGCAGTCGAAGAATTAGCACGGGGGTGGAAAGATGACCCGGAAATCTTACCTATCCTCAAACAACTCGCTCAATCTGACGATGATTGGCCTGTGCGCTCTTCAGCAGTCGAAGAATTAGCACGGGGGTGGAAAGATGACCCGGAAACCTTACCTTGGCTCAAACAATGCGCTCAATCTGACGATAATGCTGCCGTGCGATATGTAGCATTGCAAAAAATAGCACGGGGCTGGAAAGATGACCCAGAAACCTTGCCTTGGCTCAAACAATGCGCTCAATCTGACGATAATTCGGATGTGCAATATGGAGTAGTCCAAGAAATAGCACGGGGGTGGAAGATCGCCCAAAAACATTAGAAATACTTCGCGATCGATTTGTCAACGATCCAGATGAAAAAGTCCGCAACTTTGCCGAAAAACAATTGGCAAAACTAGACAAGCTGTGATATAAACAAAAACAGGAAAAATGCTCATCAAAGCAGTCTAGCAAACACATCGTCAAAGAGTAAGTTTTTTATGTCTTGTCGCAGATTCCAGAAACCGGGTTTCTTCGGAGATTTCTCGGTACCAAATGCAAAACTCGTAGAAACCCGGTTTCTCGCCTACGTCGCAGATTTTAGAAATCGGGTTTCTTTATAGATTTATAGTCACCCAACACAAAACTCGTAGAAACCGGGTTTCTCGCCCCCACGCGTAAGTCTTGAAATAGTCCAAACTTTTGATGGTTCAGAAAATAGTATAATTAAGATCGAATAGTTCTCGGAGACAACCACTATGCAAGTCACGACCGAACAAATTATTTATCCATCCAGCGACGGTCAACCAATGGCAGAAAGCACAATTCAATACAAATTAATTGTCAAAATCAAAGAAGGCTGCGAATCGCTGTTCAAAAATGACCCAAACGTCTTTATAGCAGCCGATTTACTTTGGTATCCAGTTCAAGGTAGAACAGAGATTTCTCAAGCACCGGATACGATGGTAATATTTGGTAGACCAAAGGGCGAGCGGCCTTCCTATATGCAATTTCTCGAAGAGAATATTGCTCCCCAAGTCGTATTTGAGATTCGCTCTCATAACGATCGCCAAATCAAGATGGACAAAAAACTTTCATTTTACAATCGCTATGGAGTCGAGGAATACTACCTTTACAATCCAGAAAATAATGATTTGAGTGGTTGGCAAAGAATTGAAGGTAATTTAGAAGTAATTGAGCCGATGGAGGGATGGATCAGTCCTAGATTGGGAGTACGATTTGAGTTGGGTGAAGATGGGTTAGAAATTTATCGACCAGATGGACAAAGGTTTCTTTCTTATGCGGAATTGGAGGAGCAGGGTGAATTAAACCGCCAGCGTGCAGAACAAGCAGTTCAAAGAGCCGAACAAGCAGTTCAAAGAGCTGAACAAGAATCTCAAAGAGCTGAACGTTTAGCGGCAAAACTGCGCGAATTGAACATCGATCCCGATCGCATTTAAGCCACAAATTGTTTAATTTAGGACTTACTCACCAACACCAAAGAAACCGGGTTTTTATCGTTTCCGCACGCTCTAACTAATTATTTTCCTCAAAAAACCTGGTTTCTGACTATCCGTGCGTAAGTCCCGCAACCGTCCAAACATCGCATTTAAGCCGCCAAAACCTATAACAAGTGTTAAGTTAGTAGTTAGCTGTGTCGATCGCACATAAAAACAAATGCCTGAACTACAAACCGAGACCTACAAAGACCTCGACCTGCAAGTCCCTTCAAAACCCGTCATCGTCGGTCTGCAAGACGTAACAAAAGTTTACGGGATTGGCGACCTGGAAGTTCGCGCCTTAAACGGTGTCAGCTTGACGGTAACGCAAGGAGAATACTGCGCGATTATGGGCGCATCGGGTTCGGGCAAATCTACAGCTATGAATATTATCGGCTGTCTCGATCGACCTACGAGCGGCAGTTACTACCTAGACGGCGTAGATGTCGCCCAAATGCCGGAATCAGAATTAGCGGGAATTCGCAATTTAAAATTAGGTTTTGTCTTCCAGCAATTTCATCTATTGTCTCAGTTGACAGCATTAGAAAATGTGATGTTACCGATGGTTTATGCAGGCGTTCCCGCAGCAGAAAGACGCGAACGGGCTATAGAGTCTTTAACTAAGGTAGGTTTGGAAAGTCGGCTGCAAAATAGACCGAATCAACTATCAGGAGGACAGCAGCAACGAGTTGCGATCGCACGGGCAATTGTCAATCGTCCTGTATTATTACTTGCAGATGAACCGACGGGCGCATTGGATACTAAAACTACTCAAGAAGTAATGGATATTTTTACAGAATTCAATGAAAGCGGCATGACGGTTGTGATGGTAACTCACGAACCGGAAGTAGCGCGCCAAACTCGCCGCGTTGTCTGGTTCCGCGACGGTCAAGTTATTCACAACAATCTCAATCCCGCAGAGCTTTCACACGCAGTATTTTAAATAAAAAACTCTGTGGTTGCGAGTTTTATTTTGTTGACAGTCAACTGTTAACCGTTAACCGTTAACTGTTGACAGTTGACTAATAACTAATAACCAATAACAACTAACTAATGAAAAGCACTCGGAAAAGCTTCCCAAACTCGATCGACAAAATCCCTTAGTTGCCGAGAGGCGATCGCGCTATCCTTTTTATCGGAGTTCAGAGACTGCAACTGGGTCAACAGCGAAATTACCTCTGTATCCAGCGCCGCCCGAAACAAACTCAGCGGCCACAGCAAATCAGCACCGTCCCGCAAATCGGATAAAGTGTATTCTTCCGGCCACTGCTGGGATACATCCTTCTCCGACACTAATCCAACTAACATTAAAGGGCGCACCCAACAAATTTGACGTGCCTCAACTACTTGAATTACCTCTGAATGCAGGCACGCATCTCCACATTCTAAACTGACAATTTGACCAGGATTAAAGTTCAAAGCACAATCCATTAATGCTGACTCTTAATACAGACACAACCAAGCTAAATAAGTGCCGCAACTCTCAACAGCACCCAAAAATATTATATCACAATTAATTCTTCCCTCGGACTTCTTCCTTCGGTCAACCATCAACTGTCAACTAACAACTGACAACTGACAACTAACAACATTCATCAAGATTTTTAAGAGCCATTTCGAGCTCGGCCGTCAACAATCGCGCCTCTTTTTTCCCACCACCACCATTGGTATAATCCGCCACAGCAATCGGAGCGCCGATCGCAATTTTTACATGAGAACCCCATCGAGGAATGCGCGGGCGGTAGCGGATACTCATCGGTACAATTTTCACCCCCAAACCAGGCGTGCTCAATTCTGCTTGCATGGCCAAACGAGCCAATCCAGCCTTAATCGGGTGAACTTCGCCATCCTGAAAAATGCCACCTTCGGGAAAAATCACTAACATCTGCTTATCGAGAAGCAATTCAACGCCGTAACGCAGACTGCTAATGGCTGGATGTTTGATATCGACAGCAAAGCCTCCTAAATGTCTGATGAACCAACCTTGCAGTCCTTTCACCTCATCAGCAGTTACCATAAACCGCAAATCCCGTCCAGTTACCATCTGTCCGGTTGAATTAGGCATCATCAAGGCATCCCACCGGGAACGATGCGTAGGGGCTAAAATCACAGGCCCATCTTTCGGCAAGTGCTCTTGTCCGGTTATCTCAATCTTGCGAAAATAAAACGGTAGGACAATATAGTGACCTAGCGGATAGAGCAAGGCGGTTAACCAAGGAGAAACGCGAGAGGTATTAGATGCTACCTTGGCAGGCATTGGCTTCACTCTTTGATGATTTACTGGACTCAACGGCGATCGAGGCGGTGTGGCGCATAGCAATTAAGCTGCCTTATCGAGATACAAAATCTAAAATATGTTGTTTGACAGATATTTAGTTTTTGCCTCGGGACACTTTTGCTATTGGCATTATGCCGATCGACCGATCGCAACAGATAATCTGCAACAGGTAAAACCTGAACCGATCGGCGGACAGCAACCGCCAAAACCTCAACCGCTGGACAAGCCCGATCGGGCAATTACCTATTATTTCAGGTGAACAGCCAAGTTCGACTAAACATCGCCTCCAAAAGTCAAAACTTTTACCCGTTAGCTTTGGCGGCGCGCTGCAAACCAAGAAAGCAACTGCTCGCGACAAGCAGACTCCATAATACCGCCGAGTACCTCCAAGCGGTGACACGAATGAGCGCTATCTGGAATATTAGCCGCAGTCCGAATCGCGCCGGTTTTCGGGTCATCCGCTCCGTATACCAGCAGATTGATCCGAGCTTGGACGATCGCACCAGCGCACATCGGGCAAGGCTCCAGCGTTACATACAGCGTGCAAGAGTTGAGATGCCAGTCTTGCAAAACTTGCCCGGCCGCCCGCAAAGCCAAGATTTCAGCATGAGCAGTTGGATCGCAATCTCTCTCCCGCCGATTTTGCGCTTCGGCAATCAATTTGCCAGTACCATCAACAATGACAGCACCCACAGGAACTTCGCCCTCCGCGCCGGCTGCGAGTGCTAGTTCCACAGCCCTAGCCATCCAGCGTTTGTGAATAGCATAATTATAATCACTAATAGATAACTGCTCTGTTTGCAAATTCACGGTATATTCACGGCCTGGAAAACACTTAAGATCATCTTACTTTTCCACTGGCTGCGGAGAGAATAAGTGTTTTCACTCATAAAACAAGTTTTTTTGGTGAATTTATGGCATACTTACCTAGCTAAAAACACTTAAAATCGAGAAATAAAGTCACAGCACAGCCCAATCGACAGTAATTTTAAATTATGGACACCACCACGATCAGCACTGAAGTTGTTGAGCTGTTGTCTCGCATTAGCAGGCAAAAGCTCCGCGAACAAGATATCACTCCTTTAGTTGTGTTCCTGACTGCCCTAATTTCCATCCTGCGCGGAGTGATGATTATTGACAGGACGATCGCAGTTGAAGAAGAAGAACGGCTGCAAAAGACTCTCAAAGCCTTTGCCAGCGGCGACCGCGATCGGATAGAACTAATTCAGCGCCTTGTCAAAGGCATCTCCAAACAGCAGGTTTACTTCAATCCCACGGAATTGCTAACCCTGACAGCTTTCTTCTCAGAATCAGAAAAGCTGTTGCTCATCGGTTCCGGCTATGAAATGTCAGCAGTAGACGGATACATCGACCTCCGGGAGCAAATGTACTTACAGTCGATCGGCAATCGGCTCGGTCTCGACTCCAGACACATTGCAGTCGTAGACACTTTGTTTACTAAAGAAGGAGACCTCGATTTAGAAGCTTATGCCGAAGTTCAAGCTTTACTCGCACCCAGCGAATTCGAGTCCCGCGATCCGGTATTTGCCAAAGCAGCAAAGCACCTGCTGAGTTTTTTACAGCGCAAATAATGCAGCATATCTAGATTTTTTTGCAGTGTGTGCGTCCAGGACTTTAAAATCTAAAAGCGAATTATCGCTGCCATGATTGATATGAATTCCGGCTACGCCAAAATGATATAGAGGACACGGCAGTGACGTGTCCCTACGCCAGATGAATTGTAGGGACATGGCACTGCCGTGTCCTGATTTCGGGTAATATTAATTCCGATACAAACAGAATTGATATGACTCAGCTAAATCCCAAATATATTAATTATGCAAATTGAATGGCAAACCGCCAAAACCTACGAAGACATTCTCTATCACAAAAGCGGCGGCACCGCCAAAATTACCATCAATCGACCTCACAAACGAAACGCTTTTCGTCCCAAAACCGTGCAGGAACTGTGCGATGCCTTTACTGACGCCCGCGAAGACACCAAAATCGGCGTTGTCCTGTTCACCGGTGCGGGGCCTCATACAGACGGCAAATACGCCTTTTGCTCCGGCGGCGACCAAAGCGTGCGGGGGGAAGCGGGATATGTAGATGAAGGTGGCATACCGCGCTTAAACGTGCTCGACTTGCAGAAGTTGATCCGATCGATGCCGAAAGTTGTAATTGCTTTAGTTGCAGGCTATGCGATCGGCGGCGGTCATGTTTTACACTTAATTTGCGACTTGACGATCGCAGCTGACAATGCTGTTTTCGGACAAACTGGCCCAAAAGTCGGCAGTTTCGACGGTGGATTCGGAGCTAGCTATCTCGCTAGAGTTGTCGGCCAGAAAAAAGCCCGAGAAATTTGGTTTTTGTGCCGCCAGTACAGCGCGCAGCAAGCTCTAGAAATGGGTTTAGTCAACTGCGTCGTACCCGTCGAACAACTCGAACTAGAAGGAATTCAGTGGGCGGGCGAAATTTTAGAAAAAAGTCCGATCGCCATTCGTTGTTTAAAATCCGCTTTTAATGCCGACTGCGATGGTCAAGCCGGTCTGCAAGAACTGGCTGGAAATGCCACGTTGCTGTACTATATGACCCAGGAAGGCGCCGAAGGCAAACAAGCCTTTTTGGAAAAGCGGGAACCGGATTTTAGTGAATATCCTTGGCTACCATAGCTCGATTTTTTTGGTGCGATCGTATTAAAGCAGCAGATGCTACGGATTTCGGCTCGCGGGTAAAGCCAAATGCACCCGACTTTCCACAGGTGTCAGTATTGATATTAGTTCCCAAAAAGCATGAAACTGCAATGCCCGCTCCAAACCTCAATCGCGATCGGTGATTCCCAAATCCCCAATCGAAAACGGTATGAGCCCTCAGAACTGCGAACCAACTAAACCGAGACTGCCGCTGCCGATTTTTCGGTCAACGTTGTGCCTGTCAACTGGCAGGCATTGCGCTCAGCAACAGTGACAGCGGGTTCTCGCGGCGTTACAGTCTGTTCTTGCCACAGTTCAATTTCTGCTATGTTTTCCCAAGATTGCCCAAAAGGCGAAACCGCTAAAGAGCAAGCTTTCCACTGGCTTTGCACCGGTACGCTCAGCAAATCGCAAACACCACCGCGTCTCCCCTCTGGGGTATAGTGGCGACAGTGACGGCAAGCAGAAGTTAATGGGGTTTTCATAAAAGTTCTTAGGTAAATCATTTTCATCTCTAATTCTCCTCTGTAGAGCTAGCAGGTTTTAGAGCATCCCAGCCTTTATGCTGTCTGGGTTGTAGCGATCCCCGAAGCATAAATAAACTTTATAATTTATTTATAATTTCGTTATCTATAGAAACAATTAGCTCAGTCCTTACTCATTTTCTAAGTAGAAATACAGGTTAAAAGTTGATAAAAGAGTCAGGGATCAAGAAAAAAGACAAATGCGGAACGACTATGAGATGTTACAAATAATCTGTCGCTCTCGATACCAAAAGCTATCTAGAGTCTGTGTAATCAGCTTCGGGACAAGGCAAGAGTTAAGTTTTAAGATAAAGATGAAAAGATAGCGGACGGCGATCGACACTTGAGACCCAAAGCCAGCAGTTGCCTTGACGCCAAAAGCAGCTAATCCTAAAATAGGCAAGTTTTAAACTTTCTTGTTCTTGCTTCGTATATATAATCAAAACACTAAAATCAATTCAGAGGCGGTAGGAATTTTGGTAATGAGTAAGCGTTCTTCGGTTGAATCCCCAAATCATCAATCCTTATCAACCCCAATCAAGCCTGCTTTGCAAGCAGCCCTGGGGTGTATGGATGTAAGCCTAGAAGCAGAACTGACAACATACAGAAGGCACAGGCGACGCGCCGAACAGTGGGTGTCGCCATCAGTTCGTACCGGCAAGCAAACAGCCACAACCGAGCAACAGCTAGCCGAAAATCTGCCTTCGGGATCTGCCCAGGAAACCCAGCAGCCGTTATCCCTGCCACTGTCCCTTGCCGGCAGCCAAGGCGATGCCCCGCTAGCAACTACCAAGGGCGGCACAAAACTATCTGGCAATGCCTTCGCACCCAATAAATATCTCGAATCAAGTGAAAAACTGATCGAAAGTTTGGACGAGGAAACAGCCGAGCCTGCCGTCGAACGCAGTTTAGCCGCCAGTTTGTTAACTCCCTTGGGACTGAGTTCGATGCTGTTGTTTCTGCTGTCATGCACAGCTTTGGGTTACGCAGTCATGCACCCGTCCAGTCTGGCTAAAATGGCCGGGCTGAATCGTTTGCTCGATCGCACCACGCCATCTCCCAGCGACAATCCCGGCACTACCGCCAAATCAGATTCTGGCACAAAGGAACTGCCAAAAGCTCCAAATCTGGCATCCAAGGAATTTGTCGAGCTAGATTTGAGCACTCTCAGCAATGTCAAGCCGACAGCCAGCTCGATTGCTTCCCCGTCGCCCAAAGCATCAATTCCGCCCAATCCGGCAGCGCCTCCGGCCCCGAGCGCGGCTGTCCCGATTCCTACAGAAGACGGCAACCCAGCCAGAGGAAGGGAACAAGGACTCAACAATCTCAGCACAGCTTTGCTTCCCAGTCCCAGCCCTAGCGCCCAGACTGTCCCGACACTGCCGACCCTGCCTCCAACACCCTCCCCAGCCCAGCCGACAGCCGTATCCCCAGCGACAGTATCCCCAGCCACCACAGCCCCGCTAGGAAGGCCGATACGGGCAGCCGACGGTTTCTATTACGTGGTCACCGATTACACCAACGAAAAAGCTCTGCAACAAGCCAGAACCGCAGTTCCCGATGCCTACGTGCGGAACTTCTCAAAGGGTGTCAAAATCCAAATGGGAGCCTTGAACGATGCTGCCTCAGCAGAACGTTTGGCGAAAGAACTCCAAGCAAAAGGAGTGAAGCCGCAATACTATCAACCTTGACATCCTCCCCGACCTAAAAGGCACGGGGATTCCTAAGAACTTTTGGATCGCTCAAGAGTCTTTCTAGAGTCACCTCTAGTAATTCCTGCTTCATTGCACCCGCCGACCGCCTTTACGGCTTTTGGTCTTACAGTTGCCGCGCAAGCTAACACCGTCTGTCCAACGGCTAAAATGTTTACTGCCGCATTCACATCTCGATAGTGGTGCATCCCACATTCAGGGCAATCCCACTCTCTGAACTTTAATGGCAACTTCTTCAAAGTATGTCCGCAGCTTGGTAGTGCCCTGAAGGAAAGGATCAAGAGAATTAAACTGAATTCAAAGAAAGTAGGTGTTTAGAGTTGTAAATTAGCATTGTAATGATGCACAAAGCGCCAAATTGCAGCAATATGATTTTCTAATTTTTTAGAGAAGGCT
>JANMLZ010000095.1:0-85342 GCA_031372825.1 Cyanobacteria bacterium OTE_58_metabat_593 | reverse complement strand
CGGTATCTGGCTTTTTGATGCCACTAATGTTTGAGTAGGGTGCGTCGCTGCCAGATTTTTGATTTTAGTTACAGATTGTTGATGGCGACGCACCCTACGGTATCTGGCTTTTTGATGCTACTAAAATTTTCGTCTAAAATATTATCGCTACCGCAAAAAACTTTTTCTGCTAAAGAGCAACCGATTTTAATTGCCAGAGATCGCGCACAATGGAAATGCCCCTGATTTAAGCTTGAATTTAATGTTGGATTTGCTTGTAAATTGACTGGACTACATCGAGCAGGCTGAAAACTTGCTGCCATTCGGGAGCATCGGGTTTGTAGCTTTTGGCGCGCTGAATTTTCAAGCTGTGGTGCAAAAGGTTCAGCAGCGCGTCTGGAGATTCTAAGGCGTTTTCATCTTCATCTGCTGGGGTTTGAGAAGCATTTTCTTCGATATCTTCTTTAATTTTTTGGGCTCTGTCGGCTAGGGCTAAAGACCGGCCTGCCAGGTTTTCCGGCATTTTGGGCTGTTCGGACAAAGACGCGCCAGTCAGTTCTACCAATAGTTGGCAAACTCGATCGACCCATTCGCGATCGTTCACTGAAAAAGAACCGGATTTGAACACTTGTCCGTCTGGTCTTTGTTGAATGCTTTGTACCTTCTGAATCAGAGGAATAGCTTTTAAAGTGATGTTTTCCGGGATTCTGGGGATGTCTGACAGGGAGCTGCGAGCAATTTCCAGCAATAGTTGGTAAACCTGATCTACCCACTCAATATCTCCCGATTGTGAATTCCAATTATCCATAACTGACGCTAGTAGTTTTTTATATCTAAGACTAGAACATTGACTATCTGCGAAGGAAGCTCTTTTTAGAAGCCACTAACGCTATTAAGACTTACGCGGGCGGGGTGAGAAACCCGGTTTTTGAGCGGATGTTTGGTCGCCTTTCTCCCAGATTTTTCTCAAAAACTGGGTAACGCTGCCGCCAGTCGTAACTATTTTTAAGCGCTTCAAATAGTAGAAGTGCTCAGTTTGTTGCCGTAGGTAGCGCGATCGAAACAGATAGGGCGAAACTCAGGCATCAAAGCCTGCGATTTCAAATTCGGTTATCTAACAATCATACCTGTTGGAGCTTATTTATAATTGCCTCAATCGGATATTAAGGTGAATTGCGATCGAGCCAGACGCACCCCCTCGTTGACCCGCCGCCCGCCTCTACGATCGCGCTTGCCGCAGGCGGTTGCTATTTTTCGGTCAGGTTCCACACACCGTCCCAGTTGAGTACGTCGGAAAACCGATGTTGAAATAACATACAGCGATCGACGTGCAATTTAGCTGCCTTGTTTTTGGGATCAATGTGCAAAACCGCGTTAAATTGGCGTTCGGCGTCTCTAAAAGCTTCCTTGGCTTTGGGTTCTAAGGCTTTCTTAACTTCGCTCAGCAGCTTTTTGACCCGATCGAGTCCCAGATTCTCAAATTCCTCATCTAACATTTCTGCAACTGTCTCGGAGGCGCGACTTTTAATTTTTGCCTGCAATAGCTGCCGAATCTCTGAGGCTTTCAGCCTCTTGATTTTAGGATTTGAGGGGTCGTTAATGTCTGCTTCCAAGAGCTTTTTGACTTCCCCCTCTTGCAAGTCCTTGATGTCCTCTGCTGATAGCTGCTTGACTTTTGCTTGCAGGAGCAGTTTCGCTTCATCCTCGGAGAGGTTTTTCATGCCTTCGAGTTTCAGCAGTTGGATTTCTGGCTGCAACAGCACGATTAGTTTGTCTGCTTCGGACAGGTTTTTAGGATCGTACTCGGACAGTTTTTTCAGTTGATATAACAGCTTTTTGAGCTGGTATTCCAACTGTTGCTCGACATTGTAGGTAAGTTTTTTCAGCTCTACCTCGGGCATTTCCTCGACTCTGGTTAATAATTCTCTCACCTCCTCATCTGAGAGTCTTTGGGTGACAGGTGTCTTGTAATGTTCGCGCCCTTTGTTATAATTTTCGACAATTTGTTCCTGTTTTTCGGTGAGCGGCTTGCCAATGGGCGATGCTCCCTCATGGATACCAACGAGTTCGTAAACGATTACTGGTTCGCTTTTGCCTTTGACAGTGATGAAGTCGAGTTCCCGCACGTGGAGTCGATCTTTGTAATCTCTGTACGTGTTGTCGCTGATGATTAAGTCAGTCCCATATTGCTTGCTGGCACCTTCTAAGCGAGAGGCGAGATTTACCCCATCTCCGATCGAAGTTAGTTCCATCCGTTTGCTCGATCCGATGTTGCCGCTGACAACTTCGTCGGAATGGATGCCCATGCCAATGCCGATCGGCAATTCGCCATTAGCGATACGCTCTAGATTAAACTCAGCTAGTTTGTCGCGCATTTTGACTGCGGTTTGCATCGCGCACCAAGCATGATCCTCTAGGGGTGCTGGAGAGCCAAAAACTGCCATCAGAGCGTCGCCGATGTATTTGTCGAGAGTGCCTCCGTACTCGAATACGACATCTACCATCACTTCAAAATATTTGTTGAGCATCACCACCACTTCTTCGGCTTGCAATTTTTCCGTAAGTGTGGTATAGCTGCGAATGTCTGAGAACAGTACCGAAACGTTTTTGCGCTTGCCACCCAATCCAGTATCCCCAGAAGCTAACAGCGCTTCGGCTACTTCTGGGGTCATGTAACGGTACATCAAGTTTTTGACTTGCTTGGCGCTGCTAATATCTTCCATGACAACTAACGCGCCGTTGACCTTATTCGGGTCAGTCGCATCAGTCATTGAGTTGATCGAGAGATTGATACTCTGCGATTGTGCTTCAGAGGAGAGCAAAATTTGGTCGGGGTAATACTGCTGGCGGTCTTTATCGCTTTCGGGAGACAAAGACGCATCGAACCACTTGGCAAAATCGCCTTTTTCTAACTTAATTAAATCGCGCAAAGATTGACCTTCGGCTAATTCAGCATCGCTGACTCCCAGCAATTTTTTAGCACTGGGATTTGTCGCTACTATATTCCCTTTTTTATCGGTAGAGATCACGCCGTTAGTTAGCGCGTGCAGCATATCTTTTTGTCTTTGTTCTTGCTGTTTGACTTCGGCAAACAGTTTGGCGTTTTGCAGGGCGACTCCTGCTTGGATATTAAAAGCCTTCATGAATTCCATGTCGTTGCGATTGAAACTCGCTTTCCACTGTTCGGGGGGGTGCGGCCAATCTTCCGGGTTGTATGGCGGGAATTTTTCTAGTCGTTTTTTATTAACTAATTGGGTGACACCAATCAATTTTTTGTCTGAGTTAAAGACTGGCATACACAGCATACTGCAAGTGCGGTAGCCCGACTTTTGATCCACTTCTTTGGAAATTTCGGCCCGGGGATCGTCGTACACGTCAAAGGGAATCAGCAGGGGTTCGCTAGATTGGGCGACGATTCCTGCAAAACCTGCGGTTCTGGGTATGCGAATTTCTTTAAGTTTGCCTGCGATCGGGATTTTCGTCCACAGTTCGTCTTTATCTTCGTCAATCAGCCACAGGGTGCTGCGATCGGCATTCATCAGTTCTTGAGCCTGATCCATCACCCGCTTGAGGGTATCTTCTAAGTCTAGACTGCTCTGAGAAAGAGCGCTGACAGCGTTCATCAGCGCCGTGGCGGCCCGCTGTCTCTGAGTTGCTGCGTAGAAAGATTTGGACGATTCTAGAATTAGGCGAATCGAGGGAGCAAATTCTTTAAAGAGTTTTTCGTCTTCTTGAGTAAATCCGTGCCGATCGATTTGTTCGTCTAAACTAGCGTAATTTCCGTGGTTTGGTCTGAGTTTATTAATCAGTTGAACGACTGCTACTAACTCTTTTGTTTCTTCATTTATCAAGGGCATTGCCAGCATTGTATAAGTGCGGTAGCCCGTTTTTTCGTCAAATTTTTTGGCGTTAGCCGATCGTTCGTCGTTGTAAAAATCGTAAGGGATGTTAACCACTTTTTGGAACGTGGCCACTTCTCCTGCAATGCCCACATGAGCCGGAACTCTGATTTCTAGGTTTTTGCCGTTTTCGTCTTTAGCAACGATCGCCCAGAGTTCATCTTTTTCGTCATCTACTAAAAATATTGTGGTGCGATCGGCATTGAGCAATTCCCCGGTTTTGAGGGTAATCGACTGCAACATCTCGTTGAGAATGGCGTCAAATCCCTCGCTCTCAAGAATATTGTCGAGCATTCCCAGGGTTTGATTTACAACCTTAAGTTTGTCTTCTACTTGCTTAACTACTACTGTGAAACTTTGCTTATTTAGGAGGTCGAGAATACCGGAAAGGTTTCCTTGGGACGGAATAATTGCACTGGTAGAAGGAGGGGGAGAATAATATTCCTGATGATGAGTTTCACCGCCGACAACAGCGACATCTATCACTTCGTCGAGAGAAGAGTAATTGGTGGAAGATGCAGGAGATTTCATAGACATTTACAGAAGCTTAAGTGTAGGGGTTAGTCTCTAAGCTAGGAGAGCGGCCAAGTTCGTTAGTGGGTAAGTCGCACAAAACTCAAATAGGTGTGAAACTATTTCCCAGTTTACAGAACTCCGGCCACAGGGCAAGAGAAATTCAGTGGCATTGCTGAACCGAGGGTGGAACCGCAGGGATCCTATGGCATTGCTGCACTGTTTAAAGAAGAGCGCGAATCCTGTTTTAATGGTTTATTAACTGATTTTGACATTGTGCGTGCCCCTTTTAAGTAGGTTCGCTCGATCGCGATCGCCGATCGCCCGCAGGAACATGAATACCTGCAAGGAAGGACTGCTGAAAAAGCGAGAGTCTTGCAGGACTAGCGCCAATTGCGACACTACCAGTTGTTAGCGATGTGTGCCCTTCTCTACACTATTGTGGTTTTCAACTATAATTTCTGTCAATTTTGCTGCTGTGAGCTGTCATCCGGGGACTAAACTCACTGGGCTTTCAGCTTTTTTTTGTAAAACTTGCGGTTGCTATTTTTAGTGTAACCTCCGGTTGAAAAAACTCCGCCTTTTGACCCCCCCATCGGGCCAGGGCTGTTTCATTCTCAGGTAAATCATTGTTTTGTAGGGGCGGTGCCCCCGTGCCCGCCCTTCCTGTCCACGATTTTGTGGGTGTTTCAGAGATAGGGGCAGCCACGGGGGGCGGCCCCTACAAGAGAATGAAACAGCCCTGCCCATCGGCCTTCCGGGTCTCTTCAGCGTTGAGCCGACTGAGTTTGGCGCAATCCGGCGGCTTCCACGAGTAGGGATTCGGCGAAGGCGATGGCTTCATGGGCCGATCGACCGCTGGCGAGTTGGGCGAGTTCTTCGCGTCGCTGTTCGCTGTTGAGGGCGGCAACTCTGACTACTGTACGTTCCCCCGGTTCCGAGTTGGTTCCGGGTTCGCCGATGATACTTGGTTCTGCTTCTATTGTCTGTTTGTTGACCCGAAAATGAAAATCAGCCATCGCAGCAATTAAAGGCTGGTGGGTGACGCAGAGAACTTGGTGTTTGTCGGAGAGTTGGTAGAGTTTTTTGGCGATCGCGCTGGCGACTCTCCCGGAGACTCCGGCATCGATTTCGTCAAAAATTAAGGTTCCCGCGCCGTCTATCTGCGAAAAACAGGCTTTGATGGCGAGCAGAAACCGACTCATTTCTCCCCCAGAGGCGATCGCCCCTAATGGTTGGAGTGGTTCCCCCGGGTTGGGGCTGAAACAAAAGGCGATTTGGTCAGCACCGGTGGCGGTTGGGGTACAAGGCGATATTTCAACTTTAAATTGCACTTTTTCCATCGCTAACGGCTTAAGTTCTCCCACAAGATGGGTTTCGAGTTTGAGGGCTACTTCGCGTCGCAGGGTGGTGAGGTGGGTACAAGCATCTTTTAATTGCTGTAGGGCGGTCTCATATGCGAGTTCTAAGGCTTCCATAGACTCGCCTCCTTCTAAAAGTTCGTTTAGTTCGTTTTGGATGCTTAGGTAATAGGCGATCGCCTCTTTTAGTGGCCCGTATTTGCGGCAAATTTGTTTGAGCTCGCGAATTCTCTCTTCTACTTCTTCGAGTCTTTCGGGATCTGCTTCTAATTGTTCGCCGTAACTGTTAATTTGCCTGCTGGCTTCTGTGGCTTGAGCTAAAGCATCGCTGACCATTTCCAGGATTGACTGCAACTGTAGATCGTAAACGGCCATGTCGCTTAAAATTACTTCGGCTTTGCTCAACAAATCGGCGGCTGATGCGGTGTCGCCCTCGTTTTGGTAAAGGGCTTGGTGAACTCGGTAACTCTGCTGCTGCAATTCGACGATGTGGGTAAGCCGGATTGATTCTTGTTCTAGCTGTTCTAGTTCGTCGCCGTCTTCGATGTTGGCTTCGCCGAGTTCTCGGACTTGGTATTCTAATAAATCGAGTCTTTGCAGTCGTTGCTGTTCCGACTGACGCCTGCGTTTGAGGGCTGTTTTGGCTGTGCTGGTTCCCAGCCACGCGGCGCCAATGGTCGATCGAGCTTCAGTCAGATTTTTGCCGCCGTACAAATCGAGCCATTCTCGCTGGAGGGTTTCTTGTCCGAGGTGGACGGTTTGGCCTTGGGCGGTAATTTCGACGAGCCGATCGCGCAGTTGCTCCATTAACTGGCGGTTGACCAGAATTCCGTTCAAGCGCGATCGAGTCCGCAAAGCACCGCTAGATGCGTTAATTTCCCGGCAGCAAACGGCTAAATTTCCGTCTATCGGTTCGATTTCTTGCTCGCCCAGCCAAGTTGCGGAGGCTTTGTCCAATTCAAAGGTAGCTTCCAATATTGCCCGTGCTGATCCGGTGCGGATCGATCGGCGATCGACTTTCCCGCCCAAAACTGCATCGATCGCATCTAGGATAATCGATTTACCTGCGCCGGTTTCCCCTGTAAATACGTTCAAACTCGGGCCAAATTCTAGATCCAGGCAGTCAATTAAGGCAAAGTTTTCTATTCTGAGGGATAGTAGCATGGGAAATTGGGAATTGGTAATTGGGAATTGGGCATTGGGAATTGGGCATTGGCTCATCCACCCGCCCGCGCGTCCAATTTCCCGAGTTTAATTTTCATTTGTATCGAGAGGTGCATCTCAGCTTTTGTAAATATATTGGTAGGGGCGAAGCACCTGACGGCAGTAAATCTATGGTTCTCATTAATAAATTACCTGCCGTCAGGTGCTTCGCCCTTGGACTTATTGAGATACACCCGTATCCAGAATACTTTTAATTTTGCCATTATCGATCGAGTCTCAACATCAATGCAAAATAAATTTCTGATTCCCATTGCTGTATTAAGTGTTGTCCTGATTGGATCTTTCGGCTGGAAGCTTAACCAGGACAAGCAGCAAGTCTATGAATTAACCCTGGCGACAGGAACAAAAACCGGGAATTATTACCCTTTTGGACAGGCAATTGCTGAGGTAGTCGTTCAACAAAATCCGCGCATCCGCATTCGGGTTGTTGAGACGCAAGGTGCTGAGGAAAATATGCGAAGGCTTCAGGCGAATGAGGCTCAATTGGCGATCGTCCAGAACGACACAGCAGCACTGCCATCTGCTCGGGTAATTGCTTCATTATTTAAGGAAGTTTTTCACTTAATTGTTTCCGAACAGTCTGGAATTCAGAATGTTTCTGATTTGAAGGGAAAACGTATTGCACTAATGGCTAAAGGCAGTGGTTCTTATAGCTCTTTTTGGTTTATGAGCGAACATTATGGTTTGGGGAAAACCGATTTTTTATCTACTCCGACTTCTTGGATAGAGGCTACTAAATTATTTAGCAATGGGGAGGTTGATGCTATTTTTCGGGTGCTGCCGCCAGGGAGCGATTTTGTTAGCGATTTGCTGCAAAATACACAGGGCAAATTAGTAGCGATCGACCAAGGAGCTGCGATGAAAATCAAGTTACCTTATTTGGAAGCCGATGTGATTCCCAGAGGTACTTACAAGGCAGCACCCGCTGTTCCTGATGCTGATTTGCCGACCGTGGGAGTGCAGGCTACTCTGTTAGTCAGGGAGGATGTCGATCCCGAAGTCGTGCGGGAAATTACACGGATTTTGTTCGAGCACCGCCGCAATTTGGTGGCTGCTAATTCGCTGGCGGCAATGATTAGTCAGCCGGGAGGGAGCGGGGGTTTAGCTTTGCCGGTGCATGAGGGCGCTCAGGCTTATTACGAGCGCGAAAAACCAGATTTTTTGGCTGCTAATTCTGATATTATCGGTTTGTCTTTTTCGATTGGAACGCTTTTGGCGTCTTGGTTTTGGCAGTGGCGATCGCGCTTTTTGCAGAAACAAAAAAATCAAGCTGATACATTTAACTTGGCTATCCTAGATTTGATTCAGAAAATTCGTCAAGCCGGAACTTGTGAGGAACTCGATCGGTTACAAGAAGAGTTATTTGATATTTTTAAGCAAGTGATTGTGGATTTGGATGAAGATAGGATTGATTCTGATTCTTTTCATTCTTTTACTTTTACTTGGGAAACTGCTATGAAAATTGCGGGCGATCGAGAAAAAAACTTGCGTAGTTTGCCGCCACCTTCTAATGGTTTTGAATCTGATTTTACTGGCGAAAAAAAACCGGAAATTTAGTTTATTACTTATTAGTTATTATATCAAATTCGCTCTTCATCGAAATGATATAAACGGAGGAGACGGCTTGGCCTTTGTCCCTACAATCGATCGCGGTAGGGAAACGGCACTGCCGTGTCCTCGCTTGTCATTCCGGCGCTACCAATTCCCAATTCCCCATTTCTTAATCCATAAAACCGAGATGCTTTCTAGCAGCAATAGTTACCATTCTGCCCCGACTTGTCCGCTGCAAAAATCCGATTTGCATTAAGTATGGTTCGTACACGTCCTCAATAGTTTGAGTGTCTTCTCCTGTCGAAGCTGCGATGGTTTCTAAGCCGACTGGGCCACCGTTAAAGTTTTCGATCATTGCTGTCAAAAGACACCGATCTGTCCAATCCAAACCTAGCGGATCGACGTTGAATAATTCGAGGGCGAGTGAGGCAACTTCGGCACTGATTGGTTTTAAGTTTTTGACTTCGCTATAGTCTCTAACTCGCCGTAGCAATCGGTTAGCAATGCGGGGTGTACCGCGAGCTCGGCGGGCGATTTCTGTGGCTCCTTCTGGGGTGATTTTAGTGTCGAGAACTTGGGCGGTTCTTTGGACAATTAGACTAAGTTCGTCTATTTCGTAGTAGCGCAATCTTTGGATTAAGCCGAAACGATCGCGCAATGGAGCAGTCAATGACCCTACTTTTGTGGTGGCACCTACTAAGGTAAAGGGTTTCAGGGGAATGCTGCGGATTTTGGCGGTTTTTCCTTGACCGATCGTAATATCTAAGCGGCAGTCTTCCATCGCCGGATACAGGATTTCTTCTGTAACTTTAGATAATCGGTGAATTTCGTCGATAAACAGCACGTCGCCTGCTTTCAGGTTGATTAGCAATCCCACAATATCTCGCGGTTTTTCTAGGGCGGGGGCTGTGGTGATTTTGCATTCAACTTCCATTTCTGCTGCTAGAATTAGCGACATTGTGGTTTTGCCTAAGCCTGGTGGGCCGTAGAGTAACAGGTGATCCATCGGTTCGCCGCGAGATTTGGCTGCGGCAATTGCGATCGCCAAAACTTCTCTTAAGTCTTTTTGCCCGATGTATTCAGCTAACCGCTGGGGGCGGATTTTGTCGTCTTGTTTGCTGTTGATTTCATCGGGTAGTTCTTGGGATTCTAACAGGGATTCTGTCTTGGGTTTGGCTGCTTGTTTGCGGGGGGCGGGGGCTATGTCTTCGGGTAAATTTGGATCGGGGGGCTGTTGTTTGGATGAGATAATTGCCATATTTATTTGCGATCGGGCAGCGAGAATTGTTTACAATAGTCTTGATAATTACCGAGTATGTTTATGAGTATTCCATCTTCTTTATTAGCATCGGAAAGCATAACTTTTGAAGGTGCGATCGAGCTGACTCAATCTTTGTTGTCCGAAATTGAGGGTTCACGGCTTTCACAGCCCGAGATCGAGCAAGCAGTGGCTTCTCTGGTGAAGACACAGAACGGCGCTAGGGGGTTTTTTGTCACCTATCTGACGGGCGATGGACAGGATGCAGATCGACCGTCACTCGGAGTTACTGAGGCGCTGCGATCGGCTCCTGAGATCGTAGCAGAACTGCTGGTGAAAAATTTGGCGATGTCGGCGGCAATGGTTGTGTATCATTCGCGCCATCAAAGCGAGGAAATGGCAGCGGGTTCTGGTAGAGTTCAGGAGCGATCGCGCAATTTAATTCAACTCCTGCAAATCCCGGCCTGTCAAACTATAGCGTCGCAAATGCTCGCAAGTTTGCAGAGTGCGGGCGGCGAGTATGAGGAATTTTTTCAGCGGTGGGGCTACGATGACGAGCAAAAACTAGCGATCAGTTCGGCAGTTCGATCGGCGATCGGCTAAGATAACCTCCTTGGCCAGAGTGACAGATCCTTGATCAAAGCGGCGGGGCTGTGGAATAATTGCGGTTTAACAAAAGCTGCACAATTGTAGCTTGAGTTGATTTAGGTGTGAAGGTAGTGAACGAGGGCGAAAAAATTGCTGAGAACGGACAAAGGATTTGCCCAAAAAGCCCGAACGGTTAATGGCAGGCGCTGGGCGAAGCTGAATCTGCTGGCTACATTGGTGCGACGGGACTTGGAAGCTCAATACAAAGGCTCAATTCTCGGCAATTTGTGGCCGCTGCTGAATCAGCTATCGCAATTGGTGATTTACACATACGTATTCTCGATCGTCCTCAAGGTAAAGCTCAAGCTTGCAGGCTTCCCCGAAGATAGCGACATTACATTCGGAGTCTGGCTATTTGCAGGTTTGTTACCTTGGAGTGCCTTCACCAGCGGTTTGATCAAGTCGGGAGTATCCGTCGTGGGCCAGCCAAATTTAGTCAAAAAAGTGGTATTTCCCCTCGGTTTGCTACCGTTAGTGCCGATTTTGACAGCTTTTATTGAAAGTTCTCTCGGTTTAGCAGCTTTGATCGTCATAGTAGCAGTCTCCTCGCAAAAGCTCAACCCTACTTTATGCTTATTGCCACTGGTTTGGATTCCTCAGTTGCTGATCACTGCTGGCTTGGGATATTTGACAGCCGGCTTGACGGTGTTTTTGCGAGACATTCCTCAGACATTAGGTGTTATTCTAAATTTTTGGTTTTATTTGACGCCGATCGTCTATCCAGCATCAATCATCCCCGAAGAGTGGCGAGCCTGGATATTTTGGCTGAATCCAATGGCCGCTATCTCCGAGGTTTATCGAGACCTGATACTGCTTGGAGAAGTCAAACACTGGGGCGAATGGGGTGTCGCCACGCTCATTTCTGCTGCTATATTTTGTGGCGGTTTTGCGGTTTACCGGCGTTTGCGTCCCGCTTTTGCTGACGTGCTGTAAATTTGTTTTAGATATCAAGTCAATCTCCAATCTAAAATCGATTGACTTCTGTAAGTACGCTTTAGATATAAAGTTAATCTCCAATCTAAAATCTCTAATCTAAAATCTAAAATCGATTGACTCCTGCCAATGACAGAAAATGTAATTTCACTAAAAAATGTTTCCAAATGCTTTAAGCGGTACGATCGTCCAGGAGACCGCTTAAAGGAAATGATTTATCCCAGCAAAAAACTTGCTGATGAATTTTGGGCCCTCCACGACATTAATCTGGAAATTAGTCAAGGACAAACTCTGGGAGTAGTTGGTCGCAACGGTTCGGGAAAAAGCACTCTTTTGCAAATAATTGTCGGGACGCTAACACCTACCGCAGGAAGCGTCGAGGTTAAAGGACGAGTCTCGGCTTTATTGGAACTCGGAAGCGGTTTTAACCCGGAATTTACCGGGCGGCAAAATGTATTTTTCAACGCTCAAATATTGGGATTCAATCACAAAGAAACTGAACAAAAATTTGACGAAATAGCTGCTTTTGCTGATATAGGAGATTTCATCGACCAGCCAGTCAAGACTTATTCTAGCGGTATGTTTGTCAGGCTGGCTTTTGCCGTTGCGACTAGCGTCGAGCCGGATATTTTGGTGGTTGACGAGGCGCTTTCGGTCGGCGACGAAGCTTTTCAGCGCAAGTGTTTTGCCCGGTTGCAAAGCATTCAGGAAGGCGGCGGAACGATTTTATTTGTGTCTCACGCTGCTACTTCTGTGGTGCAACTTTGTACGTCGGCGATTTTAATGGATAGCGGAGAATTGTTGCTCGCTCATACGCCGAAGGTGGTAATTTCTAAGTATCAAAAGCTGATTTATGCCGATCCGGATCAGGTTCTGGGATTGAAGTCGGATATTCGATCGCTAAATCAACTAACAAAGCAGGAAAGTGAAAATAATCTTCAGGATGCTAATAATTTAGAAAGCACAAACCGGGAAGTTAAACCGGAGCAATATATCTCGAAAGTCAAGGAATACTACGATGAATTTTACGATCCGGGGATGATACCATCGAATACCGTGAGGTATCCGTCTCGCGGTGCGGAAATTATCAACCCGCACATCGAGACGCGGTCGGGAAATGTCGTAAATCACTTGATTGGTCGTCAAGATTATGTTTACACTTACTCTGTTACTTTCTCGCGGTCAACTTCCAAAGTGAGGTTTGGAATGTTGATTAAAACAATTAGCGGTTTTGAGTTGGCTGGTGCTTCTTTAAAGGCTTCTACTCAGTCAGTTAGGTATGTGGAAGCGGGAACGACAATTGTAGTAAAGTTTCAGTTTAAATGTTTGCTGAACCCGGGGGTTTATTTTTTGAATGCGGGGGTTGTGGGAACGGTAGATGGGGATTTAACTTATTTGGATCGCTGTGTTGATGTGGCGATGTTTAGAGTTCAGTCTTGTACTGAGTCTTGCGGTAACGGCATCGTTGACTTGCTAATCGAACCGTGTTTAACTGTTGTTAATTCTGATTCTCTGGTGAAAGAGCAGTCAACCGAGGTTATCTAAAATTCTGTGAAAAAAATGAGCGAAATCAATTTAGATTTAATCGAAAATCCGGTCATCAAAGCATTTATTCGAGAGCAAGCTAAGTTTCCCGAAGATTTTAAACTGAATATCTGCGAAGATGATGAAATGTATTTGTTCAGCTTGAACAACGTCAAGGACGATCGCGCTCGGGCTTTGGTGCGCTATTATGCGATCGGTCGTCGCATCCTCGATACGGTTAAACAGGTTGTAGATTGGCATTTTGGCAGTTTTGAAAATGTGCCGTCTTTTCTAGATTTTGCCTGCGGTTACGGTCGATTTACGCGGTTTTTGATTCAGGAAATGCCGCCGGAACGAATTTGGGTTTCGGATATTTATGCTAACGCAGTCAAGTTTCAAACTGAATACTTGGGAGTTAGCGGTATTGTCTCGACGGGAAAACCAGAAAATTATTTAATTGACCGCAAGTTTGACTGCATTTTGGCTAATTCTTTCTTCAGCCATATGCCAGAAAGAACTTTTACAAATTGGCTACAAAATTTGTATGATTTGTTGACTCCTGATGGCATTTTGATGTTTAGTGTTCACGATGAGTGTTTGCGTGCTCCTCATGTAGAAATGCCTGCAAATGGTATTTTGTTCAGCGCCAACAGCGAAAGTCAGTCTTTAGATAAGGAAGAATACGGCACAACTTATGTAACTGAAAAGTTTGTCAGAGAAATTGTCGATCGAGTTAGCGCAGGCAAAGCTTTTGTCCACCGCATCAAAAAAGGCATATGCAGATTCCAGGATTTGTATGTTGTCACAAATAAGTTAGTGAAAGATTTTTCGGAGTTGAAATTCAATCACCACCCGGAAGGATATATTGATGTTGCTGCTTTTACGAATAAGGAGAATTTGTATCTGGAAGGATGGGCCGCTGATCTGAATCTCGGCGGTAGAGTTGAGGAGGTACAAGTGTTGTTAAACGGCGAAATTGTGCAGAGTTGCGAGCCTTTTTACGATCGCCCGGATGTAGCTGGACATTTTGAAAGTGATGTGGCTTTGCAGTCTGGTTGGAACTGTTATTTGCCGAAAAACACTGTGCAGCCGCAGGATGTGTTAACAGTCAAAGCAATCAATAACTACGGTTGGCAATGGATTCTGGAAAATTGCACCGTGGAATCGCTGATTGGTCAAAAGCAATCGCAGTCTTTGTTGGGGTCGGCTCAGACCAAACTCAAATTAGTCGAGACTCAGTTAGCCTCGGCTAGGATAGAATGGGAACTAAGTCAAAGTCAGCTAATGATTACTCAAACAAAATTGCAAGAATCTCAAACGAATTTGCAAGAAACTCAAACTCAATTAGTTTCAGCTCAAATGCAGTTGGAGCAAACTCAAAATCAGTTAGTATCTGTACAAATAGAGTTGGAAAAAACTGAAAATCAACTTATTAATGCCAAGCAAGAACTGGAACGATCGCACAATCGAGTTGTAGCAATGGAAACCAGCAAGTTCTGGAAGCTGAGAAGCGCTTGGTTTCAAGTCAGGCGGTCGATCGGCTTAACTAGAGAGTAACGAGTAAATATGGTGTGGGAATTAGGGGGAGAGAGAGTAATTGTGAGTACAAATGACAGCAAACCGTCGGTCTTTATTGTTACTGGAATGCACCGTTCTGGTACGTCTTTAACAGCTTCTTTGTTTCAAAAAGTTGGGGTTGATATTGGCAAAAAGTTGGTTGGCCCGGCGGTGGGAAATGTGAAAGGTCATTTCGAGAATGTTGATTTTGTGGAGTTTCACAAAAGTGTTTTGCGATCGCACGGCATTGATGAACTCGGCTGCACGTTTGAAAAAACGATTCCGGTAGCAGCGGAATATAGGGAAATTGCTAAAAAATTAATTGCCGATAATCAAAAAACCAATAAGCATTGGGGCTGGAAAGACCCGCGAACCGCCCTTTTCTGGGATTTTTGGTTAAATCTACTTCCCGAAGCCAATTTTATCTGCGTTTATCGATCGCCCTGGGAAGTCGTCGATTCCCTGTACCGTCGCGGAACCGATGTCAGCTTGCTGAACAACCCCGAAATGGCAGTCAAAATGTGGATTCACTACAATCAACAGGTTCTAGAGCTCCACAAGCATTTTCCCGATCGCTGTCTGCTATCAAACGTTTACCCGATCGGGAACACTCCCGAATTTTTTATCGATCGAGTCAACGACAAATTTAACGTTAATTTAGATGCAATACCCGCCGACAATTTTGAAGAATCTTTATTAGTCAATGATATTGTCAAAAGTCATCGACCAAGTTTAATCGAAAAATATTTTCCCGAAGCCTTAGAACTCTATCAAGTTTTGGAAACCGAAGCTGGCGAGCTGGGTAGCGAGTCGAAATTGGCGATCGATCGAGTGATTCATTTCCCAGCATCTCCAGTCTGGCCTTTTGAAGATTGGCTAAAAATCCGCTTGCTGGAAAAACAGCAAAAAACCAGCAATTCCGAAGTCAAACAATGGCAATCACAATTTCACCAAGCCCAGGCGAAAGCGTTGGGATTGGAGACCGAATTGGGAGAAACACAAGTACAGCTTGCCGGCAAAGAATCAAATTTTCAAGAAGCTTTAGCAAAACTGCTCGAATTAGAAACAGAATTAGGACAAACTCAGGTACAGCTTGCTGGTCAAGAATCGCAATTTCAAGAAGCTTTAACAAAAGTCTTGAAATTAGAAACAGAATTAGGGCAAACTCAGGTACAGCTTGCCGGCAAAGAATCAAATTTTCAAGAAGCTTTAGCGAAACTGCTGGGATTAGAAACAGAATTAGGACAAACTCAGGTAAAACTTGCTGGCAAAGAATCGCAATTTCAAATAGCTTTAGCAAAAGTCTTAGAATTAGAAGCAGAATTAGGGCAAACTCAGGTACAAATTGAAGAAAAAGAATTCAGATTGCAGGAAAAATTAGCTGACTTACTGCGGCTAGAAATAACACAAAGTCAAACTCTGTCAAAATTAGATGAAACTCGGGAAGATTTGGAACAATCGGATCGGGAAAATGAAAGACTCCGGGCAGAAGTTGCTGCCATCAAGTCTTCGGAATGGTGGCAACTGAGAGAAAAATGGTTGAATTTTCAACGAAGAATCCGCGACTTGTTCCCAAAATTTGTGTTTTCGTTAGACAAACCGACTACTTGGCAAGTTTGGGATTCAAATCTGCTAATTGTAGGCTGGGTTTTTAACACAAAAAGACCAATTGAAGCAGTCCGCGCCCGAATTGAAAATCAGGATTTCGCCGCTGTTTATGGCATAGAAAGAAGCGATATTGCGGTAGCACATTCTAATATTGCGGTTGCGGAGAAATCGGGTTTTATAATTGAAGTCGAAGCACCTGCGGGACGGCACGAAGTGCTACTGGAAGCCCAAGACGATCGCGGTAAATGGCATCTTTTGGCAGCTTATCCCCTGTTAGTTTCCACGATTCAAGCATCGTTAGACGTACCAGTGGTGTGGGAACAGCGTCAGGGCCAAATTTTGTTTGCTGGGTGGTGTTGTCACCACGATCGCAAAATTGTTAAATTAACCTTTTTGTCCGGCGATACTTCTGTAGAATGCGCCTATGGTTTGCGCCGAAAAGATGTCGGTGAAGTGTTTCCTGACTGGGTTAACAGTTCGGAAAGCGGCTTTGAAGCCCTTGTCGATTTGCCTCCGGGCGAGTGGCACGTTTCGCTACAAGCTGAGTTAGAAACTGGGGAAATCTTGTATTTTCAGGCGCCGAAAATATTGACGGTGCGCCGATACCATATTTGGCAGCGAAGTGCTGATAAATTTGAGGAGTTTTCGAGTTTTATAGAGGCAATTCGACAGCGGGCGCAGGAGAGAAAACAGCGTCTCGGTAGAATTGTACCAATGCCTTGGGAAATTGTGAAGGTGATTGGTCAGTTGGGGAAGATTTACCAGCAGCAAAAACAGTTGACTGCGCCGGGGGATTTACTGCCACCTGCGGGCTTTGTGGTGCCTCAACCGATTGATAGGTATGACGCATGGCTGATGGTGAATCAGTGGAATGTACGATCGCGCGATTACTTAATTTCTCGGTTAAAATCCTGTGGGGAAGCGCTACCAAAAATTTCGGTGGTAATGCCAGTTTACAACCCGCAGATCGATTTTCTCGAAAGTGCGATCGACAGCGTAATCTCTCAAGTTTATACCAACTGGGAATTCTGCATTGCCGACGATTGCAGCACCGATTTCACGGTTGCTGAGACCTTGAAAAACTCGGCCGCCAAGGACGATCGTATCCGCATTCAATTTCGCACAGAAAACGGCAACATCAGCGCAGCCACCAACAGCGCCGCCGCCCTCGCCACAGGGGATATTATCTTATTTTTAGACAACGACGACGAACTAACTCCCGACGCATTAGGCGAAGTCGCGCTGTATTTTGCCACCCATCCAACCACCGATTTCCTCTACTCAGACGACGACAAAATCGACACCAAAGGACACCGATTCGCCCCACAATTCAAACCGCAATGGTCGCCAGAACTGCTGCTTTCCTATATGTATCTCGGTCATTTGTGCGCCGTCAGAAAACAAATTTTTGAACAAATAGGCGGTTTACGAATCGGCTTTGAAGGCTCACAAGATTACGATTTTGCCTTAAGAGCAACCGAAATCTCTCGCCACGTCGCACATTTGCCGCTAGTGCTGTATCATTGGCGAACAGCACCCGGTTCTACAGCCATATCTGGAGCCGCAAAACCAGCCAGTTTTGCCGCAGGTCAAAAATCAATTCAAGACGCCCTAAACCGCCGAAAAATTAACGGCAATGTCGCTCAGCACGCCTGGGCAATCAAAGAAAATCTGGGCATATTTGCCCAAGATTTCCCAGATAGCGGGCCATCAGTAACGGTGATTATTCCAACCAAAAATCAGCTTAAATTACTGAAAGCTTGTCTAGATTCTCTGGAAACTACAACGTACAAGAATTTTCAAATTGCCGTCATCGACAACGAAAGCGACGATCCGAAAACTCTAGAATATTTAAAGCAACTAACTTGCCAAGTCTTGCGGATCGAAAATCCCGGAGGCAAGTTTAGCTTTGCCGCAATTAACAACCGCGCTGTCGAACAAGTTAACAGCGAATATGTCTTGTTTTTGAACAACGATACGGAAGTCATTAACCCGCGCTGGCTGAGTCAAATGGTGGGATATGCTCAAATTCCCGATGTGGGCGCTGTCGGCGCGAGGCTGTTATATCCCGACGGTAGAATTCAGCACGCGGGCGTAATTCACGGCCTCCATCACGGTTTAGCCGGTCACGCTTTTAAGCTGATGGATAAGCATAATCGAGGCTATCTTTCTCAAGCGATGGTAACTCGAAACTACTCTGCGGTAACAGCAGCTTGTACGATTACTCCGCGTCAATTGTTCTTAGAATTGGGCGGTTTTGACGAGCAGAATTTTGCGGTTGCTTATAATGATGTGGACTACGGATATCGACTGTTAGCACAGGGTTATCGGTGCGTATATTGTCCCGATGCGGAGTTGCTGCACAAGGAGGGAACTTCGAGAGGTTTTACTGACAATCCTCAAGAAGTTGCGGCTTTTCGGCGCAAGTATGCGGGAAGAAATGACAGTTTTTATAGTCCTCATTTGTCCTTGGAAGATGAGTATTTTCATGTTCAACCCCGCAGGGTTTTTATGAAGGAAGAGGGTTCGGCAGCGGATTTTGTAACGGATGTAACGGATGGCAGATTGGCAACGAGCAATGTACGGGATGTAACGGATGGCAGATTGGCAGCGGATGTCACGGATGTCACGGATTTAACTGATCGGGAAGAGTTAAGATTTGCTGATTCCCGTGTGTTATCGGTAGCAAACACAAACAATTCTATTCATCGTATTAGGGTTTTGATGTGCAGCAATTCGCTGGATTTTACGGGTGCACCGCTGCATCAGTACGAAATTGCGGTGAAATTGGCGGCGGAAGGTGTGATTTTGCCGATCGTACTTTGTGCGACAGACGGGCCCCTGCGTCAAGCATACGAACAGCAGGGAATTGAAGTAATCGTGCGCGACAATCCTCTGGAACATATCTATCAACGGGATGCTTACGATGAAGCTGTAAGCAATTTTAGCAAGGAAATTGAAAGCTTAAAAGTTGATGCAATTTATGCCAATACTTTAGAAAACTTCTTTGTAGTTGATGCAGCGCGAAAAATCGGAATTCCTGCGGTGTGGAACGTCCACGAAAGCGAACCATGGCAAACTTATTTTAATCGGTTTGGTTCCGAGATTGCGGCGAGAGCTTTGGAGTGTTTCCGCTTTCCTTACAAGGTAATTTTTGTCGCGGATGCAACGCGCGATCGGTATTTACCTCTCAACAGCCATCACAATTTTAAAGTGATTCATAACGGCTTAGATTTGAGTAAACTGGCAAATTTGGATCATCCTGAATTGGCTAGAAAAAGCTTAGGTATTGCACCACAAGACGTGGTAATCTTGGTATTGGGGACGGTATGCGAACGCAAAGGCCAGCAGGATTTAGTTAAGGCGCTTTCACTTTTGCCTGACAAATGGCACAATAAGATTAGATGTTTTATTGTGGGCGATCGACCAAGTATTTACAGTAACAAATTAGCCGATATGGTGGCAGAATTGCCGGAAGAATTGCGGCAAAGAGTGACAGTAGTCTCGGAAACTGGGGAAGCCGGAAAATATTACAAAGCGGCGGATATTTTTGTTTGTACTTCTCGCGTAGAAAGTTTTCCGAGAGTGATTTTGGAGGCGATGGCCTGCGATTTGCCAATTATTACAACGCCAGTTTTTGGGATTAGAGAACAAGTGAGACCGGGAATTAACGGTTTGTTTTATACGCCCGATCGCCCGGATGAACTAATTGCAGCTTTGATTAGTTTATTGGAGGATAAATTATTGCGGCAGCAGTTAGCAAAAAATGCTAAATATGTGCTGGATTCGCTTAATACTTTCGAGGAAATGACTCAAGCCTATGCAGACATTTTCTGCGAAGCCTATTTTAGCAGTCATTAATCATTTTACTATAACCAGGACACCGCGAGTGCCTTTGTCCCTACAATTAATCGGGGTAGGGAAACGGCATCTTGAGTGTCCTCCATCTCATTCCGGCGTAGCCGGAATTGATATTACCGAGAATTGCGGAACATATTGGAAATCGAGCCATCAATACTATAAAATAATCAAAAATGAACGATAAAAAAATGACCGATCGCCCAAAAGTAGATTATGAAACGGCATGGGACAGTTACGCCCAACAGTGGCAAAAAACTAACTCCCAACTTGCCCATATTGGTGATGAATGGATCGGAAAAGCTGCGGGTGCGGCGAACTCCTTAGCCGAATACGAAGCGCTGATCGAACAGGAATTTATCGCACCGTACATCAAACCAGAACATCGGGTTTTGGAAATTGGTATCGGCGGCGGGAAAACTGGTTCGCTGTTGCTGAAATATTGCGATCGGCTAATTTGCGCCGACATTTCCAGTCAAATGTTGCAAGCCGCCCGATCGCGCTTGGGAGACGATCGCGTTTCCTACGTCAAACTCGACGGATTAACATTAGACGGCATCGCCCCTGGTTCAGCCGATGTCTGCTTTTGCTACGATACAATGGTACACGTAGAGCCAGTAGACATATTCAACTACCTAACGCGAATTCCAAAACTGCTGCGGGGCGATCGTATTTGCGTCTTTCACCACGGCAATATTCTAAGTGAATTAGGTTGGGAAAAATTCGCCACCGAGTGGGATAAAAACTTGCTAGGAACCAGAGACGGGACTGCATTTTCAATTATGACTGATACAATTATGGAAAAATTTCTCAACCATTTAAACTATGAAATCATCCTGAAAAACACATCTTCAGTACCGCGAGATTGCGTCTGGATCTGCAAAGCACCAGTTATCAGTCATTAGTCATCAGTCATCAGTTATTAGCCATGAGTTATTAGTTATTAGTTATTGGTAGCAGCTAACAAATAACCAATAACAACTAATAACAGTCAACAGTCAACAGTCAACAGTCAACAGACAACAGTCAACAGTCAACAAACAACAGACAACAGTCAACAGTCAACAGACATTCAATGAAAGCATTATTTCTCCATCCCAACTTCCCCGCCCAATATCGCCATATCATCACAGCTTTAGGCGCAAATTCCAAAAATCAAATTGTTTTCGGCACTAAAAACGAACGCCCAGAATGGAACATTCCGGGCGTTCGCAAAGCAGCATTTACCCCCAGCCGCGAACCCAATCCACAGACTCACCAATACGTCCGTCCTTTAGAAAGTGCTGTTATCTACGGACAAGCCGTATTTAGAATGGCCGAACAACTCAAAGCAGACGGTTTCGTACCCGATATTATCTGCGGACATTCCGGTTGGGGCCCGACACTGTTTGTCAAAGAAGCTTTTCCAAATACGCCACTTTTGTGCTACTTCGAGTGGTTCTATCACTCGATCGGCTCCGACGCAGATTTCGACCCAGCGGAACCTTTAACGGTGGATGATATGGCCAGAATTAGGGTCAAAAATGCACCGATTTTGATCGATTTATACTCTTGCGATTGGGGCTTGTCGCCTACATACTGGCAACGATCGCAATTTCCCCCAGAATTACAGCAAAAATTGTCCGTACTCCACGACGGCGTAGATACCGATTACTTCAAACCAGATCCGGGCGCTAAACTGGTTTTGCCGAACTTAGATTTGTCCGGCGTTGATGAAATTGTCACCTATGTATCGCGGGGAATGGAACCTTACCGGGGCTTTCCAGAGTTCATTGAGTCGATCGCCTACGTACAAGAACGTCGCCCCAACTGTCACGTAGTAGTTGTTGGTTCAGACAGAGTTTGTTACGGCCGTTCCCTACCAAACGGCGAGTCTTACAAAGACCATATGCTCAAAAAAGTGCCACTAGATATGTCGCGAATTCACTTTGTCGGGCCGCTACCTTACGGACTGTATTTAAAAGTAATTCAAGCATCGGATGTACACGTATATTTAACCAGACCATTCGTGCTATCTTGGTCAATGATTGAATCTCTATCAACCGGATGTTTAGTCATCGGTTCCGACACCGGGCCAGTGAGAGAAGTAATTCGCGACGGAGAAAACGGTTTGCTAGTCGATTACTTCTCGCCGAAACAAGTAGCCGATCGCATTGATGAAGTTTTAGACCATCCTACCCGCATGGCAGAAGTTCGCGTCAAAGCCCGTAAAACAGCATTAGAACGCTACAGTTTAGCCAATATGTTACCGCAGCAGTTACAGTTAATCGACCAGGTTGCAAGTCGTTCAATGCCGCCTACAGTTGGTATGCAGCCAGAACGGGAATTAGCCGCATCTTTTGGAGTGAGAATTTAGCAGAAATCAGGACACGGCAGTAGTAGAAATCAGGACACGGCAGTGCCGTGTCCCTACCCTAATTTATTGTAGGGAAACGGCACTGCCGTGTCCTCTATATCATTCCGGCGCAGCCGGAATTGATATGAAGCCGAGTTTGGTATCATACCAAATCCGGCTTAAATATCTCTACATAATCTTAGGAACCTTAAAAAACTCCCCATCGCGATCGGGAGCTCCCTCCAAAATACTATCTCTGTTAGCAAAAGGTTGCAAATCGTCCGATCGCATTACGTTACTAACATCGATCGCCCGCGTTGTCGGCTGAACCTTAGTCGTATCCAGTTCGCTCAATTGCTCAAAATAATCCAAAATACCGTTGAGTTGACCAGTAAACTGTTCTTCTTCTTCAGGCGTTAATTCCAATCTCGCTAAATTTGCTACTTTCCGAACTTCTTCTCTGTCAATCATAAAAATTGGGAATGGGGAATTGGGAATTGGGAATTGGGAATTGGGAATTGGGAATTGGGAATTGGTTATTAGTTATTCGTTAACAGTTAACAGTTAACAATCAACAGTTAACTGTTAACAGTCAACAATGCCCCATGCCCTATGCCCTATGCCCCATTTCCATCATAGTTAAAAATACACATCAATTTGGGATCTGCCTGTAGTCTTCAGCCAATTTTGCACCTCAATGTAATTATTGGGGGCCAAGCGAATAGCCTCCTTCCAATAATCCGCAGCTTTATCAAAAAGACCTTCCGCCCCTTCAACATTGCCAGCTTCCTTTTCCTTTTCGCCTTGATAGTGGTAAATCACAGCAATATTATTCAGCGCTTGTGGCATTCTCGGATTGAGATCCAGGGCTTCGGTGTAATACTCCAAAGCTCGATCGTGTTCGCCGTTGCTAGTATGAATCAGCGCGATATTGTACAAAACATAACTGCGATCGTAAGGATCTTCCTCCAGCTTCAGCGCTTCATGATAATTGTCCAGCGCTTCAGCGTATTCGCCATCAGCTTGAGCCGACATACCATCCCGGTAATAAGCAAAAGCTTCCTTCGCCTGCTTTTTCGCCGGCATAATCTTCAGGATGATATCAGCCATTACCGTGAAACTTTTGTCAATAAAGTTATCGTTGCGTTGAGTTCTAGGCATAATGCAATTTTTTGGGTTAGCGACTAATCTGAAAAATTAGCCTGTAAAGTTTTCCTATTAAGAGTTTTGCAACTGTTTGGGTTGAGAGTGGCGCCGAGGACACTAAAAAAGCTTGCGAAACACAACTGCAAACCTGAAAACAGACGTTTGCGTGCCACACTCGTGCAAGTCCTATCTATTTTAAATAACTATTGCCAGACTTGCAAAAAAAACCACATTTCTTTAACCTATTGGCAGCATCCTACGGGCGATCGACCAAAACAGTAGCAATATTTTGCTCCAAAGTCAAGGGAAGCATCAAAAAAAATCCAAAACCAGGATGGTTAATCAGTTGACAGTTGACAGTTGACAGCTACCTCTTCCGTCGATAGAAGACGATTGAAGCAATGAATCATTTTGTTTGATTTCCCCATAAACGGGGAGGCTTCAAACCCAATCTTCTCGTACAACGGGATCGAATTCCCACAATATATAATATAAACAACAGGTAATTTTCACAGAGAGAAACCTATGGCTCCGAATCCCACCATTATGCAAGCTGTCGAGCAACTTGGCTACCGCGTTACGGTTGGAGACGTGGCAGCAAAAGCTGGACTAGATGTCAATTTTGCCGAGCGAGAACTTTTAATTCTCGCCTCCGAAGCAGGCGGCAACCTGCAAGTAGCAGAATCCGGCGACATTGCTTACCTGTTTCCCAAAAATTTCCGAGATGTTTTACGCAACAAATTCTTAAAATTACAGTTGCAGGAATGGTGGCAAAAAATATGGCGAATTCTATTTTACCTGATTCGGATATCTTTTGGCGTAGTGCTGGTAGCTTCCATCCTCTTAATTTTTGTTGCGATCACTATTTTACTCTCCAGCAGCAGCAGCGACAATAACGGAGGCGGAGGCGGAGGAGGCGACAGAGGCGGCGGCTTTTGGTTTTTTCCCACTAACGACTTAATTTGGCTATTTTACTGGAATCACGAACCATATTACCAGCAGCGATCGCGATCGACGACTGGCCCAAAACCTGAGATGAGTTTTTTGGAAGCAGTTTTCTCATTTTTATTTGGAGACGGCAACCCCAATTACAATCTAGAAGAGCGCAAGTGGAGCAGTATTGCCGCCGCGATTCGCAACAACCGAGGTGCGATCGCCGCCGAACAAATTGCGCCCTATCTGGACAACCTCGGACAGGGATACGCCCGAGAATACGAAGAATATATGTTACCAGCCCTGGCGCGTTTTGACGGCCGTCCCGAAGTCAGTCCCGAAGGGCAAATCGTCTACCACTTCCCGCAATTGCAAACCACAGCCATCGAGAGAAATTCTGAACCAGTGGGAGCTTATTTGCGAGAAATGGCATGGCGTTTCAGCCACGCTAGCTCCGGCCAAGTCGTACTCGCAGCAGGGTTAGGAGCCGTCAATCTGGTTGGTGCGTTAGTTTTAGGCAATTTATTAGCGAAAAGTGCGATCGCAGGTGGATTCATTGGTTTTGTCAGCAGTATTTATCCACTGTTGCTAATCTACGGCATCGGATTTTTGACAATTCCCTTAATTCGCTACTTCTGGATTCAGTGGAAAAATAGCAAGATAGAATCCCGCAATCTAGAGCGACAGCAGCGAGCCATATTATTAAACCAACCAGATAATAACTTGCAGCAAAAATTGGCCTACGCCCAGGAATTTGCAGCAGAAAACGTTCTGACTGGAGAAGACTTAGCTTATACCACAGAAACCGACTTAACCGAACAAGAACTAGAACAGTCAGTGAAAATAGATGCCGAATGGCAAAAGCGGATTGGGCGATCGGATAATGTATAGCCCAAGCAATCAGATTTTTTCTTAGTCCACGGAGGTGGACTTTGTTTGTGTAGTCGCGGTTTCTAACCGCCGGAGATTATAACTTTGTTTGTATAGTCGCGGTTTCTAACCGCCGGAGATCAGAAATCGCGACCACAAATTATTTCTTTTGAATATCAGAATCTGGTGTTTTTCTCATTTTTTTTACAATCTTAGGACGTTTAAAAATCAAACAATTTTGGTCGTACTTCGAGTCGTGACGCAGAGCCACAAGTTCCCATCCATCATCCCCCAACTCATTGACAAATAGATGCAGCGAGCCTTGTTTCCAATCTCGCTGTTCTTCACCATTTACATATAAACTAATCAGCTTATTTCCAAAAGGATACATATTCGCATCCACAAATAAATAATCCCACTTTTGCATAGCAATCCTTAATTTAGTTAGCAGTCATCAGTCATCAGTCATCAGTCATTAGTTAACAGTCAACAGTTAACAGTCAACAGTCAACAGTTAACTGTCACCAATGCCCAATGCCCCATGCCCAATGCCCCATGCCCCATTACCAACTATTGAACAGCAATTCTAGCCAAAGCAGTACCCCGGTAATAATGCAACAAAATCTGTTGGTAGCCGTATCCCTGCCGCGCCAAATTGTATGCCCCCCACTGACTCATGCCCACAGCGTGACCGAAACCTTTGCCAGCAACTTGAAAACCCGTAGGAGGCTGCCCGCTATTTCTCCCACTAAAAATCCCGCCGTACTGAGGAATCACAGTAAAGCGGGTACTCCTCAAATTTAGAACCCGACGCAAATCTGCGCCACTCATGACCCTAGAACCGCCATCTCCGACTACTTTCATCGTCAAAACGCTGCCGTAAGCAGTAGCGCGTTCTGGCTTCATCGAGATCACATTCCCAACACCAGAAATCCTGTTGCTGATTTGAGCCCGGGAAAAATTTTCTTTCCACTGGTAAACCGGTGCCCCTTGGTCGAAGTCAGGAACCGCCCGCAGGTAAGGCAGGGGTTCCGTCCAAACATCCTCGACATTTTCAGTATGTCCGCCAGAGGCAGAGTGGAAAACAGCTAAAATAATTTGACCGTTGTATGTCAGAACTTGACCAGCGGTGGCATCCACGGCGGAATAAGTGCCAGAAGATTCTGTTTGCAGTCCTTTATAAACTTGCGAAGACTGAGTATCGTCCACATCGTAAAGGTCGGTTTCGCTTTTGAGGCGCTTGTGGAGAGCGTAGGAACGGGCGGCGACTGCTTGAGCTTTCAAAGCCTCTTGAGGCCAATTGCCACTCATTTCGGCGCCGAGAACGCTGTAGAGATACTGTTCGATATCGACGTAGTTGACGGCAGTCAAGGCTCCTTTTTCGGGAACTAGAAGCGTGCGTCCCCGATACCATCGATCGCCAATCCAAACATAACCGTTCCCAGTCGGCTCGATCCAAATTTGATTAGCCGCCCAGCGACCAATTGCCACTGTTCCCGATCGAAATTGAGCCGACTGAGAACTATTTGCGGGCAGTTCGCCCAAATTGCGCCCGCTACCGTCGCGGATTGCAGCCTTAGTCGAACTGCCGACTTTTATCTGACTTGTCCCGTCTTGTACCGCAACTCGCAAGATCAGCGCGGCCTGTGCTGGCGCCACCATTACCAGCCAAAACAACAGCCCCATCCAAAAGTAGCGTTTTTTTAATGTCGAAAGAACGGAAGCAAACAATAGTCCTGACTGCATCTGAAAATTTTCCTCCTGTGCTGTATGAGTTTGAGAATTTTTAAGGTCAAGGGAAGGGAAGAGAAAAAGGAAGGAGAACCGCAGAGAGAAAACGTTAGAATTGGCTTGGGCATCGACAGTGCTGGTCAAAACTGATTTTAGCTTTGTAGATGCTCCCAGGAACGACAATTTATCCCAGTTCCTGCCTGTGACTATTTCCAAGAAAGCCGATCGGGCATACTGTGGATATATTTAACATATTTTTTAACTTTAAATTGAGGTAATTTAACTCTTGCAGATTACATTTCTCGGAACCAGCTCCGGCGTACCCACGCGATCGCGCAACGTTTCCAGCATCGCCCTGCGCTTGCCCCAGCGAGCCGAACTCTGGCTGTTTGACTGCGGCGAAGGAACCCAGCACCAATTCCTCCGTAGCGAGCTAAAAGTCAGCCAACTGAGCCGGATTTTCATCACTCACCTGCACGGCGACCACATTTTCGGCTTAATGGGTTTGCTGGCTAGCTGCGGTTTAGCGGGCAATGTGAAGCGCATCGATCTTTACGGGCCTCCGGGACTTGAAGAATATTTGCAAGCTGGCGTTCGCTATTCTCAAACTCATTTTTCTTACCCGGTGAAGGTGCACAAAAGTCACGAGGGAGTTGTTTATGAAGATGACGAATATATTGTTAGTTGCGCTCCTTTGAAACACCGAGTTACTGCTTTTGGTTATCGAGTAACTGAGAAAGACCGTCCGGGACATTTTGATATCGAAAAAGCGAAAGCTGTAGGCATTCCATCGGGGCCAGTTTACGGTCAATTAAAACAAGGAAAGACGGTAAAATTATCAGATGGGCGGGAGTTTAAAGGCAGTGATTTTTGTGGCCCGGATCAAGTCGGGCGAAAGTTTGTTTACTGTACTGACACGGTTTTTTGTGACAGCGCGGTGGAATTGGCAAAGGATGCGGATTTGTTGGTGCATGAAGCGACTTTTGCCCATCAAGATGCTCAAATGGCCTTCGATCGCCTGCATTCAACTTCGACGATGGCGGCTCAAGTTGCTTTGCTCGCTGGGGCGAAACAGTTGATTATGACGCATTTTAGCCCGCGCTATGCTCCCGGAAATGCGATCGTCCTCGATGACTTGCTGAAGGAAGCCCAGGCTATTTTTCCGAATACAAAAATGGCCTATGACTTTTTGACTTACGAAGTCCCTAGGCCTGTTGAATAGTAGGGTTAAAGTTAATCTGTAGGGTGCGTCGCCATCAAAAATTCTCGAAAAGATCGACAATCTCATAGCGACGCACCCTACCAAAGACTTCGCTGTATTTGATGTGGGTTTTTTAATTATACCGATCGCTCTGTTGAATTTGACAGTTGTTGCCATGCTAAAATTATAGAGCGATCGCACTTTCGGACAAAAAGGGCGATCGCTCTTTCGGAAAAAGAAACAATTGCGCTACACTCAAAGCATTATGAGACAGCTTGGATGTATTGCGTTACAGGTTTCAAATCGATATCATCGTTGGAAGTCAGTATTTTGAATAAATGCCAGGGGATGCCTGCTGCAATCAAAGCTTCCATCGCGCGATCGAGCTTTGAGAAGTCTTCATAGATGCCAACAAACTGACTAACGCAAGCTAAAGATTCATCTTTCGGGTCATTAACTCCCGTGTATTTGTACTGAATATCAAAACCTGCTTTTTCGCCAATTTCTTCGATATCCCAGTCTACAAGATTAAGATCGATCGCTTCAACGGCTAGGGCAATATGACCGGGCGGTATGGGGTCAAGAGGTTCACAGCACCAACCCTCAGAATGATTCCATACACTTTGACCAACTGATTCTCGAATTTTCATGTATTTTCCCTCACTGAAAGTAGCAGCGAAACCAGGCTTTGCCTTCAGGCCGAACATCTGCAAGAGACCGTTCATATTCAGTTGCTAGCTGTTGGCATTTCTTTTTCGCTTCTTTTAGGTTATACGCTTGTACGGGTTCGTTGATGGGATTGCCAAGCTCTTCTTTTTCCCGATCTGGATCTCTCACTCGTCCCCCTGTTTGCTGCTGTTGCTGGATGAGGGGGCTTGCTGAGCCTGAAACCATATCTCGATCGCCTCTTCCAACCCTTCTCCTATATTTAGCTGCTTCAGAGTACACGCAGCTTTAAACTGAAGTCCTAGTTCTTTTCGGACATCTCCCGATAGCTGTATGTAATTTGGGTCGTGTCGCTTGGCTGACACTTCTGTACTTTTTCCCATTTAGGTTTCCTCCAATTTTTATATTCTCACGATCGTACACCTGTTCTGATTGTATGTTATCATGTTAACAAGTTGAGTATGTGCGCGAGTGAATAAAAAAAGGGCGATCGCTTTTGGGATAGCTGGATGGAAAACGCGATCGCACTTTGGGATGCGGCTCTACAACTTTGTTAGGGCGAAGGCGTTTGCGATTGTCTATAAATTCTTAAAGTAAAGTAAGTTGAGCTATCTGTGCTATGATTCCAAATTTTGATATCATAATATCCAGAGGAAAAATAAAAGTTATTTAATTTGTCCGATCCTGTATTCGTTTGGGTAGAATTATTAACAGTATTTCCTTGGGAATCTATTATTTCAAAATCTCCATCTGCTTCCATATCTTTGAGTTCAATATCAAAGTTACTTCCATTAGCAACATAAAGCCTGTATAAAATTGGATTGGATTTGTTATTACTGGTTGTCAAGTATCCTCGATAGTTAATGTCAGAACTAGCTGCAAGGGAATATGGATAACCATTCAGGAGATTCTTGTAAAAATCTCGTTCGTTTTTATAAGAATCTCGTTCATTCTTAAAATTTTCACTTTCTCTAACAAAACAATCAAGATTTTTCTGGAAAGAAGTAACTTGTTCTTCAATGAGTGTTGGCAGTGAGCTATTGTTAGGGCAATTATCTGACGCAATCGTGTTATTTAATACAGACATTTTTTGTTTTAGCCGATCGCGTTGCCCCTCCAAAGAAGAAATTTGACCTTGCCCGTCAAGGTTACGCGATTTAAGGTTGGTAATACGTTGGTATTGAGCGTAGGCAAAGTATCCTAGTCCAGCTATTCCTACTGTGAATAAACAACAAATAGTGGCAAAAATTATGATTTTCACCTGTTGGTTTTTACTTGTGTCGGTAAGGTCTTTGATTACTGTCTGTTGGTTTGTACTCTCGTCGGTAAGAACTTGGATTCTTTGCTGTAGTTTTGTAATATCCCCCAATCGAGGTGTATGAGGAAACTCAGCGAGTGTTTCAGTTTGGTTACAATGCCTACCTCTCATAGCTTCCCAACTGCTGTGTAGGAATGCCGACTTACACCCAGCACAGAAAACAATGCGATCGCCAGCCTTTAGTTTATCCTTGGTAAACGGGTCTTTGCGTCCTTCACTGAGAAATTTTTCATGTCTGTTCTCATTCACCTCATGAATATGCACACTCATAATTCAAACTTATTATTAATTTGAAGCAGGGGACAGTGCATTACTCGCCAGCACATAGCCTCTGCACTCACGGGAGTCCGCGCCATAGAATGCACGCCATATCTGCTTGTGCGGGTTCAATACGATCGCAAACTGCCAATCATTTCCAAATAGACGCTCCTGCGTTGTGCGATCGGTGCCTGACATGAAAACATCTAAATTATTTGGATGGGTGTGATACCAACCAATCACCTGTAGCTGTGTACCAAGCCGATCCACATAATCAAGCATTTCTTTCCATGTCTCGTGAGTAACTGCCAGATAACCAGCGCTGCCTCTGGCTAGTCTTCCTGGAATTGCTTGTTCGGCAATTGCATAGACAACACCTGAATCTGGATTGCGAAAAGCATGACCCAAAAGAAGGCCACCTTGCTCGACAACATTTTCATGTGTTCTAGATCCCCAAGCAATATGATGTTGAATTGTATTAAAAGCATTCATTTTTAAGTAAAACTCATAACCCAGAGAAGAACCTTGCTCGCTTCTGAAGTTTGAGTTAAAATGGTAGACTGGTGGCAAATCAGGTTTTTTTCTTTCAGCAGGAGAGTAGGGAGGTTTAGACTCCTTGATCTCAAACTTAACCCTGTTTGCGGACTCGTTGCTTGGCATTAGTTGAAATATAGGGCTGTTTTGACTCTGAACATCCCTGTTCGATACCACCTGAAATGTCTTTCCACTAGGCAATTGAACATTGTCACCAGGAAAAAGTTGTCCATTATTACGGTTATTTTTGTACCATTTTGCTGCTTCTTTATTGGCGATTTGCTTAGCATCTGGCTTTACATAGCCTTCTTCATATTTAAGGGAGCGAGCTACCCGCAAAAGATAGCTACCAATATCTTTTTCTTCCGGTTCTCCATCAATATAATCAACCCACTCTATGCCTCTGCTGAATATTCCCCCCTGGGTGAAATGAGGGTGAAAAATCATGGGGAAGTCACCTACCAAGTGAATTTGAGGTAGGGAATTTGCTGTCATTTCATGTTCAAAAAGAATATCGACAGATATCTCATTTCCTCCTCCTTCTTGAAAAATTTGCCAAAAACTGCCTCTTGGCTTAACTTCAAATAAAAATCCTTGATAACGCATCAATGGTCTCGAATCAAGACGCAGGAATTTTGTAGGCCTCCTTACCCAACTCTTGATATTCATTTGAACATACAAAACTTTATCATCATAAAAAATAAACCTGATCGCAGGGACTTCAACATTAGGCATAGAGCGCTGTATTGTATCCTCTTTTTTGGGATTTCTTTCCATATATTTCTCCAAAGGACTATCAATCGATCTACCCCTCTCTGCAATAACTTGAGAGAGGGGTAATTTGAAGTTGCTATTGAATCTGAAACTTTTTCTTGATCTCAGGCTGGATTGTAAATCTCGACTTGGTTGGATCTGGAAGATTTGTGCGATCGCAGGGAAACAAATCGCTTGTATTCTTACTCAAAAACCAGTCTTTCGCATCACTATTTGCAGGACTATCAGGGTTTGTGATATCTCGGTCGAACTGCAAAGTTTGGATCATGCGAATCACATGATGTCCCAAACCTTCAGAAATATTCCATTTTCCAAAGCACCAGTTTCCATTTCTATACCAGTTTGGATGGTAAGGTGGTGGGCTGGTTCGCATATTGATTAATGGAGGACTAATCGGGTAATCCTCTGATAGTTCTAGGGAAAGGATGTGTTCATTGCGATAGCTCGGTATTGAGCTAATAATTGTCCGCACTTTCACAGTTAGTTCGTATGCTTCAACATAGGGGGCATCGCCCTTAACAGCCTTCCACTGGATCAACTCGCCCCTAATATTAACCATTTCGCTGTGGTCGTTCTTCAAACGAATTAAGCGCTGTTCTTGAGGTGTAACCATGTTTCTGTCCTCTATTAAATTCCCGCATCGGTAGCAGGGAGAACACGGATAGTATTTTTCTCTGATTCTTGAACGCCAGCATTACGGAAAGTTTGACCAGGTTCGAGCTCGTTGCCGCCTTTAATTGCCAATTTATAGCCTTGACGGTCTGGAGTTATAAAACTAGCCGTGATCAGTTCCGCAACTGCTTCTTGTGCAGTAATACTGTCATCTAGATTTACGGTCATTGTTCTGCCATCTGTAGGATGAATGAAATTAACGTTAACGTCTGCCATTTTTTTTCCTGTATAAATCAAACTTGAGTGAATGGATTGTCCAGAGATAGTTCGTAGTATTTGTACCTGCGCTCTGAATCGCATACCGCAACAACATGGCGGTGTGGTACACCTAGTTGCCAAAGGCTCATATTTAACAAATCTTCGGCTGTCTGAGTTAGGTTGAACTCAGATATAGTCCGTTTGGCGGATACCTGCTCGCTTCGACTAGCCTCACTTCCATCACCTCCTTATTTGAGTCATAATTAATTGTTCTACCTAATGTCCACAGCAGGCTATAGGTACAATACGAATAATATTGTGTTGATCTTTCACTCCAGCGTCACGGAAACTTTGAGCGAGAGCGATCATGTTGCCACCTTTAATTGCCAACCCATAGCCGTGAGGGTTTGGAGTTATAAAACTAGCTGAAATCAGTTCCGCAACTGCTTCTTGTGCCGTAATACTGTCATCTAGATTTACAGTCATCGTTCTGCCCTCTGTAGGATGAAGGAAATTAACGTTAACGTCTGCCATTGTGATTTTCCTGTATAAATCAAACTTGAGTGAATGGATTGTCCAAAGATAGTTCGTAGTATTTGTACCTGCGCTCTGAATCGTATACCGCAACAACATGGCGGTGTGGTACACCTAGCTGCCAAAGGCTCATATTTAACAAATCTTCGGCTGTCTGAGTTAGGTTGAACTCAGATATAGTCCGTTTGGCGGATACCTGCTCGCTGCGACTAGCCTCACTTACATCACCTCCTTTACTTGTGCAGTTATTGCAGATAGTCTCTGTATCAAAAATCCGAAAGCTTGGCTTGTTCAATTCAATGTTTGCACCGCATGATTTACACGATACAGACTGAACAAACGTGCGATCGGAACGAAAATCGAGAGTTGCTCCCGCACCTGATAAGTCGTCTTTGGATACGAATTCCAGAAATTCTCGTAATGACATGGAATTGGTCAATGGGAGTGAGATAATTTCTGGATAAGTCGCGTGTCCATAGCAATTATCATTTTTATTCAAAGTCAAAATGTCAAAATCATTTACCCTCCCTTGAAAATAGATTTTTCTGCCGCTTTCAACTCTTTGACCGCACAGAAACTTTACAGCCTCCTGCACTTGAATAGCAGAGACAATAGATGATGTTACTTGTACAGTCGGAATTTTTCCTTCTTCAAACCGAGTGCGTTTGAAATCGTCACAAGAGTATCGCATTCGTGCTGCTGCTAGCTGCTGTTTTGTCGCTCCGCATTGGTAACAAGGTGCTTCTGGAGGAAGGAAAACTGTCACATGACCACCAAGTTCGTAGATACCCGCATCGATCCACGGTGTATTAGCCAGCCAACAACATTTATTAACGGCAAATCGTGTCTCTACATTATCTAAGCAGCCCAGCACCAGATTCATGGAGCGAAATATCCCTGTTCCCAATTCCCAGACAACATCTCCATGAAAATAGTGAATGCTTGCATCTTCTTCCAAGGCAATTTCCTTAGTTCGCAGCGCAGCAACTTCTGCTTTCAGCTTCCCTCGATCTCCTTTGCGAAACAATACAGTCCTGCTCAAATTCGAGGTAGATATCGTGTCAAAATCAGCAATATAGATATTGCCAACCCCCAAAAGAGCCAGGTTTTTCAGTGTTTCGTTACCGATCGCTCCGGCTCCAACAACAAAAACATGAGCATCTTTAAGTTTTTGTTGATCCCATCCTGAAATTCGTTCTTGCCGATCGAAAGGATTCTCTTCAATATTAGTAAGTTGATTAATCGAAAATTTTTTGTTCATAATCTATATTCACCATATATGGTTACAAGTTTTGCAATTCCACGATCCATTATCTAGCTTAGTTATATTTCCTGGTCTGGAATCTTCACTGGTGCGACAATAAGGGCATTTTCTCGGTCTGGTTTGAGTTATGTTGCCAAACTTGCCATTTCTACGAGTTTCCCTTGGTCGCACAACAGGTGCTTGCTGTGTTGAACCCAGTATGTCAAATTTTTTCTTTGGCGATCGCTGAGGAGATTCTTGAGAAAACCTAGTTACTATAAATCGCCGCGTCCATTCGTATAAAATCTGAAATTTCCTCAGCATTCGTTGACTCCGAAATTACTTGGTTCCCATTGCAGCCTTAGTGTTAACTTCTAACTTAGAAGAAAATCTGAAGGTTGATTTTTGTGATAACAATATTCCAACCAATACACAGCCGCAAGAAGCAGAATTACTCGCACGCACCCCAAACAAATACCGCAACGCCTAAGCATCCAGTACCAACTCGGTCCCGCACCAAGCAACGTCTTGCTCCTATATATGTATTCGGTTTCAATCCCGAATTTTTACGCAAAATCTGGCTTATTGTTACAAAACTTTACACTAGGCCACTAACCGCTGCTGTATCTGCACCCTAAGCTCTTGACAAACAGCTCTATTTTTTTACAGCAGAGCGATCGCCACATCGGTTTCAGCAATGATAAACTAAATTATACTCAGATAGCAACTAGCCAAAGCTATAACTTTAGTTAGGCTGTAGCTATCAACTAAGCGAGAGATACTGCCATGACATCCAGCGACGAGATGTTTGCTGAAGCTGCGAATAACTGGGACTTGGAAAGGCTCTACAAAGCTATGGCAGAAGCCAAGTGGCAAGTATCTCCCCGTTCCAGAAAGGGACTTACAGAACGGGAAAAGCTTTTTCTCCGAGGTTTGCTCTGCGGCAACAGCCCTGCTGAAATAGCTAGCCAACTCCATCAAAGTCGTAAAGGTGTTGAGGTTTATATATCTAAAACTTTATATCAATACTTTAAAAAAATTACAGATGTACCTAACGAAAAGGTAAGCAACTGGAGAAATATTCACAACTCCCTAGAAGAAGCTGGATATAAAACTATGCCGTCTGTTAAATCTAACTCAAGCAATTATTCACCCCAAGTTCCATTAGTAAATATAGTTAACATAAGTTTGAACAATCAAAGTCATTCAATAACAATTGACATTCACCTCCAACTAACATTACCTTCGCTTTCAGAGCCAACCATCACAGAAGACATGGATACAAAAGATCGCCCCGACACCAACCAATCTAATTAAAGTGCGATCACCTACAATAGAATCAACACTCATATTCTCAAACGCCATGCAATATAGCTTTGCCACCTGAAGTCGAAGCTAGGAGTGCAGCGCTTTCCTCACCAGCGGCAAATCCAAAATCGATCGATCGCCCCCAAAGACGCCTTCGACTGCTTAGCAGAGCCAATGGTTGCTACAATCGGGGAAGGTAAGCGTTGTGGCTCACACTACAGCCCGTAACCCCGAAAGCTAATAGCTAAATTATTAAAAATCTGCCTCTCCTGCCATGTTTAAAAATCTACTCGGCGACCCCAACGCGCGCAAACTGAGAAAATTTCAGCCTTGGGTAGCTGATATCACAATCTTAGAAGAAGAAATCCACGCCCTCTCAGACGACGGCCTCAAAGCTAAAACGGCTGAGTTTCAAGAACGTCTGGCAAAAGCTAAATCTCTGAATGAGGAGAAAGAGATTCTAGACGAAATCTTGCCAGAAGCTTTTGCAGTCGTGCGGGAAGCCGGACAGCGGGTTTTGGGAATGCGCCACTTTGATGTCCAACTCCTCGGCGGCATCATTCTGCACAAAGGCCAAATTGCCGAAATGAAAACCGGTGAGGGCAAAACTCTGGTAGCCACACTGCCGGCTTACCTCAACGCCCTCAATGGTAAAGGCGTACACATCATCACCGTCAACGATTATCTCGCCAGACGGGATGCGGAATGGATGGGACAGGTTCACCGCTTCCTGGGATTGACTGTGGGACTGATTCAGCAGGGCATGGATCAGGTGGAACGCAAGAAAAATTATAACTGCGACATTACCTACGCCACGAACAGCGAAGTCGGCTTTGACTATTTGCGCGACAACATGGCTACTGTCATGGAAGATGTCGTGCAGCGTCCTTTTAACTTCTGCGTGATTGACGAAGTTGACTCGGTGCTGATTGATGAAGCGCGGACGCCTCTAATTATTTCCGGCCAAGTCGAACGCCCCAGCGAGAAGTACATCCGGGCGGCTGAAGTTGCGGCTTCCCTGATCAAGGAAAATGAAGAACATTATGAGGTTGACGAAAAGGCGCGGAATGTGCTGTTGACCGATGAAGGGTTTGGTGAAGCTGAGAATTTGTTGGGCGTTACCGATTTGTATGACCCGGCTGACCCTTGGGCGCATTACATTTTTAATGCGATTAAGGCGAAGGAATTGTTTATTAAGGATATTAACTACATCGTCAATCTCGATCGCGAAGTGGTGATTGTAGATGAGTTTACCGGGCGGGTGATGCCGGGACGGCGCTGGAGCGATGGTTTGCACCAGGCGATCGAAGCGAAAGAACACGCGGAAATTCAGCCGGAAACTCAGACGCTGGCGACGATTACTTATCAAAATTTCTTTTTGCTGTATCCGAAGCTGTCGGGGATGACTGGGACGGCGAAGACTGAGGAGACTGAGTTTCAGAAGATTTACAATCTGGAAGTGACGCTGATTCCGACTAACCGGATTCCCAGTCGCGGCGATTTGTCGGATATGGTTTACAAGGCAGAGGCCGGCAAGTGGAAGGCGATCGCCCAAGACTGTGCAGATATGCACGAAATCGGTCGCCCGGTACTGGTGGGCACTACCAGCGTCGAAAAATCGGAGTTGCTCTCGCGGCTGCTACAGGAACTGAAAATTCCCCACAACTTGCTGAATGCTAAACCGGAAAATGTGGAGCGGGAATCGGAAATTATCGCTCAAGCCGGACGCAAAGGTGCTGTGACGATCGCCACGAACATGGCCGGACGCGGTACAGACATCATTCTGGGCGGTAATTCTGAGTACATGGGCCGCCTGAAGTTGCGCGAGTATTTGATGCCCCGGATCGTGCGGCCCGATGATGAGGACGGCTTTACCCTGGTGCAAGCGCCCGGTATTGGCGGCCGCCCCGCAGCTCAAGGTTTTGGTCAAACTCCCAAAAAGGTCAAGTCTTGGAAAGCTTCGGCGCAGATTTTCCCGACGCAGCTATCGAAAACTGCTGAGCAAATGCTCAAGGCGTCGGTGGAATTGGCGGTGAAGGAGTACGGGGAGCGATCGCTCTCGGAATTGCAAGCCGATGACGTGGTGGCTGTAGCCTCGGAAAAAGCGCCCACAAAAGACGTGGTAATTCAAAAATTGCGGGAAGCTTACAATTTAACTCGCAGCGAGTACGATGCTTTTACCAGCACCGAACACGATGAAGTTGTGCAGTTGGGAGGCCTCCACGTCATCGGTACCGAACGCCACGAATCGCGCCGGATCGACAATCAGTTGCGCGGCCGGGCTGGACGCCAAGGAGACCCCGGTTCTACGCGGTTTTTCTTGAGTTTGGAAGACAATTTGCTGCGGATTTTCGGCGGCGAACGGGTGTCGAGTTTGATGAAAATGTTCGGTGTTGAGGAAGATATGCCGATCGAGTCTGGAATGCTGACTCGTTCCCTCGAAGGCGCTCAGAAAAAAGTCGAAACCTACTATTACGACATCCGCAAACAGGTATTTGAATACGACGAAGTGATGAACAATCAACGTCGAGCCATCTATGCGGAACGTCGCCGAGTCTTGGAAGGTTTGGATTCCAAGGAACAGGTAATTAAGTATGCGGAACAAACGATGGACGACATTGTGGGAGCATACATCAATCCCGATTTGCCTTCGGAAGAATGGGAACTCGACAAACTTGTGAGCAAGGTGAAGGAATTTGTTTATCTGTTAGCTGACATGACTCCGGATCAGCTTGAAGATTTGTCTGTTGAGGAAATTAAAACTTTCCTCCACGAACAAGTCCGCAATGCTTACGACATGAAGGAAGCGGAAGTTAATGCAATCCGAGCTGAATTGATGCGCGATGCTGAGCGGTTCTTTATTTTGCAGCAAATTGATACTTTGTGGCGGGAACATTTGCAGCAAATGGATGCTTTGCGCGAGTCTGTCGGATTGCGCGGTTATGGACAAAAAGACCCGTTAATCGAGTACAAAACTGAAGGTTACGAGCTGTTTTTGGACATGATGACGGATATTCGCCGGAATGTGGTTTATTCGCTGTTCCAATTCCAGCCACAGCCGGCCATGCAGGTTTCGCCGGAGATGGTTTAAAGATAGTTAACAGTTAACGGTTGACTGTTGACGGTTGACTGTTGACGGTTGATATCAATTACGGTTGCACCGGAATAATATAGAGGACACGGCAGTGCCGTTTCCCTACCGCGATTAATTGTAGGGAAACGGCACTGCCGTGTCCTGATTTCGGCTTTGGTATTAAGCCCAATCTTCTTGGTCGCTTTTTTGTTTCCTGTAAACTTCACCTTTGGCATGAATTTTGCGGGTTTGTTCGTAAAGTGTTTCTTCGGTATGATTCCATTGTTGTAGGACTTTTTTTAAGTCTGCTTGGATATCTCTAGCGCCGGGAAAGCCTCGGTACCGAATTATTAATCTTGCTAATTCTGATAAATTGTGGTCGGTTGTTTCTCCGGCTAATAAAGTATTGACTGTAGTGCGATCGCGCCGATATTGCGGATGCTGCTGATCTTGAGTTTTTTCTATTGAATCCATATTATTAATACTATCAGTGTTATTTTTTTACTGAACTGTTTCTAACTCCGGCTGTAAATCTAGAGCTTTTTCTTGATAAAATAAACCTTCATTGATTCGCCCTTGCTGTTCCAAAACTTTGCCTAAATTCCAATAAGCGGCGGCTAAATATGGTTGAATAGCAATCGCTTTTTGGTAGTGATTTATAGAATCATCTAGCCGTCCTTGTTTATAAAACATACTGCCCAAATTAACATAGGCTTCGACAAAGTTAGGGTCGAATTCGATCGCCTTTGAGTAGGCACGTATCGCTGCGTCTGTTTTGCCCTGGGCTTGCAGGATATTGCCTAGGGTTTTGTAGACGGGGGCAAAATCTGGTTGGTGGCGGAGTGTTTGGTAGCACTGGGCGATCGCCTCTACATATTTCTGTTGAGCATAATAAACTTCGGCAATCTTGTTAAGTGCGATCGCCTCCTCAAATTTACCAGGTTGTTGCAGGCGATCGCCCGTTTCTAAATGCTGCGAGGCTAACTCGGAATTTATGGTCATATCGGAGAAGAAAGTTTGGCAACGGATTGTGTCATATCAAATCCCGTAGCATCGGAATTAATCTTACCCGAAATCAGGACACGGCAGTGCCGTGTCCCTACAATCGATCGAGGTAAGGACACGGCACGTGCAGTTTCATCTAGATCATTCCGGCACAGCCAGAATTGATATCTTAGCGCCGTAAAATCAAGGAGACAAACGCCACACCTTAATCGTGTCGTCAAAACTCCCACTAACCAAAGTTTTGTCTTCAGGATTAAAAGCCAATTCCACCCAAGTCGAATGACCCTTAAGCGTTCCCTCTATTTCACCAGTATTCGTCTGCCACAGCTTGATAGTTCCGCTCAAGTCCGCGCTGGCCAACCTTGCCCCATCGGGACTGAAAGCCAAGGACTTAACCTTATCGGAATGACCCGTCAGAGTTCGCAACAGAGAACCGCTGGGCTGCCCAGATTCATTGTTAGGGTTGATTTGTCCAATCACATTAGGAGACTCAATTTCATTGGCAGAATCTGGAAAAGTCCCCAACAGAGAAGCCTTGGACTCTTGGAACTCAGTATTAGTCTTGATATTATTGCTGATATCCCAAAGCTTCACCGTCTTGTCCCAACTGCCACTGGCGAGAGTTTGACCGTCTGGGCTGATAGCCAGAGTCCAAACCGCCTCAGAATGACCGATGAGAGTCTGTTTCAATTGCCCAGTCTGGCAGTTCCAAAGTTTGACAGTACCGTCACTCTTGCCAGTAGCCAGAGTTTCTTTGTCGGGACTGAAAGCGACTGACTGTACTTCGTCAGAAAGCCCTTTAAAAGTTTCTAACTCAACTCCGCCTTCGACTTGCCACAACTTCAAAGTTTTGTCTTTACCGACACTGGCCAGGGTCTGGCCGTCTGGACTTAAAACCACCGAAAACACGCCGTCTTGGTGTCCGTCCAAAGTCCGAATTAACTTGCCAGAATACAGATTCCACAATTTAATCGTACCGTCAGCGCCACCACTGGCGATCGTCCTGCCGTCGCGACTGACAGCCACTGACCACACGGGCCCCAAATGTCCGCCTAGAACCTTGAGAACTTTGCCGTGACGCTTGTGCAACAGGTGAATTGTCCCGTCATTATTTCCGCTGACTATGACGCGGCCGTTGGGAGTGACTGCTACGGCCCAAACCGGGTTTTTGTCTTGTTCTGCCAGAGTCCGCACTGCGGGCCCTGACTGCGATGCCTGACCGCTGAAATCCTGCATGGGGGGCGGATTGAACCGAATTTCGGGAATGTTAGAAGCAGGCTCGCCAGAAGTGAAAGCCTGCGGTGCAGGAGATGGCAAATGAGAACCCAGCACTACCGACAACAGAGCAACCGCCGCTCCTCCCCACATCGCTAAAGTCCACTGGGGTTTGCTAGCGATCGCGTCTATCGGTGTCGGGCCATATTTCATGTCTTTGAGAATTGCTTCGATCGATCGATACCGTTTTGATGGTTCTCGCTGCACCATTTGATCCAGGATGCGACCGAGCCGCGCCGAAACTGGTACTTTCAAATAATGCCGCCAGGCCCAACTGTCGGCTTTGATGTCAAACAAATCAAAGGGCGACATTCCCGTTAACAAGTGAATGCAAGTCACTCCTAAACTGTAGATGTCACTGCTCTTAATCGCTTTGCCTTTAATTTGTTCCGGGGCCGCATATTCGGCAGAACCAGTCACTGTTTTTGTTTTGAGCGGCCCGCTGTTGGCAGGAATTGCCGCGCCGAAATCGACTAAAACGAGTCCTGATCGATCGTCCCAAGGATGCAGATGCTCTTTCTGGGCCAAAGCTGCGGCAGTTTGGGGAGTTTTGCGGTGAATAATGTTGGACGGTTTGATATCTTGATGAATTAGTTGATTGTCGTGAACAAGTTGCAAGACAGGCAATAATTCGCTCAGCAGATACCAAATTTGAATTTCTTTAAGAACACCTTTTTCGGAAAGTCGATCGGCTAAATTGTGGCCTTCGATGTATTCTTGCACTAAATACTGGCAGCCTTCGACTTCAAAAGATGCCAGCAGTTTCGGTATTTGCGGATGTTTCCCCAACTCGTCGAGGACTGAGACGGAGCCGCGAAATGTCCGGTTGAGCTGTGTGCTACCGTCGGTGACTGCTGTGGGCCCGCAGAATTGTTGAATGACACAGCGGGGCGCTGAAGGTTGGTCTTCATCGACTGCTAAGAAGGTGCGGCAACCGAGACTTTGACCGAGGGTGTGAAAGACTCGGTAGCGTCCTTTGAGCAGCAAATTCGACTCGCAATTTTTGCAGACTGTCGCGCGATCGAGATTTTGGGGATTCTGACAATGGGAATTGATGCAGTAACTCATCTGTTTTTCCGCTGGATACCCCCATCATACTTTTGGCTGGTGGGGGAGGAAAGCGGGGCGGTGCGTGCCGCTTCCTATGGACAAATTAGATCGTTGCAAGGTTTGCTCTATCATAATTGTTTCCCAGATTTTGAACACAATCGCTGCGGTCGATCGCACATAAATTATTGCTGACTTTCCTGCGAGCGAGGTTTAATAGGTCGATCGGCTCAATTCCCTGTCAGCGAATTAAGCTATACTGTCATTGCGGATACTTTCTTGCGATCGCACCGAAGTAAAGCAATCGCGAAGCATTGCCTAAAATCCACGTTCCTCTGTTCTATGGAGTCAATCTAAAATCTCAAATCGAGCAACAGAAAAATAGAAAACTAGGCAAAATCGCCAAACTAACTACTAATAATCGTTTCCGGTAGCATCGAAATTATCAGAAAACTGGGTTGAAAACCCCGTCCTTATAGGACGGCTTTAATTGTAAAACTTTGGAGCATCGGCGAGATATCTTTTGCCAAATATGCTAGGCTAAAGTAGGAGGTAAGCCAATGCTAGTTTTTGAGTTCAAGACTTACGGAAAATCAACTCAGTTCACAGCAGTAGATGAAGCAATTCGCACGGCCCAATTTGTCAGAAATAGCTGTTTACGCTATTGGATAGACAACAAGAAAGTGGACAAGTACGATTTGAACAAATACTGTGCGGTACTGGCTGCATCATTTCCCTTTGCCTCGGAACTCAACTCTCAAGCTAGACAAGCCAGCGCCGAAAGAACTTGGTCTGCTATCTCCCGATTCTATGATAATTGTAAAAAGGGAACTCCTGGCAAAAAGGGATATCCACAATTTCAGAAAGATTGTCGCTCTGTTGAGTATAAATCAACTGGATGGAAATTGGCTGATGATCGAAAGTCAATCAAATTTACCGACAAGAAAGGAATTGGGAAATTAAAGCTAAAAGGAACACGCGATTTACACTTTTACCAAATTAGCCAAATAAAACGGGTTCGATTGGTAAAACGTGCAGACGGTGTATACGTTCAATTTTGCATTGATGCTGACAGAAAAGAAAACATAAAATCCTCTGGGAATATCATTGGCTTAGACGTTGGGTTAAAGGAATATTACACCGATTCAAACGGAGTAATGGTTGAAAATCCCAAGTTTCTCCGTCAAGGTGAAAAAGTTCTGAAGCGGTGTCAACGTCGAATATCCAAAAAGGTAAAAAGTTCAAAGAATAGAGGCAAAGCTAGACATATTTTAGGTAAACACCATCTCAAAATAAGTAGGCAGCGCAAAGACCATGCAATCAAACTTGCACGGTGCGTAGTTCAGTCAAACGACTTGATCGCTTATGAAGACTTGAGGATTAAAAACATGGTGAAAAATCATTGCCTAGCTAAGTCAATTAATGACGCATCTTGGTATCAGTTCCGGTTCTGGATTGAATACTTTGGAAAAGTATTTGAAAGGGTAACGGTTGCTGTCAACCCAGCATATACAAGCCAAGAATGCTCTAGTTGCGATAAACTTGTCAAGAAAACGCTATCCACAAGAACTCATGTTTGTCAATGTGGTTGTGTGATGGATAGAGATGAAAACGCAGCTAGAAATATCCTGAGTCGAGGATTGGGTACGGTAGGGCATACCGGAACCCTTGCATTAAATGCAAGTAACGCTTTGGGAGAATTGACCTCTACTTTGGTTGGAGAAATCCTGTCATTGCAAGTCGGCTCGTAGAACAAAGAATCCCCGCGCGTTCACGCCGGGGAGTGTCAAAAATTCGAGTCACGTTACCAAATATAAGCGCAATTTTCTGTTCTTAGACTCCCAGTCAACAGTCAACAGTCAACAGTTAACAGTTAACAGTTAACAGTCAACAGTCAACAATCATTTTTTTAACTATTACTTATGCCATTAATTCGCGTCCCCAAATCTTGGGAAATCCTCGATCCACAAATTACCTCAGAAACAGCTTTTGTCAATCGCCGCCGTTTCATGACAAATTTAATCGGTGCTGGCGTGACTGCTTCGGTGCTGTCGCTGAGCGGCTGCAAAAGCAATGCTAGCTCAAAAAATGCTTTGGATCGAAGCTCAACCGAAGCATATTCGGGATTGACCCGGAATCCTGACTTTGCGAAAGTCGATCGGGCAATTACCGACGAAGCCCTAGCTACAAAATATAACAATTTTTACGAATATGGCGGCACAAAATCTATTTGGGAAGCCGCTCAAGCTTTACCAACCGAAAACTGGAAAGTAGAAGTAGGAGGTTTAGTAAAAAATCCCCGCACTTATGATATTGATGACCTCAACAAAAAATTTCCCATCGAAGAACGAGTATATCGATTTCGCTGCGTAGAAGCGTGGTCGATGGTAGTTCCTTGGGTGGGATTTCCCATGAAATTACTGATGGCTGATGTTGAACCCAAATCGAACGCTAAATTCGTTCGCTTTACCTCATTTTATGACTCCAAAATTACTCCTGGCCCCGGTTTGATGTCGCAATTTTACCCTTGGCCTTATACCGAAGGAATGCGGATTGAGGAAATGGCCAATGATTTAGCATTTTTTGCTACAGGCTTGTACGGCCGCAAGCTACCAAAACAAAATGGTGCACCTCTGCGACAAGTGATTCCGTGGAAATATGGTTTTAAGGGCGCAAAGTCGATCGTCAAAATTGAATTTGTTGAAAAACAGCCCGCCACTTTTTGGAATACAATCGGCGCCAACGAATACGCTTTTGAAGCAAATGTCGAACCCGACAAACCACACCCCCGATGGTCGCAAGCCAGCGAACGGGTAGTCGGCCCGGGTAACAGTTGGTCGTGGGAAACTCGCCCGACTTTACCTTATAACGGTTACGGCGAATATGTTGCGAATTTGTACAGTTGAGCGATCGTTGTTAGATCCCCGACTTCTTAAAGAAGTCGGGGATCTAGGTATTCTGTTATAAAAATTGATGAAGCTACCAAGGAATTGTTAAATGGTAACAACAACATCAACTCCCGTCGAGCAGCAAACTACCCCAGAAAACCGAGTTATTTTAAAAGGTGTCAGTTGGTCAACTTTTAAGGCATTGCTGGCAGATGTTGGGGACGATAGAGCTTGGAGAATTGCTTACGATAGAGGAGTATTGGAAATCAGAATGCCACTTCTAGAACATGAAGTTCCGAAAGGACTAATAGAAAGCTTTATTGAAGCTACAGCAGATGAGCTAGAAATCGAAGTGATGAAAGCTGGTTCTCTGACTCTGGAACGGGAAGATTTAACTCGCGCTGTCGAACCTGATAGTTGCTTTTACATTCAGAATGAAGCAAGAGTCAGAGGTAACAGAGATATCAACCTCCCAGAAGATTTGCCACCCGATTTGGCAATTGAATCTGATTATACGAATTCTTCTGTTAATAAAGATGGCTTATATGCTGCTCTTGGTGTTCCTGAACTTTGGAGATATCGGCGGCAATCTCTGCAAGTTTATCACCTGATAGAGGGGAAATATGAAATGTCCGATCGCAGTTTAGCCTTCCCATGTTTACCTGTTGCCGAAATTCCGGGTTTCATTGAACAAAGCAGAACCATCGGACAGCGGGCGGCGGTGCGTTTGTTTCGGCAAAGAATCAGAGAGATTTTGCTAAGTCAAACTTAACACTTACATCTCTCCTTACTCCTTCTCTGCGTCCTCTGCGCCCTCTGCGGTAAAAAAACTCTTTATTGTTCGCAAAACTCTGCAACCCTCCGCCAAACCCGATCGCACAAATCGGGTGTGCTAACATCAAACCATTCAATCTCAGGATACGCTCGAAACCATGTCCGCTGACGCTTCGCAAATTGCCGCGTGTGCAAAATTGTTAAGTCTTTCGCTTCTTCAAGCTTAATGTCACCCGCCAAATATTGTTTCATTTCCTGGTATCCCAGGGTGTTTAGCAGCGGTAAGTCGCAGCCATATTTTTCACACAAATATTCAACTTCAGCCAGCCAACCGCGTTCTAACATTTGTTCGGTACGCTGTTGGATGCGATCGACTAAAACGTCAATATCACAATCCAACCCAATCTGTAAAATAGGATAATTGGGGGGATTTTCGCCCTGCTGTTCGGAAATAGAGCGCCCGGTGACATAAAATACTTCCAGTGCTCTGAAAGTTCTGACGGAATCATTGAGGTGAATTTTCTCGGCGGCAGCTCGATCGACTTGCTGCAACATCGCGTAACATTGAGATTGCCCGAGTTCTGCAAATTGCGATCGTAATTCCGGTATCGGCCCTACTCTCGGAATTTTCAAACCCTTGACTACAGACTTGATATACAAGCCAGTCCCTCCCACCAACAACAGAGGAGAATCCACCACATCAGCAATAATTTTTTGAGCTTGCTGCTGGTACTCTGCGAGTGTTAGAGTCTCTGTCGGATCGCAGATGTCGATGAGGTGATGCGGTACACAAGTGCGATCGACCTTTGTCGGTTTTGCCGTTCCGATGTCAAATTCGCGGTACACTTGACGGGAGTCCGCACTCAGAATCGAAGATTGCAGTCGCGAAGCCAAAGCCAAAGCCACTCCCGACTTCCCCGTCGCCGTCGCCCCACAAATCGTAATTAATCTAAACATAAGCCGTCGCACATTTAAAAAGCATCTTTCATTTCCCGATCAAAGCCATCAAATCCCCGAAACCTCTCTCCCTCCGCTGATTGACGGCGCTACGCCTCGAAAATACCCAACCCATCTCAAAACTATTCCCCTCCGTCCCCCCAATAAATTTCGCTTCAGAAAGCCCTAGCATCGCCATTTGACGGTTTTGTGCTATAATTTTAGAAGTTTTCCCATTTTAGAAGCTTTTGGGGTTTCAGGCCTCATTATTGGAGCTATTTTTGTATGACCAGCAGCTACAGCGCCGACCAAATTCAGGTTCTCGAAGGTCTCGAAGCAGTCCGCAAACGACCGGGGATGTACATCGGTACCACCGGCCCGCGAGGACTCCACCATTTAGTTTACGAGGTTGTTGACAACTCGATCGATGAAGCGCTGGCTGGCCACTGCACCCACATCGAGGTTGACATCAATGCCGACGGTTCCGTTACCGTAACAGACGACGGACGGGGCATTCCCACCGGCATCGTTGCCAAAACTGGCAAATCGGGAGTAGAAACAGTAATGACTGTACTCCACGCCGGCGGTAAATTTGGCGGTGGTGGCTACAAGGTTTCTGGAGGATTGCACGGTGTAGGTATTTCTGTTGTTAACGCACTGTCGGAATGGGTAGAAGTGACAGTTTGGCGCGACCAAAAAGAACATTTACAGCGCTACGAAAGAGGCAATCCTGTCACCGAACTTAATGCCAAACCCAGCAAAGGCAATCGCAGCGGTACTTCAGTTTCTTTCATGCCAGATACTCAGATATTTAGCACTGGCATTGAATTTGATTACACTATACTCGCCGGGCGCTTGCGAGAATTGGGTTACTTGAATGCGGGCGTGAGAATTACCTTTGGCGACCACCGTTTGGAACTGCTCAAAAGTGATGAACCTCGCATCGAAACTTACTGTTATGAGGGCGGAATCAAGGAATATATCGCCTACATGAACCGTGAAAAACAACCTCTGCACGAAGAAGTTATTTATGTGCAAGGCGAACGTAATAACGTCCAAATAGAAGTGGCTTTGCAGTGGTGCGTTGATGCTTTTAGTGACAATGTTCTTGGTTTTGCTAACAACATTCGGACTATAGACGGTGGGACGCACTTAGAAGGTTTGAAGGCGGTGTTGACGCGGACGATGAATTCGATCGCCCGCAAGCGCAACAAAATCAAAGAAAACGAACCAAATCTCGCCGGCGAAAACGTCCGGGAAGGTTTGACAGCAGTGATTTCGGTCAAAGTCCCAGATCCGGAATTTGAAGGTCAAACTAAAACTAAACTGGGTAATACCGAAGTCCGAGGAATTGTCGATTCCTTGGTAGGTGAAGTATTGACCGAATATCTGGAGTTCCGCCCCCAGGTAGCTGACTTTATTTTAGAGAAGGCGATTCAAGCTTTTAAGGCTGCTGAAGCTGCCCGTCGTGCACGCGATTTAGTCCGCCGCAAATCGGTCTTAGAATCGTCTCCATTGCCCGGAAAACTGGCAGATTGCAGTTCCAGAGACCCGTCAAAATCTGAGATTTATCTCGTGGAAGGGGACTCCGCCGGCGGATCGGCAAAACAAGGGCGCGATCGACAATTCCAAGCCATCCTACCTTTGCGCGGTAAAATTCTCAACATTGAGAAAACCGACGATGCCAAAATCTACAAAAATAACGAAATTCAATCGTTAATTACAGCGTTGGGTTTGGGGATTAAAGGCGAAGAATTCGATCCGGCACAATTGCGGTATCACCATATCGTGATCATGAGCGTAGCAGGCGATGAACCAACACTGGTGATGGACAATACAGGACGAACCGAATTTGTCACCATTGGTGGATTTATCGATGACTGCGTAGAAGGCCGCCGCGCTGCGGCTGAATATCAGGTAATGTCCTTCGACCAAACTACTCATGCTACACGTTTTCGCCCTTTGAAAGCTGTGATTCGTCACGGACATGAGGAAGCGATGTATAAACTAACGACTCGCTACAATCGATCGATCAAAGTGACATCATCTCATAGCGTCTTTGTCTTTGAAAATAACGAAGTTATTCTCAAAAAAGGAAGCGAAGTTAAGCCCGGGGATCTCCTAGTTGCAAGCCGGCGTTTACCGCGCCCAGCAGTGAGTCCCACACGGATAGATTTGCTCGAAACTTTCTATAGTTCTGAGCTAACCAAAGCACTTTATCTCAAAGGTGAGGATGTGCGACGAGTTGCAAGTGGGCGTGTCTTGGCAAAAGTTTCTCAGCCAGCAGATCAATGGAGTGAACCGCGAGTACAAATAGATAGCGAAGCGTGGGAGAAACTAATCGCACAGCGCGAAGCCGTTGGCATTACCCAAAAGCAAGTTGCAGCTTCGGTGGGAGTGAGACAGCCAGTCACAGTTAGCCAGTGGGAACGTGGCATCAGTCGCCCAATACTATCTCACTTCTTGACTTATATTGAGACAATTGGTAGCAGTGACAATGTTGTTTATGAAGTCCTGCCGTCAAAAATTGACGATCTCCTTGCCCAAGATGATACCAGCAAAAATGCCCGTTGGCGCGAGGTTAGCAGTTACAAGCCCTTCGATTACTTCACAGCCAGCGAGATAGCACAACTGGGCGAAGATGTGCAAATTGTACCTCAAGCACACGGCAACAAAGCGTTTTCCCGCTATCTGCCGATCGATCGGGAATTGATGTGGTTTCTAGGCTGGTATGTAGCCGAGGGAACTCTCAGCCAACATCAAGTTAGCCTTAACTTAGGCAAAAAAGATGAGCGGTTTATTCCTGAAATGATTGCTGCCATTGAGTCGGTGTTTAACGAAACTCCTCGTCAATATAACGACCCAGATAGTGACGGCATTAAACTCTACTTCCACAGCGTAGCAGCGGCGCGATTAATTCGAGCTTGGGGTTTGGGCAAACAGGCACATTTGAAGCAACTTCCAGATATTCTGTTCAGCTTGTCTGAAGAACTGCAAATGGCTTTTCTAGAAGGCTATTTCCTCGGTGACGGTACAACGGGCGGCAGTCATTTATCGCTGACAACTAATTCTCCAAAACTGAAGGACGGGTTGCTTTACTTGTTGGGACAGTTGGGAATTATTGCCAGTCCAACTCGTCACGAACCATCTAATGCTGTAGATGCGGAAATTCAAACGCGACATCCTTATTATTCGATCGCGATTTGTAGCAAAAATCAGCTCGAACTGTGTCGCCAAATTTGGCAACGACACGCTAATGCCGATCGCGTTGAAGCTCATCTGGCGCTACCAAACCGCAAATCATCGGACTACGTGCCAATTAGCGATGATTTGATGGGATTGAAAGTGATTTCGGCTGAGGAAATTGACTTAGTAGGCGACTACGTTTATGATTTTTCCGTCGAAGATGATGAAAACTTTGTCTGCGGTACTGGCGGTTTGTGCGCCCACAACACTGACGCTGACGTAGATGGAGCCCACATCCGCACGCTGTTACTCACTTTCTTCTACCGCTATCAGCGAGCACTTGTGGAACAAGGTTACATCTATATTGCGTGTCCTCCTCTCTATAAAGTGGAACGGGGACGCAATCATTACTACTGTTACAGCGAACGCGAAAGGAATGCTCTGATCCGCAATGAATTTCCGGCGAATGCTAACTATACCGTCCAGCGGTTCAAAGGTTTGGGCGAAATGATGCCGACACAGTTGTGGGATACCACGATGAACCCGGAAACTCGGACTTTGAAACGGGTGGAAATTGACGATGCTGCTGAAGCCGATCGCATCTTTACTATCTTAATGGGCGATCGAGTCGCTCCCCGCCGCGAATTTATCGAAACCTACGGCCCCAAACTCAATATGCTTGATTTAGACATCTAAGTTAGTTGACTGTTGACTGTTGACTGTTGACTGTTGACTGTTGACAGTTGTTTGCTGGCGAGTCATATCAATTCCGGCTGCGCCGTCAGGTGATAAGCGAGGACACGGCAGTGCCGTTTACCTACCGTCATTAATTGTAGGGAAACGGCACTGCCGTGTCCTGATTTCAGGTAATATTAATTCCGATGCAACCGGATTTGATATCATTAGTCATTAGTTAGTGGCTGATGACTACTGCCAACTACTGACTGCTGACTGCTGCCAACTGACTACTGCCAACTTTTGTTATAAAAATTAATACAATCTCTCATCAAATCGATCTAAGGTAAATGCTTAGGTAATTTTTAGATTTTTGGCGCATCCATCAACTACCACAAAAATAGAAGGTTGGACAATATAGTATGAGCATCAATTTAGCGACCAAATTGCGTGAGGGAACCAAAAAATCTCACTCAATGGCAGAAAATGTCGGTTTTGTCAAGTGCTTTTTAAAAGGCGTTGTAGAAAAAACTTCTTACCGGAAGTTAGTGGCAAACCTCTACTTTGTCTATTCGGCAATGGAAGAGGAAATGGAACGTCAAAAGCAGCATCCGATCGTTTCAAAAATTTACTTTTCCCAGTTGAATCGGAAGCAAAGCTTAGAACAAGATTTGTTGTACTATCACGGGGCAAACTGGCGCGAACAAGTAGCTCCGTCAGCCTCAGCCAAAGCTTATATTAAGCGCATTCACGAAATTTCCGCATCAGAACCGGAACTGTTAGTTGCTCATTCTTACACTCGTTATCTCGGCGATTTGTCCGGTGGACAAATCCTGAAGGGAATTGCCCAACGGGGAATGAATCTTACCGATGGAGAAGGTACTGCTTTCTATGAGTTCGCCGATATTCCTGATGAAAAAGAGTTCAAGACTAACTACCGTCAAGCAATGAACGAATTGCCGATCGACGAAGCCACAGCAGAGCGAATTGTGGACGAAGCTAATGCAGCTTTTGGCATGAACATGAAGATGTTTATGGAATTAGAAGGTAATTTGATTAAAGCTGTTGGTCAGATGCTTTTCAATACCCTAACGCGCAAGCGTGGTGCTGCTAGTACCGAATTGGCTACTGCTGAGTAAGTTAAGGCTTGCGGGTGACAATCTTAACCTCGGTTAAACAGTTGACAGTTGACAGTTGACAGTTGACAGCGAAGTGATAATCTGAACCTCGGTTAAAGAGGAAAATTTGAAATCCTGGGGGTTTGATGGCTGCTTTTACAGTCACCAATGCTCCGGGATTTTGCATGGGGGGCGATGGCTTTTTAAGGAAGAAGGAAGAAGTCAACCCCCCCTGCCCCCCCCCCAAGGGGCAGGGCTGTTTCATTATCTTGTAGGGGCGATGCCAACAGTGCTCGCCCCAATCTCTGAAACACTTGCAAAATCGTGGATGGGGAGGGTAGGCACGGGGGCACTACCCCTACAAAACAATGATTTGTCTGAGAATGAAACAGCCCTGCCCCCAAGGGGGGAAATTCAGGAAGAAGATTAATTCCCAATTCCCAATTTCCCAATTACCCATTCCCAATTCCCAATTACCCATATTCACCTTCCCATGCCCCGATTAGGGGGCTGATCGTTCGGGATAGGCAAAGAAGTTGGCCTTACCTGCCGCTCCAAATACTTGCTCAAAGCGTAAGCAATATCCCCGCGAGTCATCGGCTTCAAAGGATAAATCTTGTTAGTTGCAAGTTCAATATTAACAAACCCTTCATAAAGTGAAGTAGCTATAGATTTTCTAGCCCAATCAGGGATTTCGCCTGCATCTGAATACTTAGCTAAAATCTCGGCAATGGTAGCTTCGGGAAACTGAAAAACCCCGTAAGCTTGAGCAAAAATCGCCAAAGCCTCAGCGCGAGTCACCCTTTGATTTGGGAAAAACAGTCCGTTGCGATATCCACTCATCGTTCCCGTTTTCACAGCAGTTTGAATCGCACTATAAGCCCAGTAACTCTTAGGTACGTCCGGCAATTCTATATCCGGTTTCTGAGCTGTTTTGCGTCGTTCCAAACCAAAAGTTTTCACTAAAATTACCGCCAAATCGGCGCGGCTGATAATGCCATCAGCATTAAAATTGCCGCTGGCATCTTTATTCATTAATCCTGCACTCACAACCCGGTCGATCGGGTCAATTGTTTGTTGAGCTTGCACCGCCATTGGCACTCCTTGCACTAGCGCGATCGCCAAAAAAACACACACTAACTTTTTCACGATTTTATAGCCGAAGGAAGTAGGAAGAAGTCAACCCCCCCTGCCCCCCCAAGGGGGGAAATTCAGGAAGAAGGAAGTAGGAAGAAGTCAACCCCCCCCTGCCCCCCCCAAGGGGGGAAATTCAGGAAGAAGGAAAATATAATTTACTATTAAAATAAAACATCTGCTTCCGGCAAAGCGCCCTGCATTTTACCCAACCAATCAATCAAATTATCCAACTGCTTTTCGGCAGTCAAAACTGCCATACCTCGAATAGTAACCTTCCCCTTGCTGTAGACAAAACGAGAGTGCAAGTGTTCTGGCAAATTAGCTTTTAGCAGGTTCCAAGCAGGCTCCTCCATCGGCGTTTCCATAACAATGTGCTGCTTATTTTCCGGTTTAATGCGAGAAAAACCGATTTGCTTAGCGATTTGTTTGAGCTCGACAACGCGGATCAGTTGTTGGGCTGAAAGAGGAATCGGGCCGTAGCGATCGCACCAATCGGCCCGAATCTGCTGCAACTCTTCGGGAGTATTAGCAGAAGCCACAGATCGGTAAGCGCTCATCTTTTGATCCAAATCCGCGATGTAATCAGCAGGAATAAACGCCGTCAAACTTAAGTCTATTTGAGCATCTTCAACTTTGGGAATTTCTTGACCCTTAATTTCGTTAATAGCCTCCTCTAACATTTCAGCATACAAATCGAAGCCGATCGCCTCCATTTGACCAGACTGTTCGGTACCCAAAACATCACCCGAACCGCGAATTTCCATATCTCGGACAGCCAACTGATAGCCCGAACCCAACTGCGCGAACTCTTGAATCGCCCGCAACCTCTGCCTTGCAGCATCCGACAGTTGGTTTTGTTTGGGATAAAACAGCCAAGCGTGAGCTTGAATCCCTGCACGTCCCACTCGTCCCCGCAACTGGTACAGTTGGCCCAAACCGAATTTTTGCGCGTCTTCAATCAAAATTGTATTGACTCGCGGAATATCCAAGCCCGACTCAATAATCGTCGTGCACACCAAAATATCGAACTCCGCCGCGCTGAAAGTCAGCATGATCGATTCTAATTCCGAAGCCTCCATTTGGCCGTGGGCGATCGCAATTCTCGCCCCTGGAACCATAAGCTGCAACTGATCCGCCAACTCATCAATTCCTTCAATCCGCGGCACTACATAAAACACCTGGCCGCCCCTGTCCAATTCTTGACGAATTGCCGTCCGCACTGATTCCAAATTGTAGGGGGATAAATGCGTCTGAATCGGGCGCCGACTCGGTGGCGGAGTCGCAATCAAACTCATCTCCCGAATCCCCGACAGCGACATATACAAAGTGCGGGGAATCGGCGTCGCGGTGAGAGTCAGCACATCTACTTCGGTTTTCAGAGCTTTAATCGCTTCCTTTTGCTTGACTCCAAATCGCTGTTCTTCGTCCACCACTAGCAAGCCCAAATCCTTAAATTTAATCGCTTTGCTCAAAACAGATTGAGTACCGACAATCACGTCTAACTCCCCAGTTGCCAAGCGTTTATGAATCTCCCGGCGCTCGGTTTCAGTGCGAAAGCGATTCAGCAATCCAACTTCGATCGGATAGGGGGAAAATCGCTCCGAGAGCGTGTGATAGTGCTGTTGGGTCAAAATTGTCGTCGGTGCGAGCAAAGCCACCTGCTTGCCCGCTGTAACTGCCTTAAAGATAGCTCTCAGAGCGACTTCTGTCTTGCCAAAACCGACATCGCCACAGATTAGGCGATCCATTGGTCGATCGCCCTCCATGTCACGTTTCACATCCTGAGTTGCCTTCAACTGATCCGGCGTTGGTTGATAGGGAAAAGAATCCTCTAATTCTTGTTGCCAAGGCATATCAGGCGGAAAAGCGTAACCCTGTTGCTTAGCTCTTTTAGCATAAAGATTCAGCAAATCTACGGCTAATTTCTTAACAGCTTTGCGAACCTTTGTTTTAGTTTTTTCCCAAGTTTGACCAGTCAGCTTGTTGAGAACCGGGGCCTGATCGGCAACAGTCCGAAATCTTGACAAAGCGCCCAACTGGTCGGCCGCCACCCTGAGAGTGCCGTCAGCGTATTGCAGTACCAAATATTCGCGAGTTTCCCGATCGATCGTCAAGCGTTCCAACTTGAGAAACTTGCCAACTCCGTGCTGGCGGTGAACCACATAATCGCCCGGACTCAGCTTGTTCGGGTCAACTTTTTTGCTCGCAGCGCGACGCCGTTTGCGGACGTAGCTAAAAGTCGCTAGGGAATGCTGGCCGTAAAATTCCCGATCGGTAATTAGAACTATCCGAAAAGTCGGCAGAATAAACCCTTCCAATTCTGCCAGCCCGCTGTATTTCAAAGCCACAGGGATATGCTGTAACTGCAATTTGTCGATCGCCAAAAAATCCCTCGGATTCACCACAAACTGAGCCGGACAGTCGTGTTCTGAGAGTAGAGAGACCGATCGACTGGGTTGAGCCGAAACCAGAAACACCGTAAAACCTCGATCGCGCTCTTCCCTGAGCATTTGAGACAGCTTCGCGAATTGGTGAGGCATTACGGGCACAGGACGAGAAGCCAAATTAATCGCAGGCGAATTATCTAATTTTTGGGTAGTTGCATCCAATCCTAATTCCGAAAGTTCCAACCGATCGAAAGCTGCGACATCTGCCATCGATTCAGCAAAACTGCGGTGAATTTTCGGAACCTTCAAATTAGCAATTGGTAAGCTTTCGGTTTCGCCATTGGCAACTTCCGATCGCCCGTCGCAATTTTCCCACTGTTCCTGTGCATTCTCAAACCAGCGGTTGCTGTGACCTTCGCACCCATCCGGTTCGTCAACTACAACTAAAGTGTTTTCGGGCAAATAATCCAACAAAGACGCAGGTTTGTCAAAAGCCAAACCTAACAGCCTGTGGACAAATCTTTCTGCTGCTTTTTCGGGATCGAGAGGATCTATACCTTTGATTTCGTCAAGATTTTTTTCCGCTAAAACCGCTTTAATAATTGAGTTAAAGTTAGTGGGAGTTAAAACTAGCCGATCGACCTTATCGAGCGATCGTTGCGAAGACGGGTCAAACTCCCGAATTTGGTCCAAATTATCTCCGAACCATTCCAGTCGCACCGGCAACTCTGCCGCCACCGGAAACACATCGACAATATCGCCTCGGCGACTCCACTGGCCCTCTGTTTCGACCAGAGTCACCCGATCGTACCCCATTGAGACAAGTTGGCGGTCAAGTATCTTTGAGTCTTGAACCGCGCCTCGATTCAGTGTCAGACAGTAGGGTTCAAAGGCACTTCTAGGCGGCAAGTGAGGCTGGAGAGCTCTTTCTGTCGCTACAATCGCGATCGGCTTAGACACAGCGGCGCTTGTTTCTTCCTTGTCCACCAAATCCGCCAGCACCTGCATTTGTCCCCAAGTCATTTCGTTCTCGTCGGAGTAAGATAGCTCGTAGGGCGAAGCTTCCGAAGTCGGATAAAAATGTACAGTTTGCCAGCCCATCGCTTCTAAAGAGGCCACCCAGCGGCCGGCTTCTTCCAGAGTTGCTGTCACGACTAATAGGTTTCGCCCTTCTTGCTGGGCGAGGGCGGAAGCTACTAATCCTTTGGGCAAACGGGCGATGCCGTTGAGTTGGACGCAGTGATGCCGTTTGAGCTTGTTGAGAAGTTCTGTTGCTAGGGGCGATCGCCCCAGGATACGAATTATCGAAGAGAAAGTCATGGGCGGTTAATTTTTTATCCCCGATGGGCGAAGGCTCTTCCCTGCTGCCTACTAAGTTCGATTGTACGACAAACATCAATTATTGTGGCGATCCTCTTCGAGGGCTGCGCTAACGGCTCTTGTCAGTTCCACTCCCCTGGGGGTAGATTTCTGCTCTTGGGCCTGATCTAAATGTCTCGAACCTACGATCGCAGCGAGCTTGTTCCGTTAATCTAGGGACATACTCGACAACAATTTCAATTTTGCGATCGAGATTCTCTGTTTGCAAGCTTCTCCTTTAACCAGGAAGAGCGCCTCGCCGTTACTACCGAATAATTTTAGAAATGTCTCCAAGTACCGATATTCTGATTGTTCTCCTGCTGGTTTTCCTCAATGGCGTGTTTGTGATGTCAGAGATGGCCATCATCTCAGTACGGAAGGTGAGACTGCAACAGATGGCAAACCAGGGTTCGATCAATGCCCGTGTAGCTTTGGATCTGGCTAATGCCCCAAATCAGTTCTTGCCGACAGTTCAAATCGGGATTACCCTGCTGGCTATCCTGTCCGGGGCTTTCGGAGAAACGACCATTGCTAAAAGAGTAGAGCCTTTGTTGCGGCTAATTCCGGCTTTGGAACCATACTCTAAGCCGATCGGCTCAGTCATCGCAATTTTAACCATAACTTATCTCACCATAATTATCGGCGAACTCGTGCCGAAGCGGCTCGCCCTCAACAACCCTGAGCCGATCGCCTCTAGTGTCGCCATTCCCATGCGAATGCTCTCAAAAATTGGCGCTCCTGCCGTTTATGTTTTAAGTCATTCCACTGACTTAATCTTGCGGATGATGAGGATTGTGCCTTCCACAGAACCGCAAGTTACAGAGGAAGAAATTAAAGTTTTAATCGAGCAAGGAACCGAGGCCGGAACCTTTGAAGAAGCCGAACAAGACATGGTAGAAAGAGTCTTTCGTTTAGGCGATCGGCGAGTCAGCGCCTTAATGACCCCCCGCCCAGATCTCACCTGGCTCGATCTCGACGATTCAGTTGAAGAAAACCGCCAAAAAATGCTTGGCAGCGGTCATTCCCGGTTTCCGGTTTGTCAGGGCGGGCTCGACAACGTTATCGGTTTAGTCCACGTTACAGATATGCTGTCGAGGAATTTAACAGGTCAACCGTTCGATTTAAGCGCTTCTTTACGCAGGCCTTTATTTGTGCCGGAAAGCACGCGAGGTTTAAAAGTATTAGAGCTTTTCAAGCAATCTAGCAATCAACTTGCCTTGGTAGTAGACGAATATGGCGTAATTCAAGGATTAGTTACAGTCAACGACATCTTAGTCGAACTCGTTGGCGATTTTCCCTCAATAGAAGATGCCGAAGATCCGCAAGCCGTGCAACGCGAAGATGGTTCTTGGCTATTAGACGGAATGCTACCAGTAGAAGATTTTCTGGAGTTGTTTGGAATCGAAGAAATCTCATCAGAAAACAAAGGAAGTTACCACACAATGGGCGGTTTTGTGATTACACATTTGGGCAAAATTCCGGCAGCGGCAGATCATTTTGAGTGGGAGGGTTTGCGCGTCGAAGTAGTCGATATGGATGGGAACCGAGTTGATAAAATCTTGGTAATGCCGATCGACTCAGCGGGCGATAAATCCACAAGCAAACCGAAAAACTAAAATTCCCACTCAGAAATCAGGAGACGGCAGTGCCGTTTCCCTACAATTGATCGGGGTAGGGACACGGCACTGCCGTCTCCTCTATATTATTCCGGCACAGCCGGAATTGATATCTATTTATTGATATCTACTTCTTTTTATTCCTAGCCTCATCCTTCCGCAAAGATTCCAGAATAGAACTACCCACATAATTGCTAAAAATTACCTCTCCAGCTTTATTGTAATGGCAACAACTATCTACATAAACAGCATTTTTTGTCTTATCAAACACCTTAACCCCATTCAAAATATTGATATTATTTTTTTGTAAATTAGGAAATTTACCCAAAATAGCCGGATATCCAAGTTCCACAGCTTTAGCATAAGGAGTCTCCTTGTTAAAAGCAATTCGCTTCTCAGCTTCACCAAACACCCTTTTCGTCTGATAATATTGATTCGGTTGAAGAACGTGAAAATAAGGCACATTGCTAGCAGACAAAACCTTGTGCATAAAAATTGAACTTTTTGCCCAATTCCATGCCATTTGTTCAAAAGCTGCTGAATCCTCTAAAATCGACTTATTTTTATTAATAAAAATCACACTTTCCTCATCCTTTTGCTTTTTGCTGCGTTCTTTTTCAAATGAAATTATATCTTTGCGATAATTGTTGACTAAATTTTGAACGTAAACAGAAGTCAAAGCATCGCACGCAGCTAAAGAACAGTGTTGCAAACTTTCCAAACCCTCATTAATCCTAGCTTTATTTTGTTTAATTCTAATAGTTGCTTGCATAGCCTTGATCGAAAGACTATTATTCGCTAAGCTAGTCAGCGGCGAAATATGCTGAATACTTGGCATCGCCAGATTAATCTGATTTTTATTGTTTAAATTAGAAAGTGCTACTTCATTAAAACCATCTATATTTACGACTAGATCCAGTTCTTGACCCAAAGCTAAAAAATAGTTTAAAATTAATAACTGTTGCGGCTGTTTGTAGCCTCCGGTAGCAAAAGATAAAATTACAAACTCTTTATCTTGAAAACCCGGAACCTGTTTGAGATATTGAGGTAAAATTTTATTTTGAATTTGAAAAATTGAAAAATCGGAAGCCACGGAACCGCCAAAAATTCCGATGACAAATTGATTCTTCTTGAATTTTTTAAACGGGTAATCGTAAGGAGAGATAAATCCATAGTTATTCACCTTAAAACCAGGCCGAAAATCAGGGCTGGGATTTTGAATAAACCCAAAGAAAGGATGAAACCTTTCGACAATAGACTGATTCAGTCGCACTCCTTCTAAATTAATTCCTAAAGCCGATTTATCTTCTCGCTTTTCTCTAGTATAAAAAATTTGCTTGTGCTTGACAAAATACCATCCCAGGGAACCGAGTTCTAGGAAAACCAGTAAAAGTGCGAAGTTAATCAAAGCAAGTTTTAGGGTTTCTTGGGTTTTGTTAACCAACTTAAAATCTTTCATGAATATCTATTTAGACTTTCTTACTACTTTAATAATGGAACTAGAAATATAGTTTGCCAATACTTCTTCTCCCACTGAATTATAGTGACAGCAGGCATCTTTGTAAACCGTCTCTTTTGTATTGTCCAAAATATTCACGGCGCTAAAAACATTAACCCCAGCTTTTCGCAAATCATCGACTTTTGACAAAAGCACCGGATAACCTTTTTTTACCCCTTCAATGTAAGGACTCTCTTTGTTAATCGCGATTTCTTTTTCCTTGGCGGTAAACGATCGCTTAGTGGGATAATACTGGTTGGGCTGGATAAAGTGAAAATAGGGGATATTTCTACTTGATAAGATTTGATTCATCGCGATCGAGGATTCGTACCACAGCGATGCCATTTTGTCAAAAGCAGCGCGATCGGGCAAAACAGAGTCAGCCTTCGGAATGTATACTATACCGCTATTTGCTGTGTCTGGATTAGACTGTTTGACTTGGGCGTCGTACTTGACAATGGCTTGCTGGTAATTGTTGACTGATTGTTTGACACTCAGCGAGGTAACGGCGTGACACAAAGCAATTTGACAAGTTTGCAATTTGTCAATACCTGCTTTCAATTGTTTTTTGTTGTCGTTAATTTGGACGATCGCACTCATCACCTCCGGCGACACATTGCTTGCTAAGCTTGTTAACGGCTGTATGTGCTGAACGCTGGGAATTCCTATTTCTACTCGGGCTTTGTTATTTAAATTTGACAGTGCTACTTCGTTAAAACCGTCAATATTGATGACTAAATCTAACTCTTGACCCAAAGCCAAAAAGTAGTTTAAAATTAGTAATTGTTGGGGCTGTTTGTAGCCGCCGTTGCCAAAATTTAAAATTACAATTTCGCGATCGGCAAATTCTGGATAACTCTGCAATTTTTTAGACAGTAGTTGATTTATATATTCATCTAATGCAAAGTTGTTGGCAACTGAACCGCCAAAAACTCCGATAATAAATTGTTTTTTATTTGTTTTAATAAACGGATATTCGTACAGTGAAAAAAAGCCGTGTTTGTTGACTTTTAGCTTTAATCTTTCATTGGTAAAAGCACCTTGTTTGAGCACGTAGCCAAAAAACGGGTGCAGTCTTTCTACGATTGATTCATCTAGTCTAATTCCGAGTCGTTCAATATCTTCTACTACTTTTTCTTTGGCTTGGGTTCTGGTATAAAAAAACTGCTTTTGGTTGATAAAATAAAAAGCGAGCGATAAAGCTTCCAGACAGATAAAGGCGATCGCCAAATTAACAGCGATTAAGATTAATGTGTTTTTGCTTTTTTGGAGCGCAGTTGAATCTTTCATGAAATTTGACTGATTACGGTTGTTTTTTCGGGACTTGAGACTGCTTCAAATTTTCGCACAAATTTCGGTTAATCAGGATACTGGCCAGCCGATGTCCGAGTTCATTCCAGTGTCCCCCACAGGGTACAGAATTTTCAAAACCGTGGGCGCAAACTTGATATTTTTCAGTATAACCTTGAAACTGTTCGGCTAAATTTAGTACCCGAAAACCTTCGCGCTCGCCCAATTTTTCCACCCGCCTATTAGGATAAAACAAATCCTGAATGTTGTTTTGTGTCATAAAATCTTTGCGGATCTTGACATCCCGTCCAACTTGCATCGGATCGCCGATCGTCACAACCAAGAAATCCGCCTTTTTTTGCACGACTTCATTCCGCATCGTCACAATCAAACCCTCCGTCACCCTCCAGGCTTCTCGCCAAGCTGCATCCTCCGGCGGCTGAAGATTCTTGGCGCTCAAAGCCGTAAAATCCTTAGACAACTGCCGCTTTTTGATATCTAAATCCGCCTTTTTCGCAACCTGCAAAATCCGCGAATTACTGACAATCCACCCCGGTAGCCTGTCTACGAACGAAACTGCTCTTTCGTTGCGATCGATCGGCATTAAATTGCGAAAAGACATATCAGGTACTAACTTGCCATTAGCATCATACGCAAAAAATGGTCGGTAGCGATCGTATTCGAGTTTCGGGGAATTGTTAATCACATCATTGCCAATATAAAAGGCAAGAACTACAATATCAGGATTGTAATCCCATACTTTTTTTCGCAGCATAATTAATTGTTGAGCAGTACCATAACCCTGCACCCCAAAATTGATCACCTCAACATTTTTGCGTCCCTTAACGGCCTCGCAGTTACCTAACTTTCGTTCCAATTTTGACCAGAAAGTTTGTTCTACAGGTACGTGAATTGCTTCGGTGAAAGAATCGCCTAAAACCGCCACCCGCAGAGTATTCGGAGGTTTAGCTTTCGTGTGTTCGCGATCGCGCAAACCCTCGCTATTCACCCGCACAAAACTAACGCCTTCCCCCTTCCACTCCCCCGACACACCGGGTTTGAGCTTCCAACCCAAATCCGGATCGGAAGTATGGAAACGAGTCGGTGCTGAGTCTACAAAATCTCCGATTTTTTGGAAGCCTTCAATACTAGCAACTCGCAATCCAATTTCACCAATTATCACCCCCATCAATAAACCACCGAGTGTCAAACCCAAATTGACACCCAAATTTTTCAACTTGCTCATTCTGTCAAAACAAAGTGTAAATAAACGGAGCAATCACAGAACCCTGACTCAATACAATCAAAGCTCCCAAAAATACTAAAGTCACAATTAACGGTAGCAGCCAATACTTTTGGCGTTCTTTCATAAACGCCCACAAATCTTTGAGAAAGTCTAATGTTGATTCAAACACTTAGAAAGGACGCTCCATACTAACTTTTGTTCTTTCTTTACTTTGGACGCGGTAGGTATCCATTTTCGGATTCAGTTTTCGCCGCATTGCATCTTCGCCAAAAATCTTTTTGATTGCTCCCATCGGCCAAACTATGAGGTAAAAAACTATCCCCAGAACGATCGGCGTTTCGATTTTGTTGAGGGTAAGTCCAAACCACATCCACCCGTGGTAAATGGGATTCAGCGATTTCGGCGCAGCCAATGCTAGCACAATTAGGACTGCGCCGATCGCCCAGGGCCACCAAGGTATGGAACTGCGTCGCAGTAAAGGTACTGCTAAACCGAATAGCACCGCAATTAAGCCGCCAACTAGCAGCCCGAAATCACGGAGGCCTTTTTTATCGAGTTTTTTAATTTCGTCGCTCATTTTTTAGTTGACAGTTGACAGTTGACAGTGGGCAGTTGTTAGTTGTTAGTCGTTAGTCGTTAGTTGTTAGTTGTTAGTTGTTAGTTGTTAGTTGTTAGTTGTTAGTTGTTAGTTGTTAGTTGTTACTTGCCTGCGTTTGCTAATAAGCAATAACCAGTAAACAAGAATTACTAATAACCACTGTCAACTGTCAACTGTCAACTGTCAACTGTCAACTAACTAATCGAGTTCAAATTCATTTTTCCAAGCATCATCTTGTTTCCAAGGAATTTGTTCGGACTTGGGAATCAAGAAATTCTCTAAAACCAGATAATCCATTTCGGTACGCATGAAACAGCGGTAAGCATCTTCTGGAGTACAAACGATCGGCTCGCCTCGGACGTTGAAAGAAGTATTTACCAAAATCGGACATCCCGATCGCTCTTCAAAATGACTGATTAAGTCATAGTACCGAGGATTGGTTTCTTTGTGAACAGTTTGGATGCGAGCCGAGTAATCGACGTGGGTAACAGACGGAATCTCCGATCGCGGAATGTTGAGCTTTTCAATGCCAAACAACTGCTCTTGTTCGGCTGTCATCGGAATGCGGAGACTGGCTTTGACTGGTGCTACCAATAGCATATAAGGGCTAGAATGGTCAATCTCGAAATAATCCGCAACTCGTTCGGCTAAGATTGACGGTGCAAAAGGTCGAAATGATTCCCGATATTTAATTTTCAGGTTCATCACGGACTGCATTTTAGCATTTCGAGGATCGCCAATGATCGATCGACCTCCGAGAGCCCGCGGCCCAAATTCCATCCGCCCTTGGAACCATCCCACCACATTTCCCTGTTCCAAAATTTCAGCCAACTGCGGCATTAACTCAGCATCATCCAATCGATGATAGCTAGCTTTGACAGCATCCAAATATTCCAGAATTTCTGTGTCAGTAAACCTTGGCCCCAAATACGATCCCCGCATTTGATCGTGACAAGTTAAATGAGCAACAGACTTCGCTACTGTTACTACTGCTTGGTTCGTAGTCAGGACTTCAGTCCGATCCTCCCCTTTCGTAGTCAGGACTTCAGTCCGATCCTCCTTGAATTCATTTACTACGAATCCCTCACCAGAAACATGGCGGGATTCCTCACAATACTGATACCAAATCGCCAAAGCCGCGCCCAAAGCACCACCAGCATCTCCTGCGGCCGGCTGAATCCAAATATCTTTGAAAATGCCTTCCCGCAAAATTCTGCCGTTAGCAACGCAGTTGAGAGCAACGCCGCCGGCAAGACAAAGATAATCGACATTCAATTCTTGTTTAACTGTTCTGCAAAGTCGCAAAACAACTTCTTCGGTGACAACTTGAATGGAAGCGGCAATGTCCATTTCCCGCTGAGTCAATTTGCCTTCACCTTGGCGCGGCGGCCCTTCAAAAAGTTCGTCAAACTTCTTGTTTGTCATGGTTAAGCCAACAGTGTAGTTGAAATAATCCATGTTCAAACGGAAAGTTCCGTCATCTTTTAGGTCGATTAAATAGTTGAGAATCTTGTCTACATACTTGGGTTCGCCGTAGGGCGCTAAACCCATGAGTTTGTATTCGCCAGAGTTGACTTTGAAGCCTGTGTAATAGGTGAAAGCGGAATAAAGCAAACCCAAGGAGTGGGGAAAATCGATTTCCCACTGAGGTGTTAGTTGGTTCCCGTCTCCCAGCCAAACGGAGGTTGTGGCCCACTCGCCCACGCCGTCGAGGCACAAAACGGCTGCTTTTTGAAAGGGGCTGGGGAAAAATGCTGAGGCTGCGTGGGATTGGTGGTGTTCGGTAAATAGCAGAGATGGCAGTTTATTCGTTTTGCAGTTTGCCATTTCTGCGAGCTCTCTTTTGAGCATGGTTTTGAGGTAAAGCTTTTCTTTGAGCCAGATTGGCATGGCGGTTAGGAAAGAGCGAAAACCTTGGGGTGCGTAGGCTAAATAGGTTTCGAGAAGGCGCTCGAATTTGACTAAAGGTTTGTCGTAAAAGACTATTCGATCGAGTTCCCGCAAATCTATTTTCGCTTCTTTCAGGCAATAGGCGATCGCATTCTTGGGAAATCTGGCGTCGTGCTTTTTGCGGGAAAATCTCTCTTCCTGCGCTGCGGCGATAATTTCTCCATCGCGAATTAAGGCTGCGGCGCTGTCATGATAGTACGCCGAGATTCCAAGTATGTTCATCGCTCTCCTCACAAATCGCTATCCGCTGTATCTGACTATTTAGAATAGCTAATGATTATAGCTTTAGTGGTGCTGATACGGGAGTTGAGTTTTGCGATCGCCTCTAATTTTCCCTAAATTGATGCTGGTGCGCGGTTGAGGTCGATCGACTATTGTCGAGAGGATTCGGCTAGCGCCGGCGAATCCGGCGCCCCCAAGCTCTGAAGTATGTCACCACCGGGAATTGATAAAATTCACCGATTAACCACACCACAATGCCTAAATGGGACAAAAAAGCTAAGCCCGTCCAAGCTCCGGGTAGCCACGACAAGCGACTGCCGGGAACCGGGGGAAAGTAGTAAGCTGAAAGTCCCAGCAAGGTAGTAGGAAGGCAAATTAGACCGATCGCTGCTGCAAAGTAGGCCCATCCGAATTCTACGCCTTCGAGGTGGGCGCCTATCCACTGTTTGCCGTTCCAGTGCCAATTTACGGGCGGTTGGCGATCGGCCATTTTGAGCGATTGTCTTTCAACGCTGGCGGTAAAAATGTGCTGGCAGAAGTTGCAAGCTAGGGCCTCCATCATCGGCATGGTAGCAATTTCACCGGTGCGGCACACGGGACAGGGATATGTGTCTTCAGGGTCGAAAGGTCGGGTTGATTTTTTTAAAGTTTGCATGGATCGGGCTGTTTGTCAAGATATTGAGCGATCTTAACAGAGATGCTACTAGATAGCGGTTTATGTAAGTCAAATAATATTCTCGCTTTGGCGTGTTTAGTGCGCCCTTGTATCTTGAGAGAGAGAGTATCTACAGCCCTCGAATATATCAGAACGATCGAGGTTTGGCGATCGCGCTTTAAAACCCTGAACCGGGTTGTTTGAGAAACTCTGCTTCTTCTGGAGTTGTTTCGCGTCCGAGAATTTGATTGCGGTGGGGAAATCTCCCAAAACGCTCGATGATTTCTAAATGCCGAATGGCGTAGTCAATGACTGATTGGCTGTCAGGTTCGCCCTGAAGATTGCTAATTGACACTCCTCGGCCTAAAGGCACGAGGATTCTTAAGACATTGCGGGCTTAATATCCCTATTACTAGGGTTCCCAAACTCACCAAATTTGCTGTTTGAGCATGGTGATACCTTTTGGGCGTTTAGGTACATAGTACCAGGTTTCGCGGAGTCCCCGCGTACCATTTTCAAAGCTCTATCTCTGATAGTTTTTGCAGCACCGATGTCGGCGTGTTCGTGATAGCCACATTCCACACAAATGAACTTTTCTCCATCTCTATTGGATTTGTCAAAATTGCCACAATTTCTGCATTCTTGGCTTGAGTATTTAGGATTGACTTTGATTACGATCTTTCCTTGCTTCGCAGCTAGATACTCAATCTTTGAACTCAATTCACCCCAACCTGCATCAGAAATAGAACGATTCAAACCTTTTTTTCGGGATTGCCCATTTTTCAGAAATCTTCCCGTATTTTCATCTATTTTTACCCGACAGCGACCCTTCATCGCAGATATATTCAAGTCTTCCAATGCAATGGCATCAATTTTTCTAGATACTATTTTGTGGGCTGTTTCCCACTGGTAAGCTTGACGCTGATCGCTGATTTTTTGATGTAACAGCCCTACTTTTTTAGCTGCTTTCTTGCGATTTTTGCTCCCTTTAACTTTGCGGTTAACTCTTCTCTGTCTAATTTTGAGGGTGCGTTTAGCTTTTTTGGATGTTGAAAATTTAGGGTTTTCAATTTGAGATCCATCAGATAGATGAACTAGCTTGGTAATTCCTAAATCGCATCCCATTACTTTGACAACATCCTTGAGAGATTTTGCTATTGTATAGGGAACAGACTTGTTCTCTATTCGGATAGACACATACCAACCATTTTGACGTTTCCTGACAGCACAAGCCTTGATCGTAAAACCATCAGGGATTGAACGCGAGTTGTAAAACCGCATCCACCCTAGTTTTGGTAAATAGATTTTATTGCCTTTGACTTTTATACCCATTACAAAAGTAAAAGAGGTAAAGTTACTACGGTTTTTGAACTTAGGAAATCCTCTACCTTCAAAGAAGTTTTTGTAAGCAGTATCTAAACGTTTGACGTTCTGTTGTAAAACAGTTGAGTCTATTGTTTTGTACCAAGGTCTAGCTGTTTTCAAATCTGGTAAAGCTGTGATTTGAATGTCGCCAGCACTACGACGAGGGTTCTTGACCTTACCTTCAAAATCAGTTTCTGTCCCTGAGCGGAGTCGAAGGGTTGAGTCTTTCCAAGGATTTCCTGTTGCACCATTTTTACTAACAAAGCAGGTTAATGGCGAAACTTCGCTTTGAGTTCTAATATCGCAGTAATTTCCTTGGATGAACTGTTGGTTATACTGAGTAATTCTGTCATTGAGACACCAATTGTAGTGACTTCGCAACAGGTCTACCCAGTTCGACATTTTTAAATTTTGCGTTTGATTTGGACGCAACTTGTAAACGTAGTTTGTGAGCAAGATTGAGTCACCTCTTATTGCGTGTAAACTTGTCTAAGTCTCAACTAAAAACTTACTTGATTCAAGAATTGTCGCAATCCTTAATATTTCAATGATTTAAAGCTTTACCGACTTACTCAAATTAAAGCCGGCCACTCAAGAAGGGGTTTAAAACCCAATTTTCTGATAATTCGACTGATTTTTGCTGGTGTTCTAAGTTTTCGCTGTGTTCAAAAGGCAGGTAAATAAACCATTTTTGTACAGTCAGCAATTCGCCATCGAAGTTATTGTTAACAGCGTATTCGGCGCTGGCTAAGGCTTTGCTGTCTGTGGCGAAGGCTTCGGGCGTTCCGCGAAACATATTGCGCGGAAATTGATCTAGCAGTACAATTAACGCTAGGCAGTTCTCCGGGGAATCTTGCCAATTATCCAGTTGATTCGATGCGGCTAGTTCGTATTGTGGGAGAAAGCCCGATCCTCTTCGAGGGCTTTCCTTCGGATCGCTTTGCTAACGCTAACGCACTTCCGTATCAAAAGCCGCATCTTTTTCAAACCACTTCTTTTGAACTTTACCAAACTCAGGAGAGTTCGATCGACCAAACCAGAAATCTAAAATTTTATTCATTAGCAATCTAGCGTGCGATTGATTGTTGATTGCAGCTTCTGTGTCTGTAGTTGCACACAATATGCTAAGAGTGCAACTACAAACCGCAGCGATTAATGATTAGCAATGATGACTTAGGAACTTTTGTTGTCCGGTACTGAAATTTACGAACTAGCAAACAGTCTGTCCCAAGTTTTGCCTCCCACAATTCCGTCTACAGGAAGCTTAGCTTGGCGCTGAAACTTCTTCACTGCTTCGAGAGTTGTTGGGCCGAACACGCCATCAAGTACGATCGGTTGTGGGCACAAACCCCGCGCGTTCAACAATTTTTGCAGTTTCTTCACATCTGCCCCTCTCGATCCGTGTTTTAAAATCCTTTTGTGGTGTCTGACTTCTGGTTCGTGGCAATCATTAGTGGGGCAAATTGCGCTTCCCGCTGTATAGTTTGCTGCATTTGCACCAGTCAAAACTAATAAGCCCAGAACTGCAAGTAAATAATAAAAAGTCTGCGATCCAACCATACTTTCCCTGTTAATTTTATCAAGCGTTTTCAGCGATTTTGACGATTGTTTTAGAGCGAGAAACCGGGTTTCTGGGATAGAGGTATCCAATCTCGCTCGACCGGGTTTCTGGCAACAGTCAACCGACATTCTACAATATAAGTGGCTTTACCGCAAAATCTCCGATCGTGCAAGTTAAATTTTGTTGCTCTTTGGTAGCTACAAAACGAACAATTACTTCGCAAGCAACAGCAACCGTCAGCATCACCAAGTTTCTCGCCAACGGGTAATCGCAAACGTCATCATTCGCCGCGGTCGGAACCCGATAGTGTTGGTTCCAAATTATTTCGGAGTAATCCGCAGCTAATCCGACGTGCACGCACGGAATGGACACACTCGCACAGTAATCTTTGACTGCTTGTCGGCCGACACTGTTATCAAAAGTATCGATGACTGTGGCGCTGTTGGCAAGCCTGCGATCGGCATTTGCGACTGTTAATTCTTTTGGGTGCACGTCAATGCTGACTCCCAAAGCCCGGTAGAGGTTGTTGGCGAGAATTTTGGCTTTGAATGCGCCGATGTCCGATCGATAGTAAGGTTGAGTGGACAGGTTGCGCTCTTCGATGCGATCGCGATCGATGACTCTTAACTGACAAAAGCCCGATCGCGCCAGACTTTCTACAATATTCGCACCCAAAGCGCCCGCGCCGCACACTGTTACCGGGAAGTTTTCGATCTGCGACATCACTGCGGGACTTCTGTAAAGTTGTTCGTGAAAAAATATACTCATGGTTATTGGGAATTGGGAATTGGGAATTGGTAACTGTCAACTGTCAACTGTCAACTGTTTACCTGTCTTCAACTACTCCAACTAACGACTGCAAATCAAATTTCATGTCATCTCCGCTGAGACAAATACCAGCACTCATAACTGTCAAGTCATTTTTGGCGATCGCCGAAGTGTGATGTTCTCCACTCCCGCTAGTCCATTCAACCAGCCAATAATCTTGGCGATCGTCAAAATCCCGCAATTCACCGCCCCCCGTTTTCAGCGCCTGCTGCAAGCGCTGTTTATCTCGGATTTTCGGATCGAAATCTTTAATATTTCGGGACACCAACTCGTAAACAGTTCGCATTTCCGGCGTCATCCCTTTGAAGCGAACTTCTTGAGGCAAAATCAACTTTTTCAAAGCTATTTTTAAATTCTCTGACAGCAGCGGATCGGCGCGCCTGTCAATCTCTTCAAACCACAAACGATCGCCATCCCACCGCGCCACGATCGGCTCGAACTGCGAGCCTTCAGTCACTAAATAAACTGGTACGGGTTTAGCAACACCAATACGCTGTTTAGCATCCGACTCATTAACAGGATAAGCCAGCCAAGTTTGCCCTTGCAGCACGCAAGCTAAATGCAAGCGAACGGGTACGAGCAGTTGCAAATACTCTATCAGTTGCGGCAAACTCGGCTCGCCAACTACAGCAGCAATTTTCTCATTAACTGGCTTAAAAATAGCCCATCCTTCAAAGTTCTGCGGCTGCGGTTGAAAAGTATAAACCATCGATCCTACTCTAATCCGCACCCTTCCCCCCCGCACGCAGGGAGCCAGAAATTGGGTATTGAGTAACTCCGCTTCTATGGCTGCGAGTTGGCTTAAGATTTTGTGGATATCTGGCACTGGATTGACCTCCGTAATATTACTTGTTTTTACATAACCTGATGTTCAATTAAACGATTATAAATATTTACCAAATAATGTTGACATCAATAGACTTTCTAATATAATATTGAGCAAGTATCCAACTTAAACCTTGTAAAGATATCAACTAAGTATGCTAGAAAAGCTTTTTCCCAAGTTAATTTTAGTGACGGTTTTTACACTTCCTATCTTGGGATATACCCAGGCAGCTAATGCTCAGAACACTCATGGAGCCACTGCTTATTCTGCAACTTCTGACGCCACGGGTATTAGTTGGGATCATGCTACTGAAAAACAAGCACTAAACGCAGCAGTAGCCGCCTGCAACGAAAAAAGTGGAGGGGCGAACGATTGCCAAGCGCTGACATCTAATACCAATAATTGCGGAGCGATCGCCCTCGGTAAAGGAGGAGCTGGTGCGGGCTGGGGTGATAATAAAGGAGCCGCCGAAGCTGAAGCTCTCGCGGCTTGCAGTGAATTACCCGGAGGCAGTTGTAAAGTGCAGCTTTCAGCTTGCAACGAATAATTAAACTGATAAAAATCGGTCGGAGCTGTTTATATTTTCGCTGGTAAAACAGCTTAGAAAATGGTAAATGTAAGGTGATTTTTGGCGCACCTTACACTTACCATTCGGCTAACAGTAGGGTGAACCCGATCGCGCCTTACAGTGAATCTCCGACTTCTGAAGTAACTGCATCTGGTGGCAGCAAACTTTCTAATCTATCTTTAGACCAGTATTCAGTAGGATAGGCGAGTGCAATAATATCAGAGAGTCGAATCAGCCACGTAACTTGTCCGTAAGCATCGATATTTTCCGCCTGTTCGTTAGGGGGAACTATCACCAAAATTTCGGCAAACTCCCCGAACAAATTAATCGGGATGCCGCAGAAACTGCTATTATTTGTTTTAATCCAAACTTTACTGCCTCGATCGAGAGCTTCTTGCAGTCTGGCGCAGAGCAAACTGGATTTTTTGACCTGGGATTTTTTGGCTTTCGACTTTTTTCCCATAGTTTTAAGAAGTTAAAGTAGTTGTATTGTGGGTTGCACGGTGGGTTGCACGGTTTTGAGATTTAGCGCGATCCTCTTCGATGGCTTCGCTAACGGGCTTTGGGATTGAAACGGATAAGAGCAAAAAGGTCGTTGGCGAAGCCCTCGCAGAGGATCGCCCCTTCGCTACCCCATCAGTCTAGTCTATAAGAAAGTGGTGTAGTGCGATCGTCATAACAATTTAATCGCAAAATTGGGAAATGACACCAGTTCCCAAAAAATGCGACTCTAGCCAAGCTTCAAACCCTTAATTCATCAGTGATTCCCAATCTAAAATCTAAAACTTGTACTGAGCGAAGTCGAAGTATCTAAAATCTAAAATGGTATGATCTGCGGTATAGTGTTACAGAGTCAGTCAACGAGTCCCGTGTTTCTACTGTGTCCAAATGCAGTATAATCGGCGGAATCTTCCCAAATCGTTTAATTAAAACAATGGACTGGCGAAAGCTCATTCATCGCGAACCCAAAACTTCCGCAGGTAAACCGGAAGTGAAAGAAACTCAATTATCTGTAGAATTTCTGTTGGGGCTGTTTGCTGGGGGATGGACAGAAAAACAGGTGTTAGAGAAATATCCCGCACTCACTTCGGAAAATTTGCGGGCGGCTTTAGCTGCTGCGGATTCAAAATTAGTGTCATCAATCGCTAATCCAGAATTACTAGAAATGATCGAGAAAACGAGAGAATAATTTAAAATAGGGAAAAACCGGCAAAAATAAAACTTCAATTCTCGGCGTTGCTGATGGGACGGTATGATATCGTTTCCGGTTGCATCGGAATGATACCGAGGACACGGCAGTGCCGTGTCCCTACGCCCATTAATTGTAGGGACACGGCACTGCCGTGTCCTCCGTTTATATGATTCCGATGCTAACGGAATTGATCTGATTCCCGGAAGCTGCCAGACTTCAGAATTAAATTAATTCACGCTCAAATCTCAGTGCGAAGAAAGAAGTCGGGGATTTAAGGAGCTCCCCGACTTCAGATTATTTATCATCCCTGACTGGCAGCGCCACATCCATAATTTCCATCAACAATTCCAGCCGCGAAGGACGACTTAACATCGGCACTAAATTCGGCAGTGAGTAGTAATCTCCGGCAAACGTAAAGGTTTCCACCGATACTTGTTTCTCCTTCAATTGCTTCTCAACATAATCGCACCAAGCGCCAACTCGTACGATTATCACATCAGGAATTACCCCCAAACTTCGGCAGTAATTCTGATAAGCATCTGCGAAATAAGGTGCAGAGTTTTCGCCTTCATCTGTCACCATGATGAATTGCTCGACTACTTGTTTCTTAATCCGCATTGCTTCCACCGCGCAACCGCAACTTGTGCCGCCGCCAGCGCGAATGTGCTTGAATGCGCGCTCCCAATCGGTCAATTCGCAGCCGTTTGCTTGGACTGCATAGGGCATCGTGTCAAAGGCGTAGACGAACAGTGCAGCCTCGGAAATGCCCGAGATCAAAGCAGCAAGACGCTTACCAACTTCGATCGCACTTTCCATACTTCCCGACTTGTCAATCAACAAACCAGTCGCTTTGGCAATTTTGCCGCGCTTCTTGACTTGTTCGTTTGTCACCGCTTCCAGTTTGGCCGTTGTGGCTGCGTCGAAGTTCGCGCCCGCGCCCGCAACACTGGCTTTGTAAGCAGAAACCCGATCGCACTTTGCCGCTTCATCCAGCTTAGAATCAATCAGTAGCTTGACTTCCGGGTGATCCATCGCCCCGCGAGACTGAATCGATTTCAGGTTGTTGATGACTTCCTGCGGCGACATCGAGTGGATCAGCGCTACCAAAACCGTTGGTGTTAGCTGTGCGATCGCACCAACTGCGATCGTGTACGGAAGCTTGTACTCAACAATCAAATGCGCTTGTTGTGCTGGTGTCGCAGCCTTTGCTAACCGCTTCAAAACGAAAGCCAGAGAGTCTTCCGGCGGATTGTCTTGGAATAGGATCGCATTTGCCCGATCGCCCGGTTTGACGTGCAGAGTCGCGTACAAATGCTTCATCGCCTTGCGGTTGCGGAGGGCGGCGCGATCGAAAAACTGCGGATTCTTTTCCCGCGACTTCAGATAGCGAGTGACAGCAGTGCGCGCACTCCGAGGCACCTTATTTTTATGCTGTTTCATGAAGTCCACAATCCGTGAAACCTCGTAGGGAGGGAACTCTTGCAGCATCATAAATCCGGCGTCCCGGTGTTCGGTTAGTACCGAAGTTAACAAATTTCCGACAAAAACTTCCTTGTGATCGCGCACGTCGCCTTGACGCTGATACCACGCTGCTAAATGACCGTAAAAAATCGGGTCTAATTCGACAATTAACTTGTGAATTTCTGCTACTTTTTCCAATTGGCGGTGAGGAGTTGTGAGCAGGCTGTTGAGCATTTCCAAGCGTAAATCGCGCTCTGCTGTATTCATATTCATTGGTGCTACCTCCCATTTCGATTTTCAATTTTCGATTGGCGATTTTGGATTGTGAAGAATATCCCAAAATCAGGGGGTAGCAGTTGTTGCGCGCTTGCGAATAAATATTACAGTCACCGCGCAAGTTTGGGGAGCTTTTTTTAGAACCAGGATAAGGTTAGTATGTAAGCTCTCCGAGTTGGGGCGCGGCAACAACTGCTATTTTAAATCATTTCAGGGAAACTTGCTGTAGTTCGATCGCTCTCAAGTCAGGTTCAACCCAATTAATCCGAGCTTCCCACGACATCAGCCGATCGCGCGACCAGTAGCGAAATGGTAAATTACGCGCGGCATACTGTGCAATCAAACCGTTAGCCAGATGTACGATCGAGCGATTCCGACTTTCCTCGGCGAGATACCCGCGAACAATTCGCATCCAAAACAGCGTTAAAGTTTCGTGATATCCGCTATCTTTTGTGCTTTCAATTCCCTGAACCGAGTTGTAACGTTTAATCCCATTCCGCACTGCATTTATTGCTTCCGGTTCTGAATCATAAAACAGATACCACAGCCCGACGCTTAAATGTGCAGCGTGCGTCCATTGACTTCGCGGGAGACTGCATTCTTGGAAAGCGTGAATCAGATTGTCTATCTCGGAGGGCGATCGGTAAATTATAGTTGTATTTTGCATAATTTTATTCTCCTTACTCATCACTTTCGCATCTAATAAATTAGAAAAAAATCACTTTACACAAGTCGAAAAAGCTGAAAACACAGCCGTTCTTACCAGTTTTACCTAGCAGTGAACGCGCAAACCTCATCTAGAACAAGAGACTCGGAATGCTTCACTAATTCGATCGCTCGAATATCGCTACCTTAGAGCCGTTATATTTACGAAAGTGTGTGTAAGCTTCATCAGTTAGGGCGCGAAGTGAAATTTTTCTTAGCATTACTAATTGCTAAATCATGGTAATCTTTTGTTACTTTTTATGGTAATAGAATTCAGTTCGCGCAAGTCAAGAAAGCCGTTGTTCATACGCAGGAGTTGAACCTGCAACCTTTTCTTTAAAAAGAAATGCTCTACCAAGAGCGAGTATGTAAGCTTTCTAGGTTAGGGCGCGAAGTGTTTTTTCACTACCTGATATCAATTCCGGCTGCGCCGGAATGATAAAGAGGAGACGGCAGTGCCGTGTCCCTACTACGATAAATTGTAGGGAAACGGCAGTGCCCATTAGTGTCAACTTAAGCTCAAATCTAGTCAGAGATTGCTGTTTGACTATTAAGGCCAGATCCCCCCTAGCCCCCCTTAAGAAGGGGGGAACAAGAACGTACTCAAAGTCCCCCTTCTTAAGGGGGATGCGAGGGGGATCTGGACTATGGTAAAAACGACATTTATCAAGGCTTTCAGGCTTAAGTTGACACCAATGGGCACGCTTGAGTGTCCCTACCGTTGTTTCCCTACCGGACATCTCTAACCGTAAACGGCTTCTGGGCGGACAATTAAGTCGCCGCTGGGACGGCGATCGAGCACGTAAGACTCGAAGCGATCGCCCTTAACATCAAAATGCTTGGCCAGACGTTCCTTGATAGCTTTGTCGCCCATTTTTGGCACGATACCGAGTTGGTTTTCTGCCAAGTCGTAGGAACGTCCTTCAAAACGAATGTGAACCATTACCGATACCTCTCACGAGCAATTTTGGATTTGGGATTGGTAGCTTATCTGCTCTTGAAATTGGCTTTTTGTGAGATAGTGACAAATTGCCAGTATCAGTAAAAATTCACGAAATCCGATCATCTTTACTGAAAAAAGCGCCGTTCTAGATGATAAGCTTGTTTGATTTTGCGGATTTCCTCAGTCTTTTTAGTTGATTCAACTGGGGCAGAACTTGTCTGTTTTGAATCCGCATTAACTTCGTTAGAATTAGACTTATTCGGTGCACTCTCTGGCTTTGAGGGAGTCAGTCTGTAACCGAACAGTTTGGTGTAAAGTAAAAACATGACAATTCAGTCTCTGTTACAAGACTTTCAAATTGATGTTCCTTGAAATTAAAAGTTGTATTCAGTTTTCAAGGTTCAGAAATGGTACGAAAAATGCAGGTTTTTGTCTGTCCTGTGTTTTCCATACCTCAATACTACATTCGTATTACAAAAGTGTCAAGGGGGCGGCAAAAGTTTTTTTTCGCGATCGCGCGGGTGGCGAGAAACCGGGTTTTTTGACGCGTTTATTTCGTTGAAACCCGCAGATTCCGTAAAAAACCCGGTTTCTGGGGGCTTGTGTTCGATCGCCCGCTGTAACATCGATCAAACATCCTTAACATAGGAAATGCTATTGCGAATATTGTGAAAGCCGACTGATTCGTAAAGCCGCAGCGCACCGGAGGAATTTTCAGCATCGACGCCGAGAATAGCAGTCTCGACACCAGCAGCTTTCAGCCGATGCAAACCAGCGATCAACATAGCTCGCCCCAATCCGATTTTGCGGAAGCCGCGCCGCGTACCGAGACAACCAATCCAGCCTTGATTGCGCCCGGTACGATCGCACTCATCGACACTAATTTCGCAGTAACAAAAAGCGACAAAAGTCCCGTCACCCGCAACAGCAATCAAATCTAAATCATTTCTGTAATCGGGTTTAGCTAAATCGTACTTGAATTTATCCAGCGTTAAATCGTGGTGATTCCAGTGATCGATAAATGATTGGTTGAACATTTCTACCCAAGCTTCCGCATCTTCTTCGCCGGGGAATTGACGCAGCGCGAAACCTTCGGGAAATTGCGGTTCTGGGATCGGTTCAGAAAGCGATCGCGCCATGCGGAAAAAATAGCGATCGGGCTTGAAACCGCAACTTTCGAGCACAGAAATGCGATCGGCATTCTCTGCGCGAACCCACGATCGCAGCTTCACCCGCGCGCCTAGCTCTTGTTCCACTTCCCGCATCCGCGTTTCGCCCCAAGCCACTGTCGCGACTTCCACGTCGCCCGATCGCGCGTCGGGGCGGACGCGAAACCACAGCCAACCGTCGATGACTTCCCCCGGTTCAGAAATCGACAACTGAGCAAAAGCGATTAATTTTCCCTCCGCATCTTCCCAAAGGCGGATATTGCGCGCTACATCTAGGGAAGGTTGGTTAAATTCTTGTTGTAATTCCGAGATTGTAGTGCCCTCATCGAGTCGATCGACCTTTTCGCAAGTATTGATTAAATGGGCGATCGCCTCTAAATCGATTTCACCGACATAAGAGCGTGCTGAGAGATTTGCCATCATCGCTAAATCACCATTTCCAGTTATCGATCAATTTTAAAGATAGCTTGGGCGATCGTCTTCGAGGGCTTCACCAATGGGCGAGACTAAAAGTTCGTTGGCGTTAGCGTTAGCAAAGCGATCCGAAGGAAAGCGATCCGAAGGAAAGCCCTCGCAGAGGATCGCCCAAAACTCAAAAATCATGAAAAACATCAAACACAATCACATGACACAACTGATGAAATCTTGACAGCAAAAAGGATTCGTGTAACAATAGTGGCGACAAATCAGTCTTACGGTTGAATCCATGAAAAACGTAAATCACCGTAGCTTAGCAAACCTCACACCTTTTGAGGGCAAGTGGAAGCATGGGACAACCCGCACGATCCGAGTGCCGATCGTCCTAGCAGACAAAGTGCTGGCTCTGACTCGCAAACTAGACAACGGAGAATCCTTTGAAAAAAGCGAGCAACCTCGCCTGTACAGCCGAATCGGAGAGTTGACGGCGGAAGTAAATGCTTTGCAAAAAAAGTTGCTAAAGGCTCAACACTCGATCGATCTAGCAGAGGATGAGATAGCCGACTTGAAACTTGAAGTGGCTGCTGCGAAGTCTGAGCTTAAGAGAGTATCGGCGCATAACAAGAAGCTGAAAGAATAACTCGATCCAAAGCTTGTCTAGTAATAAAAGTACCTTTGAAAACACTCGACTTTAGAAGAGTAGAATTGAGCAAAGGTTAAGCAAAAAATCAAGACTTCGGCGGTTAATTAACCTGAAGCCCTTGACTTATAGAATATTGAACGGGATGGGAGTAGAAGGACTTGAACCTTCGACCTTGAGATTAAGAGTCACCTGCTCTAACCAACTGAGCTATACTCCCGTATCTGAGCTAGCATAACATAACTGTTCTGAAAATTCAAGTGTTTTAGTAAAAAATTTGTGGCGATCGCCCCGGCTGAAGATTTGATCGAAGTGCGATCGCTTCTACAATTCGCGATCGAATACGGAAAATGGAGGAGTCGAACCTCTACAGTTGTCGCTGTACGCTTTGAGGCGATCGTACAAACACCTCATTTCTGCAATCGATAATGAAGCAACAAGAAACCGTTGCTATAGATTTTGCGATCGGTTAGTTCCAGATTAGTCGGCCCTATCCCCCTCGCAAACAGCGGAATTCCCGATCCAATAACTACCGGATTCAGCTTCACAATCATCTCATCAATCTCGGAAAAAACAGTTGCCGCTAAATCGCCACCACCGCACAGCCAGATATCCTTCCCCGTTTCCTGCTTCAATTCCCTCACAAATCCCACAGCATTCTCTGAGACAAGTTCAATATTGCGATCGGGACTTGCTTTCATACTGTGCGAAAAAACATACTGTTTCAGGGTCGGATAAGGGTTTGTTATGCCAGCTTTTAGCCCTACTTCATAGGTTTTGCGTCCCATCAAAACAGCATCAAACTGCTTGTTTTCAGGAAGAATTCCTAGAGCCTTTTGAACATGAACCGGAAAAGTCTCAGGAAAAAACTGGAATAAATCAGCAAAATGCTCTCCTTGCATATAAAAACAATCAAATGAGCCATCTTCGCGAGCAATAAAACCGTCAACGGTGCAAGCAATAAAATATTTTAGTTTTCTCATGTTTCATCTTGCTTTTGATATATACTTATCCTAAACGAATCCACCAGGGAGGTACTGCCCCTCCTATCCCCGCGTTGTCAGCACCACATCTCGCTTTTCGACTTCTGGTGGAAATTTGGCTTTAGTTATAAAGCTAGCGCTGCTTTTGAGCTACAGGTCATTAATTTGATTAAGCTGTGCAAATTGTCCAAACAGTTCTATTGCAACTTCGTTGTACTTTAACGCTGCTTGTTTTGGAGTGTCAAATCTTCCCAAATGCTTGACTTTACCATTTATAGAAATACGTGCAACCCATTTATCATAGTTTTGAGAAACTCCTTTGTATCCACATAGATTTTTAGGTCTATAGCGATCCTAAATCATTTGTACAGATTATGTAGGGGTAGTGCCAAGAATGCCTACCCCACGAATTAGGGCAACCACGGGGGGTTTGCCCCTACAGGAATTACGCGAATCATTTAGGATTGCTATATCAGCATTGGCAGCATTTTGACTAATAGTAGCTAATCTTAAGTTACACCTCCGGTTATCCAACTTATTTCTATTGATATGGTCGCAAACCATCCCGTCACTCACAACAATCCCCATTCGTTCAATAATAAGTTGGTGCATTCTCACGGTTTTACGAATTTTGTTAATTTGCTTAGCTGCCCTGGGATATCCCTTGGATAGATTCCAACTATTATAACTAAGTATGAAATGATAATCTTCATCAACTATAGCAACCAAGTTTATATTAGTCAGGTTAATTTGTTTCATAGCAATTATGTATGATTTGCGATACCTATATAATTAGCATATCGCTTTTCGACTTCTGGTGGAAAAAGGAAGATGAAGGAATCGAACCCTTACAGTTACCTGTACCCTGGTTTTCAAGACCAGTTGCCGGCCATTCAGCGGCATCTTCCGAGGGGTGTCTGACGGGAATTGAACCCGCTATTACTGGTTCCACAAACCAGCGCCGCTACCGCTTTGGCTTCAGACACCGCAGTGGAATCAAGGGGAATCGTAGGCTTCGCCTTCCCGAAGGGTACTCCTAACCTCTTGCGTGCAAGGCAAGCGCTCTACCAATTGAGCTATGATCCCAGTTTTTGATAAAATCAAGATTCATCTGTTGAGTCAATCGAAAATCTAAAATCTAAAATCGAATGACCCAAATTTGGTGGATTGCGATCTGATTTGAACCGATATCTTTCTAACAGCCAGTTAGATGATTTTCCAATTAAGCTACGAACCCATTCAGCAGGAGTGGTAGGATTTGAACCCACAACTTTCGAGGTAGAAGCTCGACACTCTATCCAGTTGAGTTACACTCCCATGTTGCTTATTAACACAACTTAGCCAAGCGGATAACGGGACTTGAACCCGTATCGCGAGTTTGGAAGACTCAGATGCTACCATTGCACCATATCCGCACTTCAATTAGTTTATCAATTTCATCTCTTTAATCTCAACATACAGTCCTACAAAATTGTCAAGAGATAAATCTAGTATGAAATTCTGCAAATACTTTTGCTTGTTCAGAAGAGTCAAGTATAGAAAATAAGATGCTTTTAAATCTTCCAGAAAATTGACCGTTGGGGAACAATAAATCTGCAAATATTTGGGCAACCATTGATGGTTTATTTCTAAATACACCACATCCCCAAGCTCCTAAGACTAGAGCGTCGCACCCATTTGCAATAGCTAAGCTTAACAATTTTGCACCGCGTTCATATAGAACTTCGCATATTTTTTCAGCATCCTCAGATTGTTTTCTCCAAACTTCACCAGCATTAGGAGCCGGACTTGTGATGAAATCAACAAGATAAGGTGTTTCTAATAGCGTCCCATCATCTTTTCGGAAAACTGGACAATTCGGTGAATAGATCATCCGATCTGAGTACAGGAGTGAATGATGAGAGCGATGAAATTCATAGTGATCGCGACATTTTAAGATACTTTTGTAAAGAGCGGAACTGCGTGCTAAACTCTCTTCTTGAGCTTGTGCGCCTTTGAGAAATCCACCACCAGGATTTTTAGCGGAAGCAAAATTAAGGACTCCTATTTTTTGAAACTGTTGTCCTGTTGCCATACGTTCTGCTCCCATCAAAGTCGTCTCATTCCTCACTTCAAATTCACTATTTGAAAATAGGGGATTACCATAAAGAACGCTTTGTTTAATTCGAGAAAGAGCATCAGGTTCATAGGATTTTGTCTGTTCAAGACAGGATGCTATTTTTTGAACAAGTTCAATCCGTTTACCTTCAGGAGAGCAGTAGTAGCCTGCTTCAATAATTTTTAGTGTATCTTGAGCGATCGCAATCCGTCTCATAATTTTTTCTCTGATTGGTTAGCAAAAAATTAACAAAAATAAGACCTCTAGGTTAGTTACAAGCAGGTGGCGAGATTTGAACTCGCAAGAAAGCTTTACAAGAGCCTCATGTTGCCAGTTACATCACACCTGCCTTTTTTTGGGTTTTTATGCCCAATACCCCTGACTGGACTCGAACCAGCAAAACACTCGTTCTAAGCGAGCGATGTTTTCCAATTACATCACAGAGGTAAAGTCGGGATGGCAGGATTTGAACCTGCAACCTTCGGCTCCCAAAGCCGCCGCGCTACCAAGTTGCGCCACATCCCGTTCATACTCTTGGTGAGACTCGAACTCACAATAAAACAAATTTTAAATCTGCCGCGTCTGCCAATTCCGCCACAATAGCAAGTAGAAACTTAGTTGAAAATTTGGTACTCCCGGTGAGATTTGAACTCACAACCTGCTAATTTTGAATCAGCCGCCTCTACCAATTGGGCTACAGGAGTATAATTAATCTGCTTTGGTAATAGCAGAACTGGGAAGGCAGGGCTTGAACCTGCATTTTTCCGCTTTCAAAGAGCGGTGCCATACCAATTAGGCGACTTCCCAATAATTGAATGCTTGGATAGACTGTGAACATAGATAAAAGCCTGTTTTAAAAATAGGCTAATTTACCAATTTGTCCACCCGGTAATTTGTAAAATGGCTGCCTCAGTAGGACTCGAACCTACAACCATCACGTTAACAGCGTGCAGCTCTACCAATTGAGCTATGAGGCAACGCAATCCCCCAAGTCAGTATCGAACTGACGACTTCTTGTTCTTCAAACAAGCGCTCTACCAACTGAGCTATCGGGGGAAAACGGAGAAGGTGGGATTTGAACCCACGACGGTTTTTAAACCGCTCTTTCTTAGCAGGAAAGTGCCATTAGCCACTCGGCCACTTCTCCATAGCGAGAACGGAGGGATTTGAACCCCCGAATGTTCAGTCGCGCAAACTGAATTGTTGTCCGGTTACAACTCATTCTCAAGATTGCAACTGCATATGAAATACACAGGACTTACCCACGGGGGTCAAAAACCCGGTTTCTATCTCAATATCTCTCGTAGAGATGCAAAATTTTTCTCAGAAACCGGGTTTTTTGCGTAAGTCATAATACAGTTACAAATGGGTCGGGCTGGAATTGAACCAGCAACGCTTTAAGCTACTGTTTTACAGACAGCTACCCACGCCAGTAGGAGGGCCAACCCAGATTTTTTGGAAGTGCTGACGGGAGTTGAACCCGCAATCACTTGGGTGAAAACCAAGCGGCTTCAACCATTTGCCTACAGCACTATAAATTGGCACAGGGACTGAGATTTGAACTCAGAAAATCAGTTTTGGAAACTGAGATGTTGCCAGTTACATCATCCCTGTATTTGGTAGCAGTGGCGGGATTTGAACTCGCAATTACCAAGGCATGAACTTGGGGCTTTACCGTTAAGCTACGCTGCTATATTATCTGATTTGAAATTTCAGATTTGAGATTGCTCCTATTAATTAATAGGAACAAAGGTTAGAGTGAGATTTGAACTCACGAAAATCGCTTTTGCAGAGCGACGCCTTAAACCACTCGGCCACCTAACCGGGAGTCCCGACGAGGTTTGAACTCGTAATTTTCACGCCAGAGAGGGTGACGGCTTCAACCAATTTGCCTACGGGACTACTTACGGGGCTGACGGGTTTCGATCCCGCTACCTTCGCTGCGGTTGAGCGATGCTCTCCCAATTGAGCTACAGCCCCACAAGATTTCTGTTTGGACGGGATGGCGGTTGATGCCGCGTACTACAACCCGATCGGGCTATTGTTGCCGGAGTCTACACCGCCAATGTCCGCAATTATGTAACACAATTAATTATCTATTCTGTTTTCAAAGTTCGTATTGCTCTTGAGATAAAGCTTTGAAGCTTTTCTCCTTCGCCATACATTTATACTACATTACGTATTACAAGACTGTCAAGGGGGTAATACAACTTTTTTTTAAATTGGGTTTTTGAGATAGGGTGTCGATCGCCCAAACCAAGACTCCCAATACCGAAAACCATTGAAAAAAGGCACATAAGGCTGCAAAACTGGTGGTATTTCCCCACATAAATCCGATCGCCATACTGTACTACACTCAGCTCTCTCTCAATTCTCGCCGTTACGTCGGTGGCACTTCTGGAAAAACAGACGCCCGCATTCAGTTGCCCAGTTTTAGCCCGCTGTCAATCCCCGCCCAGACATATTTATCAAAAATTAGGTTTCTTTTCCCAGAAATTCCCATTATCATGATCGGCAGTGTGGAGTGAAAGGAATCTGAAGTGACCGGAAATCATCTGTTTCAAAGACTGCGACAAAAATGGCGTTTTGTGGCGATCGCCCTGGCAGCAGCCGCGATTAGCTTTATCATCGGTATGCTACTACCAGGAAACCAACAGGGAAGCGACAACCCCGCAACCGCAGCGGCGCAGGTGCAGAACCTCAACCAATCTTTAGCGGTAAATCCGTTAGTCAAGGAAGTTGGAGACAGCCAAACAGCGTTTAATCTCGATCGCACAGTTGAAGAACTTCTCACCGTATTGGAATCCAAGGAAAAAAGCTTGACTTTTGTGCCACCTGAGCAGTTTCAGGGAAAAACTGTTTTTGAAGGCACAATCAAAGATTCTCAAAAAGTTATTGCTTTAACTGTTGATGACGGGCCCTGGCCGGAAACTACAGAACAAATGCTAGATATTTTTAAGCAAAATGACATTAAAGCAACATTTTTTTGGATAGGTAAATCTCTCGAAAATTCTCCTGAAATTGCTCGCCGAGTTGTGGCAGAAGGTCACGCGATCGGCAATCATACATGGCATCACCCATACGATCCGATGGATGCGGCGACGGCGGCTAATGAAATCGATCGCACCGCAAAACTTATTTACGAAACCACGGGAGTTAAAACAACTTTTTTCCGCCCACCGGGGGGAGTTTTGAATAATGGCTTAGCTAAGTATGCTAAAGAGCAGAATTATTCGGTTGTAATGTGGTCTGTAACATCTGCCGATACCGATCCGCGCGCTCAACCGGAAGCTTTTGTTGAGAATGTGTTGAAGGGTGCGAAGCCGGGGGCGATTGTGTTGATGCACGACGGCGGGGGCGATCGATCTCGGACTATTAAAGCTTTACCGGAGATGATTGCTGGTTTAAAAAAAGAGGGATATCGGTTTGTGACAATTCCTGAGTTGCTGGAAATGCAAGGGCAAGCGTAGCTGCTGGTTTAAACGATTAATCTCAATGTCAACAATGCCCGTAGGGGCGGGTTCACCAACAATATATAACGATGAGTGACAATATATATAAACCCGCCCCCGCCCCACCAATAACCCACATCAACCTGACATTTATATTGAATATCAAAATGTAGATTTAGATTGTTTGTTGGGTGGGGCGGGTTGTCGAAATTGTTTGTTTCAGGCAATTATGGTTGGTGAACCCGCCCCTACAGAATGTATGAAAATGGTAAAATATCTCAATTCTTTCTTCTTCCTTTTTAATTAATTCCCGTGCCCGCATCTCCACAACCGTGCCCAAATCCCCGTCACTGGTTACACACCTTAGATACCTGTGCGAGTACCAATACCTGGGCGATCGCCCGCGCAGACCAACTGCACCACGGAGATGTAATATTTACTAAGCAGCAAACCAACGGGCGCGGCCAACACGATCGCACCTGGTACTCCCCAAGCGGTGTTTTGACTGCGAGTTTTGTACTCGACAACCTCAATCCCAATTTGTTGCCCGGACTCAGTTTAGCAGTCGGTTTGGCCGTCATTTTCGCGATCGAGGATTTGATACCCGAGTGTCGCGATATGCTGCGCCTCAAATGGCCAAACGATGTCTGGATCGATCGCCAAAAATTAGCCGGAATTCTCTGTGAAGCCTCTTCTGGCAAGACTTTCGGCACTCGGGCGGTTGTGGGAATTGGACTCAACCGCTGCGTAGATTTCGCGGCTGCGGGATTGGATGAAAGGACGATCGGCAATGCGGTAAGCTTGCATTCTATTGCCAGTAATGTGCCCGATGAACTCTGTTTGCTCGATCGGCTGCGCCACTATTTAATCCAACTAGCCGATATGTTTTCCACCACCGACAGGCCAGCCGAAAAGTCCGGTTTAGCGTTACTTTTGCCAGAATTGCGCCGCCGTGATGCACTGATTGGTTGTCATGTGGCGATCGAACTTCCCTCCGAAACCATCTGCGGACAAGCCGCCGGTATTGACGGATGCGGCCGGTTGTTAATATGCTTGAAGGGCGATCGAATACAGCCCTTTACCTCCGGGCGAGTTCGATTAATTTAAGAGTTATTGGTTATTAGTTATTAGTTATTAGTCATATCAAATCACTCTTCATCGGAATGATCCAAGGAATGAGAATTAAATAACTTACAATTTTTATTATTCTTGTGGGATGGGCGTCCCGCCCGTCCAGAAAGAACGGGCGGGACGCCCATCCCACTTTTAAGAGTGTAAGTTATTAAATT
>JANMLZ010000090.1:0-5260 GCA_031372825.1 Cyanobacteria bacterium OTE_58_metabat_593 | reverse complement strand
TGATTATGTGCGTGATCGAATTTCTCAACTTGGAGTTATTCCCTCTCTGTCCACTATTATTCATGAAAAGTCTTCTCTTCATCCCTTGGGCTTGTCTTGGCAACTAGAATAACTGCTACCCCTACTTATTGAGCGGATACGTCTGGTATATGAACTATATGGCGAAGAAAGAAGCAAGCTATCTGAGCAACGATCTGAGAAAGTATCGAATGAAATTTATGGTTGCCTGGATTGGGAATTCCATACGCAACTTTACGGCCCACTGCTAAACCAACTCCAGCAGTTATTTGAAGATGACGTGAACCCTGAAGGAATTGCTTATTCTGGCTGTGGCTTTGATTTTTATATTTCCGTGTTAAATTGCGATTACGATCATAAAGAATGGGCAACAATTCAGAGTTTATTCAAAGAGTGTGGCTTTATTTTAGCTAACGAAGATGTTTGCCTGGTTTGCGATCGCCCCCGCATTCTCTCTTTCGACAGCCAACACCGCCTCCACGCCGAAGGAGGGCCCGCCATTCAATTTGCCGATGGATACAGCCTCTATTCCTATCACGGCGTAACCTTACCTGAAAAATACGGACAAATACACCCCAACGAGTGGCAACCCGAATGGCTTTTAGAGGAAGAAAACGCCGAACTCAAGCGAGTGCTAATTCAAGGAATTGGTTACGATCGCATAGCCCGCGAATTAGCAGCCGTTGAATTAGATACTTGGCAGGAATACACCTTATTAAAAATTGATACAAAGGTTGACGTAGAGCCGATTTATCTGTTAAAGATGACTTGTCCCAGCACCGGATTTATTCACGCTTTGCGAGTCCCGCCCGATATCAACTCAGCCAGAGAAGCGATTAAATGGGTGAATTGGGGAGTCGATCCAGAGGATTTTTCAGTACAAACTTGAATGCCATTATAGTTATGATTCGGCGGTTGAAACCGCAAAGAGAGTCAAACAAAGTCTGCCTGCGCCGACTGGTTCATATTCTAACTCACATTACCAACATTTAACTCACCGAGGCGCTTCAAAATACTCAGCACGGTGTACAAATCATTCCCTGGATTGAAAAGGTAAAACTTCCGCGAAAAAGAATACTGTGCTGTTTCTCGCTTAACTAACTTGACAAATAGAAAATCTGCCCCATTCGTTAACAATCCGTAAGTAGGTCGATCGCTATTTAGATGAGCTAACATATAAGCCAGTAACTGTGGAATCCCTACCTCCAAAGAAAACGCCGCCTTCTTGGACTCGATTACCACTACCCAAAACTCCTGAAACAACGCTAAAACATCCAACTGTCCCCTGACAATCATTCCTTCATCTTCGTCAACAATTTCTACAGACTTTTCTGAAGTAACATGAAAAGGAGCAAGATAAAAATTAGCTAAATCCAAAAATGGCGACAGCACTACCATTTTGACTGTATTTTCTAGCATTGGTGGACGAGCAAGCAAATTCCTGTAACTTGCTTTTACTCTGTCTAATCGCTGTTTTTCAGCATCATTAATTTGTGGTAAATTATCTTCCCATTCGCGAAATAATTGGTCATCTTCAACCCACTCAATTTTGAATTGGGTTTCTAAATCGTTCAGCGAGACATTTCTAGCTTGAATTATCTGTACCATGAATTTAATCAATTCATCTGATTTTTATCATAATTTATGATAACAAAACTTACTAAATTTTCGTCGATCGCGAATTACGCACACATACCAAAGAAACTGGGTTTTTTAGCGAATCTATGGGTCACAACGAAGCATGGTCGTAAAAAACCCGGTTTCTGACCACCCGATCGCCCCGCACCCATCAAATCCACCCGCCCCATTTCCCCAAAATATTGTAACGAGTTGTAAAGTATAATGAAAACAAAGCGAATATAGAGGCCAAGTAGTATTAAATGCGAGTTGCGATCGCCGGAGCCGGCTTAGCAGGACTTTCCTGCGCTAAATATCTTACCGACGCGGGCCACACCCCCATCCTCCTAGAAAGTCGGGACGTACTCGGCGGCAAAGTAGCCGCCTGGAAAGATGCAGATGGCGACTGGTACGAAACCGGCCTCCACATCTTCTTTGGTGCATACCCAAATATGCTTCAACTCTTCAAAGAACTTGACATTGAAGACAGGCTGCAATGGAAAGAACATTCGATGATTTTCAATCAGCCAGAAACTCCCGGAACCTATTCGCGGTTTGATTTTCCCGACATTCCGGCTCCGTTGAATGGCCTTGTGGCTATCCTCAGAAACAACGATATGCTCACCTGGGCCGAAAAAATCAGTTTCGGCATCGGTTTGATTCCGGCGATACTTCAAGGCCAGAAATACGTCGAAGAAATGGACAAATACTCGTTTTCCGACTGGCTGAAAAAGCAAAACGTCCCCCCCAGAGTCGAAAAAGAAGTGTTTATCGCCATGTCCAAGGCGCTGAACTTCATTGATCCTCACGAAATATCTGCAACCATTCTGCTGACAGCCCTCAACCGCTTCTTGCAAGAGAAAAAAGGCTCGAAAATGGCTTTTTTAGACGGCCCCCCTACAGAGAGGTTGTGTCAGCCGATGGTAGACTACATAACTGAGCGCGGTGGCGAATTACGGCTGAATGCACCCATTGGTGAGTTTTTGCTGAACGATGACAACACAGTGCGCGGGTTTCAGATTCGGGGCGAAAAAGGAGCACAGTCAGAAATTCTGACGGCCGATATTTACGTTTCGGCGATGCCGGTTGACCCGCTGAAGCTGATGATGCCGAAACCTTGGGGCAAAATGGACTATTTCAAAAAGCTCGAAGGTTTGGAGGGTGTGCCCGTGATCAATGTACACTTGTGGTTCGATCGCAAGTTAACTGACATTGACCACTTGCTGTTCTCGCGATCGCCCTTGTTGAGCGTCTACGCCGACATGAGCAACACCTGCCGCGAATATGCCAACCCAGACAAATCAATGCTGGAACTGGTACTCGCACCGGCAAAGGACTGGATCGGCAAATCCGACGAAGATATCGTCGCAGCCACAATGGTCGAGTTAGAAAAACTCTTTCCCGATCAAATTCCAGACCACGCCAAAGTGCTGAAATATCACGTAGTCAAAACCCCTCGTTCCGTCTACAAAGCCACTCCTGGTCGCCAGCAGTGCCGTCCCTCACAAACAACTCCGATTAGCAATTTCTATCTAACAGGGGATTATACGATGCAGCGTTATTTGGCGAGTATGGAAGGTGCCGTGCTTTCTGGTAAGCTGACAGCGCAGGCTATTTCAACGCCCAATAAAAAATGAAAAATTAAGAATTTTTCATAAAGACGTAAAAGAATCTCCCGTTTTCTAGACGGGAGAAAATCAGTTCTAATCTTTAAATTTCTTATTCTCGGATGCTGCAACTGTCAAAACTCCAGTGCATGAGAACTCTGGCTTCTTTGGATGAATCCTACGAACTGTGTCGCCAAGTCACAGCGAGTTATGCCAAAAATTTTTATTTAGGCACTCAACTCATGCCCGAAGCCAAGCGTCGGGCAATCTGGGCGATTTACGTCTGGTGCCGCCGCACCGACGAACTCGTAGACGGGCCTGGTTCTGAGTCCACGACCCCTGAAACCCTAAATTTGTGGGAAAAACGCCTAGAATCGCTGTTTGCGGGCCACCCCCACGACGATTACGACGTGGCTTTGGTGGATACTTTGTCTCGTTTTCCGATCGACATTCAACCGTTTCGCGAAATGATTGCGGGCCAACAAATGGACTTGTACCGCAGTCGCTACGAAACTTTTGAAGAGCTCAATCTTTATTGTTATCGGGTAGCCGGTACTGTCGGGATGATGTCGATGTCTGTGATGGGTGTGGACGAATCGAATCCCGCTACTAACTGGAATTGGCACTGGGACAGTCAGATTCCCAAAGAAGAGGCCATCTCCCTAGGTATAGCCAAGCAGTTGACTAACATCCTGCGCGATGTCGGAGAAGATGCCAGCCGTGGTCGTATTTACATTCCATTAGAAGACTTAGCGTTGTTTAACTATACCGAAGCAGATTTATTCAACGGTGTGATTGACAATCGCTGGCGGGAATTGATGCGCTTCCAAATTCAGCGAGCTCGCAAACTATATACTAGCGCCGAACCGGGAATCAAAGTGCTGAGTCCCGATATCCGCTGGACTGTTTGGGCTGCTACGATGCTTTATAGCAGAATCTTAAATGCGATCGAGCGGAATAACTATGATGTGTTTAAGAAGCGGGCCTATGTTACCAATTTTCAGAAATTGCAGTGTCTTCCCGCCGCTTGGGTGAAGTCAAAAGTGCTTTAGCTGCGGGCTGTATTGCTTCTGTCTCAGTCCGCGCAGGCGGACTTTGTTTGTATAGCCCCGAATTCTATTCGGCGGCCTCAAATTCAGTTTTCAATTGGGCGATCCTCTGCGAGGGCTTTCCTTCGGATCGCTTCGCTAACGCCAACGAACTTTCGAGCAATTGCTTTTCCTGCTGGAGTTTTGCTTCTAAATTTTGAATTTGTTCCCGGCGGGCTTCAACTTCGATCGAGCGGCGAGACAATTCTTGACTTTGCAAAGTCAGAGATTGCCGCCACTTTTCGGCTTTCTGGGCTTCTAGCTGCAAAAAATCGGGAGTAAAACCTGTTGTTAAATATTTATCTACTAATTCTAGCACCCAATTTGCGGCCGATCGCATATGTAACACTTCACCATTTTCCCTAATATCTGCTAATACTAAAACGCCTTCATTTAAAGCATTAACGAGGGAGTTATTTGGGTTGTGAACACAATCTCTTGATAATGTCAATACACTTTGTTCAGCAAGAATCGCCCAAGTATCATCAGCATTTTGAAAAGCCAGCAATTGCAGGGCGGTTTCGCCTAAAACTTCCTGACTTTGTACTTGCGCTAAATATAGCATAAGGGTTATTGGTTATTAGTTATTGGTTATTAACTGGTTCCTAGGCTCTGCCTGGGAACCGATGTCGAGAGGCTCTGCCTCGCTTGCTTACGGAGTCAAATTCGCTTGCTTACGGGGTCAAATTGGAGGCAGAGCCTCCGGGTATGTATTCCCAGGCAGAGCCTGGGAACAAGACTAACCCGCCCCGACCACAGTCAACAGCCAACCGTTAACTATTAGAATAACTGGTAGTGCTTTTTTGTAAAGGAAGGAGAAAAATAGTAAAATAGAGCGACGATCGTGAAAGAGGAATGATGGAATGAAATTGGATTTAAGTTGCCCAACGTGTGGTTCTGACGACATCATGAAAAATGGGAGAACGCGCA
>JANMLZ010000081.1:0-40837 GCA_031372825.1 Cyanobacteria bacterium OTE_58_metabat_593 | reverse complement strand
CCTTGATCAGCTTGCCGGACTTGTTGAATATCTTGACGTGCGGCTTGTCGATGCCCGTCGGCGGGAAGCCGTACCGATGGGTTTAAATCGGTAAGGTTGGAAACCATTCGGTAGGGGCAATTCATGAATTGCCCGTACTTTTTTAATTCGCCAACAGTCTCTTTCAACCGCCGAATCTAATTTTATATTCGATCGCATTTCCCCAATTCAAAGCGACACTTCCCAACCCAAAATTTCCGCAACTTGCTGTGCCAAACCCAAAGGATCGAAAGGCTTTGCAATCACCCCCGCTACACCCAAATCAGCAAATTCGTTCAAATCCATCGCCTGCACCTTAGCAGTCAAAAAAATCACCGGAATCCCCCGAGTAGCCGCATTGTTTTGCAGCAAATTAAACAAAGTAACTCCGTCCATATTCGGCATCATCACATCCAGCAAAATAGCGTCAGGAACTTCAGTTTCAGCTAAAAGCAATCCTTGACTTGCCTCGGGCGCACTCAGCACTGTCCAGCCACCTAAATGTTCCAGACAAGCCTGAATAACGCTGCAAAGGTTTTTTTCATCATCGATTACCAGAATGCGCTTTACTGACATAATTAAAATCCAAATTTTAAATGATATTAATTCCGGTTGCACTGGAATGATAAAGGAGAGGAGACTGCACGTGCCCATTGGTGTCAACTTAACGTCAAACCCCTTCAGAGACTACTGTTTGACGATTAAGGCTAGATCCCCCCTAGCCCCCCTTAAAAAGGGGGGGACAGGAGTCTTCTCAAAGTCCCCCTACAACCAGGGGGATTTAGGGGGATCTAGACTCAGGTAAAAGCGAGATTTATCAGGGGTTTCAGGCTTAAGTTGACACGCTTTGGCACGTGCCTTTGTCCCTACCCCAAATATTGTAGGGACAAAGGCACTCGCCGTCTCCTGATTTCTTAAACGGGAGTTAGTAGGGTGCGTCCACGACTGAAAATAAAGAAAATAATCTCAAAACTCAAAACTTTTCCCCTTCGCCTTCAAACGGTGCGGGGACTGTGAAATAGAAACTGCTGCCTTCTGAAACAACACTTTCTGCCCAAATTCTGCCACCATGCTGCTGTACGATGCTGCGACAGATAGCCAAACCCAAACCCGTACCTCCTTTTTGGCGAGAGTCAGAAGCATCCACCTGCTGAAACCGTCCAAAGATACTTTCTAGTTTATCCGCAGGAATCCCCCGCCCCCGGTCTTTGACTTCAAATAAAACCCGTGAAGCGTAGCTATCCAGTAGGGAATCGCCCAATTCTTTAACCCTGACACTTACTGTACTCCCCGGAGCCGAAAATTTAATCGCATTACTCAACAAATTTACCAGTATTTGCACAATCCGGTCGGGATCAGCCCAAATTTGGGCCGTTTCGGCAGGCAAAATCGATAAATTAATCTTATGCTCAACAGCCACAGACATCACAGCTTCCGCAGACTTCTGGATCAAAACCTGAGCATCGCACCACTGCTTGACTAGAGTAACTTGGCTCGATTCGAGCCGCTCTAAATCAAGAATATCGTTGACCAAACGTACTAACCGTTCCGTATCACTCGACGCGATTTCTAACATTTGTTTGGCAGTTTCCGGTTTATTTTTCAGCACCCCAGCCGCCAGCAAACCTAAAGAACCGCGAATAGAGGCCAGCGGCGTTCGCAGTTCGTGACTGACAATCGAAATAAACTCATTTTTCATTTTGGCAATTGCCCGACTTTCTGTGATATCTATGACAGTGCCGACGTGACCGATTAGTTGACCTCGGACGGAAAAAATCGGAGCTATTTTAACGCGACAAAACCGGATTGTTCCGTCTCGCTGGATGTGGCGAAATTCGCAGGAAAATTCCCCATCTTGCGATCGCGATTCCGACCACATAGACAGAATTAGTTTGAGGTCTTCGCGGTGAACAAACCGCATCCAGCCCTTTCCTAAAGCTTCTGCCGGTGTGAAGCGGCCAATAGCTTGACACCGGGGATTTGTATAGGTACATTTCCCGTCAGTATCGATTTTGAAAATACCGACGGGGGAACTCTCACTCAGAGAGCGAAATAAAGCTTCGCTTTCCCGGAGTTCTGTTTGAGAGATTTGTAGTTGTCTGGTGCGCTGCAAAACTCGCATTTCTAATAGTTCGTTGAGCTGTTTGAGCGCAGCTTCAGCTTGTTTTCGATCGCTAATATCGCGCTGCACTGATACCCAATGGGTAAACCAACCATTTTTGTCAGCTATGGGGACAATGCTCAATTCTACCCAAAATTCCGTCCCGTCTTTGCGGTAATTGATCAAGTCAACCCGCACCGGCTGCCAGATTTCCAAAGCTGTCCGAATGCGATCGAGAGTGGCGCGGTCTGTTTTTTGTCCTTGCAAGATACGCGGCGTTTTGCCCAAAACTTCTTCTAGGGTATAGCCGCTCATCCGCGTGAAAGCTGGGTTGACATACAGAATTCGCGGGCCTGGTTGGTCGATCGGCTCAGCTTCGGTAATTAACACGGCGTCGTTAGTCGTGGTGACTGCTGATTCCAACAGGCGCAACTGTACTTCTTGAGCTTTGCGATCGGTAATTTCTGTAACAGTCCCCACCATCCGCACTGCATCGCCTGCTTCGTTATAAAAAAACTTACCTTTCCCCTCCATCCAGTGAATGCTGCGATCGGGCCAAACCACGCGGCTTTCGTGAAAGTAATCTGCTCGCTGGGTAAGCGCCTGATTCACAGCATTCTCCACACCTTTTAAATCTTCTGGGTGAATGCAAGCTGCAAAACTTTGATAAGTTCCGTCAAAAGTTCCCGGGGCTAACCCAAACAACTGTTCGTGTTCCCTCGACCAAACAAGACGATTTTTCGACAGATCCCAGTCCCAAAATCCGATTTTGGTAGCCGACAAAGCTAAGTTTAGCTGCTGATTGATTTTCCGCAACTCAGTGCTAGTAATCGCGACTCGCAGTTCTCGGGCTATTTCGATTTCGCACCCCAACCAAGGCAAAGATTTTGACCTCACAGTTTCTTGCCACAACTCAAAGGAATTGCGAGGAGACATTGGCCCGCTGCCATCCGGTTTTAATTCAATTTGCTCCTCTGGTTGACCGGCCCAGTTGACAGTTTGAATTGTTTCGGGACGGAACCACAAAATGTAATAGTTTTGCATCTCGGAGATGGCAAGCACCAGCAAACCACTAGCAATTTCTTTAAAATTTTCGGCGGTTGGATACAGTTTTGAGAGAGCATCTGTATGGAAAATATCATTATTTATTTGAGGTTTGATCCAAGCAATTAACTTTTCGATTTCTGCCAATCCCGGCGTTTGGCCGATCGCGATCAAATTTTCATTGGCACACACAACTGCACCTGTAGCGCCGACTAAGGTCAGCAATTCTTCTTGGGATGTAAGTAAACCTTCTACAAAGCAGTTTTTTAGAGAAAGTTTTGTGATGAATTTATGGCAAATTTCTTTTATATAAATTGCATATTCCCAGTTTTCGCTATCTTGTTTGTAGCTGAGTTCTAGATTCACAAACTTGGCTATCAGTTCGCAAGCCGTTCTAGTTTCGTAGTTGACATACTTTGGTGTTTGGTGGTGACAGGCGATCAATCCCCAGAGTTTTCGATCTTTGATTAATGTCAGGGTCATGCTAGCGCCAATATTCATATTTTTGAGATATTGAACGTGGCAAGGCGACACGGTTCTGAGCAAAGAGCAGCCCAGATCCAGGGGGCGACCGGTCAGCGGATTGCAGTGAGGAATTAGTTCTACAGGCTGACTGTGAATATCGGGAATAAACCGAATTAAATTCATGCTGAACAAGTTTCTAGCCTGGGCGGGAATATCGCCAGCCGGATAGTGCAGTCCCAATAAAGGAGCCAAACTTGCTATTTTGTCTTCGGCGATTACTTTGCCGGCGCCGGTGGCATCAAATTGATAGACGATCGCCCGATCGAAGCCGATCGTCCTCCGCACTTCTTCAACTACTGTCTGACACAGCACTTGCAGGTTTGGTGTTTCGTGGATTTTGTCGATCGGCTCTTGGACTAAATTATAAAAATTAAAATAATTGCTAGCTTTTGGAATAACGACCTGCTCTAGTTCCAGAATTAATGATAAACCTGATTGATGCAGCGTTCCCTGAAAAAAAGATTTGTGGTTTTCAATCTTGAATGATAAAGTAATATAGTTATGCTGATGGCAGTTTTCAAATAAAGCTTTTTTTATCATCTCAATTTCCTCAGTCTCGACAAATTCCTGCAAACACCTGCCCAGAAGTTCTTGCGGGTAAATGCCGATCGCCTCAAAAGTATTATTGCTAACTTGCAAAATTTTCAACACAGGAGATTCCAGCACCAACAGAATGCCGTGAGGTTGAATCGAAGCGGGGGCGTAGATTGGTTCGCAGTCGCTGTTATTGAGAGCGACTGTTTCTGAGGGTAATACCATTGCTTTTTTGTTTAATACTGTTCTAAATTAGCCAGTGTTTTAGACGATCGGGCAATTTTGCTTTTACTCGAAGGGCTCAGGGGGGAGCGGCGGGCACAGGTAACATAGTCCTGGACGCACGAGTGTTTAGAAACCGGGTTTTTTTACGAAAATACTTGATTGTAGACCGCAGATGGGCGTAAAAAACCCGGTTTCTTGGCCCCCATGCGTCCAAAAAGAAGACTATTCATTACTCCAATCATCTTCCTTCCAGGTATAGATCGCCCTCTTGCGGTCAACTGTCAACTGTCAACTTAGCGCTGTGTCTGAGCCAGTCTGTGCCGGAGTTGAGTCCGCTCCAAACGATTCAGGAGGCGAGCAATCAATTCCGGTTCCACGATCGGCTTATTAACGTAGTCATCAGCACCCGCGACAAACATTTGACGCACTATTTCCGACTCAGAATGAGCCGTCAAAAATAGCACTGGAAGCTTGCTCCAGCGCAAATCGTTCCGCACAGCCAAACACAGCTCGATACCGCTATAACCGGGCATTTCCACATCTAAAATTAGCAAATCTGGACAAGTGATTTCGAGTACCTCCCAGAACTTTTCGGGTTCATCCAATGTTGTTACTTGCAATCCCCAAGGTTGTAGAATCATTTTCAGTGCAGCCAATAGATGCACGTCATCGTCTACCACCATAACTTTAGCTTCCGCAGCAGGGCTAGTCCGATCGAGGAGTTGGGCGACTGCTTTGAGTATATCTGCTGGGGAGATAGATTTGTGTAAAAAGCCCGAAGCTCCCAAACGAGCAACTTCAATTCGATCGCTCAATTGATTGTGCCCGCTAAAAACCATCACCGGAATGTCCGGTTTTTCACGGAGAAGTTCGGCTAGCAAAGTAAGTCCGTTTTCCTCAGTTCTGGAAAAAGTCAAATCCAACAAAATCGCATCGGGAGGCTGTTGAGAAATCGCAATTCTTGCCGCTTGCCCAGAGTTGGCTACTTCTATCTCGAAGCCGGAACCGGATGCTGCTATTTTTAGTCGATCGCTCCCCAGAGTATCATCATCAACAATCAGGATGCGGCGCTGTTGCGAAACTTTAGTAACTAACTCGATTTCAGGTTCCGGCTGGCGATCGAATATCTGTTTGAGCAAATGCAGAAATTCCTCAATCTTCTGAACACTCCCCGGTTTCAAGACGTTTTCAGGCTTGAACAAATGTTCGAGCTTGCGCGCCACTTCCGAACCTTGCGGGAGTCCTAAAGTTCCCAAAGAACCGACTAATTTGTGAGCTTGGGCCTGAGCTTCCTGCCGCAGTTTCTCCTCTAGGGTTCCGGTTTGGATTTGAGCGATCGCGCGATCGAATATCGCCACCTTTTCGATAAAATTGGCTCTTAACTTGGCCCTAATTTCCGCAATCACAGTCAGGACTTTGAGGCGGCGCTCGTCATGGTTTAATTCCAGGATCGACTCCCTGGATTCAGATGTAGTTTCTGCCGTTTCCCCGGCAACTTTTTGGATCTCAAAATCCTCCGGCAGACTTTTGAGCCGGTAGCCCAATCCGTACACAGTTTCGACTAAATCTACACTCATCCCGGCTGCTTTCAGCTTGTGCCGCAGCCCCTTGATATGAGCGGTAACGGCTTCTTCTTGAGGAAATTCGCCGGCCGACCAAATGCGATCGAGGATGGCGCTGCGGCTGAAAATACGCCGGGGATTTCTCAGGAAAAGTTCCAGCAGATTGTACTCTTTGGGAGTCAAGTGCAGCACTTTTTCGGCATAAGTTACTTCCGTAGTATCCGGGCTGACTTGCAGTTTTTCCCAAGTCAAATTTGTACTCGACAAAGTTGCCTTTCCCCGGCGCAGCAAAGCCCGAATTCGAGCCATTAATTCTTCGATATTAAAGGGTTTGACCATATAATCGTCTGCACCCGCTTCTAAACCTTGGACTAGATTGCTTCTGCTGTCTAGGGCTGTCAGCAGTAAAATCGGCATTTGGCAGCCGGACGATCGCAATTCCCGACACAAACTAATGCCGTCGAGTTTCGGAATCAGCACATCCAAAACAATCAAGTCATAATCATATGCCTGCGCCAACTGCAAGGCTGTTTCGCCGTCTGCTGCCGTATTCACATTATAATTGTGAGTGTTCAGCGCTCTGGTCAGCAAATTGACTGTAATTGTGTCGTCTTCTACTAGCAGAATTTTCATAATCCTCACCTGTTAATTAAGCTGCTTGTGTAATTTTTTTATCGGATTTTTGGGTTTAAATAGCCTTTTTCAACTCTTATTTAAGAGTCCTGGACGTTCATAAGCTGTTACGCAGTTAAACCACTAACGAGGCCTGTAGGGTGCCACGGGTCGTAGGCGTAAGCCGGGGCGAAGCCATCGCCCCTTCATGCCAAGGGAAACGCTGCGGCCCGTGGCACCCTACAATACTATTTTAAATGCGTAACAGCTTAGGCTCAGAAATCGGGTTTGATAAACTAAAATACCTGATTACAGCCCACATATTTGGTAAAAAACCCGGTTTCGAGGATTCGGAGTGCGTTGGCGTAGCCCCCGTAGGGGATCGCTAACTGTTGAGTTTTTCCCAGCCTTAGTCAAATAAATAGCATTCTTGGAATAGTGAAATGGTAAATCACATTTTTAATTTTGTTTGTTTATTTCTCCAAATGTTTCATCAAATCGCGGATATTTTATGGCTTTTTGGACTTCAGCGCCTGCTGAATTTTTTGGATCAGATATTGCGATGAATCTTGCTGCTTAACGATGTCTTCCAACTCAGAAACCCCGACTTCTGCGTGTTCTATCTCCTTAACTAAAGAATCAGCGGTAACACTTTTTCTGACAGCCAAATGTTCTGCGCTCGGTGGAAGTGAATTAAAATCTTTTTCCGCTATTAATTCCTCCAACTCTAACAGCGCCATTTCCGCGCGATCGATCTTGATGGTCACGGATCTAGCCACATTTGCACCCGCTCTTGCAGCCTCCGTGAGTTGGTGAACCCGAAGTTTAAACCGGCTGCCTATTTGCTCCATTTGAGTCCCCAATTCAAAAGTTTTACTTGCCAGTCTGCCAATTTCTAGGCTCACTTGGCTCAGCCCATTAGGCTGACTTCCCATTTGATTGGTAACTACAGCTACCTGTACTGCTAAATGCCTGACTTGTTCGATCGCCTCCCGGATGGTTCGAGAAGTGCGGTTAACCGTTTCTAAATCATTAGCTATTGCTTTGCCAACGCCCAAAATTTTATCTGTATTATTGCAAATAGAATTAGCACCTTGAAAAGTAGCTTGAAATGCTTGGCGACCTTCCGAGGAAATCAGCTTGGCAATTCTCACAAATCGCTGATTCATTTGAGCAATTTGTTCAGCTTGTTTTACCAGTGCCACTTCCTGGAAACTGGGAGTATTCTGCGATTTTTCGACTTGAAGCTGTTGGGATTTTAAAAGCTCCTTGCATTCCTGGATTTTTGCCTGTTGTTGTTGAATAATCGCCTGATATTTTTTTCTTTCAACTCTGTATTTGTGAATATTTTTGTTAGCTTGCGCCAAAATTTTAGACTGGGAAATCACCAGAGTTTGAACGTCCAAAATGCGAAGACTCTGGTTTTCCATAACCACAATAATGGGTTCATAAATCAAGTCTTTCTGCCTGTTGAGAGACGCTTGCACGGCATCGTCAACTTTCCAGTTTTCAGAAAGCAACAGAGGTGGAATTCTAATAGAATCTAACAAGGCTCGAATCGGGTGCTGCCCGTAAAGTTCTACGCGATCGGGAAGGCTCATTTGCTCTCGGAATTTGACGCGAGAAATCATCCCCAATACCTGTGATTCGTGAGTTATAATGACTCCCGGCAGGTCTGGTTCTTGCTCGAATTTTTCAGCCACTACCTGTCCAGGAGTTGCAGCACTCACTTGGAATTGGTGATAGGGCAGATGTCCGATCGTAAAATCGAGGGTGAGTTGAGTTTGATTGCTCATTTACCCGGATAGTGTATAAGTAGAAGTTAACAAATTATATATTGATATTATACTGGATTAAGATAGTTAAAAGTAATCACAACTATAGGGAGAAATTGGTCTCTATCACCTGACCCCCAACAGCCCCTACCTTCTCACTACTTCCATCTCAAGTCTTTTCCAGCGGCCGCCCCTGCTGCGCCCCGGGCTCAGTCCCCAAAACATGGGCCTTGATATTTTGTTCTTGAAAACACCGGGAAAATACCTAGATTGAAACCAAAAACCTTACATCGCACTTTGCCGCTAGCCAGCTTTCGGGCTGCTTACCAGTTGTTACAGCAAATGGCTGAACTCCCAGGGGCGATTTGGCTCGCTAGTGACGCGATGATCGCCGATACTGAAAATAGGGAAAACTCCTCGGAAAGGTTTGCAGCAGTGGTATCAGACGGGTTTAGCGCACTACTGCGAGGCAAACTATTAGATGATTTGGCAACAAACGGACGCGAACATAGCGAAAAACCGGTCAATTCGCAATTAAATGTGGAGTTGACTTTCGATCCAGGCGCGATCGGCAGTTTCCTCTCTCTCCTCGCAGACAAACTCGCAAAAATAACACCCGCACCCAATGGGCTAATTGATATTCCCGCCCTCAAACAAGCAATTAAAAATCTCCAGCCAAACTCGGCAGTTCTTCAAAGCGAGTTCACCCTAAATTTGCTGGATATTCTCGCAATCGATGCCAGCAAAAACAGTCATCTGCCCCTACAAAACAGCATAAAAATAGAGCAGAATTTTGCACCCAAACTGATATCTACAGAAACATTAAATGTCTCGGTTCCCGAAGCCGTAAATCGCGTAGAAATTCCCAATTCTTGCATTCCATTTTGTCAGTCAGTCGAAGATGCTTTGCAGCAACAACTCCAACAAGAGCGACTTTTGAATCAGGTGACAACTCAAATCCGCCAGACTTTGGAATTGCCCGTAATCTTGTCAAAAGCAGTCGAACGAGTGCGAGATTTTCTGGATGTCGATCGGCTGTTAATTTATCAATTTCAAAAAGTGCCAGCACCTCACAATAATGAGTTAGCTAAAGAACTACCTCCGCAGGTTTCTGGATCGGGCGCAGTCAGAGAAGATTCCGGTGCTTACTTATATTTAGGTCGCGTCACCTACGAAGCTTTAGCCAGCGATACTATCTCGTCTGTACTAAATTTTAGTGAAGGCGCACAGTGTTTTCCCGATGGAGTTCTCGATAGAGAAAAATATCGCAAAGGTTTGGCTTTGTGCGTCGAAAATGTGGAAACAACTTACTCTTCGCAGCCTTGTTTTTTGGAGTTGATGCGGCGGGTGCAGGTGCGCGCGAAGTTGCTAGTGCCGATCGTCGTTCAAGACGAATTGTGGGGGCTACTCATTGCCCACCAGTGCACTGTTCGGGAGTGGGAAGAAACCAAAATAACATTTTTGCGGCAAATAGCAGAACATTTGGCGATCGCCATTTACCAAGCCGAACTTTATGCAGAAGTCCAGCAACAAAAATTCACCTCTGAACAACGCGTTATAGAGCGCACGCGAGAACTGCGTGATGCACTGGCCACCGCCCAGTCTGCCAGCCGCGCCAAGAGCGAATTTCTGGCAGCTATGAGCCACGAATTGCGGACTCCCCTCACCTGCGTCATCGGCATTTCTGATACGCTGCTGCGCTGGTCTTACGGCAAAGTTGGCATCAAAGAAGTGCCGATACAAAAGCAGCGCCAGTACCTGCAAACTATCCGAGACAGCGGCGATCACTTATTAGAATTAATTAACGATATTTTAGATTTATCGCAAGTAGAAGCGGGAAAAGCAATATTAAAACTTAGTGAATTTTCACTTTCCAAATTAGCTTCTCAGAGCCTGCACGCCCTCAAGGAAAAAGCTGTGGCTAAAGGTGTGGAACTAATTCAAGAACAGCGAATCAAACAAGAGTGCGATCGCTTCACTGCTGACCCGCGCCGCTTGAGACAAATTCTCTTCAATCTGTTAGGAAATGCGATTAAATTTACTCCCGAAGGCGGGCGAGTCATCCTGCGAGTTTGGGTAACAGAAGATAAAAACCGAACGCCCACAGTGCGACAGCCCGGTACTGCACCGGCCGGCAGCACCGCTGTTTTTCAAATCAAAGATACCGGCATTGGAATACCTGAAGATCAGCGATCGCTCTTATTTCAAAAATTCCAGCAATTGGATTCCCCCTACCGCCGCGAATACGGTGGCACAGGTCTGGGATTGGCATTAACTAAACAGTTAGTAGAGCTTCACGGTGGTGCTATCGAAGTCAATTCTACCGTTGATGTCGGCTCTACTTTTACCGTTTATATACCAATCCAAACTCAAAGCAAATATGAATCCACAAAATTCAAATATGAAAAATCAAATTCATCTTTACCGCTGCATTCTTCCTCCTTGCGGGGCAGCCTCGTCCTCATCGAAGAAGATGAAGAAACTGCCATGCTAATTTGTGATATCCTGACAGCAGCAGGACTGCAAGTGGTCTGGATGATTGAAGGTTCGGCTGCGGTAGAACAAATTGAACTTTTGCAGCCAAATGCTGTGATTGTCGATATGCGTTTGCCCGGTATGAATGGCTGCGAAATAATTCAACAACTGCGCCAAAAACCAGCTACTAAAAATCTCAAAATCCTCGCTTTAAGCGCTAAGGAAATTCCCGCAGATCAGATATCGTTCGTGACGGCGGGAGCTAACGATTGTTTGGCAAAACCGATTCAGCCCGAGCAATTACTGCACAAAATTCTTTCTTTAATGGCCGGGATTAGTAATGGGTAATTGGTAATTATTTAGGGTTCCCAATTCCCAATTCCCAATTCCCAATTCCCCATCCCCAATTCCCAATTCCCAATTCCCAATTCCTCATTCCCAATTCTCCATTCCCCATTCCCCATGATAAATTGTCAAATTCCCACAGGATTAATTGTTTCTTGTCAAGCACCTGCTGACTCGCCACTGCACGATCCGATCGTCATTGCGGCAATGGCTCGCACCGCCGTCAATCGAGGAGCCTCGGGCGTGCGAATTGATACTCCGGCTCACGTTGCGGCGGTGCGAAAACAAATATCCGCTCCGATAATTGGGATCTGGAAGCAGCAATTGCCGGGATGCGAGATTTACATTACTCCTAGGTTTGAAGACGCGCGGGCGATCGCCCTTTGTGGAGCCGATATCATCGCCGTTGACGCTACTGAGAGAAACCGTCCTCCTGGCGAAGACCTAAAGACGTTAATCGCGCGAATTCACAGCGAATTGGGCAAATTAGTGATGGCTGATGTAGATACGATCGAAGCTGCGATCGCGGCGGTTGAAGCTGGTGCAGATACTGTCGGTACTACTCTTTTTGGCTACACTCCCCACACGGAAAGTTTCTCGCCGCCCGGATTTGATTTGCTGGCGGAAATGGTAGAAAAGCTGAAGGTTCCTGTAATCTGTGAAGGCGGCATCGCTGGGGCAGAAATGGCAAAAAAAGCATTGGATTTAGGGGCGGCGGCTGTCGTTGTCGGTGCAGATATTACTGGGATAGATATTAAGGTGACAGCCTATATGTCGGTGATGGGAAAATAAGGATGAAGTTAGGTAACGGATTTTGTCACGAATTTAACGGGTTTATTTGTCTGCAAACTGTCACAATTTATATCTGCGATTAAGGAATTAGAAGTTACGATCGCGACATCCTCCGCAAAATAATCCGGATGGAGACCATATCTAGCTGTCAATTTAATAAAAAGAGCAGATTAATATGGCTAGCGATTTTTCTTTTAACTCTAAATCCCGATTTAACAAAAATAGCTTGGACAATCCTTCTCGGCAAAGCCGATCGCTCCAAGCTATGATTTTTATGCTGGTAGTCACTACCTTAGTGGCTATGCCGATGTTTCGTCTAGCCGAATTGCAACTGGTACAAGGGGCCTACAACCGACAGCGGGCGGAAAATAACCGCATTCGCCCTGTGTCAGTCGCCGCGACTCGCGGTCAAATTTTAGACCGCAATGGCAAAATTTTTGCGGCTAGCCGCGTATCTCGATCGGTCTATGTGTGGCCAAAAGAGCGATCGACCAAGGAGTGGCAAGAAATCGCCGCTACACTAGACCCGATCGTCAAAGTTCCCGCAGCCGAAATTATCAAAAAAATCGATAAAGCAGGCTATAAATCAGCCCTACCAGTGCGAATTAGTAAGGATATCGATGTCGGTACTTTCGTCGCTTTGGGAGAACAAAGTAATGCTTTGCGCGGAGTAGAAATTCGCGTAGAATCGAGCCGCGACAATCCCAACCAGCAATTAGCAGCTCACCTTTTGGGGTACGTCGGCGAAGCTACTTTAGACGAATTAAAAGCTAATCCTGCATATCCGATGGGGATGATCGTCGGTCAAATGGGAGTTGAAAAGTTAGCCAATCCAACTTTAGAAGGCGTTTGGGGGAACCGTTTGATCGAGGTGAACGCTAAGGGCGAGGAAATTCAAGATTTAGGCGTAAAAGACCCGATTCCCGGCAAATCAGTGCAGCTAACTTTAGATTTAGATATGCAGAAAACTGCCGAAAAAGCTCTGGGCGATCGCCTCGGTGCAGTTGTGGCGATCGATGTCAAAACCGGAGCTCTTTTAACAATGGCTAGTTGGCCGACATTTGACCCCAATATTTTCACCCGCAAGGTAAGTCAAAAAGAATGGGATCGGCTACAAGGGCCAGAAAAACCATTTTTAAATCGAGCAGTTCAAGGTTATCCAGTCGGTAGCACTTTCAAAATTGTTACTTCTGTAGCCGGGATGGAGTCTGGCAAGTTTTCTCCTGACTCAACTTTGGGCACTTCTTCTTCCATTACGATCGGCGGAATTACCTTTAACGAACACAGCGGCGGTTACGGCACGATCGGCTTCCGTGACGCTTTAGCCTACAGTAGCAATACGTTTTTCTATCAAGTAGGTATGGCTGCCGGCCCGGAAGAAATGGCGAAAGCGGCTAAGAAAATGGGGATTGGCGGTACGATTAACTTAGAACTTTTGGGGTTAGATGCTGCCAATCACGGTCAAGTTCCGATCCCATCAGAGAAACAAAAAATGTATGGGGAAGACTGGTACGTCGGTGATACAGTCACAATGGCGATCGGTCAGGGTTTGGTACTTTGTACTCCCCTAGAATTGGCTGTGATGGTGTCAACTGTTGCTAATGGCGGTTATCGAGTTCAGCCGCACTTATTGGCTTCTCAAACCAACACTCCTATTACCAAAAAAGTTCCCACAGGTATTAAGCCTGCAACTTTGAATGTAGTTCGCCAGGGATTGATTGACGTGGTACAAAAAGGTACTGGCAAACGCCTGAATGATGGTACTATTCCTTTGAGCGGCGGCAAAACTGGGACTGTGGAAATGCCCGGTCATCCTGACAATTCTATGTATGTGGGTTTTGCTCCGGCTGATAAACCGGAAGTGGCGATCGCAGTTATCGTTGAAGGCGGCGGATTTGGTTCTGTATCGGCGGCACCAATTGCTCAGGAAGTATTGCGAACCTATTTTCAAAAGCAAGGTTTTAAACCCACCAATAAGCCTAAATAGTCATAAATTGACTGTTGACTGTTGACTGTTCATATTTTGTTGTGTAGGGTGCGCGCTGCGCACCTTTTTGCTGTAAGTGCGATCGAAAGTCTTCCCCTACCAATCGTCTCACTTCCAAAGTCGATAAATTCATCGTTTGCGCCACATCTTCCAAACTCATTCCAGAATTTAAAAGTTGAGTTACGAGGGGGGAAACGGCATTGTCGTGTCAGGCTCTTGGGATGCCAACGAAAGATAATTTGTATAAAATTGATAATTGTAGCAAGACTTTTCAAGATTGGCATAATACAAGCAGAGGCGCGCTCCTGCGTGAATAAAATATGATGGATAGTGTAAACATAAAAGACGTTTACTCGGAGATTTATGAACAAGGAAGAATTGCTCAGACGCTATGCAGATGGCGAGAGAGATTTCTCGGGAATTAGCTTAGTCGATGCCAATTTAGCAAACACGGACTTGAGCGGCATCGAGCTCAGTGGAGCTGATTTGAGGGGTGCTAATTTGAGAGAAACCAATCTCAGCGGAGCGCATCTAGCTCAAGCTCACCTGAGCACTGCTAATCTCAGTCGCGCTAACTTAAGTAATGCTTGCTTAGAAGAAGCTGACCTCAGTGATGCTGACTTACGAGAGGTTGACCTAGAAGCTGCTAATCTGGGTCGCGCTAATTTGTGGGGAGCTGATTTGACCGATGTTCAGTTGATTGATGCTAATTGTACTTCGGCGAATTTTAGCATGACATTCTTGGTTGATGCGAATACTGAAGGTGCTAACTTTCAGGGAGCACAGATAGATACCGCTATTTTCCAAATGCAAAAGATGCTGTTTACAGATATCATCAATCGTTATGCGGCTGGGGAAAGAAATTTTAGCGGCTTGATGGTAGAGAGTCCCAATTGCAGCCGGGAACGCAGGTCTTGGGAGCTCGGACAATTAAAAGGATTGGATTTGAGCGGTATTATTTTGCGTAATAGTAGTATCCAAGAGCTCGGACCCTACATGAATGGAGTGATTTTGCGAGGAGCTGACTTGACTAGGGTTGATTTCGATCAAAGCAATTTTGAAAGAGCAGATTTGAGCAATGCTATTTTGCGAGAAACCCGTATCTTCCAATCAGTTTTTGATTTTGCCAATTTGAGCGGAGCTGACTTGACGGGAGCTGGGTTCGCTGAGGGGAGTTTTTGGTGTGCCGATTTCAGTAGAGCCAAATTTAATAAGGCAAGAATAGGCAGTTTCAGCTTTATCTCCAATAATTTGACGGAGGCAACCTTCAAGGGAGCTAGATTACACAGTGTTTATTTTCAAAAAGCCAAGTTGACCAGAACTGACTTCCGGGAAGCCGACTTCGGGGTGAAAAACGATCGTATTTTCGGGGGCGACTTCCGAGATTGCCATTTTGAGGAAACCCTCATGCCCGATGGCAGCGTGCGGAACAATAGCTAAGTTTAAAGATAGAGTTCGTTTTTCTCGGACTGACTTGACGAAAACTAACTTTTTTGGCACCGAGTTGGATCTGGATGAAATTAGAGGTAACAAATCTGAAATGGCTATTTTTACAGACGCTTACTTTAAAGATACCATCATGCCTGATGGCACTATTGGGAACAGTGAAGACTAATTCATAGCTACTATGGCATGAGTTGATAAAAAATTGCTCCCGAAGTAAGTATTTGCTAGTTTTAAAACATTAAGCTATTTTAGTAGTATCAACATTTTTATTATTGTCAACAGCTTCGAGGAATAAAGTCATGAACGAAGAAGAAGAAGAAGAAGAAGAAGAAAAACGAGAAGCAGAATGGATGAGAATATGCAACAGTAGAAAAAGGTTGTGGTTTGAAGAAGTGCTGAGGCGCTATGACGCTGGGGAGAGAGACTTTTCTCTAATTAAAGTGAACTTGACCGGCGATCAGTGTAAGGATGGTTACTTTAGTGGAGTAAACTTGAGTGGGGCTAACTTCAGGGAAAGTGACTTGCAACGGCTAGTTTTTTACGGACAAGGAATCAATTTTAGTGGAGCAGATTTGAGCGACCTCGACTTGGCATACGCGCATTTTGAAGATGCTGATTCGAGTGGGGCTAATCTGAGCGGAGCTTGTCTGTGGCGAGCTAACTTTCGCAGAGCGGATTTGACTGAGGCAAATTTCAGCAGAAGTGACTTACAGGAAACTGGTTTTCACCTAACTAATTTGAGTAGATGCAAATTTAGTGGAGCCGAAATGATTGACACCGGGTTTGGTTTTTGTGACTTAATTGATAGTGATTTTAGGGATGCTAAGTTTCAAAAGGGGGTGGGTTTTTCTAAGTGTGACTTGACGAGAGCTAACTTCTTTGGCACTGACTTTAAAATAAGTGAAGTTAACGATCACAAACCTGGAAGGGCTGTTTTCAAAGACGTTTACTTTAAAGATACTATCATGCCCGATGGTACTATTTGGAACAGTGAAGACTAATCCGTCATTTTTATTCTCAACAGATTCTAGAAATAAAGTCATGAACGAAGAACAAGCAGAATGGATCAGAATATACAACAGTAGAAAACATTTGTGGTTGGAAGAAGTGCTGAGGCGCTATGACGCAGGGGAGAGAGACTTTTCTTTGATTAAAGTGAAATTGAGCGACGAGCAATCTAAGGAGCGCTACTTAAGTGGAGTGAACTTGAGTGGAGCTAACTTCAGGGAAAGTGACTTGCTACATCTGGTTTTGTACGGACAAGGAATCAATTTTAGTGGCTCAGATTTGAGCGACCTCGACTTGGCCCGCGCACATTTTGAAAATGCGGATTTGAGTGGGGCTAACCTGAGCGGAGCTTGTCTGTGGCGGGCTAACTTTGACAGAGCGGATTTGACTGGGGCGAATTTGACTCAGACCGATTTGCAGGAGACTAAGTTTTACGACGCGAATTTGAGTAGAGCAAACTTAAGTGGAGCCGAGATGATTGAGACAAGTTTTGATGATGCTAACTTAACCGATAGTGATTTTAGGAATGCTAAGTTTAAAGATAGCGTTCGTTTTTATCGGGCTGACTTGACGAGAACTAACTTTTTTGGTACTGAGTTGGATCTGGATGAAATTAGAGCTAACAAATCTGAAATGGCTATTTTTCCAGATGCTCACTTTAAAGATACCATCATGCCCGATGGTACTATTTGGAATAGTGAAGACTAATTCGTAGCTACTATAGCACGTCTAAATGAATTGTATAATCTTGGTAAGGGTAATCCCCCCTGAAGAATCCCGTGATTGTCAGGGCCGACACTCTTGGCATCGCCCCTACATATCTATACAAATGATTTAGACGCGCTATAGCGATCCTAAATCATTTGCATAATTTTTGTAGGGGCAATCCCCCCGTGGTTGCCCTTAGATGCTGGGGTAGGCACGGGGCACTACCCCTACAAATCCTCATGAATGATTGAGGATTGCTATATATCAACTAATTACCTACCCTCAGCAAAAGAGGAAGTTAGTTGAACCAAGTTTTTAGGGGAGAAGAGATATGATTTTTTTCATTTTGTCCTTGCTGTTAGGATCTTTAATCTGAGAAAGAAAGTCATATCGAAATGAGTCGCCCGATTTTTCTAAATCTGCATTAAGTCTTTCTTCTAGCTTGCCAATGGGAATTAAACGCTCCTCCCAGCCCAAGGTATTATTCTTGACGATAATATTTCCCTTGGCATCTTTTGTCGTGTAATCTAGGCTCTTCTGAATTTCATAGGAATTGTTCGGCATCCAAAAAGCAAAGTAATAATCTGGCTTGTCAGATGTTGAATTTGGCTTGAATCCCAGCACAACTTTCCAGAGAGCACTAGGAACTGTTATCGTTCGAGTGCCATCCGCTGTTTTGAAATTTTTAAAAGAATTAGGATTATCCTTAAGTGGAGCTTCCACAACTCTTCCTCTTTCATTTAAAACTGTCACAGTAGGAGGAGTAGAATATTTTGTTAACTCTCCACCACCAGCGCCGTATACACCAGAAGAGATATAGAACTTATAAGGTGTTGGCTGTCCTTCATTTTTAAGACGCGCCAGATCCTGTAGTTTCTCTTCCAAACCGCTCCAAGCACCTCCATTGCCCTTGGAATCTTGAGGAACAATATTCGTAGTTAAGAAACTAGCATACATATCCTTTATGCTTCTATTTCGGTCGTTAGAAGCACTCATGTGTCCCCGTACTGGCCAGAAGATAGCTGGCTTTTCAAGATTAAATGGCTCATAGTCGTCCTTCTTAATATAATCAATTTGACTATCGAAGTTATAGTCTTTATTAGGAACCTTGTAAAAGGAACTATTTAAATCGGGGTCTACCGCAAACTCACGAGGTCTGTCTTTACTTTTAATAATTCCTGGCCATGAGCCATCCAGAACCCAACTAACCCAGTTAGGTGTATTTTTTTTGCCATTATAGGAAACAGTGTACTGTGGCTTCTCTATCAAATAGTTATTTTGATAGGTCTTATTAGTCACTAGGTCAGTTCTTGCTGTAGTTGGATTGCCAAACCTCAGCGATTCACTTTGAAAAAAGACATTATCCAGATAGACAGGAATAGATGCTTCGAGCTTGAATTCAACAGTTGCCGGCTGACCGCGCAATCTTTCTGGTACGTCAACATTGAAAGATTCAAAGCCTTCTATCCCGTAATCTACTTTGTATTTATCTGTTAGGTAACTAGCAGGAGCTTTATTGATATCCGTTTGATTTTCAGCTTTTTGAAGAGTTATTGTTTGAGAAAACGCTGGAATTGAGGGATCTGATGGTCGAATAGTAACATCAAGCGTACCTTTAGATTTGGCATTAGAGCTATTGGCAATCTTTGGTGCGTGCAGATCAAATCGAAGAGCGCCCCAATCGGGTACAACAAACCGATTGTGAACAATTTCCTTCACCTTGCTGGTTTCTAACTTAAAAGCATAGTTTGGTTCGCTGTTCCCTTGGATAAGTTTTACGTCTTCCAAACTTTGAACCAAATCAATATTGGGATTGGATTGACCGTTGTGGAACGACCATCCAGGTAGACCCTTAGACAAAGGAGTTCGAGTCACTCCCGAAGGATCGAAAACAGCATCAAAATTCCCATTAAACAAAGTAGGAACTGCCGCATCTCCTCGCATCCTGGCATCATAAGTATTGTCAAAATCTAGCGGGATACGCTCTACATTTGTTTGAGGGCGCGAACTGTAACCGCCACCCATAGCCGAATAAAACCAGCCCGTACCAATCCCTTCCCAAGGAGCAGCATCAACACCGTGTTGGAATTTGCTTTCCGGCGTATACCAAGGGCTAACGCGAGCCGGGCCTGTCAAAACACTATTGCTAAATGAAAAGTCCTTATCGAACAACCGTTCCCGATATCCATCGCCTCGCCGACGAAATACAGGATTAACTTCTAAGTTTTGATCGGACGGAAAGTTAGTTGGAAGCAAGTCGGATGTTCCTCCGTACCAACTCACAACACGTCCGTGTACATCTCCCGGTATAGGATCTGTCGTAAACCCAGCACGGCTGTTATTGTAACCTGGGTTATTTTTATTAGTTCCCAAGAAAACCGACAAATCCGGTTCTCCTAATAGCTTAGCATTAGGATCGGGATTTTCTGACCTCCAACCTTCTCGCGGAAACTTAAGTCCTGGGGCTGTTCCCTTCTCAGTAGACGGTAGATTCGGAATATTGCGACCTGCTGGCGTAAGTGTACCGCTCAATAAATTCGGGACTGTCTGATAGTAATTGTCCGCAAAAGTAACATTTTTCCACACCTGAACTTTCGGTTCGCGGAAATCACCGAAATTTTTGGTCACCACATTTAGCGACGGTTGGTTGAAATCATGGGGGTCTAAAGTTGTCATCTGAAGGTCGCGAGTACCAGAGTTGGGTTTGCCGCCAGCATCAGGAAAATAAGTTCCCAAACGCTGAATAATTTCGCTGTTAACAACTGTACCCCGACTGAAACCAACAAAGTGCAGCGGTGAATTGAAAACTGCACCTTGTTTGGTAGGGCTGGTTTTATTCTTCAGCACTCCATCCAATTGCACGAGGGAAGTAAAGAAAGCATCTGCTGCTGCTTCTGTGAAGCCTGAATCAGGAACTGCCGACTCATTATTTTCTGACCAGTTATTCAGTAGGACTAACGGTTGTTTTTGGGCAAGGTATGGAGCTATATAACTTCCCAGCTTAGTGAGATAGTTTGAGTCAGTTTTGGGATTCAAACCTGCTTGAAAGTCTGGGGGAACTGCACCATATTTGTTTACAGGAACCCAGTTACCAGTAGGCAGGTCGTACTTCATCATCAAACCGCCGCCGTCGATACCTGCATTGGCAATGCTATTACCCATTTGGTAAAACTCTGAAGGAATTCCCGGCTTATCCAAAAATGGAGGTTTAAAGCCGTGGGTCAGCACGGTGACGCTGCTGAAGGTATTGTCACCGTTGAGGGCTGGCGGTAGCGGCGTCCAGAAATTACCAAACTCCTCGTTGCGTTTTCCTTCTTTATTCCAAGCTTCAACTGCCCAATTGTACTTCTGGCCGGCAGTCAGTTTGAGACTGGGAGGAAGTGTAAAGCTGGTATTGGTTCCCTGAGTAAATGTTTTACCGCCATCGAAAGTCCACTTGCCGATATTGGTGCTATCTTTCTGCCAAGTCGCAGTTAAAATGCGGTTGGGATTGAAATCGTTTTCTTGACCGTGGTAAGAAGATGTGTTCCAAGGTTTTGTCAGTAAACCTAACTGCTGCGGTTTGCTCAATCCTTGGTCGGAGAGAAATTTGTTACCGTTAGGATCGGGTAGATCAACTACTTTATCCCACGGCAAAAGTCCCTCACCTTCGTCAAACAGGCTGACGAAGAGATTAACTTCTGTAATGTCCTGATTCGGTGGACTGTCAAAACTCCATTGGAACTTTGGGTTAAGGGGATTTTCTGAACTCTTGCTAGTACCTATCGGCTCTTTCAAATCCAGCCAATCCTGCGGTGTCGCCGCCAAACCGCGAGGGTTAGTCACAGAAACGGGAGCTTTCTTACTTCCCGGCGGCACGCCGTAAGTATATTGGTTGTTCGCGTCGGTCAGAATCTGAAAATCAGCAGCAACACTAACTGCCGGGTTAATATTATCAATTGGAATCGCCGCCAAGTCAGCAACCGTAGCATTTCGTGCCGTAGCGCTGTTAAACAACGGCAGCCCAACACCCCGACCTTTATTATCTACTCGGTATTGACTGGGGTTGGTCAGCGTTTTGACAAATTCCTCCACATCAAAAACCTCAACTTGGCCGCCAGCACCGCTTAATTTTGGATAGGAAGCGTAAAGGTACTTGCTATCACTTGACAGCGCTAAGTCTGTAGCGAATCCATCTGGAATGGGTCGAGTTGCTGCTACTAATTGCGGATTCGTCAGCGGGTTTTTGATAATGCCGATATTGCTACCGGCCCGCGGGTCTCCATCTATGCTGGGTATTTCCTGACCGAAAAATTTCGTATCCGCATTCCGACCCACAACAAACGCATAACTCGCATCCGGTAAAACTGTTACCGAAACTCCCTCATTCACATCGAAGTAATCAAAAGTTGAACCCAGCCCTAAACTTGCATAGCGAGTAGTAGCAGCAAAACTTACGGGGTCGTTATTGGTAATATCCAATACCCCAAATCCTTTGCTATCTTTGCCGCTGTTTGTAAATGTCATTTTCAGCGGATCGACCGTAGCAGCTAATCCTTCTACGCCTTCATCGGCTGTTACAGTTCCAATTAATTGATTCCATTTTTTGGGGTTCGCGCCGGGGCTGATTGGTCGGTCTTTGGGGTCGATGTTAACGGCGTAAATCTTGCTGTTCGCGCCGTTTGGTGCGGTAACAAATAGCTTTTTGCCGTCGCTGCTAAGGGCGATTTGCCGCAAACCGCTTGGGGCTGTGCCGACTGGGATGGTTTGGGTGACTTGGTGATAGGTTGGTGAAAATGGGTTGATGTCGAGAACGTAGATGGAGTTGCTGCCGATTTTTCCGTCTGCGATGTAGGCGTATTGGTCGCGGGGGTCTATGACGATCGATCGACCTTCTGAACCGCTAGGCAAATTTATCGGATTAATACCAGCGGTATTCGGCTGAGTATCTATCTGCTGCCGCGTCATCGGATCGACTACAGCAACGCGCCCGGAGCGATCCATTACTACGTAAGCACGGCTGCCATCACTGGTGAGTGTTAGTTCTCGCGGGCGATCGAGCCTGTCATCCGTCCCCACAGAAACGCTATCAATTAACAGTTTGCTGCTATTAGTAGCTGCGACAACTGATGCGGGATTTGCACCGTTAATAAGTGCAATTCTATCGGCTGTCCACTGGGCGGCAAAGATGTATTGTGTATCGTTTTCAATTCGGTAAGGAGCGCTATCGTATTTAACTTCTTTGGCTGGTTCTGAGGGATTTGGGCTAAGTTTCTCGTTTTGTTTGCGGCTGATGACGATGCGGGATTCACCCAAGGGCACGGTGTTGGGAACTTGAACAGCTATTTCAAATTGATTGTTTGGCAACGTGCGACTTTTGTCTGTCAAAACTGTTGCTTCGTAAGCTTGTTTGCCGACGATGAATTTAACGGTTAAGTCGCTGAATCGGCTGCCTAGTGGGAAGCCAGAGCTGTTTAATAATACATTTGTAGCCGTGATGAGGAGAATCGGCTGATTATTTGGAAAAGGTTGATTGTTGCTGTCTGTAAATATAAGTTGAGCGTTTTGGATGATGGGAGCTTTTTGGGGATTGGAAGCTGTTGGTGCAAGTTGGGATGCGCGTCTTTCGCCGATTAAAGCATCTTTGTCTGAGTAGTCGATCGCCCTTTCAGTAATAATTTCCCCAGTCAGAGCATCCAGTGCGCTATTTTTTTCGGGGGGGGTAAAATCTGTGTTGGGGAAGCTCTGACTCAAACTGAGCGAGTTGGAAAAACTGGTGATGTCTTCAGCGTTATTGTTGTCAGCGGCTGGAAGTGCAGGGAGTGTTGGTTCTGAATTGGTACTGGCGTAAGCTTGACTATTGAGTAAGTTTTCGGTATTTATCTCGAATTCTGGGAGGAGCAAATTCTGAAACGGCTCTTGAGAGTTAAAAGGTGAATCTTTAAAAGGTTTCATGTTTGATTGGGGTAGATGCGAGTGAGCTGTTTGCTTGTCGTAGTTTCAAACTCAACTAATTGATGCGCTTCACACTTCGTTCAAGAGGAATGTGTGGATTCGGACTCGATCGAGTTTTTAGTGCTTGATTTTTATTTAGTTTCCCAAGTTTTATTGAGAATAATGTTCCCGTATTTTCGGCAGCAAGTCAATCACGGAAATTACTGATATTTTCAGTCGGGTACTGAAAAACTGGTAGTGTCCGCAACAACTTAATAGCAGCAAATATGTGAAACTTGCTGCGCTTGTTAGTTTGTTTTACTGATAAATTGTGATTTAATTGTTAAAACTTTACAGATTGTTTATCAAAGTAATGTAAGTTGCTCAGTAAAAATACTTAGATTGTTGTAGGATCGCATTTCAAGCCTACTCAAATTTACTGCCTTGAAATTACGGAACAATGTTGTTTCTTTCTTCATAATAAATGAAACAATTAGCTGACACCTAAAAATCAGAACGCCCTTGAAAGTAAAGGTTGAGAGCTTCAATGCTGTAAGTCATGCGATCGCGCGATCTCGCTTTCTGCGATCGCATCTCCGTAGCTGCTGGGATATTTAATTTCTACTTGTTAGACTTGAGTTAAAATTGTCATTTTTCAATTTTTCTCAAAGTTAATTTATTTAATCCGAGCATTCTGTCGCAGCTTGGAAAAGTGCGAGCGCTTAAAAAACATTAACAGCGGTAAGGTGCGCACTGCGCACCCTACAAAATTAAATTCTGCGCGATCGACTTTAATATCAGTCTGACGGTTTACAGATACATAAAATTCAAATTCTAATTAATACCTCTTTCTAAAATAATCATTTCCGAGCCAACAACCGGACTTCTAGCTATTAACTTTCCTTCCAAGTTGGCAATTTGTAACTTGCTGAAATCGAGTGAATGAGCCTCCTTCCACATTTGACTTGCTAGCTGATTTTGCTCCACTTCGCTGAGTTTGTACCAATCTTCAGCGACTTTCACAGTCAAAAGCCCGATCGAGAAATCAGCTTCAACAGACTTAACTAAACCGCCGCCCATTCGATCCGTAATCTCAGCAACTTGATTTTGAATCGCCGCAATCAGAGACTGTTCTGGAGTTATCGGTGGTGGCGGGATAATTTCTACTGGTTGCGGTTTTTTCGGCGCTGCTAAATCGGGCAAGTTGCTCTTAAATTTAGCAGATGTTGGCTCAGATTGTACGATCGCCCCTGGTGACTTAAGCGTTCCCGACGCCATAAAATCGTCAAAGGTTGGCGGCGACTGCTGCGCTATTGCCAAAGGCGCTTTTGCTACTTTCTCCGGCGGTTTTGCCGAGAAACTGTTGAGAGTTAAACCGACTGTAACGATCAGAATTGCTGCTAATCCGGCGTTTAAAATTGGATCGGACAGTTGCTGATTTGCAGATGCTGGTAGCAGATCCCGCACTAAGCGCACCATACTTTGCCAAACTACACCTACTTTTTGTAAAAAACTCTTTTCCTTACTTTGGGATACAGGCTTTTTATCAAATTTTACAGCAACTTTTGGCGGCACGCTGTTAACTTCCGCACCAACAGCCGGAGGAGGAGGAGTTGTTGCTGAGTTAGAAGCAGTGGGCGCGATCGGCAATTCTGGCTGCGACAATGGTTGTGCTACTAATTTTTTCTCTTTTTTTCCCAAATTGCCGATCGAGCTCATCAAACCTTTGATTCCCTGATTTTTGGGAACATTGCTGCTGGCATTTTGAGTCTTGCTGCGAGTCGCGGCCGACTTTCTCGGCGAGTCAAACTCCGGTTTCGGAGATTGAGGCGGTTCTGGAGTTGGTTGATTTGGTTGTTCTTCTGACATTTTTTTTGCCTTGGGGCGTTGCAAATATATTTAAAAGCGATAAATTTTAGTTGAGTCACCTCAGCCTTAATTTATCATTTCATTAGTTGTAACTGAATCACAATGAGTATCAAACGCCGTCACTTTCTAGTTTTAGGCAGTCTCAGCAGCTTAGGTTTTGCCGGAGTCTGGAAAATGTTTCAGCTTCGGACTTCCTGGGGTACAGACGCCCATGCTGCTGCGCCTTCTAACGTTGAGGCCCAAAGGGCGATCGTCCCTTTACCCACTACATCGCCTATTTTACGCTTTATTTCGGTGGCCGACACCGGTACTGGGGCCCAAGGTCAATATGCTGTGGCTGAGGCGATGGCGCAATATCACCGGGAAAACCCTTTTAATGTGGCTGTTCTCGCCGGCGACAATATCTACAATAACGGCGAAATTGAAAAAATTAATGCTGTTTTTGAGAAGCCTTATCAGCCCTTATTGCAGCAAGGCGTTAAATTTTATGCTTGTCTGGGAAATCACGACATCCGCACTGCTAACGGCGACCCGCAAGTTAAATACGCGGGTTTTAATATGCAAGGTCGCTACTATACTTTTCGGCGCGAGCCGGTACAGTTTTTTGCCTTAGATACCAATGACAATGCTGACTGGAAAAATCAGCTTGTTTGGCTGGAAAAAGAGTTGAGTCAGAGCACTGCACCTTGGAAAGTTGTGTTCGGCCACCACCAGATTTATTCTTCTGGCGTCTACGGATTGAATCAACCTTTTATTAAGACTTTGACGCCTTTGTTTCAAAAGTATGGCGTGCAACTTTATATCAACGGACACGAGCACAGCTACGAACGTACTCGATCGATTAACGGTACGACTTATTTAATTTGCGGCGCTGGCGGGGGCACTCGTCCAGTGGGGCGTTCTGAGTGGACGGAGTATTCTGCTAGCAGGCTGAGTTTTGCGACGTTTGATGTTTATCAAGACCGGATGTTTGTTAGTGCGATCGGTACTGACAAGCAGGTTTTTGACCGGGGAGTGATTCAAGTGCGATCGGCTTAATTCAAATTATATTCAGGAGCAAACAAAATGAATAGTGGTTCTAGAGCCAATAAAACTGGTTTTGTTTTAGAAACAACTGTAGAAGGCACGTTGAGGGGTCACGGATATCTCGAAATATGTCCCCAGTTGCCAAAAAAACGTAAGCGAGATTGGCTCTTAATCTCTACTACAAATCCTAAGCGATATGCTAAACAGGTTTATATCGGCTCTAGCATTTATGAAACTGAAATAAATGTCGATTTTTATATTGTTAGTTCTGGTTCGTTTCCTCTGGGTCTAATTGTTGAGTGCAAGTGGCAAGAAGACAAAGGTTCAGTTGATGAGAAGTATCCTTACCTCAATTTAAATATTAAAGATTGCTATCGGGTGCCAACTATTGTGATCGTGGGCGGTGATGGTATGAGGCAAGGTTCGATCGACTGGTTTAAAAAACAAATTCCCGAAAATCCAAATCTGTTGGCAGTTCACAAGCTCGAAGCTTTCATTACTTGGGCAAATAAACACCTGTAACTGCAACACATATAGCCTTTCTCAGTAAGATGAGTTGCTATAGGACATTGGGCATTGGGCATTGGGCATTGGGCATTGGGCATTGGCCATACCTCACTTTTTCGAGAACCGCTATATAGCAATCCTTGCAGGAGTAAGCTGTTTCGCATTTAAACCACTAACAAGGCCTGTAGGGTGCGTCAGCTCAATCGCTTTCACTGGCAAGGGAAACGAGAAAGGGCTGACGCACCCTACAATACTATTTTAAATGCGAAACAGCTTAGTACAAATATGTAGGGGTAGTGCCTTTCTTTGCCTACCCCAGCCAAAGCCGGGCTCTTCACGAGGGGTTTGCCCCTACAAGAATTATACAAATGATTTAGGATTGCTATAGCCACACTTTTATGGGGGCGCTTATTCTCAGTTTCTACGAGTTTTACAAATTTAATTTGATGAAATCTTAAAAAAAACGCCTTTTTTTTTAGGGTTAAAAGCTTGACTCTGACGAGTTTTTAACGTATAATTTAATAATGGGAATAGTGGAAAAATTAAATTTAATGTTACCACTCTCATTATCTAAATAATACCCCGAAAGTCAACTAAAAGTCAATAGGTAATACTTCTTTTTTAGGGCGGATTTTTTAACAAGATTGGCGAAAACCTGGTTCGTTCAATAATACCTCGATCGGAGTATCTGGTCGCCAGCTCTTGTATGAATGCGAGCTGGAGAGACAAGCTGTCGCTTTCAATTGTATATTCAGGGAAGGCGAGACACCACACAAAAGTTTGATTATACAGAATGACGGTTCTGCCTCCTCGACTGTTAAATGTTAATTCAAACTGAACATATTAATAATTCCTTGACTTTGCCACGTTTGCAACTCTTAGAGTTAATTCCCCTAGATGCTGATATTTCAATTTGTTTAGGAAGAGGAATTCTTTTAAAAGCTTGACTATCACTGTAGAGTTCTTTGATGAAATCGCAGTTAGAATTAGATAGCATAACTTTGACGCCCCGTTGGGCAAGTTCTACAAAAACATCTCTGAGTTTAATCTGTTCGGATTCTTTGAAATTATCCCGGCTGTAAGCTGTGAAGTTACTTGTGACACTGATTGGATAATAAGGCGGGTCAAAATAAACAAAGTCTTTGCTGCTGCTAGCAAAATTCAAAATTGCATCGAATTTTCTGACTTCAATTTGAGCGGGTGCAAGTAAAGATGAGACCGATCGCAGTAAATCTGTTTGACAAATGTTAGGATTTTTGTATCTGCCCATCGGAACATTAAATTGACCTTTGGAGTTTTCTCTGTAGAGTCCGTTGTAACAAGTTTTATTTAGGTAAATCAGGCGAGCAGCTTTTTCTGTATCTGTTTTGTACGATCGCGATCGCACGGAGTAATAATACTCTTTATTGTCCTTGCTGTGTTCTGACTGATGCTGCTCTAAAAGCTCAATTAGCTCGTCAACTCGATCTCTGACGCAGCAATAAGCATTAATCAACTCAGGATTAATATCTGTTAAAACAGCTTGCAAGGAAGGGTGCTGCTGTGCTAAGTAAAAAAATACAGCTCCGCCGCCCAAAAAAGGCTCGTAGTAAGTTGTGAACTTTTTAGGAAAATAAGGTTGATATTGTCCAATCAACCTAGTTTTACCTCCGGCCCATTTCAGAAACGGACGCGGCAAGACGGAAGAAGGTGCCGAAGCAGACATTTATCTATAAATAACAGCCTTATCATGTTTATCACAACTAGAACTGAATATAAATACTTCTTCGGTTGTCACCGGAGGTTGCGTGGCATTAAACAGACAGCGCCCGATCAACCAAAACTTTTCGTTAAAATTATATATGTCACTCTCGCTGGCAAAAATGCCCGATCGCCCGTTGGCGTTAGCGTTAGCAAAGCGATCAAACGGAAAGCGATCAAACGGAAAGCCCGCCCCTACGGGGGCTGCGCCAACGAAGAGGATCGGCAGATTTAGCTCCGGCTGTGCCAAAATTGTCTAACTCGCTCACAAGTGTTACCAGTGCTCGATCGGGCTGTAACACTTTACCCCACCTGTGCTTATGCAAGACTTCATCAATAACGTCTCTCGCTACCCCCGCTTTTTCATTACTATCTGTCTGGGGATTTTCTTTTTCCTGTTCGAGCGACTCAAGCCTCTGCTCGATCGACCGGCAACTGCAATCGCCCTGATTACTTCGATTGTAGCGACTTTTGTCTTCCTAACTTTTACACTGCGCGCCATGTTAGGGCTGAGTTCGGTTTGAAGGCAAAGTTTCTGCCTGAAAAAGCTAGTTATTTCAGACAAGGTAGAGGGCGGAAACTAGGCAGCTCAAAGGGTTGAGAAAGTTGCAAATTTTGAGTTTTAGTTGAAATATCAACTCCCGAAGTAACTGGCAACTCTTGAGTGCGATCGTACACTTGAGAATAGTCGCTGCGATAGATTGGAAGAGAAACTGAGTAAGCGGCGTTTCGTCAGCGCTCCTCAACCAAGGCGCAGGCAAACATTACCGAAGTGCAAGACAAGCGTTTCGGACTATCAACAAACACAACTGGGGAAATACTGCACCTCTGCTTCCCCGCATTCCCACTTAATCATTAGGAAGCGGCACACCCCGCCCCGCTTTCCTCTCCCGTTAACCTGACGGTATTACGAGAGTTTCCAGCGGACAAGTCAGATGAAATTTGAACAGATCTATCAATTTTTTCAAGACCCCCCTCCTGTTTATCTAAACAAGGAACTAGCAGTGTGCTACATTCTCTCGGTGTTATTGCGCGGAGATTCGTACGGTACAGAACTCATCGGACAACTAGAGCGGGAATTCCCCATCTACCGACTTTCTGATACCGTCCTCTACAGCGCTCTGAAATTCCTCGAAGAAGAAGCCGTAATTACCGGTTACTGGAAAAAGGTAGAAGGACGCGGCCGCCCCCGCCGGATGTATCAAATCCTCCCCGAGTGGCGGCACCAAGCTCAAGACCTGGCTCGTCTCTGGCACGACTACATCGGTCAGGGAAACGGCGCGTCTGGGCGTCGGCCCCGCGCCTTAGAAACCGGTCACACGGGTTGAATTCAATGCCTAAACCCTTGAGATGCTGGGGCTACTTGCAAAGCGATTTGCCTTTCTTGCCTTTGCTTGTGCGATCGCCACACAGCAATTAGAGCAGCTACACGCTAGTCAGGACTTACGCATTGTCACTTAAGAATTTTAGGGATGATGGGGGAATATGGGAATTTTGGTGATGGGGAGAAAAACGTCTTGCAGAAGAAGCGTTCTGCGAATTTTGGTGAAACAGTGTCTGCGTAAGTCCTCGATCGGCTTTCATCGGTAAAGTTATGTAAAGTATGTAAAGTAAGACTAGATAATTTCAATTACACAAACTTCTACCGATGGATACTGCTGTTCTTCCTTCCACATTTGTGCTGACGCTGCTTTTGGCTGTTGGCTTGTTTTTCTTCATCAAGGCTTCAGTCAAACCTCGGATCGAACAAGTCAAGCTTGCTTCCGAGAGCGCTCAAGAGTCACTGTTAACCGAGCTACAACAGTATTTTGCTCAGAGAGCTTACCGAGTTGCAGCCGTCGATGCTCCCAACTATAAAGTCACTTTTGAGGGTTTTGTGCGACCGAGTTGGTTTTTGGCTATTTTTCTAACGATGCTAGGTGCAGGTGGTACTTTGTGCTTAGGATTGGTTTTGGGAATGCTAGTTCCCCAGCAAGGTCAAATTTTCCTAGCTTTGGTACTGCTGTCGCCGCTGGCGGGCGTATTTTACTGGAAAAAAGCTGGACGCTCTGAGCAAGTCTCTCTCAAACTTGAATCATTTGCTGAGTCGGAAAGCCAAATCAAGAGCTTTGTTACTGTCAGAGCTCACCGCGATGAACTTGCAGCTATGCAAAAAGCTTTAAATTTAAAACCGCTGGAAGATTAAAAGTTTGGTGCGGAACGTTTTTTGATATGCTAGATGCCGTACTTAGACTTTGAGCAGACAAACCGATGACTGCTTCCAAGTTTCTAGTTGGCTGGATAGAAAATTTGATCGATCGACTCTCACACTCAAAAAAAACCATTATCGTGAGAGTGCCCGCTGTGGCGATCGCCCGAATCGACGATCTATCGTGTTGCGATGGCTCCTTATACCCTAGTTAGAAGGACTTTTCGCATAAATTCAGTTGGCACTCTCCAGACAATGAGAGCTATCGCGCTTTTGTTAAAAGAGTTAGAAAAACATTGCTGTCAATGTTTTGAGCTAAACATTTTGGTTTATGCGCGACTCACAGACACCACAGGAATTTTTTCTGTGGTAGCTTCCAGCATTACCTTTAAGCTGGGAAACAAGAAATGGTTTTCTTCCACGTATTGGGCTCCAAATAAACCTTTTTCAGCCCAGAAGTATCTGTCGGTGGTATGCTCGTTACGCTTGACTAACAGCAAAGCTGGGGGAGCAATGCCTTCGGCATGGATAAATTTGCGGGCTGCTGTTACGGGTTTATCTTCGCCGCTTTCGATGCTATATTGAGGCACGCACTCTAAAATTCTGCGTCCCTCTTGTCGGCGGCGACTCTTGCGTTTGCGTCTCCTGGCCAATTTCTTTACCTCCTCTGTGAGCAGACAGTATGAGCAGACAGGTTGTAATGATAGCTACCAAATCCGAGCCCAGTATATCTGTTCTAGCTCCAAACCTCAACTGGTTTTAATATATCGACACAATCTTCACATTCTTACCGATCGACCAAAGTGTAGCGGTTGTGCTATTGTGACCCGAAAGTTTCCGCAACAGGCAAGTTTTGAAAGCAGTGGAAGCAGCGCGGACAGAGGTTTAGGGCAATTTGTGTTCGTGAAAGCTTCGGTGCCTTAAACATAGCTACGCTCGCTCCCTCGCGCGGACACCAAATCGAGAAGTCTCTTATCTGTAATCGGTGGCAGCCCAATTGTAATTTACTTAAAATTCCATTAGATACCTTAAATGTGGCGCTCATGCTAATGCCAGCCAGTTCAGAATTTGTGCAGCTTTGTCGATCGCAGGTGGCGATCGCCGTTAGTTTGGGAGCAACATTCAGCGCGGTATACCTGACACAAGAGCTGGTACCCGGCAGCGAAGCAAAGTTGGTGCCGATCGCGGTTTACCCAGAAATCTCCGTCGAATCGGCAGAAAATCAGGGATTGAGGCTGCAATCTTCGGAAAGTTCGACAGTAAAATCAGTCCCGCTGTTGGGGCCGCCGACTCTGCCTGTGGAAAAATCAACCGTGGAGGCGATCCTCTTCGTTGGCGCAGCCCCCGTAGGGGCGGGCTTTCCGTTTGATCGCTTTCCGTTTGATCGCTTTGCTAACGCTAACGCTAACGCACCTGAGCCACTTCCGGGTTTTGATGGTAGTTCCAATCAGTGCCAAGGCCCGGAGAATCTGTGGCAGCAGCGTCGGCAAATTGTGACGCCTCTGATACACGAAGGCTCTGTAATGGGTCTCCTGGTCAGCGGTCGCCAAGACAGGCCTTGGAACGATCGAGAGGAGGCGACTATTCAACAAATTGCTCGCACCTTGGCCCTGGCCTGCATTTTAGACCAGCGCTCGCAGTGGATGCAGCAGGAATTGAACTCTTCTGGGCAAATCCAGGCTCAGGTTTACGACACGATGCACAATTTGCTGCACCAGTTTAAAAGTCCGCTGACAGCATTGCGGACTTTTGGCAAGTTGTTAGCGCGGCGGCTGGTACCAGAAGACAAAAACCGTAATGTGGCTTTTAGTATTGTCCGAGAGAGCGATCGGCTGCAAGAGTTACTGCTACAGTTCGATCGAACTGTTGACACTGGCGAAGCAAATCTGAGACTACCGTCGGGCACTTCAGAAACAGCAATGTCCAATCTGGAATTAATCCGGCATTCTCCTCTGTCGCTGTCACCTGTTGCCAATTCGGAGGAATCCTGTTTTGTGGCATTCGTCTTAAAACCACTGTTAATTTCCGCCGAGGCGATCGCCTCCGAAAGGCATCTGAAATTGGTAGCCGACATACCGACGGATTTGCCGCCAGTAGAAGTGAACGATCGAGCTTTGCGCGAAGTTTTGAGCAATTTAATTGACAATGCTCTGAAATATACGCCAGCCGATCGCCAGATTTATATTAAAGTTAGGTACAAAGCAGCAAATGGAGATCTTCGGCTAGCATATCGCCAATTTCCCGCCATAGCAGTCGCAGTCAGCGACACAGGTTCCGGCATTCCCCCCCAGGATTTAGAGCATTTATTTGAGCGTCACTACCGGGGAGAAAAAGCAAACACAGAAATTCCCGGCACAGGATTGGGTTTGGCGATCGCCCGCGATTTAGTCCGCCAAATGCAAGGAGAAATCGAAGTATTTTCCCCACTTAATCCTGAATGGTTGCCATCTGCGGCAGCTCATTTATATCCAACGAATCGTGGCACTACATTTGTGCTTTGGCTGCCACTGAATAAGTAATTAATTCTATTGTTTTGAGAATTTTTTATGAAGAATCTGCCTTTATTCGATAAATTTCCCAAGTTCTATAAGTCTTTAGAAATTCTCAAAAAACACTTTTTTACTGTACCATTTTTAGCTGTCTTCAATACTCTAACTGTCCTGATTTTGGGAGGGCTGAGCATATACGCCAAGCTCAACAACCAGGGAGATGGAATTGAACGCCTGTTTAGCGATCCGTTTAATTTCTGGTTCCCCTACGAAGGTATTTTCACCGGAGTTTCGGAAGTTTTATGGTGCATACCAGTCGCAATTTGTGGATTTACGTTCGGAGTGCTGCGCCAAAAAGAGCCACAGAGTCGATCGGCAATATTCTTATTTTTTAGCGCTTTACTGCTGGGAGTCTTTTTTCTGGATGACAGGTTTCGGATGACTTTGATTCTTTCTCAGTTGGGAATATCTAAGGGATTAATTTATTTGTGTTACGGGAGTGCTGTTTTGCTTTATGGACTTAAGTTTTGGCGATACATCAAAACCACTCCTTACCTGCCATTAGTCGCAGCATTTCTCTTGTTCGCTATCTCCCGATTTGAGGATATTTTAGCATTGCCAAGTCTAGGAGCGCACGCGATGTTAGAAGATGGCACTAAGTTATTAGCTCTTCTGAATTTAGCCATGTATTTTTGGCACATATGTCATCAGGAAATTGAGCGGCATTTGCAGCAAAGGGAAGATATTTAAATGCCTATACGATCTGACAAATTACAATAATATTGTACCCGATCAAACTTCCATCCGTTACATCCGCCCTTACGAATCCGTTGCCGAACTTCCTTCAACATCCCAATTACCAAGGATTGCCAATCATTGTGAAGGCGGCCCAATAATAAGGATGCGAAAGCACTCGATCGCCCCGCCCCGCAATTTCTGGAGGCAAAATTAGACTCACAGAAAGCCCTTCGACTCGCAGCATCCCGTCTTGAATCCGCACGCGCCCCCGCAGCATCTGCAATTGCGCCCGCCGTAAAGCCTCGGCTTTAATCGTCAAATTGCCCTCGCGTCTGGGGGCCCGCAACTGCCTGTAAAACTCCGTCATCAGCCCCAAAGTCCCCTCATCGCTGACTTCCCACAAACTCGCCAAAGCCGATTTCGCACCGCTAGCTACCGCCAAACCCGCAAACCCCAACTCTGCCTCTGCATCGCCCAAAGCGGTACTGCACGCGCTTAAAACTAACAAATTCACTGGCGGTTCATTCCACCGCAACTGCCGCATTTGATCGATGCGTAATTTAGTATCCCACAACTGAATGTAAGAATTTTTCGGTTCTCCTGGCTGGAATTCGCTGTGAGTTGCTAAGTGAATGATTCCAAAGGGGCGGATTTCCCGCTGGGCTCGCAAATTCCCGAGAGTAAAATCTTGATTCAAAAATAATTTTCCTTCACTAGGCGGCGCGATCGACTCTAATTCCACCGGTACCGCCGGTAGTGGCGCTTTATCTTCAAATACCGACGCCCCCATCGCCAAAATCTCATCATCAGAAATATCGTCGTAATTAGTATCTGTCAAACTCAGACTCGGCATAACGCTAAGGCTATATTTTTCAACTAAAAATTCTTTGCCGTCGTGAAGTGCAGCAAACGGCACGCTTCGCAAACCTGATGCCGGAATTACAATTAAATTGTCAATATTTAAAGCTGTCAATTCTGAAGCCATTGGCGCAATTAACCACCGATAAAGTTTTTGCGCCGCATCCAAATAACTAATGCTGCTTCTTCTTCTCGGATTAGTTATTTCGGTTTGAAATGCGTCGGCTAGTTGCATTACCTGCCAGCGCGTTGTCGCCGGAATTAAGACGCGCATCGGTTGAGCATTAGCTGTCACTAATACTAATTCTAAATGCTCTCCGTTAGGAACATCAGAAAGTTCTTTCTGCTGAGTCTCAGGGATGAGTTTTTTCGTGACAGGTAATAGATTAGATAAATCGCGACTTGCCACCAGTACCGAACCATTTTCTTTTGCTGCTGCATCGGAGCCACTCACCCAATTCATATAAATAATTGCTGATTTCACCCCAGTAGTTCGTTCGTTTTTACGAAGAATTTCGTAAATTACTGACATATTAGTAATCGGGGTTTTTGCGGGCAGTTCTAGATATTTTTCATACTCGCGAGTGAAGGTTTGCTCAAATGCTAATACTCCTGAACTTGCCGAATCGAATCTGCGAGAAGGAGCGGAAAGCTCCGGGCTAATTGGGGGGTCTTTGTCTGGATTGGGCGATCGCAATTGTGGTTGCAAAGATGAAGGAAGTGACAGCGGACGATCGGGATTTACAGGTAGTAAAGGCGGTGCGGGAATTGGTGCGGGAATTGGTTCGGGAATTGGTGCGGGAATTGGTTCAGGAATTGGTGAGGTAATTGGTGAGGGAATTGGGGCGGTAATTGGTGCAGGAGTAGACGGCGGGCTTGGTGTAATTATGGAAATCTGATTGGGTAAATTTCCCTGGGTGTAAGTTTGCCCAAAAGAAAGATTGGGCAAAATGGCGTTTCCGGCGCCAGCATTAATGCTTCCCATGGTGCCATTGTCGATCGCCCCGCCAACCACAAAAGGTCGATCGCTACCACCTCCGTGGCGAATTGTAATCGCCCCCGCCCCCGCACTTCCAGCAGTGGAAATACTGGCAAGAGTGCCGGATATATCATCGTTGAAAATACTGTTCGATCGAAACAAACCAAGGGTGGTGACATCAACGCTGCCACCTCTAGCGTTGATAAAACCCAACTGAATGTTACCCGTAGCGTTCAGGAAAACGTTTCCGCCGTTGCCGTTTGAAGTGCTGCTAGAGTTGAGATCGAAAGCCGAAATACCTGATGAAGAGGTGATGGCAATATTTCCGCCGATCGCCCCGGAAGCGTTCAAAGCTTCAGCAGTTAAAGGGCCATTGCTGTTGAGTGCGATCGCGCCTCCTATTCCCGTTACCGATGAAGAGTCGATCGCGCCCACAGCCACAGTATTCCCCTCAACCCGAATCGTCCCGCCGTTGGAGGTAATATTGCCAGTCCGCACCTCGCGGCTTGCTTGCAGATTTACGCCACCACCATCCGTCCTTAAATTACCGTCTAAGAGCAAGTTTCCTGACTGGATATCGGCTCCCAAAGCTGCCGTGTTATCCCCCCGCAGGGTAACGGAATCTCGCGCGTTCACGCTCAAACTACGCGCGTTAATTCTCGAATTCGCCGTCACGTTAAAAGCGTCAGCCGAGAGCAGGCCAAACCTCTGAATTTGACCCACCAAGCCGCCAAAAGTAATGTTACCGCCTGCGCGCAGGGTCAAACTATTAGCCCGCCCAGTGAGGCTATCGAGGGTATTGGTAAAAGTGATATTGCCGTTAGTTGTGGCTAGGATGGCACTGCGATCGACTGTGACACCAGTGTTAAAAACTATGTCGCCAGATGTCGCAATATTGCCAGATACCTCGGTACTGCCACCGTTGACAGTCAAACTCGTCAGCGGTGTAGCTTGACCGATCGTACCGCCGAACCGCACTCGCCCAGCGTCAAGTCTCAGGGCGCGAGCTCCGTCTAGGCTACCAGAAAACAGAATGCTGCCCCTAGCTTGAGCGCCCAAAGCTGCATCAGCACTCAGGGATAGGTTGCCTGTAAAGGTGATATCGCCGCCGGATGTGGCAACGTTGGCGCCGATCGCCGTTTGGGGTGCGTCGAGAGTCACCGAAGCGCTACCACTGGTGCTCAGGGGATTGTCGATCGCGATCGAGTTTCCCTGGAGTGTCAGCGGGCTGTTGAAGGTAATCGGTGCGACGATCGCGATCGAACTGCTGTTGGCGCGCCCGATCGCGATCGAGCCGAAACCCCCCGCCAAAGCACCGAGATCCGTTGCCGTCAAGTCCAAAATGCCCAAAATATCCCCGATGCCGCCCACTCGAATTCCTCGGCTGTCGTTGGGTTGCAAGCGAATTGTTCCCCCCGCACTGCTGACGGAATTGTTGCCACCGGTCAAGTCAATGCCGTTAGCATTGAGAGCGATATTGCCACCGTTAGCATTGAGTGCGCCCAGGGAGATGCTGCTGGCAAAAATGTTGATATTGCCGCCTTGAGTCTCAATTAAATCCTTGGGGTCATTGACAAAAAACACTCCGCCCGACCTAAATGTTACGGTGTCTCCCGTTCTCGCTTGCAGGGAAAGTTTGTTATCGGGCAAGTCTTGGACGATGATGTAACCCGGAGTTTCTAGAACCAAGTTGCTGCCGGCAGCCATCTGTTCCAACTGCACGTCTGAGATTGATGTTTCACCCGGTTCTGCTGCCACTTGGAGTTGCATGACGGTCAATCGCGTGCTAGTGTCGCCGTTACTGCTGACGATCGCAATATTTGCCGGATCGAGCCACAAAGTGCCGATCGCACCGTTAGTTGCGCGGGTATCGACCTCTCCTTGGAAAATCAAAGAACTTTTGCCGGAAACTTCCACTTCTCCGCCGTTACCTGTGGCGATGCCCCCGCGAGCAGTAATATTGCCCAAGAAGCGAGTTGTATTGTCTGCCCAAATTACCGCAGTGCCACCATTACCACGCTCGATCGCATCTAGTGCGATCGTCGAATCAGGACTAACATATGTCACCAGTGCATTTGGCACTGGTTCCATCCCCCGCCAACCGCCTCCGACGCGCACAGTACCTCCGCCGTTAGTCCCGGAAGCATTGATATTCGCGCCGAACAGTCCTACTTTTTCCCCTAAAATATTGACTGTGCCGCCAGCAGAAGGGGCAAATACATTTACAGCACCCGAGACGATCGCACTTCCCGGATTTACCGCCACTGTTTCGCCGCCAGTCAGCACCAATTGACCGGCTTCATTCGTCGTTAAACCTGTGGCTGACGCGATCCCCGGCCCCGTCAGTAGCTGAGGCAAAGCAACTGGGGCGATAGTCGATTTTTCTGCTGGTAAAGACGGAGTAATTTCTAAACTCAACAAGTTACCTGCTTGACTGATGCGGACTGCGTTTTGTCCCACAGCAGCCACTGTAATTTGACCTGCCGGGGCGGACAACTGCCCAGTATTAATTACTGTGCCCCCTAGCAAAGTTAAATTTTGATGGCTGCCAACTGCTAAGTTTCCCGCATTGACAATTGTCCCAATTTGTGAGCTATTAAAATTAAATTGATTAGGATTTCCCACTAAAGCTTTATAATCATTAATTCCGGTCGAACTGAACCAGCCGTCGCCGAAACCAATACCAGTAGCAGTTGTTGCGAAAAAAGACCCCGGGACGTTCAATCTAGCATTTTGGCCGAAGACAATTCCCGCCGGATTCATCAGGAATAAATTCGAGTTGCCACCACTTACCGAAATCAGGCCGTTAATGACGGAAACATCGCCGCCAGAAATTCGCCCTAAAATATTTTGAATATTTGGATTAGTTAAAAAATGAGCAATTTGACCTTCACTGAGATTAAATTGGCTGAAGCTATGAAACAAATTTGCGCCGTTTCCCGACACTTGTCCGCCACTAATGTCTGTGCGATTTTGCTCCTGATTTACAACAGTATTAGTGCCGTCGTTTGCTGGGACAATGACAGGTTGCGATCGCACTGGTAGTGGTAGCAGCCAAAAACCTAATGTTAAAATTAGAGCAGAGCGCAAATAGGTCATTAGTCGTTAGTTATTAGTCATTAGTCATTAGTCATTAGTCATTGGGAATGGGGAATGGGGAATTGGGCATTGGGCATTGGGCATGGGGCATTGGGCATTGGGAAAAAGGGCATTAGTGGTTGACAATGCCCTTTTTCCCAATTACCAATTACCAATTACCAATTCCCTATGCCCCATGCCCCATGCCCACTCTAATCTATTATAGTTTTGATTTTTTTTGAGCTGTAATGTTCCGCCAAAGTCCCAACAAGCCTCAAAAGGTCGATCGAGCGCAGCGGATACTCCAGTTTGCTCGCCCAAGTCCCAATCTGCTGAATCATATCAAATCCGGTAGCCTCAGAATTAACATTATCCACATTCAGAACACTGCGCGTGCCGTTTCCTCCGTTCCTACCGAAAGCACCCATTGCCAAGAAGTTGGAAATACCATGCAAATTTTGGTGTTGCTGATTTGGAGTATTATTTGCCTCCGAAATTTAGTAGGGGCAATTCATCAATTGCCCGGGAAATTCATGAATTGCCCCTACTAGCTCATTTCAGGGATTGCTATAGCGAGTGAATCATACCTAAATTCACCAAAGCCCAAATTTTATATTTATTCTGTCGCAGGTGTCTTGACAAAATCCTAGCAGAGTCATATAATTATATCACCGATCAAGTAAAGCAGCTATAAACTTTCCAAATAACTAGCTCGTCTAAGTAATTTAACAAGTAATTTAAAAACAAAATATTGATGTTTTTAGAGACCAACCATGCAAACTCAAACTTCCCAATTTCTAACTGAAGCAATAGTTGACCAGATATTTTTATCAGGTGAACTGAGTCGCGACGACAGAAAGCGAATTCAGTCAATGCTCCTAGATGAGTCGATCGGCGAACATGAATTGAGCTTAGTCGAAAGAGTAATGGAAGGCGTAGTCAAGGGAATACTTGACGTGATGAATTAATTTACAACTTATGTTAACTTATCTAAATGTAAGGTGCGCAATGCGCGCCTTACCCTAATTTTTCATAACATCGAAAATTCTTCTAAAAATCATCATCCGAGTCCTGATCCGAACTTTCATCTTGACGCACAAGTTCAGAAGGGGGCCTATCGCTACTCCAAGCCCACCACACATCGCCACACTGGCAGCGGTAAAATTCTTGCCACTTCCGACGGTTGGACTCAGTGTATACTGGCGATCGACGATTAATCCAAACCTCAGTGGCATTCGTGCAGCTAGCAGCGCACTTGGGACAGCAAAACTCAGTAGCGTGAACCGCCGTCGCAGTCCATTCGGGAGGATTTGGAGCAAAAGCTTCCATGTGTTGGGTGTTTCTATTTAAACTGCTGGTAATTACGGCAAATCAACGATTGCTAAAGATCCGCAGAGCTCTGAATGATATAACCAATGACATAAATACGCTGTTGACTGCGTAGTTCATCTACAGGTTATTTTTTTTTGACATTTGCCGTCAGTTGAATAGTATAACTGATGTGGTGCAAACTGTCGATCGGCATTCTCTTCAGCTATCTCAAGGACTAAGCTCATGTCTATCTACAACTTTATCTCATTTCTGGGCATCTTTGGCTTGTGTGCGATCGCCTGGATTTTTTCAGAAAACCGACAGCGTAAGTATATACCCTGGCGCGTCATCATCTGGGGAATTGGCCTCCAATTAGTCTTGGGATTTTTAGTATTCCTGTTTCCCCCAACTCGCATCGCCCTAGAATGGTTTACAAGCTTGCTCGACAGCGTATTTACCGCCGCTGACACTGGGGCCAGATTTGTATTCGGCAAAAACATTGTACCAATCCCTGGTCAAGATTCCCCAGTTAATTTAGGATACATCTTCGCCTTTCGAGCTTTACCCACAGTCGTCTTTTTTTCCGGCCTCATGGCATTGCTTTACAACATCGGCATTATTCAAATTATCACAGAAGTTTTCGCCAAAATCTTTTATAAGACAATGCGTTTGAGTGGTGCCGAAGCACTCAGCGGTGCTGCCAATATTTTCGTAGGAATTGAAGCAGCAATTGTCGTCAAACCTTACTTGCCACAAATGACTCGTTCGGAACTTTGTGCAATTCTTTCCTGTTGTTTTGGCACTGCCGCTTCGTCAACCTTAGCAATTTACGTCAGTTTCCTCAAGCCAGTTTTTCCAAATATTTTAGGACATTTAGTTTCCGCCTCAATTATCGCCATTCCCGCTTGCTTTGTCCTATCCAAAATATTAGTACCGGAGACGGGAGTACCGCTGACAATGGGCGGCATTCCCAAGGAAAATCCG
>JANMLZ010000074.1:0-9476 GCA_031372825.1 Cyanobacteria bacterium OTE_58_metabat_593 | reverse complement strand
TGTAAACTTAAAAAACCACACGGAGCCCCCGGCAGTGCCGTTTCCCAACTTTTGATCGGGGTTGGTAACCGCCACTGCCGTGTCCTCTATATCATTCCGGCTGCGCCGGAATTGATATTATTCGGAGATTGGAGTGCATGAAAACATTAAGAAACAGGCAAGATGCCTGTTCCACAAAGAGTTAAATTTGATTGTGGGGTGGGCATCTTGCCCGCCCATGAAAACATTAAGCAACAGGCAAGATGCCTGTTCCACAACAAAGAGTTAGATAGATTGTTGATACTTTTCCAACAATTCCGGGATATAATCATAGCCATCAACTCCGATCGCCGGAATGATACTTCCTCGACTCTTAGCCAAAGACTCTTTAAAAGTCTCAGCCCCCATTTGTCCCCGCAGAATAGTCAGCAAACCAGCCGATTGACGCCACTCCATCGCCCCAATTTGCTCCAAAGTATACATCCCCAAACTACCAGCAAATATCGCTTTTTCTAGGTCGTGGATGCTGTAATAAGCTTGAGCTAAATAAGCCAAATTCAGACCTTGCAAATACAAGTCTCCCGAAAATTGGGCAGCTTGCCAACCTTTGAGCAAATACTCGATCGCACTTTCGGAATTTTCCAAGGCAATTTTAGCAATACCCAGACTGCTGGAACAAAAAGCTTGACTTTGCCTATCTCCCAATTTTTCCGAAAGCAACAAACCTTGCTCCAAATAGCCGATCGCACTTTCATACACCTCCGGCTCCACATCCTCCAACTGTCGTGCTTGAAACACCTCGCTATAACCCAAATTAGCCAGCGCATTCGCCTCACCTTGGCGCTCACCCGCTTGTCGTGCCATAATTAAAGCCCGCTGACTGTAATTAATCGCTTCCTGATAGTTTTTCTGAGAAACATAGTTGCGGCTGATGTGATTTAGATTCGCAACTTCGCAAGCTTTGTCATCTTCCAGACGAGCAATTTCCAGTGCTTCTTTGTGCAGTAAGATCGATCGCTCATAAGCACCCACAGCCCGCATCGAATAACCCAAAAGCGTCAGAATTCGAGCCTTAGCTTGAGTCCCTTCCACCCGTCGCAGCGGTTCATCTAAATACTCCAAAGTATGCCGCAGAGATTTGCCATCAAAGGAGGCAAAAATCCCGCCGTAAAGCGGAAAGTATTCTCGCTGAGAAAAAGCCCGCAAAATTTGCAACGTTACTTGAAAACAAGCATTTGCCAACTGTTCGCCGCTTTTGGTAGAATTGTTAAACCCGCTGGCTAACTGACTCCAAATTACCGAAAAAGTAATGTAAGTAGAAATTGAAGCTTTTGTTGACACTTTGGAGTCGTAAACTTGTTTGTCAAACCATGTCGCCAAAGCCCGCTGTAAGCACTGCAAAATAATCGCTAATTCCACCAAAGCGCCTAACTCTAGACTCGATTGTTTTGCAGCCAATTCAACTATCGATTCACCGATCTCAATTGTCTGCAAAAGAGCGTGGGGAAAAGGACTTTGCACCTTTTTTGCCCAAAAAGCCCAAGGCCCGTTTTGTTCAGGACTAGCGCCAAATCCTAGCTGCTGTGGCTGATAAATCCAGCCCACGAGTTCCGGTTCCAGTCGTTGCCAAGATTCTAAACCTTTGGCAATTCCAGCGGTGATTTGCTGCAAGTCTCGCTCGGTTTCGGGATTGGAAGTTTGCAGCATTTGTTGGTGCAGAGATTTTGCCAATTGCTGCAATTGATCGAGAGTCAGGGGCAGTTCTTTGTTGGGATCGATTACTTGGAATAATGTCAGGAGACGGCTGTTAGGTTCGGCGGTAAGGATTTGTTGGATGGCAGAGGCGATCGCACTGGAAACTCGATTATCTTTCTGCCAGCGTTCCCATTCTCCTTGGATGGTTTTTAGCGCTCTGAAGGTACGATTTGCTTTGGCTTGTTTGATTTCGTCCTTTTCGTTTTTGAGCAGGTTTTCGGTGGCATCCAGGCGCTCTCCGAAGCAGCGTTCAAAAATTTCGCCGGTGCCGGTACCGATGTCTTGGACGAGCATTTGATATACTTGTTCTTTGGAGCGGATTTGACCTTTGAGGGTGATTTCGACGATTTTGTCGATGAGGGCTAAGTAGCGATCGCGTAATGAGGTAGATTCTGGCATAAGTAATTTTTTGTTAATAAATTTTTATGGACAGTGCTAGCAGCATTTGACGCTAGTATTTAATTTTACAGCTCATCGGGATTTATGCCCATTGCTCTGAGGCGATCGGCTAAACTATTTGCTCGTTGCCTTTCTGATTCAGCTTGCTGTTTTTCAAATTCAGCACGTTGCCTTTCTGATTCAGCTTGTTGTTTTTCTGATTCAGCACGTTGCCTTTCAATTTCAGCTTGCTGCCTTTCAAACTCAGCTCGTTGGCGTTCCAATTCAGCACGTTGACTTTCCAATTGAGCTTGCTGTCTTGCAAATTCTTCAGGAGTCGGAACCAAATTCCCATTAATATCATACCAGCGCAGCCACAACCTTTCATTTTGCAGGAAAGCACCTTGCCACAAACCCAAACTTAACTGGATTTCCGGTATCCAGAATCGAGAACCTGTTAATACTTGTTCGCGGTAACGGTTGCCAATTAAGCGAAATACTCTCAATTGGTTGTTGTATTTACTAAACACAAAGTAATAGGGAATCTTCAAAATTCTCTCGTAAACCTGCCACTTAGTCGGCGGTTTGTTTGGTTCTGATTCTGTCAGCCCCAAATCTTCATCTTCCGTACTTGGTGACAGAAATTCGATCGCGATTAAAGGATTGACTATCTCATCCCAAATCACGTAACTTTGGCGCAAGTCTCTGTCTTGGTAAAATCTGGAAATGCCCACAACTAAGTACCAATCGGGTCTTTTGTACCAATTGGGATGGTTGGAATCGTAGTATAGATTGAGATCGCTGGCCGAAAATGTGCGATCGGCTGGATAATTAGGGGGAATGCAGCTAGCGGACAAAAGTTGTGCTTGCCACTGATGATATTCGTCAGGCAAACCGGGTTCCTCCGGGTCTTCACTGGGTAGATCGTACATCGTCGGCAACGCTTTTGCTGGGGAAGATTGCGAATCTGGTATGTACATTGTTATACAATTATCCCTGCGAGATGTTAAGGAGATACAGCTAGTGCGGTAATTATGACATTATAGCGCGATGTGATTTGTTGTGGCAGAAAGTCGGTATCTTTTGCACCGGGAATCTTGGCTAAATAACAATCACGAACTGCAAACATAAAACCTTTAATTGCCTCTGGTGCATTCTGAAAGTCTGCATCTATTAGAAAATCGCGCCACTTACTTTCATTGTCATCATAAGTCTCTACTAAATGCAGGCCTGCTAAATACTCGGCTACGGGGTCAAGTACAAAGCGGATATTCTCTTGGCTGGGAAGGTTCGTTTGCAGGAGGTGCAGTTTTTCTTCGAGATAGTTGAGGCGTTGCTCTGCATTTTGTGAATTTGAGACAGATAGCGCATTGATGGCATCTTTAATCTTCGTGCTAGCGGGTCGATAAGTTAGTTTCAAACATTCCCAAGCCAGTAATTGAGCATCTTCATAAACGGTGCGATTTGTCAATTTATTCTCTGCCACATCCCGGTTCAGTTCCTTCAGGTACGCCAGCATCAAATCTGGTATGTTTTGAGGTAGTTTTTCATCTTTTATTCCTTCCATTTTAGCGATTAACACATCTGCGTACAGTTTGGCAAACAATACAGTTGTACTTCTGCCTTGAATTCTAATTTCTTCTAAAAGTTTAGCCAAATCGCCGCAGACATAATGAAATTGCGAACCCTTGAAAAGATTCAGTTTCCCTAGCTTCTCCAAGTATTTTTCCATGAAAGCTGATAGCTCAGAGCCTTCTATTCGCAACGGGTGAATCGTTGTTTTGGGGACATTAGGCATTGTTGAATCAAGTCGCGAAGTCACAACCAAAGCATTGACGGAGAAATCGGGAGAATTAGGGTTGATTTCCTTTTGAGTTGTTTCTGCCATTTCTGAAAAATGGTCGGTAATTACCAGGATACGGCGCTGTTGCAGCAAGTGTTGCAGTAGTTCTCCATCGATTGGGGTAGGATGGTTGCTGATAGATTTTAGCTGACCGCTTATGGCTTCCAAGAATGGATGTTTGGCTGCGAGGAATTCACTTTCTAGTTCTTCGATCAGAATTGGAATCATCAGGTGTTTGCAGAGGCGTTTGGTTTTATCTGCTTCCATTGCCCAATCTGCAATTTGACAAGCGATGCTAGTTTTGCCGATGCCGCCTTCACCCCAGATGAGCAGACAAATTCGCTTTTTGGTGAAAATTGATTGCAAATTTTCGCCCCTGAGTTCAGGTACTTTTTTGTCGTCTAATTCAAAAGCAACTGGAATGTAAGTAGCGCGGCTTTTGACTGTTTTGTTTTTGGAAAATTGTTCGCGGACTGTTTTGATGTGGGCCCAAACCCAGGCATCTAAGACTCTGGGACGGTAAAGAAAAAAACTGAAAAAGGTAAGGTCGCGGATTCGCACCGGAGCACCGCCCAATGTTTCAGGTAGTTTGAATTCGTAGGGTTTGAGTGCATCGTTGATTCGCAGCAGCCATAAGGGACGCAGCCGGAGGATTGCCAACCAAAGGGAGGGGAAGAAGATTAGGTAAATTATTGCTGCTGCTACCCATTGATTCTGGCTAATTACATTGAATAATTTGGCGTTTTGTTCGGATTTGAGATTCTTGATATATACACGGAAATTTGCGATCGTTGGTTTTGAGAAATCAGCTTTAGGTTCTGTCAAAATTTTCAAGGCTGATTCTAAGTTTGATACAGCCTGAGTTAACTCAGTTGAAGTTAGCGTCTTTGCTTTTTCTTGAAGGCTAAGACCAATACTCTCCAAAGCACGGGCTGCACTCCTACGCACATCTGCATCTGAGTCTTTAAGCAGGGGAATTAGCTGCGGCACAGCAGTTTTAGCTTCTGCACCGATATTCCCCAAAGCAGAGGCTGCACTGCTACGCACATTGGCATCTGAGTCTTTAAGCAAGGAAACTAGCTGTGGCACAGCAGTTTTAGCTTCTGCACCGATATTCCCCAAAACAGAGGCTGCACTGCTACGCACATTTGGATCGGAGTCTTTAAGCAAGGAAACTAGCTGTGGCACAGCAGTTTTAGCTTCTATACCGATATTCCCCAAAGTAGAGGCTGCACTGCTACGCACATTTGCATTTGAGTCTTTAAGCAAGGAAACTAGCTGTGGCACAGCAGTTTTAGCTTCTGCACCTATTCTGTCTAAAGCAAAAGCTGCACTGCTACGCACATTTGCATCGGAGTCTTTAAGCAGGGAAACTAGCTGTGGCACAGCACTTTTAGCTTCTGCACCGATATTCCCCAAAGCAGAGGCTGCACTGTAACGCACATTTGCATCGGAGTCTTTAAGCAAGGAAACTAGCTGTGGCATAACTGTTTTAGCTTCTGCACCGATATTCCCCAAACCAAAGGCTGCACTGCTACGCACACCTGCATCTGAGTCTTTAAGTAAAGGAATTAGCTGCGGGATAACTATTTTAGTTTCTCCACTGATTCTCCCCAAAAAAAGGGCTGCACTGCTACGCACATCTGCATCGGAATGTTTAAGCAGGGAAATTAGCTGGGGCATCACATTTTTAGCTTCTGATGATACTAAAGTGCTTCCGTAAATGAAGCTTTTTAGCACAGCAGCAGCGCGGCGACGTACCCGCACATCTGAGTCTTTCAAGGCTTTGACAAGGGCAGGAATAGCAGAGGTACTAAATCGTTGCAAAACCTGGGAAGCACTCTGGCGGACTACTAAATTCTTATCCCGCAATGCCTCAATCAAAGCGGGGATGGCTGGTTTACCTATTTTTACTAACTTTTCAATAGTTGCATCAAGTTCCTTTTCATCATTAGTCTTTAACTTCTGGATGAGGGAGGCAATCTCTTTGGGATTGGCCTTGGATACGCTCAGCTTTTCAGCCGCAGCATTCCGAGTCAACAGCAAAGGCGATGTGAAAGATAGAAACGAGAGGGCAATTACGGCAACTAATCTTTGTCGGTAGTGCTTCGTCATGGGCCAGAATCCTTGTATTTGATGAGTCGTCTCAGCCATTTGAATAATTGTATCTACATTCTCATCAAATTGGTTTCCAGAGTTCGATCGAGTTATATTTATACTTGTCCGTGGTGAAATCGATCGCCCTAAATCCTGCTTAAAAAGGGGGACTTTAAGAACATTCCGGTTCCCTGCTTCAAAAGTAATTCTTTACGTGTAACTCTTGCTGGGGATTTGAATATATGAATCCGGCATTTCATTGTGCTGGTGGGCATAAACCAGACAAGCCTGAATATCTTCTCTTTCTAACCAGGAATAGCCTTCGAGAATCGTTTCAGGAGTGTCGCCAGCCGCTAACATTCCTAGAATGTGCTCAACTGCCAGACGGCGACCCCGAATAATCGGTTTTCCGTTAAATATTTGGGGATTTACGGTGATTCGTTCTAAGAGTTTTTGAGCATCCATAATTTGAGGCATAATTAGATATCTTATATTCTATCATTTGTTTATGAGTTCAGAACCCCTAACTCTCTCAAAAAGCAATCCGGTTTTAGCAGCCCAAGGATTCACTCGCCGCTTTTGCGGTTTAGTTGCCGTAAACGATGTATCTTTTACAGTTGAAAAAGACGAGATATTTGGATTGATCGGCCCTAACGGCGCGGGCAAGACTACTCTATTTAATGTAATGACTGGATTGATACCTGCTTCTAGTGGCAACCTGATTTATCAAAATGAAAATATTTCCCAATTGAAGCCTTATCAAATTGCCAATAAAGGCATTGCTAGAACCTTTCAAAATATCCGTTTATTTGGGGAACTTTCGGTTAGTGAAAATGTCGCGATCGCACGACACATCCACAGCCGATCGCACAATCCGGTATTATCACTGCTAGCGGGCATATTTGCGTTGCCAGCAGCCAACGCAATGGAGCGCCAAACCCACGCAAAAGCGTTGGAATTGTTGGATTTGGTCGGATTGGGCGATCGCCCGCGCATTGATGTCGCGCCCGAAACTGCTACTATTAGACGAACCCAGTTTGGGTTTAGCGCCCGCCATAGTCAAAGAAATCTTTGCGATTATTCAACATTTGCGCTCCACAGGCGTTACAATCCTGTTGGTTGAACAAAACGCCAGTTTAGCATTGCAAATTGCCGATCGAGGTTATGTACTAGAAGCTGGTAACATTACCCTGACAGGCATGGCATCAGATTTGCTAAACGACGATCGAGTTAGGAGGGCATACTTAGGTTGACTTGGTTAATTTTAGGAATCTTTACCGCTTTCTTTGAAGCACTTAAAGATGTTTTTAGCAAACAAAATCTCAAAAAAAGTGACGAATATGTCGTTGCTTGGTCGCTATCATTCTTTTCTGTTATCTTTTTAACTCCCTGGGTAATTTATACCGGAATTCCCGCACTCAACTCGCAGTTTTGGTTCTCCCTATTAATCGGAGGTAGCATCAACGCTGTCACAACACTACTCTACATCAAAGCCATCAAAGTATCAGATTTATCTCTGACAGTACCGCTAGTAGCATTGACACCATTATTCATGCTACTAACTTCGCCGTTAATAGTCGGCGAATATCCCACCTTTTTTGATTGTATTGGCATTTTGCTAATCGTTGCCGGTTCTTATTTATTGAATATCAAAGAGAAATCGCAAGGATATTTAGCCCCATTCAAAGCATTGGTGAATGAACCGGGGCCAAAATTGATGTTAATCGTGGCCTTTCTCTGGAGTATCACCTCAAACTTTGACAAAATAGGGGTTAAAAACTCATCCCCTATTTTTTGGCTATTCTCTATATTTGGTACAATGAGTGTCTTGCTACTACCAATTTTATTGCACAAAACCCCAAATCCCAGCCGGAAAATCATCAAGCAATTACCGATGCTAGCAGCTATGGGATTTTTCAATGCTGTCGGAGTGCTTTGTCAAATGCAGGCTTTGACATTAACTTTGGTAGTGCAAGTAATCGCAATTAAACGTACTAGCGTGTTAATGGGTGTTTTGTTCGGTCACTTTATTTTCAAGGAAAAAGATATTCAACAAAGGTTATTAGGGGCGGGAATCATGATTTTGGGAGTTTTCTTTATCAGTTTATAGGTTAAACTTAGAACTCCTATTCCTCAATAATTCGTGTTACAATGAACACAGTGAAATCAACCTGTAGGGTGCGTCAGACAATGATTATTTCGAGGCCAACAAGTTTTCCCATCTGACGCACCTTACATATATGCTACTCGTAGGGTGCGTCAGACAACGATTATTTCGAGGCCAACAAGTTTTCTCATCTGACGCACCCTACAAATAGAGTCGGTTCGTTTAGGAATATAGTAAGAGTAAATAAAATTAATGCACAAAATAGCAGCAACACCAGGAGGCTGGAATCCTCAAACCGAAGGAGTAATATTCATTCAACAAACCCCCGCACCAATCGTATTTATTAGTGCGGCTGATACAGATATTCAAACTCTCGCAGCGGCTGTATCAAAACTACCAGCAGAATTCCCCAAACTGCGTGCAGTGAATCTCCTACAATTGCAGCAACAATTAACCATTGATACCTACGCCGAGGAAATTTTAGAACACGCGCAGGTAATTATTATCAGGCTATTGGGAGGGCGTTCCTATTGGTCTTACGGCTTGGAAACTCTGCGGGAAACAGTGGAGAAAACTGGAGCTAAATTGATTATAATGCCCGGTGATGATAGTCCCGATCCCGATTTAATCAGTCATTCAAATGTATCGCTATCAGCAGTCAATCAACTGTGGCGCTACTTCACAGAAGGCGGAGTCCAAAACTTTGTGAATGCCCTAGAATTTGCGGCTGATACTTGTCTTAAAACTGCTTACAATCCACCCCTACCTCAAACAGTTTCCCGCGTCGGAATCTACGATTGGGGCGGGCGCGGTGAGGATGAAGAGGGCGGGCACGGGAGCACCGCCCCTACGGTGGGAATTTTGTTTTATCGCGCTCATTATTTATCAGGAAACCTAGCACCGATCGATGCACTTTGTCAAGCTTTATCAGAGCGAAACTTAGTACCAGTTCCCGTGTTTGTGTCTTCTTTGCGCGAACCAGATTTGCAAGTAGAATTACTCGAATATTTTAAACCAAAAGACTCAGAACCAATTCAATTATTGCTCAATACGACAAGTTTTGCAATCTCTGGTTTTAACAGTCTAGAATCCGAACAAAATACCTTAAAATTATTAGATGTTCCGGTGTTGCAAGCTATATTTAGCGGTGGCGGTTTGGAACAGTGGGAAAGTGAATTGCAAGGACTTTCGCCGCGCGATGTGGCGATGAATGTAGCTTTGCCAGAAGTTGATGGCAAAATTATTACTAGGGCGGTTTCTTTTAAGGCTGTAAAAAGTTGGAATAGCGAATTAGAAACCGATGTTGTCGGTTATGTC
>JANMLZ010000070.1:0-44857 GCA_031372825.1 Cyanobacteria bacterium OTE_58_metabat_593 | reverse complement strand
TATTTACAGGCTTTTATGTGTGAAAAAATCAGCTATATTCACTGGTTCAAGGAACTTGTTTTCAATTGCTGAAATCAGCAGTTTACAGGATTCGTATGTCTATTTTCAGGATTCTATCAATAAGCGTTCAACACTTCTGCTTCTACCATTCTCAATCAGCCTTTTATGAACAGGCAAGATACCTGTTCCACAAACAGTAATTTTTCCTGTGGAACACGCATCTTGCCTGTTGCTAACAAGAGTAATTATCCCATACAACAAGTATCTTCTACCATTCTCAATCAGCCTTTTATGAACAGGCAAGATACCTGTTCCACAAATAGTAATTTTTCCTGTGGAACAGGCATCTTGGCTGTTGCTAACAAGAGTAATTATACCATACAACAAGTATCGAAAACAACAAAAACACCTCCAGATCCTAACACTACACCAGGAGGCGGACTCGACCCATCCAACTCATCTTGCAAAAAAACAAAACAGCCGCTAACTGCTTTGATCCCTCCCAAAAACCTAGGATTAACAACTTCTGCACATCCTACTTTTTGGTTTTACATTCCCTACATTCGTGAAGACATAAAAAGGGGAGAATTTGTGATACTGACTCAAGACGAGAAAACTGTGATTTATGAAACAACTTTTCAGTTATCCCAAACTCCTGGAATCGTTAGCATTAGTATACCTTCATCCTTAAAATCTGCTTTAGAAGAAACTAAAGTTTACCGTTGGTTCTTAAGAATTTACTGTAGTAAAAGTAGAACTAATCGTGCAGATTTGATTGTAGATGGATCTGTAAAGCGGGTAGAAATGACGGCGGAAAGAGAGCGCTTAATTAATGCAGCCTCGCCTGATATTTGGTACGATTCATTGACTCGTTTGGGCAATGTATTGTTAACTTCACCACAAGATGAAAACATGAAAAATGACTGGAATAAACTGTTAGAATCTATTGGACGACAAGAGTTAAGTAAAGAACCGTTAGTAGGCTCAGTTGTAGAACTAGGCGGTTGAAACCGCATAACCTCTATATTGCAGGTTTGTATGGCGCACCCTACTAATATCAATTCCGGGTGCATCGGAATTAATATTACCCGAAATCAGGACACGGCAGTGCCGTTTCCCTACAATTCATCGGGCGTAGGGACACGGCACTGCCGTGTCCTCTATATTTCTATATTGATATAACTCAAAAAGCCATGATCTAAATTCCGATAATTCACAACCAATTCCCAACCAAAATATATGTGCCCCAAATATTAGGTGCAGGATATCTTTCAAACAGCGATTTCTGTGCAATATGCAACGCTTTTGCCCTCGTCATTCCGGGTTTCGACAGTTCATCATAAAACTTTAACATCAGTTCCGTATTCGGTGCATCCCGCGCTTCCCACAACGTTGACAAAGTGCTGCGAGCACCCGCACGGACGGCAATTCCCGCAAGCCCTAAAACTGCCCTGTTGTCTCCTGCTGCTGTTTGACAAGCACTCAAAACTAGCAATTCAATGTTATTCGATCGCTCTTGATTATTGCTTGCGATTAAGTTGGCGATATCTTGACCTTTGAGGAGTTGTTTGTAAGCCACAATATAAGTCCCATCGGGATCGGAACTAAATTCGCCGTGAGTCTTGAGATGCACTGCTGAAAAGTTGCCTGTTTGCAGGTATTTCTGAATGTTAGATTTGGTAAAATTTGTGTCTAGCAAAGGTTTACTGGCCGGAACTTTCTGGGTAATACCCTCTAATTCTTCTCTTAGTTTATGGATAGTTTCAAAGCTTTTACCGTCAATGTTTTGCGGTTCACCGATGCCGCCGACGAAGACTTTTAGTTTTTGTTGTAGCGGTTGGGGTGCAAAAAGTTCGAGGCTGGGCGAAATGGCGATCGCATATTTATTTTCGACTAAATACCGATCGGTTTTCCCATTATAAAGCACTGTCATCGGTATATTCCGCAAATTCCCGTCCAGGACAAATACTAATGTTTCAATTTGAGGGTTTTGCTTGAGTTGCGGTTCTAGTGGCTCAATCAACCATTTGTATAGTTTCTGCGATTCAGCTATTACCTTGGGGGTTTTTCCTCGTTCTCTCAAGCTTGACTGCAAGTTTTGCATCACAGTTTCTAGGGTTTTTCTAGAAACTGGAGTTTCGTAATATGCCAGCGGCTGTCCGTAAACTTGCAGAATAATTGCTATTCTGTTTTCTAGGATGATTGGATAAATCAAGGCTGCTTGGTTGTTAGCTATACGATCGATTGGCAATGAAAGTGAAACACTACACCGCAGAAAGTTTTCGATTTCTGCTAGTTGCAGCGCGTCTATTTGTTTAATTGCTTGTTGGAGATTTGCCTGATTTGGTTGAGTGTTTCCCTCGGTTGTCAAGAGTAAATCTACGAGTTCGCGGTAAACTGGTTCGGCGTTGTCTCGGAATGAAAACTGTACGTCGGGATTGACGGCAATTAAATCTTTTCGCAGCGATTGGAGCGTTTGAACTGATGCTTGATACGCAGCGATCGCACTTTTTGCATCTCCCTTGCTTTTCACCGTCAATCTTCCCAATTGCCACTGCCATTTATAGGCAAGATCCGCTGCTTGGATCGACTGTGCAATGCCCAAAGCTCGATCGGTTAATTGTTTAGCCTCGGATATCTGCCCGGTTATTTCGTACAACTCGCCAAGACTGCCTTTAGCATAGGATTCTGCCCGCAAATTGCCTAATTTATTAGCATCATTAGCGGCGGTTGCCAAGAGTTGAGCAACATAAATTAATGCTGGTGGTTCGACATTTTTGCGCGGGGATTGGACAGCGCAGCGGTTGACTGCGGGCGGGAAAGGCCATTTCATCGTATCGATGTGGGGATCAATGACTTGCACTGTCAAGCAACCGAGACTTTCGGCAAAGTTGATGCGATCGTAAATCGATTGCGTACTGGCGGGCAAATTGTCAATTTTTGACTTGATTTCTTGCCACAAATTGCCGATATCTGACTCGGGGAAATTGCTCACCAGCAGGCTCAGTTTATTTAATTTAGCTTGTAACTGTTCGGTTTTCTCAGAAGAGGCGATCGCCCTTTCGTAAAAATCTAAAGCTTTGTCATAATTAGCCCCAGCATCCTGCTTAATATCTGCTTGACGCTTCCCGAAAGCGCGCTGAGTGTTTCCTAAACTGAGATATGCACCACTAACAGCAGAATCGAGTTGCAAGTTTTGGGCGGCGACTAAACTGCGATTTAAGATGATTTGTGAATTTTTCAAAGCACCAGTCAGTCGCAATACATCGCCTAAAATTCTCAACCCAGATGCGGTGATTTCAGTGTTTGGCAACTTTTCAATAATTGCTTTTTCTGTCGGAGATAACTGGTTGTCAATTAAGTTTGCACAATCAAAGTTAGCCAAATCTAAAACTGGGAGTAAAGTATTGCAAGCTTGGCGGTAAAGTCCCGCTGATTGGAGATTTTGGACGGTGACAAGTTGGCGTCGAAATATATCAGTTTTGCTGCTAGCTTGAATTATAGCAGAAACAGGTACTTGTAAACAACACAAAAAAGCCGTCAATCCTACCCATAAAAACCAAATTTTCCACCTGATTGTATTCATCTTACAAATAACCAATAACAATTAACAACTGACTAATCACCACAATTTAACAGCTTTGCCAAAACATTTCGCGTTATCTGCTGAGCTCCGGGATTTACCAAAGGCGATCGCAATTGTGGCGCATTGTAATCGTCCAATCCCCAGGCCCACTGCATCGAACCGGTCGCGAATACTGTCGCCCCCGAATCTGCTGTATAAACCGTCATGTCAGCATACCGAGTGCCGCCGCCGTAAGGGTAGGGAGAATGGGCGACGCGAACTATATTTTTAGGAGCATTCCCAAACATTCGATCGGCTTCATAACCCAACAGTCCCGGTAATTTGTCGCCCTTTTTTAACCCAGTTTTTTCCAGCAGCCAATCGGGGGCGCTTTCATCAATCACAATATCAGCATTAACTTGAAATGTTTCATACATGACTCCGATCAAAGCATCTTCAGGACTACCGACAGTGCGATCGCGCCAGCGAGTTGTGACTAAAGAATAAAGTTCTGGGGATTGATAATTACTTGTGGCTATTTGAGCGCGTTCTGGTTTGCCGATGCCGTAGTTTAATTTCCCGCCCGCCGCTATTTCTATCGGCAAATTAACAGCGTCAAATTCTGCTTTAAATCCGCCCAGAGGGTCTAAATCTGCCATTTCTTTATAAGCAACTACAGTTCGGTTTACGTCGCCAGTAATTCGGCTGGGTTCGAGCCGAATTTGCCAATAGCAAATATTAGCGCCAAAAAATCCGATGCTGACGCCTTCATCTCTAGCTGCTTCTATATTTTTCCGCATATCTCGCGACCAATATTCGTCGTGCCCTACGGACAGAAATGCTTTGTGAGACAACAGCAATCTGGAGTTAAAATGGGTGTCGATATTGGTGGCATAGGTAACATCGTAGCCTTCTTTTTCCAGCCACCTGACCATATTGTATTCCCAACCAGCGCTCGAAGTTCTCCTTTTTGGCTGAAAGTTTGTCAGAAATTCCCCCGCACCTACGCCATAAGCGGCTTTGCGGTTGGGACTCACAGCATAGGGCCGATTAAAAGAAACTTTGTAGGCTTGTTTGGCACGACTGTTCCAGCGGTAAAGCGATTTGTAGCCCCAATTGTTGTAGGCTTGATAAGTGGTGACGCTGGATTGAAATAAAATGTCGGATTTGCGATCGTCATCCCGGACTACAAAAATGATATAACTTTGCTTTCCGGTTCGGCTGGCGGTTAGTTTGGCTAAATAAATGCCGCTTGTCCAGTCATCGGCGCGCTCAATTAGCAAAATATACGGGTCTTTCCAATCGCATTCTATTAGTCCCGATGCTTCATCTTCTCTCGGCGGAGGCTGTCTGATTCCCTTACGGATAATTGGCTCATTTATCCGCCGTCCGCCGAGTCCATTATACCATCCAGTGCGGAATATTTCTATGGTATAATTCGGTTCTTTAGTATTGACAAATAGTTTAATTTCGCCGCCGATATTGACGCTGGTCAAAGAGGCGTAACCTTCGATTTCTCGCTTGATAGCCGGATTTTCTAACTCCCAGTCTGCGGTTCCTGGTTTTTGGTTTTCTCGGGCTGTGGGATTGGTGGCGATAGCACTTTTTTCGGAATTTGAATAGTCTTGAGAATGTGCTGCGCTGTTATAGAAAAAAGGGGCTGCTAAGCCGAGCGAAAAAGCTTTCAGAAACTCTCGGCGGCGCAATTTCCACAATCGTTTAACTGTCACGGTTAATAAGTATAGGATTTTACAGTTGGATTTTCGCGTAGCGGGCGCAACGTTACTTTGCATTAGCCCAAGAAACATCATACCTTAGACAGATTGTGTCCGAGATAACTCGATCGAGTGCGAGTGCGAGTGCGAGTGCGATCCAATCGGGGGATGCGTCTTAGTATTTCTTCACATAGCATGATTTCGGTCTATGATATATGCCTTATGGCGTCCTTGTGTTCAAAGCCCGTTACCGCGTACCGCTGATGAGTCAATCACCCAATCCACCGATATCGCAACCAGTTTCTCGACGAACCGCCCTCAAATTCCTCGGAGTCGGTGCCGCAGGCGGGCTGCTGGGCTACTCTCGATTTTCCAAGCCAGAACCCGCCGTGTTCGTACAAGATTCCCTAGACTTGCCGCGAATGCTAAATAACCGCAAAACCGTTGCAGTTGTTGGCGCAGGCTTAGCCGGGCTCGCCTGCGCTTACGAACTCTCCCAGCGCGGTTTCGCCGTCACGCTGCTCGACAAATCGCCCCAACTAGGCGGCAAAATTGCTAGTTGGCCGATACAAGTTGGGAACGAAACTTTTATGATGGAACACGGTTTCCACGGTTTTTTCCCGCAATACTACAACCTCAAAAGTGTAGTTGAAGAACTAAAAATTACCGATAACTTTGTATCTTTAGAATCCTACGCCGTTGTGTTTCGAGACGGCAAATACCAACCAGAAGTTTTCCGTCCCAACCATTCAGCTTTTCCCTGGAACATAGTTGACTTGGCGATATCTTCTCCCAACCGGCTCAAGTGGGGAATCAATCTCACAAAACCCGCTCACTGGCAAGTGTTTCGAGAAATCGGCGGTTTTCAAACACAAAAAAGTTTCGCTAGACTCGACAATATATCAGTTGCTGACTGGGTAAAAGGTGAATTTCCGCGCGGACTTTACGACTTGTATTTTCTGCCTTTTGCCAAATCCAGCCTCAACGCTCCCGACGAATTGAGCGTGGGAGAATTAATGCAATTTTTCCACTTTTATTTCTTCGGAAATCCCGAAGGTTTGGCCTTCAACGGCACGCGGCAAGATATGGGAACTAGCTTAGTGCAGCCTATTGCTAGAGCCATTGAAAGCAAAGGCGGCAAAGTATTGACAGATGTCGCCGTTAGTAACATTCACTGGGAAAATGGCCAGATTAATTCTCTGAGTTATCAATCGGGAGACGTGCAGAGTAAAGTACCTTTTTGGGTGAAGCGAAACGCGCTGTTAACTGACAGCAATTCTACGGAATATTTCGGCGCTGGGGACAGCGTATTTGCCGCCGCACCGTCGGGAAAAGAAGCAATTTCTCTGAGCTGCACTCACCAAGGATGTACAGTTAAAAAACAAGACGATGGTAAATTTCACTGTCCTTGTCACGGGGCAGTTTTCGATGCCGAAGGGCGAGTTGTCAGCGGGCCAGCTCAGCGGGATTTGCCTCGATTTAAGGTTGTTGAAAAAAAAGCTGATGAAATACAGTTGGCAGCAGTCATTGACAAATCGCAGCCACAGAATGCGGGAGAAACATTGAAAGCTGATTACTATGTTTTTGCGGCGGATGTTCCGGGGATGCACCACTTGTTTACCTTGGGAAGCGGTGAGGTGAATCCGCAGGTGCAAAGCAGGATTGAGAGCTTGAAAATAGCCGACCCGTTTGCGGTGGGCCGTTTTTGGTTCGATCGCGAATTTCCCTGGGCACACAGCAATTTTAGTTCGCTTTCCGGCTACAAACTGACTGACAGCATTACGCTTTACCACAAAATTCAAGATCAGTTCATCGAGTGGAACAAACAAACTGGCGGCAGTGTAGTGGAACTGCACGCTTATTGTTACAAGGAAAAAGAATTTCCGAATCAGGAAGTTTTGCTGGCGACTTTCGAGCAAGAATTGTACGAAATTGTGCCGGAATTAAAAGAGGCAAATATGCTGCATCGGGAACTGGTAAATCAAAAGAATTTCTCGGGTTATCCGCCCGGTAGTTATGCAGAAAGACCGGAGACTTCCTGTGCTGTTCCCAATCTTTTGTTTGCCGGAGATTGGGTGAAAATGCCGTTTCCTTGCGGTTTAATGGAAAGAGCTGTGAGCAGCGGTTTGTTGGCGGCTAATGCTATTTTATATCAGGAGGGTTTGCAGAGGCGATCGCTCTTGACCGTGAATCCCGAAGGCGTGCTGAAAATCTAAGGTTTGCAGCCACAATCAAATTAGTTTGATCGTTAGGACTTTAGTCGTCATATAATCTGAAAACCAAAGTCCGAACGATCGAACACCTTGATGAGATGATTAGGAGCGATCGCTCTGCTGATTTTGTTAGTAATATTAGTAGGAATTCAGATATGTTACCAGAAATAATTAGTTTAAGGTCGAAACCCTTGTAGGGAGAAATTAAAAGAAGACTATTCATTACTCCAAGGCTCTTCCTTCCAGGTAGAGGTAGCTGTCAATCCTTCGACTTGCTTCGGCTACGCGGTAGCATGAACTTCGACAGAGCTCAGTTACCACGTAGTCCAACGACAGCACAAGTCGCTCAAAACCAACTGTCAACTGTCAACTGTCAACTGTCAACTGATATCTGGGTACATTTACGGTTAAAATATTCAATGAGTATAAAGCAATAATAGATGTTGAAGAGTCACTGGAAAAATCGCAATAAATCTGTAACATTTGATGCTTTTGCAACAGAATACGATTTCGCTGCCACTTTGCAAAATAAGCACGATTTCTTTACTAAAAACCTATCTACCAGCAAAGGTACAGCATTAGATATTGGCTGCGGTTCGGGAATTCTGGCTTTTGAATTAGCCAAATATTACGAGAATGTAGTGGCGGTCGATTTGTCAGAAAAAATGCTAGATATAGCCCGTCAAAAACGCGCCGCACCCAATATCGAATACATCCAAATGGATGTCAGTACCTTAGAACTCGATCGCCAATTCGATTTAATCGTTAGTGCTACCACTTTTCACCACCTAAAACATCTCCCCACCACATTTAAATCAATTAAAAAATTATTAAATCGGCACGGAAAAGTAGTTTTTTTAGATAATGTATCGGAAGTCGAAACACCTGCTATAATTGGCAATATAGTAGGTGCTATACGAGATTATCTTCCCGACTGTTCCAAATACGGATTTCGGAATGCTTCAAGATTATTAAAATTTAGATTGTCGCCTAGCTGGTTGCAGCATTTAGCTAACGACAGATATTTGTCAGAAGGGAGATTTAAAAAAATTTACGGTCGTTACTTTCCGGGCTGTTATTTTGTAAAATTGGGTTGTTTTATGGGCGTAATCTGGGAATATTTGTAATGCAAGACAACAGCATAAAATCGGTATCTGCAAGGGCAGAAAAAACTCACACCCGCGAGTTGGGGATTAATCTCGATCGCTGGTATGTCGTCGCCCGCAGCACAGAGGTGCAAACTGGGCCCGTCGCTGCAAAAATCTGGCATCGGGCGATCGTGCTTTTCCGCGACAGTGCAGGCAAAATCAACGCTTTAGAAGACAGATGTCCGCACCGGCAAGTTAAACTCAGCCACGGCAAAATTAAAGGCGATTTAATCGAATGCGCTTACCACGGATGGCGGTTAAATGCAAGGGGAGAATGCGCCGAAGTCGATTATTTAGCCGAAAATCAAAAGCTACCTAACTGCAAAATTCGCTCCTATCCAGTCAAGGAACAAAACGGTTTTATCTGGCTGTTTCCCGGCGACGAAACCAAAGCCGAAAAAATACAGTTATTTGATTTGCCCGAGTGGGAACATCTCAATTATATTGCTACTGTTTCAGTCATCGACTGTCAAGCACACTATTCATTTTTAATTGAAAACTTGATGGATATGTACCACGGACACTTGCACAACGATTGGCAAGCTTGGGCAAATCCGGTATTAGATAGTTTAGCAGAAGACGAACATCAAGTAACTGCTCGCTATCAAGCGCAAAGTTATTACAAAATAGATAAAATCTGGTCAATTTCCCAGTTGTTTTTTAAGTCTCTGCGCCGACTTCACCCGGAACCGCTGGAGGTGAGTTACGTTTACCCGCACTGGGTTTCAACCTTGGGAAGCGACTTTAAGATTTACTGCTTAGTTTGTCCGGTAAGCGAGACAGAAACTCGCGCTTATTTAATTCATTTTACCTCATTAAATGCGTTTGAGCGGCTGCACAAATTGCCTGTTTGGTTTCGCAAGTTTGTCAAGGATAGTTGTTTCGGTGCGGCTCAAAAGTTATTAGATGGTTTGGTGCGGCAGGATGTGTTAATGATTGAGGAAGAACAGCAGGCTTTTTTGCAGAATTCAGAAATAAAAAGTTATGAATTAAATCGGGCTTTGGCGAGCGTGCAAAAGTTGATGAGAAGTCAGGCGGAAAATGGGTAATTCAGGCGCAGATTCAAACCGACACAGACTAAAAGGCTAAGGAGTATTGGGCAGAATATGAAGAACGTGATAACACAAACCAGTGATAGCTGGCTAAATGCACTAATTGAATCTCTAAAAAACCCCGCAGAAGCTGCGGCTTACCTAAGTGTGGCTTTAGAAGCAGAATCACCTGATTCTCCACTGTTGCGGGCGGAAATTCAAGACGTAATTGATGCAGGTTTACTGGCGAACAATCTTTCAAAGCAAGCTCAAATACATCACGAGAAACTCGATAAAATGCTTTCCGAAAGTGGCGGTTCTGAAATTTACACTTTGATCGCGTTATTGGATGCGCTAGGATTTAGACTAAGAGTTACTTTAAAAGAAGATGAATTGGCGATCGAGGAATGATATCAAATCCTCTCTTCATCAAGTTGATATAAACGGAGGACACGGCAGTGCCGTCTCCCTACCCCATTAATTGTAGGAAGACGGCACTGCCGTGTCCTCGGTATCTTACTTTTTAGGCCGTTGCTGTTGATAAACACTGACAACTTTATCCGCAAAAGTAGCAGTTGCGCCACTTTTGCAAGCTGCGGATTCTCCTGTCATCCACCAACAAGCGGCGCGGCGGATTGCGGCTGTTTCATTGTTACCGCTAGCTTTGTATTCATCGCGCAGCAAATCGCCTACGATACAGGTAACAATTGATTTGGCTTTTGTGGCGTCGGCCTCAAATTGTTGCGGTGTTAAATCTTGTTTGGTGCAGAATTTGGCCCAGCGGGAAATATTGCCCGGTAAAACTTGCCACTGACTGTACATTCCGTCATTTGCGGTTTGCGGCGGTGCGGCTTGTCGCAGCGCTTCTACGAGGGCGGAAATTTGTGCGTCGGTGACGGCTTGCGCTGCGGCTGGAAGTGCTTGCAATCCGAGGCTAATTATCAGGCTGCCGAATAGTAGATTGGTTTTTGCGATCGATCTTAAGTTCATTTAGCAATGCCCTGTTTTAATCAAAGTTTCCTGCCACAAAGCTTAGCTTAAAGTCGGTAGAATGCCTCTATCTTAAGTATGATTTGCCCACTTAATGCACGGGCGATCGCCCTATTATACAAATTGTTGAGCAAATAGGATACAATCATGGAAGTAGAACGAGAGAGACATTCGCAACTACCTGAGAGCAGATGGGACAAGCCCTTTTGAAGATTGGTATAACTCGCTGCGGGATACCACAGGCAAAAATAAGATTCGGTTAAGGCTTAAGCGAGTCATGACTGGTAATCTAGGAGATTGTAAGTCCGTCGGAGAAGGAGTTTTTGAACTAAAAATTGACTTTGGCCCTGGGTATCGGCTTTACTTTGGACAAGTCGGGCTGACAATTGTACTTTTGCTAATAGGCGGAGATAAAAGAAAGGAAAGAGCGAGATATTGGCAAAGCTATTCAATATTGGAGAGACTATGAAAGACGTGAAAACACCAACGAGTAGGAGTTACCAAGAATTTTCGCTCGAATCTTTGAGAAATGCCGAAGAAGCAGCAGGTTATATCGAGGTGACATTAACAGAAGCCAGCGATGAACCTAAATTGCTCCAAATGGTACTCAAAGATGTTGTAGATTCTCACCTCAAGTTCAACAATTTATCAGAGTCAGCTAAACTTCAATGGGAAAAACTCGACAAGATGCTGACAGCAAGTGCAGGTTCGGAAATTTACAGCTTTGTAGAATTGCTCCAAGCCCTAGGGTTTAAATTAGAAATTAGTGTAGCAGATAGTGAGTTGCCCGCTGAGTCGGAATCAACGGGTTTTGTGGAATCAGAATTAGCCCCAGAACCTGCTAATGCAAGTTAATAAGTAAGTAGCCAATTCACCGCTCCATCGCAAAATCAAACAGTCGGTGAGCCATTTCTAGCTTGCTGCAAGGTGCTATTTCTACTTGCTTCCCTTCTGAATTAATCAATATTGCCTCATTGGTATCAGTCCCGAAACCCGCACCTATTTTGTCGATCGGGTTTGCGGCAATTACATCCAGTTTCTTCGATCGCAATTTCTCCAAAGCCGGCTTGACAATATCCCCGGTTTGTGCTGCAAACCCGATCAGTCTTTGGTGCGACTGTTTCAAGTTTCCCAACTCTGCCAAAATATCGGCTACAGGCGCTAACGGTAAAGAATTGGGGAGCGATCGCTTCGGCAATTTCTGACTATGATAATCAGTCGGCTTCACATCTGCTACCGCCGCAGCCATCACCGTCAAATCCGCATCGTGAAAGCATTCTAGCATCGCCTGCCGCATTTCGCCCGCACTCGTCAGGGCGATCGACCTAACACCAGGCAACGACACTTCACCAGTTATACTGTGTACCAACGTCACAGTCGCGCCTCGATGCAGTGCAGCTTGCGCCAAAGCTATGCCCATTTTGCCACTCGAAGGATTGCCGATAAACCTGACCGGATCGAGGTGTTCCCGCGTTCCTCCTGCACTGATTAACACCCGCTTACCCGCTAAATCTCGATCGCCCTTGGTATACAACAGCGACTCGATGTGCGCCAAAATCTCACTAGGTTCTGCCATCCGGCCGACACCCGCGCGATCGCACGCCAACATACCCGCCCCCGGATTGGCAGCGTGATAACGCCGATATGTCAACACTTCCCGCCAATTTCGCTGTACCGTCGGCTGTTCCCACATATCCGTATTCATCGCCGGTGCCAGCAAAATTGGGCAACTAGAAGCTAAGACAGTATTAGTCAGCAAATTATCAGCAAAACCCCCCGCCAACTTAGCCAAAGTATTAGCAGTCAGAGGAGCGATCGCAAAAACTTCGGCCCATTCTCCCAGTTGAATGTGCAAAGGGCGGCCGTGATTTGATTGCCAAAAATCTTTGTCAGTAAAAGCAGGATGGCGGCAAAGAGTAGCAAAAGTCAAAGGCGTTACAAACTCTCCAGCCGCATCAGTCAGAATAGCTTTAACTTCAGCTCCAGCTTTCGCTAAAGTTGAAACTACTTCGCAAACTTTGTAAGCCGCAATCCCACCACTAACGCCGATTAAAATTCGTCTGCCTTTCACCATAGGATTTTATATTTTAGAATTGAAGTCGTAGGGTGCCGTCGCTATTAAAAATCCCTAACTTGCGTATCGACAATCTCATAGCGACGCACCTACCTAGGTTCTTCAAGGGCTAGTATATACAAACCCAATTCTTTTTTGGTAGTATAACCATCAGGTGCGTCAGAAAAAAAATATTACTTTATAGTCGTCACATTCAGCCCTGACGCACCCTACAATAACCCAATTTCTTGATAAAAAAGAATCAAGAAAGAAGTTAAGATGAAAATAGATAAAATCCATAACTCATCTGTTCAATTCACAACAAAATATGCTGTTAACTTCTTCCTCAATTCAGTCGAAATTTTAGAGCTAGATTTTTAAGCCTATGCTTCGTCGTAGGCTTCCATATCCAGAAGGTGGAGATAAGGTTCAACCATCTCCGGCCGCTGAAAGGCAAGCGATCGCAACAAATGCCAATCATTCAATCCCTCAAAAGGATCTGTATAATCGTCAACTTCCAAACGGACAGCCAATTCTGCCACGTCCTGAGAAGTAAGTACAGCAATATCGCGCGATGCTTTGGTTAAAGTTTTCATTTTTTTCCCCTGCCCGAGACTTCCGCCATACTATATACTAAGCCTTTAATCAGATTTCGACACAGTTTCTACAACAAAACTTCGCATTACATCTACAACTTCGGGGAGAATTTCGTGTCCCATGTTAAATTCTCGATATTGTACCGCAGATCCCCAATCCGTCAAACTGTCGCGCGATCGTACTGCTGCACTAACAGGCACGATCGTATCTTCAGTACCGTGGACGATTAAAACAGGCGGCAAAGCACTCCCAGCAACGGGCGAAATCGAGGAGTGCAAATAACCGCTCAAACAAATTAAACCCGCTAGTGGCAAAGTCAATCCCACATCCAGAGTCATCGCTCCGCCTTGAGAAAAACCGCCTAAAATCGTGCGAGACAAAGGTACGCCGGTGCTGCTTTCCAAAGACAGCAAAAATTCCGTCAGCAATTGCCGGCTTTCCAGCAATCCCTCAGCATCTTTGCCTTGAAGGTCATACCACATTTTGCCGCCGGTTACGTGGGGATGGGGAAACGGGGCATCGGCAAACACAAACTGATAATCTGGTAAATTGAAAGCCGGTGCTAACGAAGTCAAATCCCGAGCATTAGCACCCCATCCGTGCAAAGCGACAATCAAAGCGACAGGTTTACCCGTTGTGGGCGGAATACTAATAGATTTTAAAGACATAGTAATTAGTAATTGGCGATCGGGCTTTGGGAAAATTATAAATGGTTCTGGCAGGTAATATCAAATCCGCTCTTCATCGGAATTAATATTATCCGAAATCAGGACACGGCAGAAATCAGGACACGGCAGAAATCAGGACACGGCAGAAATCAGGACACGGCAGAAATCAGGACACGGCAGAAATCAGGACACGGCAGAAATCAGGACACGGCAGTGCCGTGTCCCTACAATTAATCGGGGTAGGGAAACGGCACTGCCGTGTCCTCCCTTTCCTAACTCCTATTAACACCTACCGCAGGTGAAACCTTAGAAACAGATTGCTCGGACTGTTGCCGAATCGGCACCTCAATCCAGAATTCAGTTCCCTCTCCCGGAGCCGATACGCACCTGAGCGAACCTTGATGTTTTTCCACTATTTGATAGCCGATCGACAATCCCAATCCCGTACCTTTCCCTACAGGCTTGGTAGTAAAAAACGGTTCAAACAGACGTTTTTTTACGTTCTCGGTCATACCCGATCCGTTGTCAGCGATTCGCACGCATACGCTATTGCAATTTAAAAGTTCAGTGGAAATCCGAATAGTAGGTATAAACATCGAATTAGAGGAATGGTTGACCGCAGCCTTTTTTGGCTTTTTCTCATCAGATAAAACATCAATGGCATTGCTCAACACATTCATAAATACCTGATTCAACTGTCCTGCCCAGCATTCGATTAAGGGCAACTTCCCGTATTCTTTAATGACTTGAATGCCTGTAAAATTACCGTTAGATTTTAGCCGACTATCCAAAATCATCAAGGTGCTGTCAATGCCTTGATGAATATCAACTGACTTCATTTCCGCTTCATCCAATCGCGAAAAATTCCGCAGAGAAAGCACGATTTGGCAGATGCGTTCAGATCCCACATTCATGGATTTTAGGATTTTAGGCAAGTCTTCACTGATAAACTCCAAATCAATTTTTTTTAATTTTGCTTGCACTTCAGGCGTTGGGTTTGGATATTGCTGTTGGTATATCTCGACAAGTTCCAGCAAGTTTTTAGTATATTCTCCTGCATGGATCAGGTTCCCAGAGATGAAGTTTACAGGATTGTTGATTTCGTGGGCAACTCCTGCCACTAACTGCCCCAAGCTGGACATTTTTTCAGTTTGGATTAGTTTAAGTTGAGCTTGCTGTAAATTTTCAAGTGCCGTTTCTAGTTCGGCGGTGCGCTCTTTTAGTTGAATTGTGCGATCGCACACTTGCTTTTCTATTTTTGCGGTACGTTCTAGAGACATCAACAGGTAAATCGTCAAACTACCAGTCATCAGCAGTCCGATCGCACAAATTGCCAGCGAACCCTGATGCGTCGTCAGACCGCTGTACCCGTTCCCAGGCAAAACTAGCAGCATCCACTGGCGGTCTGCTACGTTAAATAGGCGAGTGCAAGCACTAGGATTTTGACAGACTTGTTGGAGATTAATTAACTCCGGCTTTTCCAGTTTTGGGTCATCTATCAACTGCTTGGATTGTGAGTCGTAGCGCATCAGAAAACGTTCTTTCTCCGTAGCAGAGTTGTCGTATACATAAAAATTAATGTTGTCTAAATTTAGGGATTCTAAAGAATAATTGACCATATTGGTAATCTGAAACACACCAGAAATCACTCCCCTGAGATTTTCGCGGCTGTTTGCCGAGTTATCTGGAGAACTTGCGCGGCCCGGTACTGGCACAAATAGTTGCACTCCAGGTCGATCGTTCCTGATTAATTTAATCTTCCCCGAAGCAGCTATTTTCCCCGTATTCACCGACTTTTCTAAAGCTGCTTTGCGTTCGGGACTGGAAGCGAGATCGAAACCGAGTGCTCTTGTATCTGCTTCCAGGGCTTCTCTGTACGTGACAGGAAAATATTCCGATCGCGCTTTTACTGGTACAGGCTTTTTGTCAGCATCTCGCTCGTAGATTTGAAATGCTGGAAAACCTTCGGCTCGAATTCTCTGTTCGTAAGCTGCTTTGTCCGCAGCCGGGACGCGCAAAACCCAGTTTACAGAAAAGATGGCAGAATTTCGGGACAGTGCCGGTTGAACGAATTCCCTCAAATCTTCTCTGCTAACTTCAGGAGATGCGCTGTAGAATGCTTGAATTGAGTATAAAAATTCTAAATTTTTGTTGATGCTTTGCTGCAAGGCCGTATTCAGGCGATCGGCTTGCTGATAAAATTCAGCTTGCATTCGTTGGTTTTCCCAATTCCACACAACAGCCGCAGCCGCCAATGACAAGCTCGTACCGATGCAAAGAGTCAGCGCTGCTGGAATGTAGCGGCGATATGACTGTAAATTTTTCGTTACCGAATTAAACCAATGGCTCGTAACATTCATTTTCTCACAGCTTCTCCCGGCGGAGGGCGATTCGTTTCAATAGTTGTGAATTTCCTTGATAACACGATCGACAGCGCAGAAACAAGATTGTCTCAAAAATTACGATCGCACAAATAGGACTTAGCCCCAAAAACCCGGTTGCTATGAAAATATTGGTTTGATAACGAGAAATGTCGGAAGAAACCAGGTTTCCGATCGGTCAACAGTAGGGTGCGCCTCGCGCACCTTACCCAACTACCGCGCGCTAACTGTGAACAGTAGGGTACGCCTCGCGCACCTTACCCAAGTGACAATGCGCCGCTTACAAAACAGTGCCGATTTCCTTCAAATAAACCCGCGTAAACGGTTCGCCATCTCCCAGAGTATACTGTTCGATCAACCCTTGGCGGCGAATAGAAATACTATTTCCTTCTCTCACCACAACAGTATCGTCATCAGTGCTTTCTCTGACCAAAATCATCTCAGTTTCCCCCGGATTGTCCAGCACCACCATATTGCTACCCCGATAAAACATCCCCTCAGCTTCCAAAACATCTTCGGGATATTCAGCAATTAACAAATCGAGCTTGGGATTCCGCAGCAAACCTTGCACGTTAAGATTGTAATTCTTATTCAAAACTTTTTCAGAACGGTTGACAAAAAGTCCAGCACGACAAACAGCACCGATCGTCCAATCGGGATGCTGCAACAGAATGTGGTCGATGGTTTCTTGCAGTTCCTGCACCGAAATTCTGTTAAAAGTAATAATCGGAATTCGAGCTGATTTTCCCGATTCAAAGAAAGTTTCGATTATATGCGAAGGCACATCAACTCCTTCTCCGACAGCCGGGTTGAGGTGCATAAAAATTCCCGGCGCGGCATTGATTTCGAGAATCCCAAAATTGCCTGTTTTCCACGATTTGGCGAGAGTTTCTGTTATGACATCAACCCCCAGACAAGTTAACCGAAAATGCAGCGCGATATCTTGAGCCAAAACAATGTTATCCGGGTGAACACTGCGGGTAGCATCGATGCTGACGCCACCTGCGGAAAGATTGGCAACTTTTCGCAGAGCAACAGTACGATCGCCCTCTAGGACACTATCCAACGACAGCCCCTGTTCTTCCAGATACATTTCCATCGCTTCGTCGGACTGAATTTTGCTCATCGCCGAAGTTGGCGTATCCAAACGTTCGGGTTTGCGGTTTTCGCGGCGGATCAATTCGCGAATTGTTGAGTCGCCATCACCTGTTACCCAAGCGGGCCGGCGTTCAGTTGCAGACACAAATTTGCCGTCAACGCACAGCAGCCGAAAATCCGATCCTTTGATGCTATTTTCCACAATTACTCGCACCGATTCTGTTTCAGGAATTGCCTTCACTGCTCTTTTAAAAGCCGCCTGTAATTCCTCAGCATCTCGGACATCTGCTGTGACGCCAATTCCTTTATGACCGACTACTGGTTTAACAGCAACTGGGTAGCCAATTTCTCTAGCAACTGTCAAAGCTCCGTTTTCTGTGGAGACAATATCGCCTTTGGGAACTGGAAAGCCTAATGTAGCGAGAAAAGCTTTGCAGTCGTCTTTGCGCGTGGTAAAATCTGAGTCTAAATGGCTGTCGGAATCGAAGGTTGTGGCAGAGCCGCGCACCAGTTTTTTACCGTAACCGTATTGCATCAATCCTTCATCCCACAAATAAAATGTGGGAATGCCTTTTTGGGAGGCCGATCGCATTAACGAATAAACTGTCGGGCCTCCGTAAACAGATTGGCGGAACATATTTTGCAGCGCGCCAATTTGTGCTTCTAAGGGGAAATCTTGATTTTGGTCGATCGCTTCAAACCAATCCCAAACAGCGTAAACTACGGCTCTGGCGCTGCGGGCGTGAAGTGCTTCTATGCTGATTCTGTGAAACTCAGCAAACGGCTTGACGTTCCAGTGTTGGAAATGCAAACCCATATCTAGTTTGGCTACTTCTGAGGCGGTGCGGCCGAACAGTTGAGCATGATTCGAGAAAGTTTCGTGCAGCAGTTGCGGGTAGCGATCGCCGATAATTGCATGGTAATGTGCGATCGGCTTTGGCTCGCTCGCCCCCGTCACCGCAAAATCGAAAACTAAAGCTGCTGTTTCTAAATAAGGGTTTGGCCCCATGTAGTGTCTGAAGTTGAAAACATCAAAAACATCGGTTTTTCGAGCATTGACGCGGGCTGTCTCGGTGCTTTTTTCTTGCAGCATTTTCTAACCTCCTTTTAGCTAACTTTTTATGGTAACTCTCTTGTCGGTGCATGGGGTACTACCTGCGGGCATAGATATTGCAGATCAATTCCGGTTGCACCGTCAGGTGACTGTTGACTGGTGACTGCGGCGCCCTGAGCGGAGTCGAAGGGTTGACTGTTTAAATAATACCGATGCAACCGAAAACGATAAGCTGTTGTGCCTTTAAACTTTATAGTCAAGTTTGATGAAGTCTTTGTGGGGTGGGCGTCTCGCCCCACAAAAAATACAATTTAGATCCACAATAACTCATTATCGTTTTCGGTAGTGTAGGGGCATTTCATGAATGGCCCGGGCAATTCATTAATTGCCCCTACTAGCGAGTTTCGGAGGCAAATCATACTCCAAATCAGCAATGCCGAAAAATCTTCCTTCTTGCTTCAATATCTGACTAATGACAATGACTAATCACTATTGACTATTTCCTTCCTGCTTCAGGAAAAAATCTATAACTTTGGACAGGTACAGCACTTACTTAAATTGTTTATGACTGTGAAAAAGGATTTAAGAGGCAGCAAATTATGAAGATTGCACAAACTGCTCTCAGGGATCAAGTTCATCAATTAGCTGAAGAAGCATTTCACCTGAAACTGATTTCTGGGTACGGCGACGGTCAAAACAGCAACGAATATCAGATTGTCTGGAACGGCAAACCCAGACACTTGCCTTTAGAACGAGCGCGTACAGTATTGAGCAATTTGATCGATCGATCGCACTAACTGAGGACTTTCGCTCATCAACCCGGTTTCTTGGAAAAATAAAAGGAGGATGCCGAAGTATCTACCAAGAAACCGAGTTGATGACCGCGCGCACCTAAGTCCTGATAAATTAAACTCATTTTTTGACCCACCTCTATCCAGTTAGGGGTGGTTAAGTTTTGTTTAGCAAAAACACCATTTTGTAGGGGTAGTGCCCCCGTGCCTACCCCCTCTACTTGAGTTGCGTGCATCATATAGGTCACAGTCAAATAAAGTTTTGTATTTATATATACCTTTTGGTAGTTTGCGGAAACAAAAATGTTATGTTTTATTGAAATATAATCAATTCAGAGTGCAGATCCTATGGCTGGCAGCAAAAATCAGGGCAAGTTGCTAATTATTGGCGGCGCCGAAGACAAAGACGGGGACTGCAAAATTCTGCGGGAATTCTTGCGGTGCGCCGGAGGCACTAAAGCCCGCATTGTAGTGATGACGGCTGCGACAAGCCTACCAGGAGAAGTCGGAGATAATTACATCCGAGTGTTTGAGCGACTGGGCGCTGAAGATGTGCGAGTTATTGACACCCAGAAAGCCGAAGATGCCAACAATCCAGATTATTTAGAGGCGATCGAACAAGCAACTGGCATATTCTTTACTGGCGGAGAGCAAGCGCGGATTATTACTTGCTTGAAAGACACCAAACTCGACGCAGCTATGCACAAACGCTACTCGGAAGGGGCGATCGTTGGCGGCACCAGCGCCGGCGCGGCGATGATGCCAGACATGATGATTATTGAAGGAGACTCCGAGACAAACCCCCGCGTTAATTCAGTAGCAATGGGCCCGGGAATGGGTTTCCTGCCCGGAGTTGTCATCGACCAGCATTTCGCCCAGCGAGGCCGCCTGGGACGCTTAGTTTCGGCACTCTTGCTGCAACCGGCCGTGTTGGGATTTGGTATTGACGAAAATACAGCTATTTTAGTCAGCGGTGACGAGTTTGAAGTCATTGGCGAAAGCGCTGTAACTGTGATCGACGAGTCGGAAAAACTCCACGACAATATGGAGGGACTGTTGAAGGATGAGGCTTTGGCGATTTGCGGGGCCAAGTTGCACATCCTCCCCCACGGATACCGGTTTAACTTGAAAACTCGCCAGCCGGTGCTCAATAACGTAGCAATTACTGCAGACAAGGAAAGGGCGATCGCCTAATATCAATTCCGGCGCAGCCGGAATGACAAGCGAGGACACGGCAGTGCCGTTTCTTGCGCCGTGATTTTTTGTAGGGACACGGCACTGCCGTGTCCTGATTTCGGGTGATATTAATTCCGATGCAACCGGAATTGACATAACTTACCGCTTCAACGAAGTATCTGGTAAAAAAAACCGTTTATTTCTGCGTCCAAAACAAAAAAGAAGAGGTGAAATCCTCTTCTTTTTTGCTGCGGTTTCTAGTTTCTCAAGCACTTTTCTGCTGGTCAAAATACGACTGCTGCCCTTCTTCAGTCGATATTAAATTCCACCCTTGAGTTTTCAGCTTCTGAAATGTTGCCCATCCCTTAGAACCACCTGGTTCCCGGTAGTCGGATGTAGCGAAGTGTGGAAAAGCTGTATAAGGCCGCCACGCTTGACGGGCTTCGGTACGTAAGTGCAATATCTTTTCTCCATTACCTCCCAATCTAGGCAACCAACACATTTGTTTTAGCATTTTTAACACTCCAGAATTTTACAGTAACGGTAATTCGCCAACATCCCAAATTAAACTTTTAGAACCTGAAAGCAACTGCTCGGAATATCTAATAGGTAACAGGGACGGATGAGATTTTCACCGATTACCAATTACTGAGGTAGCAGCAGTCGTTAAAGCTGATTTTGGTTCTGCAAAGTTTGCCAGTCACAGACTATAAAACAAGTGCGACCAAGGCATCAGCAAAAATAATCATTGCTATTCTCGGCTGAAACTTGACAACCAAGTCGATCGCGCGAAAATCAAGTTGAATAAAGCACAATACGGTTTACTTAAGATTCTTTATGCCCCGGAGATCCCCCTCGCATCCCCCTGGTTGTAGGGGGACTTTAACCCCCCCTCTCCCCCCCTTATTAAGGGGGGTTAGGGGGGATCTGTCTTAACTTAACCGTATTGGAAGAAACCATTCATTTTTCTGGTTTCCGTTGCTTGATAATTACAAGCCGATTCTCGATCTTTCCGCCTAAAAAGACATCTTTCTACGGTATTAGCTCTCGAAGCTAAAAAATGTTCCTTTAGTTACAATTATTAAATATTTATCACGATTTATTTACTTATCAAAAGTTAAATTACTTTTCATAAATAGCGCTTAATAATTTTTAGTTATTTCAACTACATTTTTGATTTAAATCTGGACTCCGGGTGCTAGTGTACGGCAGAAGAGCACCTTATATTCCAATACGGTTCAGTTAAGCCCGATCCCCCCTGGTTGTAGGGGGGGACAAGAACTTACTCAAAGTCCCCCGACTATCATGGGGATGCGAGGGGGATCTCCGAGGAATAAACAGTTTTAACCCAAGCGTATTGCCTTATATTCTTTCCGGCTGCGGGAATATTTACCTGCACTTTTTACACCGAAAATATTGAATTTTTCCACAAAAATGCCGTAGCCAAAGTTGTGGCTTACTACCGTTTTGCGATGAGGGAACGCGAGCTGTAGCGATCGCCATTTTTTCGGATATTTATATCTGGTAACAGCATTCCTAACTTTCCGGCTGCGGGAACGCGATCGCGAGTGGATGGACAACAAATTGGTACAAGTTGGGGAAGAAGGCTTTAAGTTTGATTGGTCGGAACGCTCAGCACAGGTATTTGTTTGAGAGCCGGAGAATTTATGTCTCCAGGCAGATGATCTGCGAAGTTGTACAACATTAAATAGTATTTAGGACTGGCGCACCCCACTCAACCGGGTTTTTCAACCGGGGGGATGGCTAGAACGATACTTTTTTGTAGAAATATCTGGTTTTTGCGCCCACGACTGCGAGCGTAATTCCTAGTATTGAGAATAACAATTGCACGGCGACGTGCCAACTGTCAATTAACACAAACTTTGTGGGAGAAACAACTTTATGGGCTGGTTAAAAAGACTGTTTGGTTTAGAAAAACTAGAAAATCCCGAAACTGTTGAAGCTCCTGCTTACCAAGCACCTGTAGCTTCATCTCAAGCTCCAGTTCAAGCTCAACCTGCTGCTGCGAGTGCTCAGACAGTCCCCCCGGAACGCATGGGATTGAATGGAGAATACGATCAAAGCGGTTTAGCTAAACGGGTGGCTCAGGCCTTCGATGCAAATCCCGATGTTGCGGATATTGAGACTGTTTATGTGGCTCAACTTGGTACTACGGTGGTTCTCAAAGGTACAGTTCCCGATCAGGAAATTGTCAACAAATTGGTGACTATTGCTAAGGGTGTTAAGGGCGCAACTGGAGTGGAAACTAATCAAGTTACTGTCGGCTAGTGTGAGGGTTGTTTATAACGGTTAACGGTTAACGGTTAACCGTTTTCTTGACTGATATTGCTGTACCTAAAAAATATGACCGGCGAAACCTTAGAACCTACTCGCGGAAAATTAGAACGGAGCCTAGCCCAGGGTATTCAAGCTTTGTACCGCCAAGCACTCGGACACCAAACGAGTCAGGCGCTCTGCAATCTTTTGGATAACAAATTGATAATTGTGATCGAAAATGCGATTAGTCAACCTGAAAAACTGCTGGCTCAGAACGGTCAGGAAGATTTGGCTTTGCAGGTGCGATCGCAACTAGAATTGGCTCTGGAATTGCCACTGAAAGATTTAATCAAAGAGATTTTAGGCGTGGGAGTGATTGATTTGCTCAGCGATGCGACTTTGGAGACTGGCCGCACCGGGACGATCGCCATTTTGGAGTCTGCACCTAAAGTTCGCGATTCTAGTTCTAAGTCTAAAACTTAACCAGAAATGGCTGGCTCATAGTTGAGGTGGTGGCGGAGAATTGTTTCTAAATCCTTGATGTTAAAAGGTTTGGAAAGGTATTCAACGCAGCCGGCTTGGAGAATGCGGTCGCGGTCTTCTGTTTTTGCTAGTGCTGTGATCGCCACAATCGGAATATGTCTGAGTTCGGGGTTTTGTTGGATGCGCTTTACTAATTCTATACCGTCTATATCCGGCAGGCAAATGTCGAGTACGATCATGTCGGGAGGTCGATCGACTGCTGCGGAAAGAGCGGCGTACCCGTCAACGGCTCCCACGCACTCGCAGCCGAATAAATCGAGGATTTGTGTCATCAGCTCTAAGTTGTCGTGATTGTCGTCTACAGCCAGAACTAAAGGACGCCGGTCAACCGCCGGTTGACCGTTACTAAAAGACGAATATTCCAAATCCTGAATCCAATTAGGGTAGTTCATAAATAATGCCGATCGTCGAAAAACGATCGAAAAAGTTGTCCCCGAGGCATTCTTCAAGTGGCACTCGGGCACTTGAAACAGATTGGCTCGTATTTGTAGCTTTCTGATGGGCAGTCTTCCGTCTAGCCCGATTGTACAATATCGGTGCAAGCGGGGGCAAAGACTCCACCAGTCGATCGATGCCATAGCATCTCCATAATTTTACCGATCGAGAGCGCAAATTACCAACTTACGCCTACGGGTGCGTCAGCATTGGCAACAAGACGCGATAACTATGAAAGTATTGCCAGTAAGGTATCTTACCTTAATTGCTTTGAAGAGTGGCGGCTGCTTTTCAGGATACAACCAATAGTAGACATCGGTTGCCCTACGTGAATCTACCTAAAGGAAGATTCTCGCAGATACTTAAGTTTAACAACTTCCACCTGCTGAGAGATACTTGTTGCCTGCGGTTTAGACTTTAATGTTTTTAACTACTATTTATCGCAAGTTTAACAAGTAGAAATATCTGTTTTTACTGGCGTTTTACCGGAGATTAACCTAGGAGATTTTGATGACAATTGCAATCAGAGACGACTTGACTTACATTTTGCTCAAAAAGATTGGCAGCGGCAACAGCAAGGGAGAGTCGGAAATTAGGAATGCAGCCGAAGAATATGTCGGTCGCGAGGTGGCGGAAGCGGAATTGCTGGGTCATTTGGACTACCTCAACCAAAGGGAATTTATCAAAGCGGAATTTAGCGGAGAGCCTTACGGAGGGACTGAGTTAGTGCCGCCTTTAGTGGCATTCCAAGAAGCCGATCTAACCGAAAAAGGTCGCAAACTGTTACAGAAAATGGAGACGAATCCTCCTAAGTCCCTGCACCAAGAAGGGTCAGCAATTCCGATCGCCTCTAAGGATATGCCGTTTTTGGAAAAAGTGATGGTAAACGGTCATTTGGAGGATATTTTTGATGCGCGCGACATTACTGAAGTGGTGTACCGGATCATGCGCGACGTGATGACAACAGAAGCCAGCGATCGCGTGGAAGCTGAACTGCACAAAGAAGTTTTGCCTACAGACGACAAAACCCTGCAAACAGAAATAGCCGACTTGTGGAAAGATACGAATCCGCTGGTAGGATTGCTCAGCCGGGTGCGTCACCCTTTGCGCGGGCCTGCACCTTTGGGGATCGATGGCAATTTGTTTGCACGGAGGGTGGAACTAGAAGGCTCACTTCCTTCGGGAGTAGAACCGGAAACTGCGATCGCGGGTGTATTTTCGGCAACGAAGGATGAGTTGTCCCAGGAGCGAATTCAGGAAATAGCGAGCTTTTTGCCGGACAGAATTCGGGCAATTTGGGAGTCGGCTTAAGGGGATATTTCCGAGTATAAATAGCTGGTAAAAGTATAGGCATTTATGACATGACATGGGAGGCGTTGAGTCCCTCCCCCTTCGCTTTTACTTCGAGCGGATTAACCCGCCTCGGCTGAACTACGCAGCTCCCTATCAAGAGTGCTAAACGCATTTGGGATTGCTTTTCTTAAGATATTATAAGAGCCATTGACATCGGCGTTAATTAATCTACCGCTCGATGTTTTGTACAATCCTCTCTTAATTCGTTTACCACAAAACTTGACACGATCGGCACCATTCTCCCCATAAATAGGAATCGGGTCTAAATTTAGGAAACTGGATTGAGAAGTATATGATTCTTCCTGCACCATCACTTTTATTCCCACCAATGCAGCCTTATATTCCAACATCTCAATAAATCGAGCATGAGGAATTGTTACGAAGTTCTGATTAGTTTTTTTTCCTAAATTAATCTCGTTTTTCCATTGTACATTTTTGCCAATTACCAGAGTCCCAATTTTTCGTTATCTTAAAATATTGATGATGTCACGACTAGAGCAGTGCAGGTAATTATCGATTTTCTGGTTTCGACAACGAGTTAAGCGTTGCATCCGTGATGAGGTTTTACGCGAACCTTTTAGCTGAGATTGTAGATGGGCTTTACGCTTGTTGTAGAATTGATTAATTGATTTCAGTGGTCGCCCGTTAATCAGTAAAGGGACAAATCCCGGCTGATTTGAAGTTAGCGCTACTAAATTATTCAATCCTAAATCTATACTAGCTACTAATTCTTTTTGGTTTTCATCCAGGGTGGACTCCGGTTCATTGTAAACTACCTCAATTACATAGCAATCGCATTTGGGAACCAATCTAACTTGACAAATTTGCTCTGCTTTTACTTGGGTTTTAACTAAAATATTACTACCGGACAGCTTGATAATTCCTTTTTTTAGTTGCTTGCTACTAATCGCTTGAATTGTATAAATAAGAATATTCCGACCCTTGACTTTATCTTTATACTTTGGTAATTTCGGGCAACCCGTGAATTTCGTGGGCTGCGTTTTGTAAGCTTTGACTGCTTTAAAAAAAGACTTCCAATTCTTGTCCAATATTATCAATACTTGTTGACTTACCTTGGCTGGTAAGTCTTTGTATGCTTGATGAGACTTCATCAAACGGTTCATTTCGTTGTAATTAATGTAACCCCATCCATAGACAAAACTCTGACGAATAACGTAGTTAGCCGCGTTGTACAAATTTTTTGATTTAAAGGCTAATTCGTCAATTTCAACAAAACGATTTTCGGTGGATTTAATGATGTGTCTCTCTGCTAGTTGCATTCAGACTCTCCATTTTTTAACTCTCGCCATAATTCTCTCAGTTGGCTCTCTTGACTATATGATACTACCATTGTCTATTGATGCTTAGAATCTTAATGAAGTTTTACAATACCGAGAAACCGGGTTGACAAACCAGCATTCTGCGCTATAAGTCAGAAGCTGGTCTCATCGACCCGGTTTCTCCATGCCCTCCAATAGACATCTCCCCAAAAGCAAGTCAGGAACAGGCATCCTGCCTGTTCCACAATAATTATGGGAAAGGTCTAATAGGTTTGTAGTGAGTACGATCGTCCTCATAAAACTCTTTTGAAAAACCCGGTTTCTATCCGAAATGTGCGATCGAACCAGAAATATCTGCAAAAACCGGATTTCTTGGTCGGATGGTTGGGTAAATCCCTTAGACGCAAGGAAAATGCTGTAATCTATAATACAGGATGAGTTAACACAGTGGCTCGCAAAAATGCTGTCAACTGCCCTGGAGATCAAAAGGGATGACCCGCTCAAAAGTTAGACAAATGTCAAGATCGACTCTAGAACAAGAAATTTTACTCAATCGAATTACTAATCGCATCCGCAACTCTTTAGAACTGCAAGAGATTTTGACGACAACGGCCCGAGAAATCCGCAGCTTTTTAGGAAGCGATCGAGTAAAAGTTTATCGCTTTGATACCGACGGTAGTGGTGAGGTCATTGCTGAGTCCATCAACGGCGACAATTTGCCATCTCTGCTGGGTTTGCGCTTTCCAGCAGGCGACATTCCCGATAGCGCCCGCGAAATGTTTGTGAAAGCGCGGCAGCGAGTAATTATAGATGTGGGATTGAAGCATCAAACAATTAATCGGTTAGATTGTCCCGAAACCGGCACAACTTTAGCAGTTGAAGATATTCGCTATTCTCCCGTAGACTCCTGTCACGCTGAATATCTGAAGGCTATGGGGGCCCGTTCTTCTCTGACGGTGCCGATTTTGCATCAAAATCAGCTATGGGGGCTGTTGGCCTGTCACCACAGCCAACCGAAACGGTTTAGCGATCGAGAATTGAACATGGTTCAGTTGCTTGTCGATCAACTTTCAATTGCGATCGCCCAATCTTTTCTGCTCAGTCAAGCTCGACAGCAAGCGCGCGACGAAGCCGTTGTCAACCAAATTAGCAGTTTGCTGCACTCTCCTCTAGAACTCACCGAAATTCGGCAATCAGTTCTCGAACAAACTGTCAAGCATTTGGGCGGTTCGGGAGGGCGACTGTACATTGCAGCCGAATTTGGCGATCGACCTGCCTTACTTTATACCTGCGGCCAGCAGCCCCCAGACGCCGACCTTGAACTCAGTTCGTTTTGGCAGCAGATCATGGGGTTTGACAACAAAGACGATCGAGCAAAAACTGCTGATAATACCAGCCAATTAGGTATTTTTCAAAATCTATATTCCCAGCATTACAGTTCAATTGATCCAAATATTTCCAGTTTGATCGTACCGCACTTGTATGCAATTTCCGATATTTCTCAAGAACCTCAACTCAAATCTTTATCTGCAAATTTTCTCAAAGCTGACCTTCCGTCATTTTTGGCAGTCCCGCTGCAATACCGTCAACAGTGCATCGGCTGTCTCACCGTTTTTCGCAGCCCTATAGAAACCGAAATTTTGTGGGCGGGCCGCTGCGGTTCTGACGCCCGGAGCGATCGTCCCCGACAATCCTTTGCAGCTTGGAAAGAAATCAAAACCGCCGAAGCTCAAAAGTGGAGCAGCGACGAACAGAAGCTCGCAAAATCATTAGGAACTCACCTGTACATGGCTGCAATGCAGAGGCGCGTCGAGGCGATGATCCGACATCAAGCTTCCCACGACCAATTAACAGGTTTAGCTAATAGATTGCTGTTTAATGAAAGGCTGTGTTTAGCTTTAGCTAGCGCTCACCAAAACGCAGAAATGCTGGCGGTGATTTTTCTCGATTTGGACAGATTTAAAAATGTTAACGATACTCTCGGACACGCAGTGGGCGATTTGTTGCTGCAAGGTGTATCTCGGCGTTTGACTAACTGTTTGCGCGTGGGGGATTCGATAGCCCGTTGGGGCGGGGACGAATTTACTGTGCTGCTGCACAATATCAACAGCCCTGAAGACGCAACTAAGATTTGCCAGCTAATTATCCAGAGTTTAAGCACTCCTTTTGATTTTGACGGTGTGGAACTTTATACTAAGGCTAGCTTGGGAATTGCTTTGGCTCCTTACGACGGAGAAGATGCAGAAACTTTGCTAAAAAATGCTGATGCTGCGATGTACAAAGCTAAACAGAAAGGTCGGAATAATTATCAGTTTTACACGCGGGCGATCGGCAATCAAGTCTCCGAGGAACTCAACTTAGAAAATCAGCTTTACAAAGCTCTCAAAAAATCAGAGTTTGTGCTGCACTATCAACCGCAAATAAACTTAAAGACTGGCAAAATAGTCGGCATGGAAGCTCTGGTTCGCTGGCAGCATCCAGAACGCGGATTGATTGCTCCCGATCGATTTATTCCCTTAGCTGAGGAAACAGGATTAATCTGTCAAATAGACGAATGGGTGATGCGGGCTGCTTGCTTGCAAAATCGAGCGTGGCAGTTAATGGGATTGCCACCTGTGCGGATAGCTGTGAATTTATCAGGCCGCCAGTTTTTGCAAGCTAACACGGTACAAACCATCGCGGAAGTTTTGTCAGAAACCGAGTTAAATCCCGAGTATTTAGAAATAGAAATTACCGAGACAATTGCGATGACAGATGTGAATTTTACGGTGTCGATATTGCAGCAGTTGCAGCTTATGGGAATTCACATTTCTCTGGACGATTTTGGCACCGGTTATTCTTCGCTGTGGTCTCTGAAAAACTTGCCACTCAATAATTTAAAAATAGACAAATCCTTCGTGGCAGATTTGCAAGATGGCAGCAACGGCGCTACTATTGTGAAAGTGGCGATCGCCTTGGGACAGGGCTTGAATTTACAGGTGATTGCTGAGGGAGTGGAAACAGCAGAACAGTTGGCTTTTTTGCAGTCGCTGCATTGCGAGATGGGTCAGGGTTACTTGTTTAGCAAACCAATATCGGCGGCGGCTGCAACTCAATTGTGCCTAGAAAGTCGATCGGGGAATACAAAAGAGCTGATATTTTGAGCCATATCTGTAGGGACACGGCGGGAGTGTCCGGCGCGGGGAGTAGGACACGGCAGTGCCGTTTCCCTACGGCTGGGTTTTAATAATTGATATCAATTCCGGTTGCATCGGAATTAATATAACCCAAAACCAGGACACGGCAGTGCCGTTTCCCTACGCCGATTAATTGTAGGGAAACGGCACTGCCGTGTCCTCGCTTGTCATTCCGGCGCAGCCGGAATTGATATCAGGCGCCCGGATTCGGACACTCCAAAAGCCGTTTCCCTACATAATGATTATTTTGAGGTAGGGAAACGGCGAAAGCCTTTGTCCGACCTTGCCTTACTGCCAAACGTTGATTTACTTATAAAAAGATTGTTTTAAATATCTGCACTGGGATAGATGCGGACTTAAACTATAGCATTTGTTTAACATAAAAGAATTAGCGATGATCCGTGCACACCCTACATTTTCGGCGGTAAGGTACACGCGGATCACCCTACTTTTAACTTGATTTTGCCTGATGATAATTCATCCAACCAAGCCAGAACGCAGGGCGAGAACGGCCGCCTGAGTGCGATCGTCAGCGCACAACTTGTTGAGAATATTTCGGACATGAGTCTTGACTGTACCGACAGTAATGTACAGCTTTTCGGCTATGGCAGCATTGCTGTAACCCTGCACGATCAGTTCCAAAACCTCTAATTCCCGCTCGGTTAAAGGGTAAGTTTCAATGATGTGACTGAACTCGGGTTCGGCAGCTTTAATTGTGACTCTTTTGCCTTCAACTTTCGGCTCTTCCGGGGCAGATTCCTTAGTGCGAGCTTGTTTCAGGACGATACGGGCGATCGCCGGATCGATCCAAGAGTTACCTTCGTGAGTTACTTTTACTACATCCAACAACTGATCGAAGCTGATATCTTTCATGCAGAAGGAGTCAGCTCCGGCGGCAAAAGCAGCCAGAACTTCTTCTTCATTGTCTTGAAAAGTTAGAATCAAAACTTTTGTATCTGGGTCGGACTCCGCGATCGATTTTTTGAACCTTTGTGTCAGTTCAATGCCGTCAAAATCCGGCAAGCCAATGTCTACAATTGCCACGTCAGGTTTTGTAGACTGAAGCAGTTTCAATCCGTCTGTAGCGTTAGCGGCATCGCCGACAACTTCGATCGTGTCACGCTGTTGTAAAGCTGTGCGGATGCCGACTCTTGTCAGGTCGTGGTCTTCTATCAAAGCAACGCGAATTTTACTCATCTTTCTTCCAATAGTCCGCTAATTTTTTTAAATATTGTCAACTGACTCAGCTAAACTGAGTAATTTTGACAATGTGTCCTGATTTAGGGTTTCATTGACCGCACATCTTTTTCCAGCATACTCATGCAGCGGCCCGGTTGCAAGTTAATTTTTAAGTTATTTTGCGACGATCGCCTGCACGAGCCTGGCTTGGAACAGGTAAGCTCGAAGATGTTTTAACAGTTTAACTGAATTATCCCATTGTCCGCCCCTTGATAGAGGTAAAGATACCAGTACCCAGATAGATTTAAAGTATAAAAACTTTTGATGCACACTGTACGTCAAATCAATAAAGCTAGCAGCGCGAGTTCTTTAGCCGATGTTAGGGATCCAGTTGAATGCTTATTTATAAAACCACTTATGACTCATTATCACTGCAATAACTCTTTTCGCTCGGACTTTTCCGACGCGGAAATATTACACAAAGCATCAGAAATAACATCCCCCCAACAGCAAGTTTGCGATCGCGAAACTCAGGACGATCGCCTGTGGTCGGCAATTCCTCACATAGTTTGGAAAGCAAATACCGGGGGCTGGGCGACTTATTTAGGTCAGCGCTGGGAGGAGTACACGGGGGTACCAGCAGCAGCAGCTTTGGGTTTCGGGTATCTGGCGTGCGTCCACCCAGAAGACCGCCCTCGTCTGTTGGCGCAATCGCGCACGGATGAGGGCTCGCCACAAAGTTACGAAATACAATTTCGCCTGCGGACGCGACAGGGCACTTACCGCTGGAACCTGGCCAGAGGATCGCCCGCAAATCCAGACAGTCACCAAGTTTTGGAATGGGTGGGAACCTACACAGATATGGACGCGATAGCACAAATTCAAGCCGAACCCCAAGCCGAACCAGAATTTTGGCCTCATGAAGCCCGATCGTCCGCTAATTTCAAAGCAGAAAAATTGTGGGAATCCCGGATGGAAATGGATGCAGGGGCGAATTTGCAGGCGATCGAGCGGTTTACAAATCTGTTGAGCCAGCGCGCGGGTAACTTGTCGGAATTGTTGCAAGCGATCGCGGATGCGACTGTGGAGGCGATCGCCGGAGCTGAATTTTGCCTGATTGCGCTCCCGGAGCGCGATTCCAGAGGCCTCAAACTCAGTGCTGTTGGGGGCGTCCAAAATTTTGCTGCGGGCAAAACCCCCCAGGTGCAAGACAAGCTGCTGTTGAAAGCGTTTGCAACGGGAGAGTCTCAACTGTGGCGATCCCAGTCCGGCCCAGGAGTGCAGGCGGCGACCTGTGCAGCGGCGATCGAGTCGGTGGAAACGGGGCGTTTGGGCGTGTTGGCGATCGGCAACCGGAAAGACAGCACGGCCATTGACGGATCTGTGCAACTGCTGGCGGTGATGGGAAAACAAGCTGCGATCGCCATTAACAGGGTGCGGGCGATCGAAAAATTAAAAAAGCAGGAACAGCTTTTAGAGTTGCAAAACGAGCTGCTAATCCGCCAGCAACAAGAACTGGAAAATCAGGGTCGGCGCATTCAACAGCAAAAATTGCAACTGTTAGAAGCAGCCAAACTAAAATCGCATTTTTTGGGCACCATGTCCCACGAATTGCGAACTCCCATGAATGCGATTATCGGCTTTTCCCAATTGCTGCTGCGCCAGCACAAACAACTGCTGACCCCACAGCAAACAGAGATGGTGGGGCGCATTTTACATAACGGCAAAAACCTGCTAGTGCTGATTAATGATATCCTCGACCTCTCCAAAATCGAGAGCGGCCACACAGAATTAGAAACTGAAGAATTTGATTTAGCGCATTTAGTAATGGATGCCGCCCTGGAGTTCGGAAATCAAGCCACCGACAAGAATGTGGCAATGTCCGTCAGCCTATGCTTGCAGGATCAGTTTATAGTTAATGACAAGTTGCGCCTGCGGCAAGTTTTGGTCAATCTTATTTCTAACGCCGTTAAATTCACGCATCGGGGCAGCATTTGCATTGAAGTGGGCGAGTTAAATGGCGATCGGCTAATTATCACCGTTCGCGACACAGGAATCGGCATCTGTGAAACCGATCTTCCCCACATTTTCGACAAATTTCGCCAAGCCGACCAAACCACAACCCGCCAATATCCAGGCACCGGTTTAGGACTAGCTATTAGTGCATCTTTAGTTAAGATGATCGGTGGCACAATTACGGCCGAAAGTCAACTCGAAAAAGGTTCGACATTCCGGGTAGAATTTCCGCGAAAAGTTCACCATAAAAAGCTTAATTCTTGACGGCAAACATTTTTGATATTTATAGCAGAAGGAAGTTCGGCAACGGATGCTGTAATATCAATTTCGGCTGCGCCGGAATTAGAGAGAGGAGACGGCTTGGCCTTTGTCCCTACCCCAAATTAATTGTAGGGAGACGGCACTGCCCATTCGTGTCAACTTAAGACTAAAAACCTTGATAAATCTCGCTTTTACCCGAGGCCCGATCCCCCTAAATCCCCCTTAAGAAGGGGGACTTTCAGTGCTTCATGTCCCCCCCTTCTTAAGGGGGGTTAGGGGGGATCTAGATTTAATAGTCAAACAGCAATCTCTGACTGGATTTGAGCTTAAGTTGACACCTATGGGCACTGCCGTCTCCTGATTTCTTTAGTTCGTGTAGGATAGGTTTCAACTGCCAAGTCCGATCTAAAGACTAGAAGTTTTCCCTACTTGAGCCTGAGTAGCAATTGGTTTAACATCGGTGTAACCCATATTGTTAGCTACGTCGCGCAGCACCGAAATTTGCTGTTCAAAATCAAGACCTTCAATTTGAACCAACACGCCATTGACAGCCTCAGTTGCCTCATATCCTTCAGGGATATCCACAATTTTCTCCCCCATACCAATAGCCCAAGCATACCAAACCACCAACTGATTGTTAGCGGTTAAAGCTCCGTAAGCGCGAGAATAGGGCGTATCGGATCGGTTGACAATACCTCGCATTATATTCAGTTGTTCGTCATGGGAAAGGTTGTAAAAATCATTGAGCAGCACGGGAGCTAATTCTGGTTCGGCGGCTGCGGGAGCGGCTGGTGTAATTGAATCTCCCATCTTTTCATAAATAAAGTAGAGCAGCGCCAGTTTTTCATCTGTACCCAACCCGTTGATTGTCTCAACGATGTTTTTAGTGTCGTTGGAAAGAGCGTGAGAATTGGTGGCGGCGGGTGAGTTCATAAATCAAATTCCTTAAAAATGTTTACAGAATATATAAATATCAACATTTGTAGGTGCAAGTCACCATCCCCGAGAGGTAATGCGATTTTAGACTTGGGAATTGGGAATTGGGAATTGGGAATTGGGAATGACTTAGTATATATGGGTTTGGAGCTTGCCAAAAGTTGCATTATTTTCGTAAACTAATGTAATGTTGAGCCGCCGCCCTCGAATAAATCATCCTTGAGATAGAAGCGAGCGATACATCTACGGATAGATGAAAAACCTATGAATTTAAGTGAGGATTAATACAGTGAATTGTTAAATAAAAGTAGCAAGGAGTCGGCTATGTCTGAAATAAATACAGAATCAAATAACATTGAAAGCTTTGACGCGGCTCAGATAACTGAAAGCGTGGAAGCTGGAGAACAAAAATTGCCGAAGGTGGATGTATCAGCCGACTACGAAGCTTCAAAAGAATTCAGCGTTAGTGACATCGATCGCACGAGTGCCGGCGCAGAAGCTGCGGCCGCTGCAACTGCACCTAAGTTTGATATTCCCGCTCCCCAAGAGATTGCAATGCCTGCAGATTCAAGCGGCAATCCCGCTGATTTTCTGTCGATGGCTAAGGAAGTTAACCCCACAGGTGTACCGGGCAATGTTACCGATGATTTGGTGCAAAAGGCGATCGAACTTGGAACTCCTGGAAGTTAATTTAGTTAGCAATTCTCAATCGAGACTTAAAATTGGCGTTGCTGATTTGGAGTATGATTTGTCTCCGCAATGAGCGAGTAGGGGAAATTCATGAATTGCCCCTACTCGCTCATTTCAGAGATTGCTATAGCGAGTGAATCATACCTAAATTCAGCAACGCCTTAAAATTAAGCATTTAAGGACGCGGCAGTGCCGCTTCCCTACAATTAATGGCGGTAGGGACACGGCACTGCCGTGTCCTCAGTTTATGGTGTCGAAGAGTGCAACCGGAATTGATGATGTTACTAATGGCTTAATTATCAGCCGATCGCCCGACAGACTTTGCCGATCGCCCGATCGACCAAAACTTCTACTACTAAATCCACCCGATCGCCCTCAACCATCGACTTAATAAATAACTCAGGATGCAGCGCTTTCCAGAAATATTCGACAAACTGATTAATTTCGTCCTCTGTCATTCCCGACTTACCCGTCGCCATCATTTCCCGTTCCGCCTGAAGGCGCCACACTTTAGAAATGCGATAATCTTGGGGATACAAAACCATCAACCGATCTAATCGATTCCACAGCGGCAGATAGTCGTGCAATTTCGCATTCATATCGCGCGCAAACTGACAGTCTGCATCCGTGACAATCGGAAACGGCGCACCAGCCAAAAACTCGTTTAATCGGGCATCAACTATCGGCTCTACGCCGACAAACCAACCTTCAAACAGTACAATATCCGCACCGCAAATAATTTCTGGCTGACTTCTGTCTCCTGCACCTCCCCAGGCAGATTTGTCAAACCGGGGAATTTCGATCTGTTTAGGACACGGCAGTGCCGTGTCCCTACGGGATTCGCGATCGCTCTGCGAACGAGTTTGAGAAGCGCGCAACTCGTCTAAAATGGAGATTCCCAGGTCAATATCGTGAGTTCCCGGGGGGCCGCGCCAAATTAAACGCGGGTCTGCTTTTTGGAGTTGTTGGCGATCGGCATAAGTCTTGTAAATATCGTCTAAAGAAAGGCTGACTGTAGAATATCCCAATTTTCCCAAAATTAGCCTAAGAACTTCGCATAAAGTAGTTTTTCCGGTTCCTTGTCCTCCTAAAATTCCTTGAATTAGAGGACGGTTTAAACTTTGTTTTTCAGTCGATAATTGAATTGCCAGCGGCAGCCAAAGCTTCCACAATGTTTCGAGAAAAACAGTTGACTTTAGGGGGAAAGTATGCAGTTCGCCAACAAGAGAAAAGAATAAATCGGTTTTGCGGCGGACAATATCGGCTGCATTGTCAGGAGTAATGCCAAAAGCGCCCGTTAGCGTTAGCGAAGCGATCAAACGGAAAGCCCTCGAAGAGGATCGCACATCATCCGCAAGTTCCCAACTTACTAGGTGGTCGAAGTCGGAAGCTTGCTGGGAGTCGCCAGCTTGCCAGCGGTGTAAAATTTCAATAGGTGTTACAGTCGATCGATCCATCAGCTCAAAAATCTCTAGGCGGCGGGTGGTTTTGTCTAAATCTGATTTGCAACGAACAAATATCTGATCCTTAACTTGTGTAGATTCATTTTTTTTTAAGAGCCAAGTTTGAAAGCTTCCACAAATAAATTGTAAGTCAGCCCAATTTTCAGAGCATTCAGCATCTCCACCGACAAAGAACGGGTTGTAGCCTGCGGGCCGCCGTAAACCAGCCGATTAACCAACTCCGTCAACAACACCAACAGCCCAGCCACGATAATATCCCAATTAGCGGATTGTCCGGCGATCGTCGAAATAGCTGTTCCCAAAAAAGTGCCGAACAGCAGGCTAATTACCAAAAGCGAAATCCGCCTCCAAGGATTGCTCAGCCAGCGTCCGAATCGCTCGGCCAGAACATCAATCAATCTGTTAATTCGGGTATTTTGCATAGAAGTTAAAAATTATACTCAAAGAAGAAACGTCACTTCATAAAAACTGCAAATCCTGACTGGCATTAGTATGCCGTTATCTAAGATCTAAAATTTAACATCTAAAATGATCTGGGGCGATCCTCTTCAAGGATCGCCCAGAATGGTCAAATAATTAACTGTAGTTGTATCTTGTAACACAGCAGCCCCGCATTCTACATTAAAGATTGCGATCGCTAATTGCCGTGTATTGTCTATCCTTTAAGCATAAAATTTATGAAACTTAAAATTTACCAGATGATAATTGGAGTGGCGATCGTCCTAATTACAGGAATGTTTCTAGGACGTTTTGAAATCACGATCTCCAACGGTGCAAATCGGCCGAACGACTTACCCTCCGCAGCCACCGCACTCCCCCCAACACCCCCTCTTTCCCGAGTTGCCACAGCTTCAGCAGACACCGGCAACCAGCCCAAACCCGACTCAATACCAACCCCAGAACCTCTTGAGGAAAGTAATTTCTCAATCCCTGTAAATGCCGAAGCCACCGGCAGTCTGCGCGTCAGCAACCGCAGCGATCGCCCAGTGCGAGTAGCCCTGCTATCAAAACGGCAAGCCGAGAAATCCTACGGCAAACCGGCGCACTGGGATTTTGCGCCAGGGGAAGGCGGTGGCAAGGGACTGATGCTATCGCTGCCGGAGGGCAAGTTACAAGTCAAACAGGGAGACATTCTGGTGGTTTTTGCTCAGGATGGTTCCCGCCGCTACTGGGGGCCTTACGTCGCCGGAGAGACAGCCGCGCCCGCTTGGAACCGCACAGCCGGAGAATGGCAGTTAATTTTGCAGCCTTGAATGCTTTGCTGCGGGCGGAGATTTCGATCGAGAAACAGATATGAATTCCGGCTGCAACGACCTATGATATAGAGGACACGGCAGTGCCGTGTCCCTACAATTGATCGTGGTAGGGACACGGCACTGCCGTGTCCTGCTTTCGGGTAATATCAATTCCGATGCTACCGGATTTGATATGAGTTGCATCGGATTCGATCGCAGTCCAAGTTTCCTGAAGGCGAATTTTTCGGTAGACTCTCTATGCGAGTTAAAATTTACCATCTAAAATCGCAGGAAGCCTGGGTGAAGGAAGTTATTAAAAATTTGTCAGAGTTTAGGAATCGCCCGTTAGCACCTTTGTTGCTGTCGCTGTTGTGGCTGTGCGCGATCGCCTGGGTGGGTTTCTTGTGGAATCTCGGCAACATCGGTTTAGTTGACGAAACCGAACCGCTGTTTGCCGAAGCCGCGCGTCAAATGACGGTGACAGGAGATTGGATCACTCCTTATTTCAACGGCGAAACCAGGTTTGACAAGCCGCCGTTGATTTATTGGCTGATGGCGGTGGCTTACCGTTCGATCGGGGTTAACGAATGGGCTGTGCGGCTTCCCTCGGCTTTGTGCGCGATCGCCCTTACTTGCCTCGGATTCTATACCCTATCGAAGCAAGAAGAAAGTTCGGCAACGGATTCTGTAACGGATTTAACGGATGTCAGGAATCAGCAAGAGGGAATCAGGAAGAGGGAATCAGGAAGAACGAAGAAAGAATGAGGAAGAAGAAACAGAGAATCAAAACTCAAAACTCAAATCTCGCCGTCTTCCGATCTTTCTTTCTACTCCTTGGATTGGTGCGGCGCTAATCGCCTTAAATCCCCAAACTATTGCCTGGGGACGGACAGGGGTTTCAGATATGCTATTGAGCGCCTGTATTTGTTCGGCACTGCTCGCCTTTTTCCTCGGTTACACCCTAGAAGAACAGAGAGAGCAAACAGAATTTTCCACCGTTTCCGCTTCCCGATTTCCCAATAAGTGGTATCTGACTTTTTACGTACTAATTGCCTTAGCAATTCTGGCTAAGGGGCCTGTGGGAATTGTCATCCCAGCCCTGATTGTTGGCTGCTTTGCGCTCTATTTGGGCAATTTTAGACAACTTTGGCGAGAGATGCGTCCGGTGTCTGGAATCTCGATTATTCTGGCGATCGCCCTGCCTTGGTTTATTCTGGTAACATTAGCCAACGGTCAAACTTATATTGACAGCTTTTTCGGCTATCACAATTTTCAGCGTTTTACTGAAGTAGTAAACAAGCACTCGGCGCCTTGGTATTTTTACTTTTTGGTAGTGCTAGTTGGTTTTGCGCCGTGGTCGATTTATTTGCCGGTGGCGATCGCCCGTACCCGTTTTTGGCAACGCAGTTACTGGCGCCGTCAACCGCGATCAGCTCAGTTGAGTTTATTTGCCTTGTTTTGGTTCGGCTGCATCTTCGGCTTTTTTACGATCGCCGTCACCAAATTGCCCAGTTATGTATTGCCTTTGCTTCCAGCGACCGCGATTTTGGTAACGCTATTGTGGAGTGATATTATTGCAGGGAACGAACCAGAAAATTGGCGGGGAAAGTTAGAAAAAAAACCGCATTATTTACCGCGAGGACTGTTAGTTACATACATTTTTAACGTCATATTTTTACTGATTATAGCCGGAGCAACTTTCTACTGTTACAACTGGCTGGGAGACGACCCGGCAATGCCCAATTTTCCGCAAGCAATTCAGCAGTCGGGATTGCTGATTGTCGGCGGTGCGATTTGGATAACGGCGGCTGGGGCGATCGCACTTTTACTCTGGAAACGTCAGCAGCGCTGGATTTTGGTTGCCAACTTCATCGGATTAGTCGCATTTATCATTTTTGGTTTGACTCCCGCCTACAAATTGGTCGATATCAACCGTCAGTTACCTCTGAGACAGTTAGCACAGGTTGCAGTTCAACAAAAACTGCCGGGGGAAGAGTTGATGATGATTGGTTTCTGGAAACCAAGTCTGGTTTATTATACTCAAGGCCCGGTGACTTTTTACCGACTTTTTCGAGGCGCGAGCGACTACATTGAGGAATCTAAAAACCAAACTTCTCCCTCTATTTTGGTGCTGGGATATCCGCACAAATTTAAAGAATTCGGATTGCAGCCAAATCAATATCAATTGTTGGATAGTCGCGGCGCTTACCAACTCGCAAGAGTTCCGAGAAAGGCGTTTCGATAGGGTAAGGATTTACGCATTGCAAGAGCGTCGAACGTGAGTTAGTCTAATCAAGTTCATCGTTGGAAATTTTGAAATGCTCAGAAAAATTGATAGAGATATTTGGGTTGCCGAACAGCCATTCCGATATTTCGGACTCAGCGTTGGCACAAGAATGACAGTGATTCGGCTGACAAATCGTGAGTTAGCAGTTATTTCTCCGATCGCAGTCAATGATACAATTACAAGTCAGCTTGACGAACTGGGAACGGTTAAGCACATCATTGCTCCCAATCTTTACCACTATTTATTTGCAGCCAATTTCAAAACACGTTATCCAAGCGGGACGTTTTGGGGGGCACCAGGTCTAGAAGTCAAAAAACCAGATTTAGCGCTCGACAAAATCATCAAAAGTGATACAAATAGTTTATGGGATGGACTAGAATACGTATTTTTTGACGGATTCAGAACAATAGGTTTAACTGGTTTTGATGCACTCAATGAATGCGTGTTTTTCCATGCAGCAAGCCGCACCCTGATCTTGACAGATACTGCCTTTCACTTTGATGATAACTTTCCAGCGCTGACACAATTTGCAACCAGAGTGCTGGGAGGATATAAAAGTTTGAGTCCATCGTTATTGGAGCGAATTGCCACAACTGAAAAGGAGAAAGTAAGAAAGTCAGTTGAAAAGATTCTCCGGTGGGACTTTGAGCGAGTGATTATGGCTCATGGCAGTATCATAGAGCAGAATGGAAAGGAGAAGTTTAAGCAAGGATACGAGCAATTCTTAGGTCGATCGATTAAATAAAAGCTATGTTAAAATTAACTTAGTAATCTTTTTGAAACGAGTAAAGCAGATAAAAATATAATGATCAAGACAATTAAACTAAAATTTGGCAAAGCACCAAATAAACCTCCCGTAAAAATAGAGACTACGCCTGTAACTGTATTCGTAGGGCCAAACAACTCTGGAAAAAGTAAGGTTCTTGCTGAGATACATTCCCGATGTACAAGCGGCCAGTTAAACTCAATGGATGTCATTGTAAGTGAAATTGAGTTTTATTCAGTGGCATCAGATATAGCAAAAGAGAAGGTTAAAAAAATTACTTTACAACCTTTGCCTTTGATGGAACAGCCAATGCCAGAGCATATTGTTGTTGGTAATGGAACAGGTAGAGTTCAGATACATGAACCCACTCTTGTCCATGCACTTCAGCATACAAACCAAGTACCTCAAGTTTTTTGTCAATACTACCTTGCATTTAACACATTAATTCTAGATGGTAGAAATCGCATTAATCTCGTAAATCAACAGTCTGCTGGCGATCTTCAACAACCTGCTTATAATAGTTTTATGGTTTTATTTAAAGATCAGGATAAGAGGAAAAAAGTCAGAAAAATTATTTATGATGCGTTTGGATTACACTTTGTTGTCGATCCAACTTACTTAGGACAGTTGAGGCTGCGTTTATCATCTCGCCCTCCAAGCACAAACCTAGAAGAATGTGGTATTCATGATGAGGCTGTACAGTTTCACTCTAACGCAACTCTTGTTGAACAGGCTAGTGATGGTGTAAAAGCTTTTACAGGAATAGTCACAGAAATTATCGCTGGTGATCCTGCTGTTCTTTTAATTGACGAACCTGAAGCATTTTTGCACCCTTCTTTAGCATTTAATTTAGGAAAAGAGATTGCTCTTACTAGCTGCGAATCTGAGAAACGGATTTTTGTATCCACACATAGTCCAAACTTTGTCAGGGGCTGTATACAGTCAGGTGCGCCAGTCAATATCATTAGATTGACTTACCGAGGAGGAGTTCCTACTGCACGGGTTCTTGCCAATAAAGACATTTTGCGACTGATGAGAAATCCTCTATTACGCTCAACAAATGTGCTTAGTGGATTGTTTTATGAATTTGTTGTCATCACAGAATCAGATGCAGATCGTGCTTTTTATGAAGAAATCAATGAACGTTTACTGCGATATCAGCCAGAATTGGGTATTGCCAATTGTTTATTTATTAATGCTCAAAATAAGCAAACAGTTAAAACAATAATTAAACCATTAAGGGAACTTGGCATACCAGCAGTTGGGATAGTCGATATCGACGTTATAAAGGAAGGCGGGCAAGTTTGGAGTGGTTTTTTAGAAAGTAGTTTTGTGCCAGAATTGGAGCATCAATCCTTGGCTAACTTGCGGAATGATGTCAAAAGAAAATTTGATGCTTCAGGTAAAGACATGAAGCGTGTTGGCGGTGTAGATATTCTCTGCGATCGAGATCGAGAAGCAGTCAATAATCTATTTGATAAACTTGGTGAGTATGGAATTTTTGTTGTCAGAAAAGGAGAGTTAGAATCTTGGCTTCCTAATCTGGGCGCAACTGGGCATGGGCCATCTTGGTTAATCGCTGTCTTTGAAAAAATGGGAGAAGATCCCGAATCACTCGATTATTTAAAGCCATCAAACGATGATGTATGGTCATTTATTGGTGAAATCAAGAAATGGTTTACAAATCCGACCAGAAAAGGTATACCTTTGTAATATTTCGTAAAGTTATGATACCTATCAATGAAGCTCAAAAGCAGTTGCAGCAGTTAATCGCTCCCATGAGTCAGTCGCACCAACCGATCGCAATCGCAGGACAGACTAGCAATGCAGTGTTATTGTCTGAATCTGACTGGGCATCGGTACAAGAAACATTGTATCTTATTTCAATACCGGGGATGCGGGAATCGATTCGGGAAGGAATGGCAACGCCGATCGCACTTCTCGATCGCCCTTTAGACTGGTAAGTTAGCCAACCATACGTGCCATAATCAGCCATATTATTTGATGTGCGATCGCCCGAACCTATGGATGCGCTAATCGGCAAAACTTTACAGGGTGGAAAGTACACCCTCGAACAAGAATTGGGAAGAGGTGGCTTTGGAATTACCTTCAGAGCAAATCACCGCTATTTAGGACAGCCTGTAGTCATTAAAACCATCAACGAATCTCTGCGCCAGCAACCAAATTTTGCTGAGTTCGATCGCAAGTTTCAAGACGAAGCGAGGCGGTTGGCTTCCTGCGTTCATCCCAATATCGTCCGCGTCAGCGATTTTTTTGTGGAAGACGGCCAGCCTTACATGGTGATGGACTACATAGCAGGTCAGGATTTGGGCGATGTCGTGCTGCCAAATAAACCGCTTCCAGAAGCACTCGCAATTTCCTACATAACTCAAGTTGGCGCTGCTGTGAAGGCAGTTCATCAAAAGGGTTTGCTGCACCGAGATATCAAACCGCAAAACATTATTCTGCGCCAAAACACCCAGGAAGTTGTGTTAATTGATTTTGGGATTGCCCGCGAGTTTACTCCCGGTGTTACCCAAAGTCATACTAATATGGTTTCCGACGGCTACGCGCCGCCAGAACAGTATTTTGCCCAAGGAAAATACACGCCCGCCACAGATGTTTACGGTCTGGCGGCGACGCTTTATACTTTGCTGACAGGACAAGTGCCGGTGGCTGCAATTCTCCGTACCAGTCAGCCAATGCCTTCACCCCGCGACTTGCGGCCTCAGCTAAGTACAACAGTCAGTTCCGCAGTGATGCGGGGGATGACTGTAGAAGCTCAAAATCGCCCTGCTACTGTCGATGAGTGGCTGTCGCTGCTGTCGGGTTCGCCAGATTCCGTTACCGGGCCGACGGTGGCCGTGATTCCGGGACACGGGCCTCAGTCGCCGGCAAATGTGAGAACAGCGCCTGCTGTGGTGACGAATGGCTCCGGCAACCGCAAGGTTTGGTTGATTTTGGGGTTGGTGGCGATCGCCCTGATTGTGGCAGGTTTTGTCGGTATTGCTAGGGTTTTCCTCAACCGACCATCTTCGGAACCCGCACCGGTAGCCAAGGACGATCGCACTTCGGCCCCCGCAGATCCAGATGCGCGATCGAGCCCCGCACCAATTCCCTCTCTGACACCAACGCCACCGCCAACTCGCAGAGAAACTCCGCCCCCTGCTGCGGAAACTTCAACACCCGCGCCAACACCGGCGCCCGCGCCATCAGCAACTCCGGCCCCAACACCAGCCCCAGCGCCAACTCCAACTCCAACACCTTTCTCGCCAACACCTTTCTCGCCTTCTCCCGAGGCGGCCAAACCCACACCAACGGAAAAACTTGTTGACAAACAGTTGCCGCCCGATCGATCGCCGGCACCCAACGAACAACCGGCAACCAGCGATCGGAAGACTCCCACAATCCCTGGGTTTGCCGTTGGTACAGCGGAAAGTCAAATTTTAGATGCCCTGGGACAACCCACGGATTCTCAAGCCAGGGGCTATTGGCCGAATACTCGCACCGCACTTTATGAAATATTGCCGAACCGGATTACTCTGGGCTACATTTACGATCGCGATTCCGGCGAGCTCGTGCAAACAGAGGGTTCTTTTGCCCCGTCGGTGGACGATTTGGTAGTGCGAACCGCGCTCAACGGGATGGTGGGCGGCGCCAACCGGGAGATTTTGCAAGGGTTTCGGGACGTGGAGCAGCGCCGCCGCAATCGGTTTACTTTTAAAAAGGGTTCGCTGGAAGGGACGATCGAACGCAACGAGCGCGATCGAATTTACATCGGCGTTTGGGACGACAACTTGCATTAACGCACTGGTAGTCAGAAACCGGGTTTTTGCGAGAATACGCGTCACAACTTGCAGAAACCCATAAAAACCCGGTTTCTTGAATCCGCAAACGAAAATCCCAAATCAACTTGACTTGACAAAAAATCTTGTCTATAATAGAAAAGCTAACACGAGGGGCTGTAATGGTTTCGACAGGGTGGCGAAAGCTGCTCCGTGATGCAGGTCGAGAGGGAGTCCACTCTCGTTAATATCGGCTCAAAAAAAATAGTAAATGCGAACAACATCGTTCCTTTCGCTCGCAAAGCCGTAGCTGTAGCCTAAAAACTTCTCTAGCTTGGTTCAGAGTGTATGCCGCTTAACTCCGTTAAAGGCAGCATAACAACCCCCAACGGATGCCCTAGCTAAACGCTTCTAGTCGGCTAGCCGGGAAAGCAATCACTAGAAAATCCTCCCATTTAGGATAAAGATGGTTCCCGCCCCGAGGGTAAGAGGGGATAAACCTGTGAACGATCGGAAAGTTAATACCCATTTTGGACGGCAGTTCGATTCTGCCCAGTTCCATAAAAAAGGTAGCGTAAAATCAATGGTTTAAACCATTTGAAAGTTACCTTAAAGCATAAAAAGGGCAGAGAATTAATTCTCTGCCCTTTTTATGCTTTAAGGTAACTTTCAAATGGTTTAAACCATTGATTTTA
>JANMLZ010000054.1:0-50492 GCA_031372825.1 Cyanobacteria bacterium OTE_58_metabat_593 | reverse complement strand
AGTGAGTTGCTTTTTAATTTATCTAGTTCAGATAAACCTGTTAAGTGCCTTGCATAATTTCGGTCAATAGCCTTCATAGCCTTGATTTAACCTCTCGACAATTAATCCACCCTGCTTCTTAAGGGGGGCTAGGGGGGATCTGGATTTAATAGTCAAACAGCAATCTCTGACTGGATTTGAGCTTAAGTTGACACCTATGGACACTGCCGTATCCTGATTTCGGGTAATATTAATTCCTATGCAACCGGAATTGATATTCCCAATTCCCATAACTATTTTATCTCTTCAATTCGCACATTCAAACCGTTTTGCGCGAGCATTTGTGCTAATTCCTCTGCTTTTTCGATCTCCCGAAAAGCACCGGCTTGGATTACCGATCGCCCGTTGCTAAAAGTACGAAAAGCATCGGGAACTAGAGATTGCATCTTTTGTCTCGCGTCCTGACTTTCGGCGTCCACAACTACACGATACCGGAAACCCAAAGCTCGGGCTCGATCGAGTGACGGCGCACTATCCCCGGAATCGGGCACAGAATTTCCCCCTAAATCAGCAGGTACGTAGCCGCCCCTCCCTATCGGAATGCTGCGGCCTGGAACCGGCAATTTACCATCGGAAGGAACCGAATTTGAATTATCAAAATTGGGAGGGAGAACTGGCTGGCGCACCGAAATTTCGGGAACCGATCGAGCATCTGGATCGGGGACGGGAATGGCGATCGCCCCTGTCGCAGCAGGCACAGAATTGGTGTTTCTGGGAGGAAGAAGAGGCTGCAACTGAGTATTTGGCGGTGTCGATCGATTTTCCACTCTTGGCGGTTGTGGCGCTCTTTGAGTCCTTGGAGTTAACGGCCCGGGAGTGTAAGCAGGGAGAGAAGTTTCTGGGCCTCCGGTTCGGGAAGCTCGATCGGGCGTTAGCTGCAAACTACTTGCTGCAATTGGCGGCGGCGGGCTAAAGGTTCCCGCCACATCGATCGATCCTGTCGTCCGATTGCTCAACAATTGATTTCCGTAAGCTGGGATTACTTGACCTTTGGCGGCATTGTTCACATCGTATTGACCGTTGTTGCGAATCACATTTCCGCCCGGTTCGGCTGAAGTTCCCAAATCTGGAAGCGATCGGGCGATCGCCACAATACCGTCCCGTTGGTTACTTTCGATATAATTGTTACGCAGCACCGGTCTAGCATCAGCTTGCACCACCACGCCGTCCTTATTCCGAGTAATTTTGTTGCCGATCAACAGAGGCGAAGCGTTCTGCGCTACATTTACCCCAAATCCCGTGTTTTCAAAGGTATTATCTCGAACTTCCGGGCGGGAACTACCAAAAATCGTCATCCCGTTAGCTCCATTTTTCGAGAAAAAATTCCCGCCAATCGTCGGCCTTCCAGTACCTACAACCGAAATCCCGTCGTGAGTGCTCCCCGAAAAAGTATTGTTAACCACGATCGGAGAACTCGATTCGATCCACAAAGCATAACCGCGATAGTTGGTATTCGTCACCGTCACCCCGCTGAGTCCCGCCCCGTCTGCTCCTAAAATCGCGATATTTTGACCCGCCGAAGTCGGACTAATAAAGTCTCCTCCGCCTTTGATCAGAATATTTTGACCGCGAGTGTTGGGATTTCCCTGAACAGTCACGCTAGACCTGAGCATTAGTGGAAATTTTTCGCCGCTTTGAGCGCTGTAAGTACCGGGTGCTAGCAAAATCGCTGTCTTGGGCGGGGCCACGCTTAAGGCGTAGGTGAGGGTTTTGAACGGAGCTCGATCGCTCCCATTGCCTCCCGTGTCACTCCCCCCGGTAGAACTCACGTACAGTATATTAACGTCGCTCTCGGCCGCTTGAGAAATGAGCCCAACGGAGCCCATCTCGGCTGCGATAACAGACGGTTGAAGGTGGCAAAAAGCTGTGCTGGCAAAGACTAGCAGAAGGCACGAACTCACGCCTTTGTTTGCCGATGGCGTTCCGCCCTCGCCCGTGCTACGACCTTCTTTGCACTTGTTCTGTTGTAATTTTAGGATCATAAAAAAACGTAATTTATCTTTGAGCCAAGTTTCGCATCCCGTGTTTCGTGTCAGGTTTTTGCGATCGAAGAAGTTTAAATTCCCCCGCTTGTTTGGGTTTTTCTCCCTTAATCTTTTGTATTCTTCTGCTAACCTCACGGCTCTCCTCCGAAGTGTGGTATGCAGCTTAACGATTCCACTCTCAACAAGTTTGATCCATTATGCTTTGTTTTCCTTAAAACTTAAAAATTCGTCAAATTTACCTCGGTAAATGCCAAGATTAAGCCGATCGCATTGCTAGCATCTTCGCGGCGTGGGAGAATGTAGCGGTTTGACTGGTGGAATTAACTATAACTAAGGTGCTTGTGATGACCGATAAACAAAATAGAACTTTACCGGCACAGCCAGCCCTCTGTCGGATTTTAGATGCAAATCTCGATCGCGCGCGCGAAGGGTTGAGAATTATTGAAGAATGGTGCAGGTTTGGTCTCAACAGCAGCGATTTAGCTGCGACGTGCAAGCAACTGCGTCAAGAATTGGCTGCTTGGCACGTCGCAGAATTGCGCAGTGCAAGGGATACGCCGGCCGATCCGGGTACGGAGCTGACTCACCCGCAGGAAGAGGTGCGATCGAGCATCCAGCACCTGCTGGAGGCGAATTTTTGTCGAGTGGAAGAAGCGCTGCGGGTACTCGAAGAGTACGGCAAAGTTTACGATCGGAATATGGGCGCGGCTTTTAAGCAGATGCGCTATCGGGTTTACACTCTCGAAAGCAATTTGCTGGCTTACCGGCGCTACCAGCAGTTACTTCGATCGCAGTTATACCTGGTAACTTCGCCGAGAGACAATTTGTTATCCGTCGTGGAAGCAGCTTTGCAAGGCGGACTGACTTTGGTACAGTACCGCGACAAAACCTCAGATGACGCGGTGAAGCTGGATCATGCGCGGAAGATGAGCGAACTTTGTCACCGCTACGATGCTTTGTTGATTGTCAACGATCGAGTGGATTTGGCGATCGCAGCGGATGCCGACGGCGTACACTTAGGACAGCAAGATTTGCCTGTGGCGGAAGCGCGCAAGTTGCTCGGCCCGGGACGCATTATCGGTCGATCGACTACGAATGGCGAGGAAATGCAGCGAGCTATTGAGGAAGGAGCCGATTACATTGGAGTTGGGCCGGTTTATGCCACTCCTACTAAACCCGATAAACAGGCTGCGGGTTTGGATTACGTGCGGTATGCTGCTGATAAGTCGCCGATTCCTTGGTTTGCGATCGGCGGAATTGATATCAACAACCTCGATGAAGTATTGAATGCCGGAGCTCAAAGAGTAGCCACAGTACGCGCAATTATGGAAGCAGAACAACCCACTTTAGTCACGCAGTTTTTCATCTCGCAGCTAATTCGGATGCAGACTCTCAAAGCTCAGAAAGCTTTGCAGGGGAAAAGCTAGTAACCGAGGACACGGCAATGCCGTTTCCCTACCCGGATATAATTGTAGGGACACGGCACTGCCGTGTCCTGACTGTGGGTAATATTAATACCGATGCCACCCGATTTGATATAACTAATAACAAATAATTAATAACTAATGATAAATCAAATTACGTTGCAAGTTAACGGAGAAACTCGCAATTGTGCGATCGAAACACCGCTACCAGAATTATTAAAACAATTAGGTTTAAATCCGCGATTGCTGGCTGTGGAGTACAACGGCGAAATCCTGCACAAACAATTTTGGGAAACCACGCAGATGCAAGCAGGCGACATCCTAGAAATTGTCACAATTGTCGGAGGAGGCTAGCCGCAAATTTTCACCTCTCTCTTCTCTTCCTCTGTGCTCTCTGCGCCCTCTGCGGTTAAATCATTCCGAATTTCTCAAAAAACTTGTCTACCAAACACGACATCCCCGACTTCTTAAAGAAATCAGGGATATCGGTCTATTTATATAGAAAATCAGGAGGCAGAGCCTCAAGAAATGCGTTCCCAGGCAGAGCCTAGGGAACAAGGAAACTATCCAAATTAAACTGCTACAGCTTCAGCCACAGGTGCTGCAACCACAGGATAAACACTGAGTTTCTTGCGAGTTTTGCCCTTTCTTTCAAAAGTCACCACACCATCAATCATGGCAAACAGAGTATCATCTCTGCCGATACCAACATTATTACCCGGGTGAACTTTTGTGCCGCGTTGGCGGATCAAAATGTTGCCAGCTCTGACAACTTGACCGCCGTACTTTTTGACACCCAGACGCTGAGAATTAGAGTCGCGTCCGTTACGTGTACTGCCTGTACCTTTCTTATGGGCCATAATGTCCTCAACTGTATTTACTATTGTTTATTCTGATTCAATTTCGCCAGTTTGGGGAGTTTCTACAACTGCTTGAGTTAAATCTCTGGCGGCTAGGACTGTACCATTGACTGTAATAGAGTCAATCATAAACCGAGTTGTTTCTTGACGGTGCCCTTTTTTCTTCCGAGTTTTCTTTTTCGGCTTCATCTTGTAGACGAGGACTTTGCGGCCCCGGAAATGCCGCAGCACAGTTCCTTCTACAGTGGCATTTTCTAGCAAAGGCTGGCCGATATGAACATCGCCTTCGTGCTGGATCAGAAATACTTTGTCAATGATGACTTGTGATTCGGCTTCGACGTGAAGCAGTTCGATGTCGTAGAAGCGGCCTGGTTCTACCCGAAATTGTTTGCCGCCGGTTTCAATGATTGCGTAAGTCATGGGATGGTTGTTGAGATTGCCGTACAGGTAGCTGAGTAGTCAGTTGACAGTTGACAGTTGACAGTTGACAGTTGACAGTTGTCAATTGTTAATAACTTTTGGCTGTGACTGCTTTCCAGCTTTTGGAATGTCTTAACCTGATCCGAGCCGGATTTAGACAGACAACCTACAATTATTGCTGGTTCGGGCGTTTTTGTCAAGAAATTAGGACACGGCACTGCCGTGTCCCTACAAGGTTATTTTCGGTAGGGACACGGCACTGCCGTCTCCTCTATATTATTTAACTGGTTCCCAGGCTCTGCCTGGGAATCAATGTCTAGAGGCTCCGCCTCGCTTGCTGCTTGCTAACAAAAAATTGGAGGCAGAGCCTCCGGATCTGCGTTCCCAGGCTCTGCCTGGGAACGAGTAGAACGAGTATAATAATGTAATCTAAAATCGGCTAAAGCGCGCCGGGTAAAAATGGCAAATCGCATATTCAAACTATTAACTACTGATATTAAAGAACTGTGTTCCGCCGAAGCAGCCGAGGGAATCGGAGAAGCTGGGAAAGCAGCCGCTGAATTGGCAAAAATGTTCAAGGAACAAGGCTTAGATAATAGCAACTTGCTGCTAGAAGTTTTGAATTCTCCCTTGGCTCAAGTTATGGGAACTGGATTGCCATTTGTCGGGATGGCGGCGAAAATGCTGGCATTTTTTATTGAAAAAACTCAAGAGCAACCGACTTTAGCTGAGTGCATTTTTCTGGTCAGTCAGGCGGCTTATCTGGAAAGTTTTAAGGGATTTCTTGAACAAGACGCGAGTTTGTTAAATCGCATCGGGCAAACTCCGGTTTCCGATAAAGTCAAGCAATTGCTTAAGAAACTGGCAGATTTGGAATTTAGTGATAGAGCAGCCAAAGAAACTGTAAATTGTTTTCGTGATTCGATATTAGCAAAGGAATTTAACCTAGTGCTATCAGAGCGACTGGAACAAGCTGGACTAGAAGACAGTCAAGCTAAGATTTTGACAAGGAGAGTTGCTGCTAATACTCACCGCTATTTAATCGAAGCTTGGGCAGTTTGTGGCGATGCGATGAAACATCTCGGACAGTCTTCTTTCAGCGAGTGGCGAGAGGAACAGCGGCAATATCAAAGCATTGACGAATACCTGGAAGTGCAGATTGCCGATAAACCAAAATAAAAAGTATTTGCTGAAGAGTTTACATTTCAAGATATCTACGTGCCTCTGAAGGCAAAACCAATTGATAAAAATGGCAAGCCTATTGAAGATGCAGAAGATTTCGATTTGGAAACTTGGGCAAAGCAATTGCTTGCGGATGAGAAAAAACAGAATTTAGTGATGTTTGTCGAAGCTGGGCCAGGACGCGGAAAAAGTGTTTTTTGTCGGATGTTTGCTGATTGGGGGCGACAATATTTGCATCCACTTTGGACTCCGGTGTTAATTCGATTGCGAGATATTCGCACATTGCAAAAGAGTTTTCGAGAGACGCTGAAAGAAGCAGTTAATGCGGATTTTGCTAGCGATGATGGCTGGTTGACTGATAAAAATACGAGATATTTGTTTTTCTTGGATGGCTTTGACGAGTTGCTGATGGAAGGGAGAAGCAGCGGCGGCTTGGAGGATTTTCTCAAGCAAGTAGCGAAATTTCAGGAAGCTTGTCAGCAGAGTTCGGAAATGGGACACCGGGTTTTGATTACTGGCAGAACTTTAGCTTTGCAAGGGATTGAAAGGCAAATGCCAGACAACTTGGAGCGAGTCCAAATTCAGGTGATGGATGACGAACTTCAGCAACAGTGGTTGAATAAATGGGAAGCCCAATTTGGGGCAGAAAAAACCGCAGCTTTTCAACAGTTTTTGCAAGATGAATGCTGTCCAAAACAGGTGAAATCAGACTTGGTACGAGAACCACTATTGCTTTATCTGTTAGCGGCGATGCACCGAGATGGAATCTTGAAAGTTGAGGATTTTCAAGGAACTAACAGCACTCAAGCAAAGATTTTGATTTACAACCAAGCTGTGAATTGGGTACTAACAGAACAGCGGTCTAAATTGCTCAATCGCGATTTGACAGAATTGGAAACAGAGGATTTGCGACGCATCTTGACAGAAGCAGGGTTGTGCGTGGTGCAGTCGGGAGGGGAATGCGCTTCTGTAGCGATGATTGAGGAACGATTGAAAGCAGATAATTCGGTTAAAGCATTACTTGAGGAAGCACAAAAACGGATTGGCGATAATCCTTTGAGAAATGCTTTGGCGGTTTTTTATCTTCAGCAAGGAAGTAAAGACGGTTCTGTGGAGTTTGTACACAAGACTTTTGGTGAATTTCTGTGTGCGGAACGATTGAAAGAAAGTTTGGAAGAGTGGACGGAACCGGGAAAGAAAGGTAGAGGATTTAATACTAAAGACTCTGATATGGACTGGGAAATTTATGATTTGTTGGGTTATGGAGCGCTGACACCAGAAATTGTGGAATATTTGATGGGGTTGTTAACAACTCCGGCTGTTGTAGGAGAAGCAAGTCAGTTTCGTCCTGTGGAGTTATTCCAGCGTTTGGAAGATTTTTATCTGCGATGGTGCGAGGGGGAATTTATTGATATGTTGCCGGAAAGTTTGCCTCAGAAGAAGATGCGCCTACTGCGAGAGCAATTGAAAAACCAAGATTTGGGACAGCGACAAATAGATGTTTATGCTGGTTTGAATGTGATGATTTTGCTCTTTGAGTTGCACCGTTACGGTCAGGAGAGAGATGAATTGAAAGACCAAATGGTGTTTTATCCTTGTGGGAAACCTAATGCCAGAGGTACATTTGACGATGCAAGTCGGTTGTTGTTTCTCATCGGTTATGGCAGTTGTATTGGGGTTTATGGCTTTATCCAAACAGTTGGGAGATTCCTCAGCGGCCTAAACCTCAGCGGCGCAAACCTCAGCCGCGCAGACCTCAGCCACGTAAATCTCAGCGGCGCAGACCTCAGCCGCGCAAATCTCAGCGGCGCATACCTCAGTGGCGCAAACCTCAGCGGCGCAGACCTCAGCCGCGCATACCTCAGTGGCGCAAATCTCAGCGACGCAAACCTCAGCCGCGCAGACCTCAGCCTCGCAGACCTCACCGGCGCAGACCTCAGCCACGTAAATCTCAGCCGCGCAGACCTCAGCTTCGCAAACCTCATCCGTGCAGACCTCATCCGTGCAGACCTCAGTGGCGCAAACCTCAGCTTCGCAGACCTCTGCCGCGCAGACCTCAGCCTCGCAGACCTCACCGGCGCAGACCTCAGCCGCGCAGACCTCACCGGCGCAGACCTCAGCGGCGCAAACCTCCGCGGCGCAGACCTCAGTGGAGCTTTTGGAGCTATCCAATGGAACGAGAATACAGAGTGGGAAAATGTTCGAGGTTTGGAGACAGCCGTTAATGTGCCAGCAGCGTTAAGACAACAGCTAGGAATGGAGTAGAAACATTTTTGAAGGCTTGGCGTATCATTTTTATGAACAGGCAAGATGCCTGTTCCACAAAGAGTGGATTTTTTTGTGGGGTGGGCATCTTGCCCGCCCGTAAAAAGCCGATCGACATACTCCCGATCGATCGCCCTTAATTCTATCCAAAAGTGCGATCGAACTTGATTCAAGCAGCCACAGGGCGGTTTTGCGATCGCAACAATTCCAAAGCTTGGTGTCTTACCCTACCTTCCATCACCTCTTTTTGCAAAGTAATAAAAGCATCAAAATCTTCTAAACCGTACTTAGTCATCTGCAACTGCTGTCGCAGCAGTTCTTCCGCCTCAACCGTCAAACAACCTGTTGCCAAAGCTTTTCCGACAATTGTACTGATCAAAGTCATAGTAAATTTACCCTGAGAACACGAACGTTAAAACAGTGGAGTTGTATCATCAGACTAACTCCGCTTTTAGTTTGTTTCACAATTACGTTAAAACAGGTTAAATCTACCTTAAGGAACATTTAAATATAGTTATTTTTGATACACAAAACTGTAAACTGTATCGATTTTAACTATACAGTGCGATCGAATTGGGACATTTGGGGCTACATCTCATTTTTGCAAACATCTTGGTAGGGGCGAAGCATTTCGGCAATAAATCTCTGGTTATTACTAATAAATTGTTTGCCGGAATGGTTCGCCATTCCAAAATTGAGATGTACCCAGATTTAGTTTGTATCTAGCAATACCCGCCATTCTCTGACCGAAAAAGGAGGAACCAGTAATTCCGTTTCTGGTTGATTTTTTACGGGCAGATTTAACCGCAAAGGTCGATTGCTGTCCAATTTTACAATTATTGATTTAAAATCATATTCTCCGACATTAATCGGCAAATCTGACTCGCTCCAAATATCGTTTGCTTTGCCAATTTCCTGATTTCCCGCCGCAACTTTCAGCGGCAGAGGGTGCTGCAATTCTGTTCCGGGAAATCCGACTAATCTCAGGTTTAAAGAATTAACAACTCCCGACTTTACTCGTTTATACAAAACAACTTGCCACGCTTTGTCGTCACTATCGCGCAGGCTTTGTACGGATCGGAACATTACTCTGTCGGCTGCTTCTGGATATTTGTGAATCGAGGCGAAGGCGGGCGGGATGTTTGCGATTGTTAGACAGAGACATAAGCTAATAATAGTTACAATCTTGTGCAAAAAATTGTATTTTTTCATTTGGCAATGCTTCCAATAAAGGTTTGTAGATTAGTAGGGTGCGTCAGACGAAGTTCTAAGGCGATTACTGAGATTTTTTGCTTCTGACGCACCCTACTAATTGTGCTGAAATATCGATTAGTAGGGTGCGTCAGACGAAGTTCTAAGGCGATTACTGAGATTTTTTGCTTCTGACGCACCCTACTAATTGTGCCTAAAAATTATTTCCAATCAATTTCGGCTTGCGATAAGACGTAAGCTGAAACATCGATAATTTGTTGTTCGGACAAACGAGATTTGTAAGCAGGCATAATACCTTTGCCGTTAGTTACTAAGTTGGAAATGTTGGCGATGGAATCCATACCGTATTTTTTTAATGCTTTTTGTTTCAAGTTTTTGCCGCGCCTGATAATGTTGCCGCCGTTGATGTGACAACCTGCACAATTGGCGCTGAAGACTTCGGCTGCGGTTGCAGTTGCAGGAGTTGTCGCTGTATCTGCAATCGCACTTTCGGAATTACTAGCGATTTCTACAAATGCCAGTGCTAGTATCAATAGAGCGACGGTGAGAATTTTTTTTAAGTTAATTAGCGAAATCATTTATTTGCAGGTTGAAAAATAGTGTTCATTTGATGATATCATTAAATAGAGATTTTGGGGTTGACAAGCGTGATTCATTCTTCCCAGTCGAATGTACGGGAAACTGCTTTTTTCCACAAATTATATTTTTGTTCGCGAAGTGCGATCGACATTTGCGGTTCCCAAGTACAATCCACCGCCCAATTGTCCCGTAATTCTGCTAGCTGACTCCAAAAACCCACCGCCAAACCAGCCGCATAAGCCGCGCCGAGTGCAGTAGTTTCTGCTACCACAGGCCGCACCACAGGTACTCCCAAAACATCGCTCTGAAACTGCATTAATGTGTGATTTACCACCATTCCTCCGTCTACTTTCAGAGACAAAAGTTCGACACCAGAATCTTGATTCATCGCATCTAATACTTCCCGTGTTTGCCAAGCTGTCGCTTCCAATACGGCGCGGGCAATGTGTGCCTTAGTCACATAGCGAGTTAAACCTGCAATTACTCCCCGGGCGCTATCTTTCCAATAGGGTGCGTAGAGTCCAGAAAAGGCAGGGACAAAGTAAACTCCGGCACTATCTTCAACTGTTTTTGCTAATGTTTCTACTTCGGCAGATGTGGCAATCATCCCTAAATTGTCCCGCAACCATTGGACTAATGCTCCGGCGATCGCAATACTGCCTTCTAGAGCATACACAGCGGGCGATTCTCCGAGCTTGTAGGCGACTGTGGTCAGCAACCCTTGCTTTGAAGGGACGATCGCCTCACCCGTATTCAGCAGCATAAAACAGCCCGTACCGTAAGTATTTTTCGCCTCCCCGGGACTGAAACAAGTTTGCCCGAACAGAGCCGCTTGCTGATCGCCCAAAGCAGCAGCAATCGGAACATCTTCTAACAATCCTTTTGCAAGTCCAAAAACTTGACTAGAAGGGCGAATTTCCGGCAGCATTTGCCGGGGAATTTCCATTATTTCCAAAATTTCGGCATCCCAATCAAGGGTTTGCAAATCCATCAGCATCGTGCGACTGGCGTTGGTAACATCGGTAATGTGGATACCGCCAGTTAAGTTCCAAATTAGAAAAGTATCGACATTGCCAAAAATCGCATCCCCTCGAATTGCAGCTTCTCGCAATCCGGGAATATTATCCAGCATCCACTTGATTTTCGGCCCGCTGAAATAAGTAGCCAGCGGCAAACCACACTTTTTTCTAAATCTATCTTTCCCGTCTATTTCAGCTAACTTATCGCATATTTCGCGGGTGCGCGTATCTTGCCAAACAATCGCGTTGCCGTAAGTTTTTCCCGTCTGTTTATTCCAAACAATTGCAGTTTCGCGCTGGTTGGCAATCCCGAGGGCTGCAATATCTTTCGGGTCGATATTGCCGATTGCGAGTGTAGTTGCGATCGCGCTTTGGGTGCGTTCCCAAATTTCCTCTGGATTGTGTTCAACCCATCCCGGTTGCGGATAAATTTGCTGGTGTTCTTGTTGGTTGCTGCAAATTATCTGTCCCGCGCGATCGAATATCATAAATCGGGTGCTAGTCGTGCCTTGGTCGATGGCTGCTACGTATTTTTTGGTCAATTGTCTAAAACTTTTTTAGTAATGATGTCTTTAAATTATATGATAGTATGTAAAACTAAAATTAAGCTCAAAAAATATAGTTTAGGGAACTCCAAAATTTGAAACTGGCAGATTTGCTGAGGCTCGATCGCACAATTAAGGCGATCGGCTTTGACGACGCTCCCTTTTCTCGCACCAGCGGCAATCTGGTGTCGATCGCAGGAGTAGTCTGCGGGGGGACTCGATTTGAAGGAATGGTATGGGGACAAGTCTTCCCAGACGGATTAGATGCCACGGATGCTGTTTCCAAGCTCCTCCTCGGAGGCAAATTTCTGCCGCAATTGCATCTCGTTTTGCTAGACGGAATTGCTTTCGGTGGCTTCAATATTATTGACCTTCCCGAGTTAGCATCGCGCTTGCAAATTCCGTGCGTTGCTGTCATGCGCCGCCAACCAGATTTAGCTGCTATTGAAAAAGCTCTCGGTCATTTACCAGACTTGGAATACCGCTTAGAGTTGTTGCGCCGCGCCGGGAAAATTCACGCTTTTGAACCTTTCTTTTTTCAAGTCTGCGGTGAACAACCAGAAGTAATAGCGCTGGTACTCCAGCGTTTGACTGACAATGGTAAGGTTCCTGAAGCTTTGCGTTTGGCTCATTTGATTGGTGCGGCTGTCATGACTGGAGTTAGTGGCAGTTCTGCTTGAAATTAGTGGACTTATGGGATTCCAGAAACCGGGTTTTTTAGCGAATCTGCGGGCTGCAACGAGTCTTTTCGTGAAAAAACCCGGTTTCTAAGCGTCGGAGTGAGTAAGTCATTGGGAATCAGATTTGTGGGGATTTTTTGCCCAATTATATCAAATCCGGTTGCATCGGAATGACAAGCGAGGAGACGGCAATGCCGTTTCCCTACGGAAAATAATATTGTAGGGAAACGGCACTGCCGTCTCCTAATTTTGGCTAATAATTCCGATGCTACCGGAAACGATATTACTTACACAATTTCGCCGTCAATTTCACCAAATTCAATTTTAGTTCCCAAGGCCAAAGTTAAGGTACTTTCAGGTTCTACCATTTTTATCTCGCCTTGACTGTCTGTGGCCCACCAAGCCCGATCGCACAAATTGGTCAATCCTAACAAATGTTCGTTTGTCGATCGCGAATTGACCTCCGCTACAACACCGTTAGAGGCGATCGCAGTTAAACTCGGTATGTCAGAGGTCAATAGCTGAGTTCCCGCACTCAGAGGAATAATTCGACTGCCTAATTTCAGGGAAAATTGGCTACTGGTAAAAGAATTTACTGCGGGCTTAGCTGATATAAAGGTAGACGGAACTTTAGCCTCACTTTGGGCGGGCAAGTCAGAGTTTCCGACTGTAATTGTACAGTTGCCGATGCTCTTTTGGTCGCCCGATCGCAAATAACTCACCGCCCCAGTCTCAACATTCTCGCAGACAATTTGACCCGCTTCCAATTGAAAGCGCATAGCCAGCGGCGCAACATTCGGAATGCAGATAATAGACAAGTTTTCATCGCTGCCAAAAGTCACCGGTTCGGCACCAACAGTCAGAGTTCGATTGACTCCGGTATCGTAACTAATTACCAGCCAAGCTTTGTTAAACAAAGTTTCAGCCACAACTAGCATAATTCCAATCCAAAAACCGATCGCAGCACAGCCAGCTAAACGGCCCGCCGTACCGGATAAAGTATAGGCAAACAGAATAAATAAACAGCCGCCCAACACGCCTCCAACACCGCCGCCTCCCGCGCCGCGAAGCATTCCTAAATTGGGAATCCGTTTGGCAAGTCCAAGTCCTAACAAACTGCCAGCTATTCCCCAACAAATTACCCGCAATAACTCACTTTCGCCATCGCCAATCCCGCTAAAAATCACTTCAGCGATCGCCCCAGAAACAGCTCCCGCGATTAAACCAAATAATCCGCCATTTTTCAAAGCCTGTTTAACTTGAGGCTTGCCTTTGATATAGTAATAATAGCCGAACATAATAGCCGCAGCAATGCCGCCGCCTACCAATCCAAACCAGCGAGCTGTAGACAACACACTATCAACAACAGATTCTGAATTATTGAGTTGGTGCATGAAAGGTTCGGTGAGGAGATTGCCGGCGAAACCGCCGACAGCACCGCTAATCCCAAACTGCAAAGCTTTTTTAAGGGCTGATAGATTTCTTTTCACGGCGCACCTGGTTAAAAGTGAGAGTCAAAGAGAGCTACAAGAAAGAAAGCCACCATTTCCGATCGTACATCTCGCCCTGTCTCCCCCCTGTCTGGCTTCCCTCCACCTGGCGGGAAAAGTTTTCTCTTCGCTAATAGCGCCGCCGCCCGCCGCAAATGCCTCAGCGTTCGATCGCCTGCAACCATTGCTGCTAGATAATTTTAGCGATTTTTTTCACTGTAAAACTTTAACTGGGAAGAGCCAAGCGGGGGCCCAAAAATGAAAAGGATTGTTACAAACTATTACAGTAACACTCAGAATGTGAACATAATGCCTCAAAATACTTGCGAGAGGTAGTTGTGTTAGAGAAGCAATATCCTTACCAACTTTCCAACAGTCTCTCGATCGCCACTTACTGAATTGCTGCAATCTCGATCGTAGATTAAAGATCGCATCAGTCATTTGTGGTATTCTAGGCGACAGGCTTAGTGCGAGCACTCACAACCGCACCGGCGTGAAAAACCAGCGTCGTCAAACGCCCAAAGTAGTCAGCCAACAACTTCACAGTTGTTGGGTTAAGCTCCCCAAAGTGTTAAAGCTCCTGCCGCCAGTCAGAGATACGGAACCGGGTGCGCCCGCCGTTGATCTGCTGAATGCAAAGTAGTTCGTAATTGCAAAATATCCAGCGGGTACACACAAGATGAGTATCGTCACAAAGTCCATCGTCAATGCAGACGCTGAAGCTCGTTACCTGAGCCCAGGCGAACTTGACCGAATCAAAAGCTTCGTCACCTCTGGTGAACGTCGCGTCCGCATCGCCCAAATTTTGAGCGAATCCCGCGAACGTATCGTCAAGCAAGCCGGCGACCAACTTTTCCAAAAACGCCCTGACGTAGTTTCTCCCGGCGGCAACGCTTACGGCGAAGAAATGACCGCAACTTGCTTGCGCGACATGGATTACTACCTGCGTTTGATCACCTACGGAATCGTAGCTGGCGACATTACCCCGATCGAAGAAATCGGTATTGTCGGCGTCCGCGAAATGTACAAATCCTTGGGAACCCCGATTGAAGCAGTAGCCGAAGGAATTCGCGCTATGAAGAATGCAGCTTCTTCGTTGCTTTCTGGAGAAGATGCTTCCGAAGCTTCCTCTTACTTCGACTACGTTATCGGTGCGATGCAGTAAAGATTTTAGATTTTAGATTTTAGATTGCAGAATCGGGAGTTGCCGGCACTAAGCCCAAAGCTTTTGCAGATAACAAACCACAGATAAGTCTGAAATCCCAAATCCCAAATCCGAGCTACAAAATTGGACTGAACTCAGCCACTTTCTAGGAAACAAGACTACCATGCAAGACGCAATTACAGCCGTTATCAATTCCTCTGACGTTCAAGGTAAGTACCTGGACATCAGCGCTCTAGATAAGCTCAAGAACTACTTCGCATCTGGCGAACTGCGCGTCCGCGCCGCTACAGCCATCAGCGCCAACGCAGCCACAATCGTCAAAGAAGCAGTTGCTAAGTCTCTGTTGTACTCTGACGTAACACGTCCCGGCGGCAATATGTACACAACTCGCCGTTATGCAGCTTGCATTCGCGACTTGGACTACTACCTCCGCTACGCCACCTACGCAATGCTAGCTGGCGACCCTTCCATCCTGGATGAGCGCGTGCTCAACGGTTTGAAAGAAACCTACAATTCCTTGGGCGTGCCCATCGGTTCTACCGTACAAGCCATCCAAGCAATGAAAGAAGTCACCGCCGGTTTGGTCGGTTCTGACGCTGGTAAAGAAATGGGCGTCTATTTCGACTACATCTGCTCTGGCTTGAGCTAAGACGAAGAAAGAAGGAAGAAGGAAAAAAGAAGAAGAAAGAACATTCATTTCTTACCTTTTTTAACTTTGGACTTGTTATCTTTGCCTTTGAAAGAAGTCAGGGAAGTTGAGAGTGATTGCTAGACCGTCAAAGGCTTGTCGAGAATACTGGACGAGTTTTAACGAGCTAGTTTTGACTCGTAACTCCCTGACTTCAATCTTTTAAAAATCCTCTAAAAATCTGTAAGCCTACTCAGGAGTTTGTGTCCCATGAGAATGTTTAAAGTGACTGCTTGCGTCCCAAGTCAAACACGCATCCGCACTCAACGCGAATTGCAAAATACCTATTTTACTAAGTTGGTTCCCTACGACAACTGGTTCCGGGAACAACAAAGAATTATGAAAATGGGCGGCAGAATTATTAAAGTGCAACTGGCTACTGGTAAGCCCGGAGCTAATACTGGCCTACTGTAAGATCCGAGACTGGATTGATGTAGGGTTTAGAGGTCGTTGTGACCTCTTTTTTGTTATTTTCAAGGAAGAAGGAAGAAGGTAAATCCAGTTACATCAGCATTTTCAGCGTTCCAAAATATCCTAACCGTCTTGGCGGTTGCTATAATTGTTGTACTTGTCATACAGGTACTGTAAACAATGCTGAATGTCAGATTAGATCCTGAAACAGAACAACAGTTAGCTAATATTCTCGCCCATGAAAAGGCTGTCAACCACAGCGACTTGGTAAAACGACTAATTCGGGAGCGATGGTTAACCCTTAAGTTGGATAGTACATTTGTGGAAAGACGGGGCGGACATCCTCAGCATCTGTTACAAAGTGCACCTCCGGATCTATCGGAACGGGCGACACGAAAACAAGCGATCGCAGACTATAATATTTCAATAAGCCGAAAGTATAACTGCCATGATTGCTAACACAACAGCAAGCATTTGTGGAAAACTAATAGTCTCTTTTAGGAAGAAAGCCGATAACACTATAGTAATCAGCGGGTAAATAGACGTAACACTGACTACGTTAGCAACTTCACCTTTACCAAGAGCTATAAAAAAGACTAAGGAAGCCACAGTGCCGCAAACGCCAACTAACATGGCAAACAAAATTCCCCTCACATCTCCCTGAAAACTAAAACTCTTGGTTTGAAAAAGAATCAAAAAAGTCATTAAAGTAGCGCCAATTGCCTCATAAACAAAAGCAGTTTTGTAGTCAACATATTTCGTCGCTAAATTGCCGAAAAATCCCCACAAACCATATAGTAGCGAACAAATTAATGCGTAAATTAACCAATCTGGTACTTTAATCATCTTTTGTGAGAGTTTATAGTCTTGGACGCACGGGCGGTGAGAAACCAGGTTTTTTCCGAGAATACGAGTTACAGCCCGCAGAAACGGTAAAAAACCCGGTTTCTTTGATTTTTACGCACTGGTCGTCAGATGATAATCAATCCGTGTATCCGTGTCAAAATCCGTGTAGTGCCTTCTTCTATAAAATCCTATGGCTGCTGATATTCGACGCTTTATTCCATTTTTTGACCCCACTGTGTCTGAATGGGCTCCTGAAGCCCGCTGGCTGCGCTGGCTGACTTTTCTGTGGCTGTTTGTAGGGCTGACAGCATTGTTCTCGGCTTCCTATCCGATCGCCAATTCAGAGTTAGGAGACGGGCTTTATTATTTTAAACGACAGCTGATCGCAGTGGCGATCGGGCTAGCCGGCTTTAACTTGATGGTATACTCCCCCCTGCGCTACCTGATCAAATCAGCTCAGTTAGGCATTTTGTTGCTGCTGGGAGTGCTGTGGCTGACCTTAGTTCCCGGAGTCGGAACCACTATCAACGGGGCGACTCGCTGGATTTCCCTCGGCCCAGTTCCGATTATTCAACCTTCGGAGTTGATCAAACCGTTTTTCGTGCTCCAAAGCGCCCGCATTTTCGGCAACTGGCCCCGCTTGACGAATAAAGTGCGGCTGACTTGGCTCGGAATTTTTGGTGCGATGCTGTTGGGAATTTTGTTGCAGCCGAATTTGAGCACCACGGCTTTGTGCGGGATGACTTTGTGGTTGGTGGCTTTGGCGGCTGGCTTGCCTTACTTGCAGTTGGGCGCAACGGCGATCGGCGGAATGCTGCTGGCGGTTGTGAGTATTAGTTTTCGGGAATATCAGCGCCGCCGGATTATGTCTTTTCTGAATCCTTGGGCCGATCCGATGCAGGATGGCTATCAGTTGATTCAAAGTCTGCTGGCTGTGGGTTCGGGCGGCATTTGGGGCGTTGGTTTGGGGATGTCGCAGCAAAAGTTATTTTATCTCCCAATTCAGTACAGCGATTTTATTTTTGCTGTGTTTGCTGAGGAGTTTGGTTTGGTGGGCGGTTTCTCGCTGCTGCTGATGCTGGGGGCTTATTCTACTGTGGCTTTGAGGGTGGCGGTGAAGGCCCGGAATATTGAGAGTCAGTTGGTGGCGATCGGGGCGACGGTGGTGATGGTGGGACAGTCGCTGCTGAATATTGGGGTGGCGACGGGGGTTTTGCCGACTACGGGTTTGCCGCTGCCGTTTTTTAGTTACGGTGGTTCTTCGATGGTGGCGAGTTTTTTGTTGTCGGGGCTGCTGATTCGGGTGGCGAGGGAGAGTTCGGAGGCTGAGGTGGTTTCTTTGGACGGGCTCCGGGCGGCGCAAAGAAAGCCTAAGTTGCGATCGAACAATGAAACTCCACAAACTGAGTAATTTGCCATATCAATTCTGGCTGCGCCGGAATGATACAGAGGACACGGCAGTGCCGTTTCCCTACGCAAGATGTAAATGGTTCCCAGGCTCTGCCTGGGAACTAATACCCAGAGGCTCTGCCTCGCTTTTTGCGGAGTTAAATTGGAGGCAGAGCCTCCGGATCTGCGTTACCAGGCAGAGCCTGGGAACAAGTAATTTGCTAGTTATTAATTCTAACAACTAACAACTAATTTGTTCTACATTTAAACTCCACAGTCAACATTTGATCAAGTTCTTGTGGGGTGGGCGTCTCGCCCGCACAAAAAATGCAATTTAGATATCGAACAGCTTAACTATTTCTGTCTTCCATCACCTTTATTAGGCGGTTCTTCTTGTTGCTGTTCCGGCTTCGGTTTAGCCGTGATTTCAGTTAATTTTTTTTTGTCTGGTGAGGGTGATTCTTGATTGGGATTAATCATGGATTTATTTCCTGAATAATAGATGCACCCTTTAATTATATCATTTTCCGTTGCCAATGGATTGCTGTAGATAGCGGGAGGAATAGTAGTACAAGCAATTCTCATGCAATCGGATTTGATACCTAGTAATATTGGAAAAATTTAATGTAGATGCGAAATGTAGATGCAAATTAGTGATATTTCTAAACTGCTTGAGGATTGCAGCCAAACAAATCAGATGCGTTAGCAAAAGATTCTTTGTTGAGAATCAAATGCCGATCGCCATCTCGACTGACTAACCCTTGCTGCTGCAATTTTCCCAGCATTCGCGTTACCGTTACCCGAGTCGTGCAAATAGCATTAGCAATATCTTGATGCGTTAAGCGGATAGTTAAGCGTGTCCCTTCAACTACAGGCTGACCGAAGTCTTGTTTCAACAATAATAATAGCTGATACAAACGGTCTTCTACTCGTCGCTGTCCGGCGATCGCCAAAATCGATTCCATTTGTCGCAGTCGCCGTGCCATTTGAGGCAGCAACTCATGAGCCAATTGAGGAGAAGCTTCGATTTCCACCATAGAATACCACATCAAATAGACATCTGATGTTGCGGTAGCTCGGTAAGTCTGCAAGCTTGTTAACCACAAACCGAAACACATCGAAGGCCCTACCCAACCCAAAAGTCCTTCATCTCCGGTTGGATAAAGCGTACCCAGTTGTGCCAAACCTTGACAGACTTGCCAAAGACCTTGTGACATCAAAGGAATGTTTTCGCCCTTGGCATAAAAATGCAAGTTTCTAGTTGCTCCCGTGTTATGCTGGACTTCCGCTAAAAGTGCTTTGGATGTTGGTGGCATATCCCTTATTTCCAGCTAAAAAACAATGGTCTAAGACCTACCGCTCACTCTAACCTACTCAGGTAAAGGTTTGGTAATCGTCAGGTTAGGAACAAGATAAGCTTTAGTTAATTATTTTATTGTATATTTACATACAATGTTGTGCGATCGAAGAAGGAACAGCAGAGCATCTGAATTGACAAAAATTGCTCATCAAGTTGCTTGCTAAAATAATGAAGTACATTTATAGTATTTAGCCAAAGATTCGTTAGCTAGATATTCCATACAAGCAGTCGAACTCTGGAATCAATTGGAAACTGCTGAAACTCCCGAAGAAGAGGAAACTATCCTCAAACAACTCTGGGAAATTCAGACAGACCAGGAAATTGCGGTTGATACGCAAGCCGAACTAGCAGACCAACTAGATGCTGAAATTTGTGCAGTCAAAGCACGCTTAAAACACTTAGTAGAACTGCATAATGAGGCAATTGAACGACTGGAACGGTGGCGCAACAGTCTGGATCAAACCTTACTACAATTTCACTCAATGGGAGTAATTCCTACAGAGATTGTGGGGCGCTCGCGTCACATCCGACTCAAGGAAAATCCGCCGAGTTGCGAAGTGTTAATAAATCCTTGTGATTTGCCAACAGAGTACCGCACAGAAAAGCTAGTTGTTACACCCAACAAACGCAAAATCGTAGCTGACTGGAAACAAGGCATTCCCGTTAATGGCACTCGAATTGAGCGTAAACTCAGAGTTGAATACGGAATAGTACCATCAAATCTTAACTTTGCAACTGAGGTAATTTCTAATCGTGCTGCTGCAAACTCTCAGGAAACTCATTCAACTACAACGCAGAATACTGGGCGTAAAGAAAAGGCGCTTCCTAAAAGCATTGATGGTTCTAACAAGAAGGTAAAAGCACGAGTCGGTTAGTAGAAAATCTTCAAGCAAAGAAGTGCGGGAGGCTTCACTAACAGCAGATAGCTATACAATTGCAAGGGCTATCTGCTACCCCATCTTTTTGAATTACTCTAGTATAACTCTTTCTATGAACAAACAAAACAACCATTCATTTGATATTTCAACCTTTGACAGAATTACGTACAGAATTTATCGAGGGAAACTTGTCATTTTGATTGAGGATGGAGACAATCAACTCAATATATCTTTTCCCATAAAAGATGAGCGATTATTCGTAATCCTTGGTTCGATGAGAGCCGCTGTCGCTGAAGCAATGACCGATTACTTGGAAATAGAAGCCTACGCCGATGAGCCGCTTCTACTACTAAGTGGAGCTTTGAACAAAAATGATTTGAATTAACACCAGTAAGGGGGCGATCGCCCATAAACACTATGACAATTATTAAATAATAGAGGAAAGATTCCAAAAGATTGGGCTGCTATTTGACCGCGATCGAGTATCTGATGCAAACATCAGCGGACAGGCGTTCTGCGACAAGGAAATCGGACTGCCCAAAGGGCTGGGATGTGCTAGGCGGCCCTCTCCGATGCTGCAAGCTCCTGACCTTTTGAAGCCGACACCAGAAGAGTTGACAAACAACCTATCTTGTGCTGAGATGGCAGTGCTGAACGTATAGAGCGAGAGCGTAAATGTCCGGGTGGTGGCTGAGGCGGCGGATTACCTGTACCGGATGGTGACGGGGAATCTCAAACGGTTTGCTACCTATTTTGATTTGGAGAGTGGGACGGCGTGAGCAGTTTACATCACGCAGCAGTCCGTGTGTGTAGCATTGAAATCTATAGTAAGTGAAACGATAACGCCACGTACTCGTGCTACATTACAAATCCAGGGGACTACGCACACCACGACCGCCCCGATTTAAGACATGAGTATAAATCATTGTCGTTCTGACATCTTTATGTAACAAGAGTCTTTAAACCATGCGGATATCATAGCCATTTTGTAAAAGATGAGTAGGTTAGAGATGAATATTACGCTTCAATACTCAACAGGAAATCAACAGATTGACATGATTTTACAAGGGTTGACTAATATCTTTAAAACAGTGTTTTCTAATCGGATTAGAGTATGCTATCTTAGGGGGAGCTATGCTAATGGCACTGCTGTTTCCACGAGCGATATTGATGTTGTTATTGTATTTAAGGGTAGGTTTGTAAGTTTTGAGGAAGAAGAAAAGGCACGGCAAATATGTAGACAACTTAGCTCAATAAGTCCTGTAAGACTAGACGCAATTCCTCGGAACGAGGAGCAATTGTTGACTCTTGATAATACTGGGGTTTTCAAAAGTCAAGTTGCAATTCAAGTTTCCATCAAGAGCGCAAGTAAGCTACTTTATGGTGAAGATATTCGTGAGAAAATCCCAATGCCGTCCATAGACGTATACGCACGGAAGTGTATGCATGACGTTTATTACTTCTATACTTTGGTGCGTTGTCCGTTTCAGTCTCTAACGTATCCAATGGATTATCCCGATCCTGACGGCGAATTTTATGGATATGACCAAAGACAAGAGCGAACACTTGATGGAATAACGTTTAATAGTACAAGATCACTCGTTCAAAATATCATGTGGTCGGCGGTTGCCATTGTTGCCCTAAAAGCCAGGAAATACATTCGCACAAAAAAAGATTGTGTCCAATTGTACAAAGAATATATTAATGATAAGTGGACAGGGCTTATAGAGGAAATCAATGATAAGTGTATCAATCAGTGGGAATATTTGCTTCCCCAAAAAACATCTGATCGGGTACGATTGAGAACGCTTTGTAAGCAAGCTTTAGAATTTGAGAATCATTTCCTCATCATTTACAAAGACTATCTACTTATGGAACTAAATAACACTGATGAAGAGATCAAATGCTTTGCTACTAAGCGTCTCGGTCAATTACAGACTGATAGCAGTTAAATACCATAGCGGTAATTGGCGAATTGCTGATGAATTGACAAAAGCCTAGAATTGTGATATAGTATTTAAAATTTTGCTATATCTGTTCATTAGTTCCAACATTAGAGGAATAAGTTCATGAAAACAGAACAAGTTAAAAACGTGCAAGAAGAGCCAGTAGTCCTCAAGGAATCAGTTGATCAAGCTAAAACTGATGATTTTCAGAATCGCTTGCCTGAATTTGGTGGTGGTTTAGCTGATAGCATTCTCAAGTTTGATGCTTCGGTTAATGGCATTCTTAAAGTAGACGCTTCCGGCAATAAAATACTTCAAGTGACTGCTTCGGGAAATCAATAGGATTAGGATTTAGATTGGGAGTATCGCTCTAGAACGATAATTAATTTAGAGCGGTACTCGTTGAACAGTAAATTGAGGGACACTCAGTACGTGCCTTTACTGTCTAAGCTGTTAGGTCAATAATTATGTCACTTCTATGATTAACGAGCTTTTACTTGAGGAACCTAAGTCCACTGTATTTGTATTCAGCCACCCGAATCATGAGCTTGCATCAATTGGCATGATTGCTCGATTACAGCCATGTCGAATTATATATATCACTGATGGTGGCGGAGAGAATCGGTGTAATGAAACCAAGAATGTTTTATCCGAGCTTGGCCTCACTGATAATGCTGTTTTTATGAACCTTAGTGAAGACAGTTTCTACAAAGCAATATTAAGATTAGATTGTGAATATTTAAAAAAAATCTCTCGACGCATAATGGATGAATTGGAGTTTGAAACTTCTCCTTACGTTTTTTGCGATGCAGTGGAGTTTTATAACCCCATTCACGACATGACCTTTCCAATTGTAAAGTCATTAGGCCGATCTTCAAATGTTTTTGAGATTCCACTGGCTTATCAAAATTTATTTGGAGATATCGTGCTACAGAAACCTCCTGAGAGCTTGAAGTCTAATTCTATTTGTATTTCTCTTACGGAAAGTGAAAATCACTTGAAAAAGTATCTGTTTCAATCAAAATACAAATCTTTGGGAAATGAAATGGAGCGTCTTATTGAGGCTGATGTAAGTCTTACGAAATTTGAGTGGCTTATAAAAGATCGAGAATTTCCAATACTTCCAATGTATGATCAAGTTATTCGGTATAATATACGCGGATCTGAGTTGACTTCAAAAATGACATACGCTCAGCCTATTACTTACAAAGAAAATTACGTTCCTTTGACTACTAGAATTTTAAAGAATGAATAAAACTATATCTATAGTAACTGTGACTAAGAACAGACCTCTTTTCATTAAGCATTTGAGGCACAATATCGAATACTTGGATTATGATAAAAACTTGATAGAGTGGGTTGTTGTTGACGATGGAGAACAATCAGCGTTTCCATCTGTCAGAGATTTTCCCAATGTAACATACAACTACAAGCACAAGCATACTCCTCTTGGGAAGAAAAGAAACTTTGCAAATAGTTTGACAAGTGGAGAGTTCATCTTTTACTTTGATGATGACAATTACGCTTTTCCGAATAGGATCAGTAAATCTCTGGAATTCTTAGCAAATAATCCAGATTGTGATATTGTAGGTTCATCGGAGATGTTCGTAATGGATATCGGTATTGGCCAAATATATGTTACAGGTCCCTTTTCAAACAACCATGCCACTCTTGGAACATGGGCATTTCATCGCTCTCTTTTGGATCAGACGAAATTTCTGGAAACTGACTTCTCAGGTGAAGAGGTTGGTTTCACGAAGGGATGGACTATACGAATTGGGCAAATAGATAAATTTAGTACAAGTATTTGTGTAGATCATGGAAAAAATACTGTGTCAAAGAAGCATCTTTTAGCTGAAGCAACAGAATTCTTTGCAGTCGAAGACATTATAAAAGATGACTTTTCTAAAAACTACTTTAAAGAATTAATTAAGCAGATAAACATTGGTGGAGCTTAAATTATGTTAGATATAACACTTAATTCTCTTTGGGTTAATGGCTCGCTTGGCTACATTGAACAAGTTTGCTTAGTATCTGCACTCAGCGTTGGGCATAAAGTACGACTGTACACATATGAAGAGGTTAAAAATGTTCCTGAAGGAATTGAAGTGCAAAATGCAAACGATATTTTGCCAAAGCAACATATGCTTCAATATAAAGTAAATAATAGTTATGCGTTAGGAGCAAATATTTTTAGATACGAATTACTACGTCTTGGTAAAGGTATTTGGATAGATGCCGATATTTACTTCCTCAAACCAATTCAAATTGATTGTGATATTTTATTTGGTTGGGAAGATAATAGATATATTAACAATGCCATTCTATATTTCACTCCAGATGCAAAAATATTGAAATTGATACAAGAGTTTGCCAGTTCTGAGCCTGTTGTAGCTCCTTGGTGGAGTAGAGAGGATCAAGAGAAGCAACGGAGCCTTTATCTAAATGGTCAACATAAGACACTAGAAAATTTACCTTGGGCTACGATAGGTCCAAAAGCAATTACTTATTTTGCTAAACTCTTAGAACTAGAGCAGTTTGCTAAGTCTCAAGAAGTATTCTATCCAATACATTGGACTGAAGCCAAAAGCCTGTTCGATCCAACTTTTCCCTACCCCAAGTTTATTAATGAAAAAACCTCAACTGTTCATATATGGAATCATCTTATAGAAAAACTCAAGCAATATACACCTCCCAGAGGATCTTTTATTTATGATATTTGCAAAAAACATAACATTTTGGCAGGATAATATAATGAATATCAACACGCAAGAACAATTCGATCTGATTCTAGCCTCTAGTATAGAAAATCAAGAATTTATTAGATTAACTTTAGGAAAGTATAGAGGCGGAGAAGACGGTCTAAGTAAAATTATTGCTAGAATCGTACAATTCAAATCAAGCATAAAACTTTCTTTGACATATTGCTACAAAACTAAGGAAATAGTAAAAAATTACTCAATCGAAGAGGGTATCAATTTAATCAAAACCCTTATTGGAAGTGAATTTATGAGTATTAGATTATTCTCAATTAAGCAAGATATTCAACTTGAATATGGCAAAAATCAGAAACCGAAAGTTTATTTTATTAAGCCTACTTTTACCAATCCTGTTGATACGACTCCGCAGGATCATGATCATAGGAAGAGACGGTACATTGAATCCAAAAACAATGTATATCTCACAGCACTAGGTATTACAAATAGTCAAGGTAATGTCGTAAGATTGATGGAAGATAAATTCAGACAGATAAATAAGTTTGTCGAAATCATAAATGGCTTACTTGAATCATCAGGATTGGCAGCAAGGAATCATATCTCTGTCGTTGATATGGGTTCAGGTAAGGGATACTTAACCTTCGCAATATATGATTTTTTGAACAATATTTTAGACAAGAAAGCATCAGTTGTCGGTATAGAAAACAGAACAGATTTAGTAGATTTTTGTAACTCTATTGCCAAATCAGTTAATTTTGAAAACTTACATTTCGAGCAGGGAAGTATAAAGAACTATAAGCCAGAAAAATCAGACGTAACGATAGCACTACATGCGTGTGATACTGCAACAGATGATGCCATTTATAAAGGGATACAGTCTCATTCTTCTTTAATCATCCTAGCACCATGCTGCCACAAGCAAGTTAGGAAACAGATTCATCCCAATATTGTTTTGAAGGATCTCCTGAAGTTTGGCATTTTGCTGGAGAGACAATCGGAAATAGTGACTGATGGATTAAGAGCACTTCTACTTGAATTATCTGGCTATAAAACTAAGGTTTTTGAGTTTATATCTCCTGAACATACGAGTAAAAATATAATGATTGTGGGAATTAAAAGTAATCAGAGTGTAAATAAGGAGCATATTCTTGGACAAATCAAAGAAATCAAAAAACTTTATGGAATAAACTTTCACTACTTAGAAACTTTACTATTTCCCCACCTCTTTCTTTCCCCTGATATAGCTGATCGAATTAATGCCTAGTTGGTCTGCGATCACCCTATAACTTCATCACCCTATAACTAGGGTCAGCCTGAATTCGCTCATAAAAGTCCATATTTTCCCATTCTCCAATAACCCTCCCCGGTCTGTCCATCAAATCAGCAGGAGCGCTACTGGGACGAACGAATGGGTATTTATCCTCATCTTCAGGAGCGATCGCCAATTCCACCAGCTCAGTATCCTCATCTTCAAACAGAGCCAGATTAACAATTGCATCAACCTTTAGTTCCATTTCAATCACCTCAAAAACACTTCCAACGGTCAAGTGTTGACCGAGTTTCAACCTGTTAAGGCTTAGATAGACTTTTCTTACCTACCTTACCAACTGTTTCAACAATTCCTATTCTAACACCTCGATTCTAGGGAGAAATTAACTCATGGTCACCACAGTTGTTACCGAACAAGGACTCAAAATTCCCGTTTTTGATGCCGCTTACATTGATGCTAAAGGTCGAAATGCAGGCAAATTTTTCAACAATCCAGAAATCCTGCGTCACTCGATTCTGCAAGCAATGTTTCAACCAGAAGAACTGAAGTCATTAACGATCGTCAAACTTGACAAATGCCACCCAGATTCTCGCCAATTACGCGCCAGCATCCACGACCCAGAAGACGGCATCAAGCGACGCATGATATTTCAATCTGGCAATAGTTATTACTTTGGCGACGAAACCCTAGCCCAAAAGATAGGAGACTTATTCGTAACCGAAAAAGACACCCCTCCCGCTGCGACAACCCTAAAGAACTTCTAAAATAGTTCAAGAACGTATCTAAAGGCAAAAGTAAGGTTTTTCATGGCAGATCAATTAATTCGCGCTACAGCAGCAGACGGCGGAATTCGAGCTGTAGGTGTCATCACGACCCGCCTGACTGAAGAAGCAAGAGGGCGACATCAGCTCTCCTACGTGGCAACGGCAGCCCTCGGCCGCACAATGTCAGCGGGGTTGTTACTCGCTTCCAGCATGAAGCGGCCTGAATCGAGAGTCAACATTCGCATCAAAGGAGATGGCCCCCTGGGCGGACTTATGGTTGATGCGGGGCTGGATGGAACGGTTCGGGGTTATGTGGATAATCCAGGGGTGGAACTACCGCCGAATGCTAAGGGGAAACTGGATGTCGGTGGGGCGATCGGCAATGGCTATTTGTACGTGGTGCGGGACGTTGGATACGGCTTCCCTTACTCAAGTACGGTAGAATTGGTTTCCGGCGAAATTGGTGAGGATCTGACTCACTATTTGGCAACTTCCGAGCAGACGCCTTCAGCTTTGGTTTTGGGGGTGTTTGTGGGGGCTGGCGGTGTGCAAGCGTCTGGGGGAGTGCTGTTGCAGGTTCTGCCGAAGGCGGCAACGGACGAAAAATTGGTGCAAACTCTAGAATCTAGGGTAGCTGCACTGTCTGGTTTTACGCCGCTGCTGCGATCGGGCAAAACGCTGCACGAGATTCTCGAAGAGTTACTTGGAGATATGGGGCTGGAAATTTTTTCGGAAACTCAGATGGTGCGTTTTGACTGTGGCTGTTCGTTCGATCGCGTTTTGGGAGCTTTGAAAATGTTTGGCGAGGCGGAACTCCAAGACATGATCGAAAAAGATGAGGGGGCTGAGGCTACGTGCCATTTTTGCAACGAGGTTTACAAAGCTGACAGCGATCACCTTGCCGAATTGATCGGCGATTTGCGATCGAACTCGGGTTCTTGAGACGATAATGTGTAATTGGTAATAGGAGTGCGAGTTAGCTATCGAGGCCTTGACCAATTGCCAATTACGCATTATCAATTACCTAATCGCCAAATTTTGTTTTTTGGGGGGTGGGCGATCGGCTCTTGGAGTCTTGGGGCTACGGGAGCCGATCGAACTGATGGATAAATTCTAGAGAATTGATATCAAGCCTATTTTTGGTTGCTAATGAGGGGATTATTCGCGTCACCCGTACTGTGCGATAAGTCGAATTAGGCTAAGGTCATTGGTTAGTTTTGTTCTTACTTTGCTACATAAAACTCAGAAATCATTTAAAAAGAAGGACTTGCAATCTGTTTTTAGGAGGGATGGATATGCCTACAAATTTTGAGCGCGATTCCAGATTTTTCAGGCAATCACTGGAAAATCAGCCTCCTATCATCTACTGGTTGTTGTTTGTGGTAAGCACAATAATATGAGTCAAGATCGCAAAACACCAGGCCGTTGGTCTGCATCAGAATCCTTGGAGTCAAAAAAGGATACTTCATCGCTAGTGCCGCTTCCAGCCCGTAAAAACCGCGCTGAGCGACTCAGAGAGATCCGAGATTTGGTTATTTCAGGAAAATTGCCGCCAGGGCGTCTGAGACTACCGCCGAAAGAGTCTGAAGAAAACTCGCAGCCGCCGGGAGAATACAATCCGTTGTGGCGGATCTTCTTGAAGAAATGGCAGTTTTGGCTGGCGGTGAGTTTGATTATGTCGGTGGGTATGGGGTTTGTGGCAATTTCGTCTTTGCTCAACTTGACCTCGCAATCGAATTGCTCGAAGATTTTTTGGCCGACGGCTTCGGCTAACGATCGCTTTTTTTGTGCTCAAGAAGCCGCTAGCAAGCGGACGGCGGATGATTTGCTGCGCGCGATCGAATTAGTGAATGCTTTGCCGCCCGACCACCCGCTGCGACCGAGAATTAACGGTCAAATCGATCGATGGTCGCAGGATATTCTGAGGCTGGGAAATTCTAGTTTCCAAGAAGGAAGGCTGGAGGAGGCGATCGCGATCGCCCGCAAGATTCCTCAAAATGTACCGGCTTACGAGACGGTGCAAAAGCAGATTGAAAAGTGGCAGTCGATCTGGAGCGATGCAGAGAAAACTTACCGCACGGCCGAAGATTACTTGCGTCAGGAAGAGTGGGCGCAGGCTTTCCGCCAAGCTACTCTGCTTTTGGATTCGGGAAATACTTTTTGGGAATCGGCTAAGTACGAGCAACTGACTAAGGTAATTGAGGCGACAAAGGCTGAGGGCAATAAGTTGGTAAAAGCCCGCAATACAGCTTCGGATGGAAGCCTCGACAATCTGGTGACGGGAATTAAGCTGGCTCAGGGTATTGGTCAAAATAGCTATTTGTATCAAGCTGCCAATAAGATGATCGCGGAATTTAGCAAGAAAATTATGGCGATCGCCCAAAAACGTTTGCAAGCAGGCGATTGGCAGCAGGCGACGGCGATCGTTAATCAGATTCCAGAGGCGGGAAATTTAAAGGAACAAATTCAGGATTTTAATCTGTTGGCGAGTGCTACTGCTCAGGGAATGACCGGCTCTGTGGATGGTTTGTCTAAGGCGATCGAGCTGGCTCAAAAGTTGAATTCGGGTCGCCCTTTGTACAAACAAGCTCAAGATTTAGTCGGCCGCTGGCAGCAAGAGATGGCTGATGTGAAAGTTTTGGATTTGGCAAGCAGGCTGGCAGCGCCGGGAGGGGTCAAGGATTTGAGGGCTGCGATCGCCCAATTGCAAACAGTCCCCGAATCAAATCCCCGAACAGCAGAAGTTCGCAGTCAAATTAGTCGCTTGAGCCGTCAAATCGAGCTGCTCGAAGATAGTCCGTATCTGCAAAGAGCTAACGATTTGGCGAATACGGGCGATCCGAATTCTCTGGAGGCCGCCGTTGCTCAAGCTTCTCGGATCGCTCAAGGTAGGGCGCTTTACGGGGAAGCTCAGGGCAAAATTCAAGCTTGGATCGAGAGGAGACAGCGGCTTGTTGACCAGCCGTTTTTGGAAAGAGCTCAGCAACTAGCGGCTAGGGGCAATTTGGCGGAGGCAATTGAGATGGCGCGCCGGATTCGATCGGGACGGGTGCTTTATGAGGAAGCTCGATCGAACATTCGCAATTGGGAATCTCAATTTCAGGGCGAGCAAGGTTTGCAGAGTGCCCGTCAGGCGGCCCGAGCCGGGACTGCTGACGCTCTGCAATCGGCAATTTCCCTTGCCCTTCAGGTACCCGATTCGAGTTCGCTCTCCTCGCAGGCGACTGAGGCGATTGATGAGTGGAGCCAGCGGATTTTGGCGATTGGTGTGGAACAGTCGTCGTCGGATGTGGCTGGGGCGATCGCGACTTTGAAGAAGATTCCCTCGGGCTCTCGCGCTTTTGAGCAAGCTCGATCGCAAATCCAAGTTTGGGAGGAGTCGCTGAATCCTCCGGCTGCTGAGTCTCCTGCTCCCGTTCCCCCGGAAACCGAGCCTGAGAGCAGGTCTGGAACCCGCTAGGCAAGTCTCCGCTTGCCCGACGTTAATATCAATTCCGGCTGCGCCGGAACGATCAGCTTTCGATACGGCAGTGCCGTCTCCCTACCACGATCAATTGTAGGGAAACGGCTTTCGCGGTGTCCTGATTTCGGGTAAAATTAATTCTGATACAACTGGAATTGATATTAGTCCTCTGATTTTGAAGGACTAAAGTCCTCACTACAAACCAATTTTATTGCGGTCGATCGATCGGACATGATACTAAACATCCGCTGGATTCAAGTGCATCATCGCCCAAGTTGTGTAAGTGCCGATCGGACTCCAGAGTATGTAAGGTAGTAATAACAGGGTTGCCGGCTCTGAAACTTGCAAAACGCTTAAAGCTAGGAACACGCTTAAAATAGCGCCTGTTCCGCCAATTATTGTGCCGACTTTTAGGCTCCTAACTTTGCACATAACCGATGTGTAGGACATGGTTACTATTTCTAAAAGTAGGTACAAACCCATTCGCAGCCAAGTTTCCTGGGTTCCCGGTGCTTGTTCCCAAACAATCACTGCTGACCAAGCTCCACAAATAAAAATTACAGTCCAAATTAATGGAATTGCCCTTTCAAATACTAACCATCTCGGACGTTGCAAGCGGTTGAACCACTGAATGTCGCTAGGCGCGATTAAATTAGCAGCTAATCCTACTACAAAGACGACGATTCCAATTACCATCCATGATTTAATCATTTGTCTTCCCCCTTGAGCGAGGTTTACGGGTTCGATTAAGCAAATATTTTAGGTAATTCGGGCGCAAAATACATCTCCCTCCAGTCTTAAATTTATAATTCACAGTTAACTTAGGCTGATTTAAAAAAGCAAATTTATTGCCTTCACAGTCCTGGACGCAGAACTTAATTATGTAGGGTGCGCGCGGCGCACCTTACCACTATAGATAGCTCTAAGTTATTCAAAAAAATCGGCGACTAGCCGAGCCGATGATGTTGTTCTAATTCTAAGCTAGAGTTATCATCTTTTCTCGGTACCAAAAGCGTATTTTCGCTGCTTGGTTGCAACACCGCTTTAATTACTTGGAGAAAACGGTTAGGCTTTTTAGTTTGGCCGTTGAGTGTGCGGCGGTCTTTTACTTTTTGAGAAAGGTGTCGCATCACAGACAAATCGAGTTCATCGATGAAATGGTCTGCGATGCGTTCTCCCATTAAATCAACAGCTTCAGAATACTGTTCTGTCAGCGTTTCTATGGCATCATAAGCTTCGTCAGCAACTTGACTTGCTACTGTTTTACTTTGGTCGCCTGATGTCTGGGAATTGCTACTGCGCCGGTCTAAAAGACTTTGGTACTCAGCAATGCTCATTCCCAAATTGTAAAGGTGGTGGTGAGCGTGATCCATCAAATCTACTTCACTGGGATAGAAGAAACCGCGAGTGCTGTTGATGGCGTGCAGTTTAGCCCAGCGCCTCAGAATTGTCTCATCTTGTAGTTGGTATCGCTCCAACATTTGAGCTGTGTTCAGCTCTACTTCTGGCGTAACTTTGAAATCGCTCATCGGTACATCCTCGTTGGTGAGTAGATAAATAAAATTGAAATTAAGAATCTGTGCTTTGGGTGCAGTCTGAAAATGACGATCGCTCTTTTGACGACACTCACGGAAGTCTTACAGGCATTTGCTAGCATTCGATCGTGCGATCGAGTGAGAGGATTTCAGGGTAGCGTACTTTTGGGCTTGGTCTCGATCGCATCGGGTAGCAACTGCACAGGGTTAATAATATAGCTGATTTCGTGTTTTAACAACCGTTAAAAATAGTAAAGTTTAATTTTTGGGCTTGAATTGTTAGTAATCTTGAGCTATAATACTCTCAATAACCGTGCAATTAATAATTTTAGTAGTTGCCAGCGAGATGCTTAATATGCCTGTATACGATTATTTTTGTCCCAGTAACAACCAGAAGTTAGAAGTTTGGCACAGCATGAACTTGGAAGTTTCGACTTGGGGTCAACTGTGCGAGATAGCTAAGTGCGAACCCGGAGATACTCCCCCAGATGCGATCGTACGCCGTTTGCTGAGCGCTCCGAGGTTGATGAAGCCGACATCCGACACCGATTATAAAAATCAAGGCTTCAGCAAGTACGTGAAGCGGGATGAAGGGGTTTATGAAAATGTCACAGCTAAGGATGGTGAAAGCCGGATTGTCAATCGAGATGGCAAAGCGATTTAAGATTGAATTTACGAAATTGGAAATTGGCGAATTGGGAATTGGGAATTGGGAATAATCAATAATATCAAATCCGGTAGCATCGGAATTATTATTAGCTAAAATTAGGAGACGGCAGTGCCGTGTCCCTACAATATTATCTTGGGTAGGGAAACGGCACTGCCGTCTCCTCCGTATCACATCGCCAGCCCCCTGATTTATCGATGGGATCAATTCTTCAATCCAAAATCTAAAATCCAAAATCCAAAATCACTTGACTTCTCCAATTTCTCCCCATCACCGTTTTTTCAAATATCGAGTTATTCTGCTAATCAATATTAGCCTGATTATCCCTTTAGGTTACATAGTCAGGTTTTCTCATGGCCCAGCACCGGAATGGTTCAACGACTCTTTTGGGAGTATAGCTTATCAAATACTTTTGATTTTGCTAACAGCTTTATTGTGGCCACAAGCTTCCCTGGCTTGGACTGCTTTTGGAGTGTGCTTAGTTAGCTGCGGAATAGAGTTTCTGCAACTATGGCAACCTCCGTTTTTGCAAGCAGCTAGAGCTACTTTACCGGGACGACTGATACTGGGAAACACATTTACCTGGTCGGATTTTCCACCCTATTTTGCTGGTGTTTTTTTGGGTTTTGTGTATGTGCGACGGCTGGCTAGATTGAACTTTACCAGGTAGAATTTCATTTGATATTTTACTAAATTCCACAACAAAAAAAGAGGACACAGCAGTGCTGTGTCCCTACCTTCCCCTAAAACCTCACCGTCACCAAAATCACCCGCCGAGGCTGATTTTCCGCTTCAATAGTATACTCAACCCGCCCAAAACCTTTCGGCCCCGGTTCAACTAAATCGTAGCGAGAAGTCACCGTACCCGCCGCTGTATCGTATTGAGCAAAAACAGCACCGGGATTCCTCCCAGCAGACGCATCCGCATCCCCTCCCCAAGAGCCCCAATCATCCAATCGCGATCGCGTTGGTAAGATAGAAGCAGCGATTTCTGGAGGTGTTAATCTTTGATCGGCTAAGACTCTTTGAGCGTTATGAATCGCGCACATTGTCGGCCCGGAAATTTTGGCATCGCTATATTGATCTTCCCACTTTTGGACAAAGCCAAAGCCCACATTCGGGCCGACTTTATCCTGTCTTTGCCGCCCCCACAGCCGACTGGTATCTGATGCAAAATTAGAACCGCTGCCAGTTATGGCTAATTCGGTTCTTTTGCTGATAAAATTGCGGTTAACAAATTCTTTGTCTGCGGTGCGAATGGCGTTTGCCGCTGCTGGTTCTACTTTACTGCTAACATTACTATTGCCTTGTACGATCGGTGATAGAACACCGGGGATGGGTTGTGCTCCACAATATTTTTGAATACCGTTGAAAACGCGATCGGCTGACAAAGCACTAATCGGAAATTCTAGGGAATAAGCCTCGGCTGGTTTGGGGAAAAAGATGCCTGATGTTGCGGAAGCAGCAAAAGAAGCGCCACCCCAGATGACAATCCGATTAAATTGACGGCGGCTAATACTCATAATTTATTTACTACCTGGAGAGCTTGCCCCCGGCTCAAGTTGAGCTTTCATAAACCAGTATCTACCACTACCGCAATTTGTGGCTCTAGCACAAAATACTTCTACTGCTAGACTTTTGCCATTACTAATATTTACTAGCATTGTATTTACTTTACCTCGATCGCCAGTGCGAGAAGCTACTTGATTTCCGTCTACATAAACATCTATTCGTACTGGTGGGGCTTGCGAAGTGTCAGGAATCGCAAACTCGAATCGGAGAGAAGCGGGGCCGCCAGGAAGCCGACAAGTCATAGTAGTATCAGGGCTAATATATAAAACAGTGGTGTAAATTTGTCTGCCTACAGAAATATCTCGTTTCTCAGCACCCCAATCACCCGATCTTTTCACACATTGCAGGTCTTCCAAAGGAATGGGGCGCTGAGCCTGTGCCACTTGTGCGCCAACCGTCCCTAACATCACACATAACATCCCAGCGAGGAACAAACCGCTGAGCCACCGCACTCGTTTCATATAAAATATCCTGCTAACACCTTAATGAACTAATATAAAGGATGAGCTGTGTAGGAAAAATCCTGACTTTAGATAGATGACAAAATCAAAAATGTCACGATTGTACTAAATGTCAGGTATAATGAATGGCGTAAACTCCAGCTTTTCCCGAATCTATGGATATTGCAGAAGTCTTAACACTGGCAGATGGGCTAATTTTTGCTAAGACGGGAAAGCATTTAGATTACGTGCAAGATGCTATTCTGCGGGGGACATTAGAAGACGCAACTTACACGCAAATTGCTCAAGAACTTTACTCAAGTCCAAGTCATGTTAGAAATGTCGGATCGGACCTTTGGAAAACACTTTCTAAAGGATTGAAAAAAAATATTACTAAAAACAATTTTAGGGCTGTATTAGAAAAGGGTATAGTTTATAATTATCAATCAGCTATTGTTGAAAATATAACAGGCGAGAGTATAACAGTTAATAATAAGCTTAATATTTGTCCTGAAAAAGTGCGATCGCCCAAAACACCTCAAAACCCAGAACCAACAGCAAAACAGCCCCGCATCGACTTAGGCGACGCACCAGAAATCTCGACATTTTTCGATCGCACATCCGAACTCACCACCCTAGAAAACTGGATTTCAAGCCGCACCCGTCTCATCACCATCCTCGGCTTATCCGGTATTGGAAAAACCGCCCTGACACTCCAACTAATCCCCCAAATTCAACACGAATTCGATTGCATTATCTGGCGAAGTCTCCGCAACGCGCCACCCCTTCAAACACTCCAAACCGACATAATTCAATCCTGTAGGGGCGGTGCCCCCGTGCCCGCCCTCTCCGTGCTCTCCGTGCCCGAAGAGATTAAGCCTCCGTCTCTTTCTCCCCCCCTTAGCAAGGGGGGGCTGGGGGGGGTAATCCACCATTTACGATCGCACCGCTGTCTCATCATCCTCGATGATGTGCAAACAATTTTCAGCAGCCAACAACTAGCAGGAAACTACCAACCAGGCCATGAAAATTACGGCACATTCTTCAAACAAATAGCCGAGTCATCCCACAACAGTTGCATAATCTTGATTAGTTGGGAAAAACCCAGAGAAATTGCAGCCTTAGAAAGCCAGCAGAAAAATTGTCAAACATTGCAACTCAATGGTTTAGGCGAATCAGCGCGAACAATCTTCACAGAAAAAGGCTTAGCCGAATCAGAAAAATGGTCAGACTTGATTGAGCTTTACAAAGGCAATCCCTTGTGGTTGAATATAGTAGCCGCTGCAATTAAAGACTTATTTAACGGCAATGTTTCAGATTTTTTATCCTATGATAGCTTAGTTTTAGGAGACTTAGAATATTTATTGCACCAACATTTTCAGCGCTTGTCAGACTCCGAAAAACAAGTCATGTCCTGGTTGGCAAATCAAAACAAAGCAGTCGAAATCTCCAAAAAACCAGCCCTTCTGGAATTATCCGCTTCAGAATTCCTAAAAGCCGTCGAATCCTTGAGACGGAGGTTGTTAATCGAAAAAGTCCAAAAGGTCGATCGCACCCTCTTCACACTCCAACGGGCGATCGCAGAATACGTGAAAACAAACATCAAATAAACAGTTGACAGTTGAGAGCGAGATTCAAGCAAACAACAAGTTTTCTACTTGAGTTTTAGGTTCTGGGAGAGATTTGCCATCTACCTGATATTCTTCAACTAAAAGCTCTAATACCTCTACTGCATTCTGCAAAGCTTCTTCATAGGTATCTCCATGAGTGTGGAACTGCTGAGATGGAAAATCAGGTAAGTGAACTAGATAGCAGTTATCTTCATCCGACCATTGAATAACAATTATATAAGGTAATTTCATAATTCAGGTTCCTCTTCTTCAATTGCTTTCAATATTCCAATTTTTCGATTAACTTCTCTCTCTAAATATAGTTTCGCATCATCGCCATCATTTCCAGCAATAGTAATTGGTTCATTAGATAGTAAAGGATGAACCCATCTTGTATGGCTGCCTTTTGCCGAACGATAAGTAAACCCAGCTTTTAGCAGCAGGCTTTTGAGTTCCCGAATCTTTTTGGGCATAAGCAGACATTAAAATTGTGGCTAGGCGACGCAAATACTTTAATCATATTCCAGAAAGTAGGGTTTGTCAAAACGTACCCTACTACATGAATTTGAAGTAGTTTCAGTATCAATCCGCGTTCATCAGCGGTTAAAAAATAAAAACATCCAACTTTCCCCAAAACTTGCATCAAAACATCCCCGTTTAGCCCTAAAATGAAAAAGACTGACTAGCCAACAATGCCCTATGTTTGAAGCACTTGCCGATCGACTCGAATCCACCTGGAAAAAACTGCGCGGACAGAATAAAATCTCCGAGAGCAACATCCAAGACGCGCTCAAAGAAGTCCGCCGCGCCCTCCTGGAAGCCGATGTCAACCTCCAAGTCGTCAAAAACTTCATCGGAGAAGTAGCGGCCAAAGCACAAGGCGCAGAAGTCGTCTCAGGCGTCCGTCCCGACCAACAATTCATCAAAATCGTCCACGACGAACTCGTCCGCGTCATGGGGGAAACCAACGTACCCCTCGCCACCGCCGAATCCGGGCCCACCGTCATCCTGATGGCAGGTTTGCAAGGAACCGGGAAAACCACAGCCACCGCCAAACTAGCGCTGCACCTCCGCAAGCAAAATCGTACCGCACTGCTAGTCGCAACCGACATTTATCGACCAGCGGCGATCGACCAATTGCTCACCCTCGGCAAACAAATCGACGTACCCGTATTTGAACTAGGTACAGATACTGATCCCGTAGAAATCGCCCGCCAAGGCATCGAACACGGCAAACAACTAGGCGTCGATACCATCATCGTCGATACAGCAGGCCGCCTGCAAATCGACCAAGACATGATGGCCGAATTGCTTCGCATCAAACAAACAGTACAACCCCACGAAACGCTGTTAGTTGTAGATGCCATGACAGGCCAAGAAGCGGCAAATTTAACCCGCACCTTTCACGATCAAATCGGTATTACCGGCGCAATCTTAACCAAATTAGACGGCGACAGCCGTGGTGGTGCAGCCTTATCAGTAAGGCAAATATCCGGCGCGCCGATTAAATTTGTCGGTGTCGGCGAAAAAGTGGAAGCCTTACAGCCATTTTATCCCGATCGCATGGCATCAAGAATCCTCGGTATGGGCGATGTCTTGACGCTAGTCGAAAAAGCGCAAGAAGAATTCGACATCGCCGATGCCGAAAAGATGCAAGAGAAAATGCTCACGGCAAAGTTTGACTTTACCGACTTTCTCAAACAAACCAGACTGTTAAAAAACATGGGTTCCCTCGGCGGCATCATGAAAATGATTCCCGGGATGAACAAACTCTCAGACGAACAAATGCGGCAGGGAGAAGTGCAGTTAAAACGCACCGAAGCCATGATTAATTCCATGACAACTGAAGAACGCCGCAACCCCGAACTTTTAGCAAGTTCTCCATCCCGCCGCCGTCGCATCGGCAAAGGCGCAGGCTACGCTGAAAACGACGTAACCAAGCTGGTAAGCGATTTTCAGAAAATGCGTACCATGATGCAGCAAATGAGTCAAGGCAACTTTACCGGCATGGGAGGATTGCCCGGAATGCCGGGAATGCCAGGAATGGGCGGCCCTGGCGGAATGCAGCCCGGTTCCCGGGGCTACATGGGCGGCCAGCAGAAGAAGAAAAAGAAAAAAGATAAGCCCAAAAAAGGTTTTGGACAGTTGTAGAAAGCGTCAAATATATTACACAATTGTCAAAAAATTGTAGAGGCGGGTTTTACGGAAAATAATTGCCTAAAATCAATTAATCTCATAAACCCGCCCCCACTCAACAACAAATCTAATCTTAATTAGATCTGCGTTCATCAGCGTCCATCTGCCAACATCTGCGGTTGCAAATCCAATCTACTGCCCCAAAACGCCCTTATTCTCATCCGGCACAAACTCCGTCACAACTTGGCCACCACCACCGTTACCTTTGACAACCACAGTTTGATTTTTCAGCTCTCCCGAAGCCTTCGGCCCAGTCAAATTAAACACCGGATTTAGTTGCTTGTAAACCACATTTCCTTCTGCGTCGAAGGTCTGGTTAGTCAAATACCACGTTACGCGATCGGTATTTAATTGAGATTGACGTTTTTCCCCAATTCCTACCACATTTCCCGTCAAATAAAATATTTTTTTATCTAAATCTCCCCGCCCCGTATCGCCAGTCATCGTCACCTTTTCCACGCGGTGAAAAACCTTCACAGGCCCCGGCGAAACCACATTTTGCGCCGGAAAATTCCAACTCATCAAACTGCTTTCTATTTGCAGCGGCGGATCTGATGGCATCAATTGAGCGTTTTGCGTCAACGTCCCAATCTTGGTTTTTAAGTCTACATCTACCTTATCCGCAAAACCACTGTCTGTTAATTTTTTATCTTTATATCTGTCAATTTGAGTTGGTTTGTCGCTGTTGACCTTTTGTTGCTCCACAAACCAGACTAAGTGCTCAGTTCGCAATTGCAGCACCGGATCTTTAACATTCGCCACCACAGATCCGAATAACTCCATCCTCTTAGCCCTACTGAAAACCCGCGCTTCCTTCGCTGAAATATTAACTTGTTTGTGGTCTCCCGTCAAATTATTGCGGATAACTAAAACATCTTCCTTCGGCCGCCACTCCAACTCATTTCCGCGCAATACCACTCCATTTTTCAGGTCTGTAGCGACTATATTACCTTTTAGAAAAACTTGATTTCCTTCCTGAAATACCTGCCCAGTTTCTCCTTGAATGTCATAAATTTCTTTGCCGTCCTGAAACAATTTGCCTACTGGTTTCTGAACGTTAACTATCTTGTTATCTTTGCTGTAAACGGCATTTGTAGATTTTACTTTCCAGAACGTCTCGCCCTTTTCGTTTGCTTGTTCTAGGGTTACTTTGTTCAAAGTTAAAGTGCTATTTGACTGCTGAGCAGTTTTGATATCATCGGCTAATTTGCTTTTTTGAGCCTCTTGCGGAGGCGCACAAGCACCAATCCCCAAGATTAATGCTGCCAAAAATAGCAGCATTAACTTTGGTGATTTGAAACTGGGAATTTGGGATTTGAGAGTAATCATTGGTAATCGATAATTGGGCATTGGGCATTGAGTATTGATAATTGGTAATTGGCTAATTAAAAACACTAATCAAAAATCTGTCATATTTGAGCTAAATTTTTAACTTCTAATTTTCAATTATTCAACCCATCAGCTATTACCCATTACCTATTACCGATTATCAAATTCTTATCTGTCGTCGTGTTCGTCCATCAAGCTTAGGCCCGACAGTGGGCGATAAGCATAATTAGGGCGCGATGTTTTTTGGATGTCATCCTTAATCATTTCCAAATCGATGTAGCGATCGGCTACATTGATCAAACTATCGCTCGTCATCGATCGCAAACTCACGACTTCCACCCGCACGCCGCGATAGCTCACAGCATCCACAGCATAAGCCAAATCGCCGTCACCGCTCACCAAAACCGCCGTGTCGTAAGAGCCGACCAAAGCCATCATATCCACAGCAATTTCTACATCTAAGTTGGCCTTCTTAGAGCCGTCTGGTAATTGCACCAAATCCTTAGAAATCACGCGGTAGCCGTTGCGGCGCATCCACAGCAAAAACCCTTGCTGTTTCTCGTTCGTGCGATCGACACCCGTGTAGAAAAAAGACCGCAGCAGCCGCGAACCCGCTGTTAAACGGCACAGCAGCTTAGTGTAATCAATCTCAATCCCCAACTGCAAAGCCGCGTAAAAAAGGTTAGACCCATCAATAAAAATGGCTACTCGACCCCGATTTTCTAGAACCTGTTCCGGCGTAAAAAGGTCGTTGCTTTCTATTCTATTCAACATGATTGTTATGCCTCAATTTTTATGAAAGATTGGTAATCAAATAAGTGCTAATTCGTAATCTGTTATAGCACCCCCAGCGCTGGCTGCCAACTATGAAGGTACTGTTTGGAGCAGTTCGAGCCGCTTAAAAACAGGTTGGGGTTCCCCCAGAGTTTGGTTTGCAGGCAAAGCGCCCCAGGCAGCATGAGCTGCAAAAGTCGCTAAACTGTTAACGGCAACCCGATCGTTAAAGTCAATTGAAAAACCCAACTGCTGATAGATAGCAGTGCTGATATTCGGAATAATCGGCGATAAAAGGTAAGATGCTAGTCTAACAGATTCCAGAACAGAATATAGCACTTGTTGGACACTTTCTAAATGTCCTTGCTTATACAAACTCCAAGGTGCTTGTACGTCAATAAACTTGTTCCCGGCTCTAACTAATGCAAGCACGGCTTCGCAAGCCTTACTAAAAGCCAACTCTTCGTAAAAACCAGCTACTCGATCGCCCAAATCCAGGCTCATACCCTTGAGAAGGTTGTCGTCGGAAATGTTTTCGCCAGACACATTTGGAACGTAGCCGTCACAATATTTGCGAGCCATGTTTAACGTGCGGTTAAGCAAATTTCCCAAATCATTTGCTAGCTCAGCATTCAATGTATTGATAAACCGAGTTTCGTTAAAATCGCCATCTTCTCCGAACTCAATTTCTTTGAGGAAATAGTAACGAACTGCATCAGCGCCGTACTTATTCACCAATTCGACTGGGTTTAAAGTATTCCCCTCCGTTTTCCCCATTTTTTTGCCATCTTTGGTCAAAAAACCGTGTGCGAAGACGCGCCCCGGCATCGGTAGACCCGCTGACATCAGCATTGCTGGCCAATAAACGGCGTGGAAGCGGAGAATATCTTTGCCGATCAAGTGCAGATCGATCGGCCACCATTTAGATAAAGCATTCTCTAGCATCGGGTCAGTGTCCGGATCGAGCAGAGCCGTCACGTATCCCACCAAAGCGTCAAACCAGACGTAAATGGTGTGGCTCGGGTCAACTGGTATCGGCAAGCCCCATTCGAGATTCACCCGAGAAATCGAAAAGTCTTGCAGTCCCGAATTGACGAAGCTAAGCACTTCGTTGCGTCGGCTTTCTGGCGCGATGAAGTCGGGACGTTCCGCGTACAAGGCCAGCAGTTTGTCTTGATACCGCGACAGGCGAAAAAAGTAATTTTCCTCGTCACGCCACTCAACTTCCTTACTGGTATGAATGGAACATCGATTTCCCGGTAGCAAATCGCGTTCATCTTTGAATTCTTCGCAGGAGACGCAGTACCAGCCTTTTTGCTCGTTCAAGTAGATGTCGCCGGAGTTCCAGACACGCTGGAAAAATTCTTTGACAATATGCTCGTGACGCCGCGAAGTTGTGCGGATAAAGCGATCGTACTGGATGTCTAGTTGCTTCCAAAGCGCTTCAAATCCTGGAACAACGAGGTCACAGTGAGCTTGGGGCGATCGTCCCAAACTCTCAGCCGTGCGTTGAATTTTCTGCCCGTGCTCGTCCGTCCCCGTAATTAGCAAAACAGATTTGCCCCGCAGCCGCTCAAATCTGGCTAGGGCATCCGCAGCCATAGTCGTGTAAGCGCTGCCAACGTGAGGTAAATCGTTTACATAGTACAGGGGGGTTGTAATCGCAAAGGTATTTTTAGTTTTATCGGTCGATTTCATTGAATGCTAAAAGAAAATTCCCTAAATTTAGTTTCGATCTTAACTCAGCAGTTACATCTTTTTTGAAGTTGCAATCGGCCAAATTTGCTGCCAGTTATATGCAGTTGTCTAACGCGGGCTATTTTCAAAAGAAATATAGCTTTCTTATCAAGATTAATCTTTTTTATATTTTTTTGACGATCTCTCAAAAATGTCTTAATATTTGGACATTTTTCAGCCTACGGATTCCGCGCGTCTTCTATTGATTTCTGGCTGGGGCTCTTGAGCGATCGATCCCATCTCATATCAATAAGCAGCATTCCTTTAGTTTATCGGCCCAGCCAGAGCCTAAAAGCGGAGTTTTTTGTCAACCAACCAGGTTTCTTCATGTTGCGAGTGCATTCGCAGACAAGAAAACCCCAAACCAGTTAAGCTTAGGACGATCAAATTGGGTGTATCTAACAAGGGATTGTGCGATCGACAAGAATCAGTCGCTGGGAAAATTGACTCGATTTCCGCCTATCGCTTCCGACAAATAATCCGCCGCAGCTTCCACCACCGCGATCGCATTTTCGTAAACCATCCGCGTCGGCCCCAAAACCCCAACACTACCAACCGGCACCGATCCCCGGCGGTAAATCGAAGAAATCAGAGTACATCCACGAATTGGTTCTAAGGAATTTTCCGAGCCAATACGCACCGTTACCCGCTTCCCGGGCGTGTCCAACTCAGGCGATTCAAAAATCAAAGGCCAAAGCAGTTCCTGCTCTTGTTCGAGCAGTTGTACCAAGGTTTGAACTTGCTGCAACTGCGAAAAATCGGGCAAGCGCAGCGCTTCTGCCAAACCGCCGATCAGAATCCGCGTGTAAGTTGGATTGCTTTGACGGCTGCTCAAAGCAACCAGCATAGTTTCCATCCACTCAGCGTACAGTTCAAAGTCTCGGTCTAATTCGCTCCAGTCTACAGTCGAGAGTTCCGAGAGCGATCGTCCGCGCAACTTGCTGTTCAAAAAATTCGATAAAATCTGCAATTCGCGATCGACGATTTCCACATCAGGCAAATTACCTTCTGCGCCTTTGGGCAATTGCACCAAAACCGACTGAGTTTCGTAGGCATCCGTCACCACGATCAGCATCACTTTTCCCGGCTCTAGCTGCACCAGTTGCAGGTGTCGCAAACAAGCCATATTAGTTTGCGGTATGGTAATCATCGCAATGTAGCCGCTGATAGTTGCCAGAATTTGAGCAGCACCGCGAAGTGCCGCGTCCATCCGACCATCCGACCAATTAAGCTGATCTAGTACCTGTTCCACCTTGCGAGCCAGCGTATCAGACGGCTGAATTAACTGGTCTACATAAATTCGGTAGCCGGAGTCAGAGGGGATTCGTCCGGCTGAAGTGTGGGGCTGATAGAGCAGTCCAGCTTTTTCAAGAGTCCCCATCGCATTCCGAATTGTCGCTGGGCTGACGCTGAGGTTGAATTCGTCAGCCAAAGCTTTTGAGCCAACGGGTTCCGCTGTAGCTATGTAGTGGCGAACCGTTGCCCAAAGGATGTGTTGTTGCCGATCGGTGAGGTTAACGCGCACAGATATTTAAGTAGAATTAGAATTTAGAGTTGAAAGCCACTATTTAATCGAAACGTCTGTCCCAAAAGGGCGATCGGGCAGACTTGTCTATTTAAACATAACAGATTTTAGGTTAAGGAAGTTCGGCAACGGATTTTGTAACGGATGTAACGGATGTAACGGATGTAAAGGATAGAGGGAAGAGGGAAGAAGGAAGAAGGAAGATACCGAGGACACGGCTTGGCCTTTGTCCCTACCCATTAATTGTAGGGACAAAGGCCAAGCCATGTCCTCCGTTTATATCATTCCGAAGAAGAGAGGATTTGATATAACTTTCAATTTGGGAGCTTCGCTTCCATGAGCCGGGTGTGTACCCGATGCCCCATGCCCGATGCCCCATGCCCCATACCCTTTAACTGTGTTCGTTCAGAATATTTTGCAGGTAACTAGCCACGGCATCCGGCTGTTCCACCATTGCCAAATGACCGCAATCAAGCTGAAGGACATTCTCGCCGCAACCTTGGAACATCCAGTGAAAGCTAGCCAAATGCAGCACGTATTTTGGTTCCATAATCTTGTCTTTAGTGCCAGCAATAAAATAAACAGGCTGCTTGAGTTGGGACACTATTTGCGGCAACAGGTGAATTTCCGCTTCTGTGGTGGAGTCCAACAAAGCCCCCAAAGCTGCCTCTGGATGAGCCGCTACGAAATCTCTCAAGCGCTGCTTTCCCCAGGATCGACCGATCGAGCCTGCCACAGAATCGCGGGCAAACACGAAATCTGCTAAGGGCAAGTGAGGCAGCCAGCGGGGACGCATTTTCACTAGCTGCTTGCCGACTGCTCGAAACCGCTCGAATTCTTCCTTTAGATAGATGCCGCCGCCTGCATTGATGCAGATGACGCCTTTAATGCGATCGGACAATTGGCTAGCTCCCCAAAGAGCGATCGTACCGCCCAAAGAATGTCCCACCAGCCAAGCACCAGAAATATCCAGTTTTTCGAGTAAAATTTCCAAATCGCGAGCGTAAGCTGCGGGAGTATAGCAGGAATTTAGCGACTCCGAACACCCGCCACCGTCCGGTTGAGAATCTCCAAACCCGCGCAAATCGTAGGTAAGGCACTGATAGTTTTGTGCCAAGCGATCGATCAAAGGTTGCCAGTAGCGGCGGCTTAACAGCCAGCCGTGGACAAATACCAGAACCGGGGAAGTTGTTGCAGTCGGAGCCGTCAAATCGTAAGCGTGCCGAACTCCTAGGATGTCGATGGTTGCCATATTTTTATCCTATCCCGAAATCAACAAAGAGGCATTAGCATCAAAAATTATCGCGCGAGTAATTGTCGTCTGCCACTTCAGCTAAAATCTCTCGCCCAGCAATCTTTGTCGCACCCCCTCAGCGATTTTCTGCCCCAGATACTCAGGAATTAAACTTTCATTAGGGCCCAACAAATAGAGAATCAGGCGAGTTCGCCCCCGCCAAACCAGTAAATTAGCATTTACCACCAACAAATCCTCTTGCCAGATGGCATACATAACTTTGTAAAAAAGTCCAGGCTGATTATCTGCTTCAATCAGCAGAGCTGGCAAGTGGAAAACCGGATCGACGTAGAATTCAGTTGCCACATCCTCCAAACCCGCGTCTAAATTAAACTCCACAGCCAACATTTCTTCCACCTCAAAATGCCCCGCCAAGGCCTCTCGAACCGCCCTACAGACATTTTCGGCTGTTTTATCTGCCAGTATCTTGCCACCGCGAGATACCACCAATTTGATAAATACCAGCATCGGCGGGTAAATTTGACCATACAGACTCAGACTATGAATCGTCAGTCCGTAAGCCGCGAGGACTCCAAAAATATCGCTCAGTAAAAAAGACTGGTTTCGGTAAGCAAAATGCAGGGCACTTTTGTTACCTTCGGCTCTGATTTCGATGACTGCTTGCCGAGTTTTGTAAAGTTGGTAAGCTAATTTGAGGTTTTGCAGTTGGATTTCGCTGCTGACAAATTGCTCATAAAACTGCGGAAACGCTCGGTTAAAGCGCTTGAGAAGTTCTAGTGTAGATGGTTTTAAACCCGAAGCCATAATTGAGGAGAAGGTGCGGGAGATATACTAGGTATTGATTCTCCCATGCCAAGCAGGCAATGGGATTTTAGACTTGACGATTAGACTTAAATTGTCCTCATCTCCTCACTAAAAGCAGCAGAAGTCAAATCTGTTTTGGAACATATCTCTGAATGTCACGGTTGCGTCATTGAGAGTGGTATTTCTCATCAGCCGTAAAGTTCTGTCGATCGCGCCAGCACTTAAAAGAAGCAATTCTTAAAATGCCTCTGCTCTGGTTCACCAACAAATTTTACCTTGCCAGAGGCTTGTCCGGTTACAGCCGAGCCGAAAAGTTCTACCCAAATAGAGGAGAACCAAAAAGCACAGACTGAATGTTGGACGACAAATGGCTATTTTCGGCGTAAGATGAGTGTACCGTAAACTGTTGCTCAAAAAGCTACCCTCAATTCATCCCACACCGATCGGAGTGGGTTTATCTGTCGGGTTCTCTTTCATATCGTCCAACTTCTACTACCTTAACCGCGCCTGCATGGGTTTTTGGAAAAACTTATTTAGTAGTTCTGAGTCTGCCTCTGTACCCCAAACAGCGGAACTTGAGGAAGATGTGACTGTTGGGTTAGGCGATCCGCTTTCCCCAACCTTTCGCAAACCCGCCAGCGGCAACGCTCGCATCTTTTTCAGTTGCGATCGGGACATTGACCTCTACGAACTCGAAGAACTCTGTAATGCAGTGGGTTGGTCCCGCCGTCCCCTGCGTAAAGTCAAAAAAGCTATTGTACACAGCTTCCTAGTCGTCTCTATGTGGGAGATGCGGGGCAGCCAGCGACGGCTGGTAGGTTTCGCCAGAGCGACTTCAGACCATGCTTTTAATGCCACGCTTTGGGATGTGGTAGTTCATCCTGACTATCAGGGTAAAGGCATGGGCAAGGCACTGATGAAATACATCATTAAAAAACTCCGCAGTGAAGACATCAGCAACATTACCTTATTTGCTGACCCTCAAGTGGTGGATTTCTACCGAAATTTGGGCTTTATGTCCGATCCAGAGGGGATTAAAGGTATGTTTTGGTATCCAGATTAGCTCTTGAGGTGCAGGTCAGCGTTGATTTGTTGACGAAATGCAATTGACGCTGCCAACGCCTCCTGGGCCTTGTGCTGCGGTCAGTTACGATAGAATGTATCCCCGCAGCGAAATCAACTCTTCGCCCGATCGAACTGCACAACAGCAAAGACAAGTTCGGCGTAGCTGCATCGAAAACTAAAATAAAAAAAAGCTTGACAAGTCGGGGGTTTTGTGGTTAGGTATTAAAGGATAGATAACTATTACAACGGGATGTAGCGCAGCTTGGTAGCGCGCCTGCTTTGGGAGCAGGATGTCGCAGGTTCAAATCCTGTCATCCCGATCGCACAATTTGAAATAATAGACTGAAACAGAAACTGGCTCTGATGTTTAGACTTGCTTAAAGTGAAAACAGATTGAGGCAGTTTTTGCCGATCGTGCGAAGACGCCAATCTTTGCGCTAATGTGTTTCAGGATCGCTCCTGATGGAAAAAACATGAAATCATTAGTTCGTTTGGGTGCAATATTGGGGATTGCCGGCAGCACTCTGTTTGCCCCGCCGCTCATTGGCAAGATGTCTGCACTGGCAATCCCCGAGCCGCAAATTTTGGAAAAATTGCGCCCGGTACCAGTATTTACGATTACAGACGCGACTGGTGCGCCCCTAATCGCTTCTGTTCCGAAGCAGGGTCAAGGTCAAACCGGTAATGCTTCCGTGGCGGGAATTTTCATCAGCCAGAAAGATGCTCAAGCTTTTGTCGATCAACTGAAAACTAGAAATCCTCAGTTGGCGGCGTCGGTGCGCGTGATGCCGGTGTCGCTGGGGGAAATTTATCAGATCACTCAAGCAAATAAAGGCAAGCCAGAGGAAGTGCAGTTTGCTTTCGTTCCGGCTCCGCAGCAGGTGCAGTCGGCTAAAACTGTACTTCAGCAAACTGGCCAACAAGTTAACGAGTTCAACGGTGTACCTCTGTTTTTGGCGAGAGGTGGCCCGGAAAATGGTTATTTGACGATTCAACGGGGCCAGCAAGAGGTGATTCCCCTGTTTTTTAACAAGGAGGAATTGCAGGGAATGGTCGAGCGTTTTAAGCAGCAGCAGCCGAATGTGACTGCCTCAATTAAGATTGAGGTGGTGAACTTGGAGAGCGTTTTGGAAGCTTTGCGTACTGAGAATGACCCGTTTTTGACCCAAATGATTTTGGTTCCGTCTCGGGAGTCGCTGGAATTTGTCCGATCGCTCCAACCAGCCGGTGCTGGAAACCAAAATCCACAGGTTGCTCCGGCTCCGGCTCGGACTGCTCCGGCTCCGGCTCGCCCAGCTCCGGCTCCAGCTCGGCCAGCTCCGGCTCGCTAATATTTAGTCAGCAGTCATCAGTCATCAGTCATCAGTCATCAGTGATTATTTAGTAGGTTGAGTTTCTCGACTCAACCTACTATTTACCAATTCCCAATTCCCAATTCCCAATTCCCAATTCCCAATTCCCCATTCCCAATTCCCCATTACCAATTTTCCACCATTTCCCCTGTCAAGCTAAAAGCGCGAATATCTGTAATCTTAACCTGCACTATTTTACCAGCTAATTCTGCAATATCGCCCTTGAAAAATGTCAGACGATTACCGCGCGTGCGCCCCATCACCTGACTTGGATCTTTGAGATTTTGGACTTCGACTAATACCTCTTCCACACGTCCCAAATAGCGCTGTGAACGTCCCATAGCCGTTGTTGTCACCATATGATTGATCCGTTGTAGGCGATCGGCTTTCACCTCCTCACTCAACTGATTTTCCCACAAAGCCGCCGGTGTCCCTGGCCGAGGCGAATAAGCCGCCGTATTCACCAAATCGAAACCAACATCTTCAATCAACTTCAAAGTCTTCTCAAACTGCGCTTCCGTCTCCCCAGGAAAGCCAACAATCGCATCCGCAGTCACCGAAGCATCAGGCATATAACGGCGAATTGTATCAATAATTCGCAGATATTTCTCCTGAGTATAACCCCGCGACATCGCCTTCAAAATATCATTATCACCAGACTGAAACGGAATATGAAAATGTTCACAAACCTGCGGTAATTCCGCACAAGCCTTAATTAAGCGTTCCGTAAAATAGCGCGGGTGGCTAGTAGCAAATCGAATGCGATCGACTCCCGGAATATCCTGCACAAAATAAAGCAAATCAGTCAAAGTATGCTGATTACTGCCATCCGGTTTAGTCCCAGGCAAATCTCTACCATAAGCATCAATATTTTGCCCCAACAAAGTTACTTCCTTATAACCTTTGCGGCCCAAATCCTCCATTTCGGCGCGAATTGCTTCTGGTGTTCGCGACTGTTCAACCCCGCGAACATTCGGCACAACACAATAAGTACAGCGTTCATTGCAACCATAAATTACATTCACCCAAGCCGTCACCTTACTATCGCGGCGAGGCTTAGTAATATCCTCCATAATCTCAACCGCTTCAGTCGCCACAACTTGATTTCCCTGAAAAACTTGTTCCAGCAAATCTTCAAGTCGATTAGCGTGTTGCGGCCCCATTACCAAGTCTAATTCTGGTACTCTTCGCAGTAGCGCTTCACCTTCCTGCTGAGCCACACATCCTGCTACAATTAAAGTCAAACCGGGTTCTTTGCGCTTGCGATTAGCCTGCCTTCCCAGGTTAGAATAAACTCTTTGTTCGGCATTGTCTCGAATAGTACAAGTATTGTAGAGAATTAAGCTAGCTTCGTTTGGGTCTTCCGAAAACTCAAAGCCCATATTTTCCAGAATGCCGGCCATCCGTTCGGAGTCGGCTTTGTTCATCTGGCATCCGAAAGTGGTAATGTGATAGCGGCGGGGTTTAACAGTCATGGCGAATTGCAGTCAAATAAAAAATCTAGGTTGTCAACCTTAACAACTTATTATATAACAAGTCTAAACTCCTTGTGAACTTTTATTTTTCTTAATTCCTTAAAAAACAACTTTCACAAACCTGTAGGGTGTGTGAGGCGCGGCGATTAACTTGCGCCACCAATAAATAAATCTTAAACCGCGGCTCACGCACCAAGATCTAGTTATCGCGGTGCGTGAGGGTTAAAAATCTCACAGTTTGAATTCAAAAATTACTCGCCCTCACACACCCTACAGCTCAAGTATCTATCTATTTATTCGACCTTTAAAAACTGTAAAATAGTTTGAGCAATACCTTTAGATGCTAAGTAAGGAACCCCATTCCCCACAGTTTTAAACATATTAGTTAGCGTCATATTAGCCGGCAGCGCAAACTTTTTAGGCAGAGACTGAATAGCCAAGGTTTCTGCAACAGAAAGCCTGCGAATTTTGTAAGGATGCAAGTGAACTTCGTTATTGCCGTAACAAGCAGTCGGGGAATAACGCCACCTGTGCAAACGCTTGTAAGATTTTTTAGAAT